>CAINGU010000099.1 GCA_903848645.1 uncultured cyanobacterium | reverse complement strand
TTCGTGAAATGTTAAAAATGCTTCCGGAACAACCAGAGCCTATTTTATTAGCCCAGATTTTTGCCAAGCTTACCTCTCTTGGTCGTGTTCACAATGCTCCTACAGCCGTTGAACCCTCGTAATTTGGCTACAGTATTGATTCATGAACTACTAATACACCAGGACGTTTAACTTTAATGGCATCATCATAAGCCAGATATCCTTCTAATACTGTATTTCCTTGCTTGTACTCAATCGTTTTAGTTCTAATTTCTGCTAATACATGAGTGGAACTTAATAACACTACCGCAGGTGTCAGCAACACAGAAAGTAAAAATTTCATAACTTTGTTAAGTATTCAAAATTGATTATGGTGAATTATCACCACAAAACCCGACAAAATAAAAGTTATTATTGGGAAAATAATTGCTACAATTCTGCTTTTAGCTTCTGTTATGATATGCTTCAGCTATCAAAAATAAATTCAGTATTAAAAGTTGCAGGAGTATGGTTTACGCCACACTACGCTACGCTATCAGAAGGAACTTTTTGTATAACTGGCATAGGAATTGAGGTAGATTTCATCAATTGATGTATAAAAATTTACCTAATTGATTGAAAAATCCTGAATTCTGACTTCTGTATTCTGTTTAGTAAGATTGCCATTCTAGCAATGCGAAATTTTGTCGCAACGCTACATTATTAGTTATATAAAGAAAAATCATTGTTCCCCAATAATTTATCGGCTATTAATTCACTACCATGCGTGCAACTGCTACTATTTATCAGAATCCCCTACTTCAAAGCTCTGGTTTACCCGCATTTGCGGATATTAAATCAGAGCAAGTCGAACCAGCTTTTAGTTATCTGTTAGCAGAACTGGAAAAGCAGCTAACTGGCTTAGAGGCAAATATAAAGCCTACTTGGAGCGGTTTAGTAGAACCTCTCGAAAAATTGACAGAAAGGTTAAATTGGAGTTGGGGGATACTGAATCATTTAATGGGTGTAAAAAATAGTCAAGAACTACGTATTGCTTATGAAAAGGTACAGCCGCAAGTAGTTCAATTTATGAATATTCTGGGTCAAAGTAAACCCATTTATAATGCTTTTAAAGCAATTCGGAATAGTTCTACTTGGGAAACTTTAGATTCAGCCCAACAGAGAATTATCAAAGCGGCAATTCGAGATGCAGAATTGTCTGGTGTTGGTTTAGAAGGAAAAGATAGAGAACGGTTTAATACTATCCAAATGGAATTAGCAGAACTAGCAACTAGGTTTGCTAATCACGTTCTAGATGCCACTAAAGGCTTTATTTTAATACTCACCACCCCGGATGATATTGATGGCTTACCAAGTAGCTTGTTGAGTCTTGCAGCCCAAGTAGCGCGGGCGGCTGGAGAAGAAAATGCGACACCAGAACATGGACCTTGGCATATTACTTTAGATTTTCCCAGCTATTTCCCGTTCATGCACCATAGTACCCGGAGGGATTTACGGGAAAAACTCTATAAAGCTTATATTACCAGGGCATCTTCTGGGGAATTAGATAATAACCCTTTGATTACCCGTATTTTAGAGTTAAGAAAAGAATTAGCTCAATTAATTGGCTTTGAAACTTTTGCTGAACTCAGTTTAGCTAGTAAGATGGCCAAGGATGTTCCCTCTGTAGAAAAGCTGTTAGAAGAACTGCGTCAAGCTAGTTATAATGCCGCTGTCAAAGACTTAGAGAAACTCAAAGCTTTTGCTAAAAGTAAAGCAGCAGCAGAAGCCGAAAATCTGCAACATTGGGATATTGGCTTTTGGGCTGAACGTCAACGAGAAGAAAAATTTGCCTTTACATCTGAAGAGTTACGTCCCTATTTCCCCCTCCCTCAAGTGCTAGATGGCTTATTTGGGCTAGTGAAAAGGCTTTTTGGTGTGAGGGTAACTCCTGCTGATGGCCAAGCCCCTATTTGGCATGAGGATGTCCGTTATTTCCAAATTGCTGATAAATATGGTAAACCCATTGCTTATTTTTACTTAGATGCTTACAGCCGTCCCGCAGAAAAACGCGGTGGTGCTTGGATGGATGCTTGTATTCACCGTCGCAAAGTCACAGAAAATGGTGTGACTACAATCCGTCTACCTGTAGCTTATTTGATTTGCAACCAAACTCCTCCTGTAGATGGTAATCCTAGCTTGATGGCTTTTGATGAGGTTGAGACATTGTTCCATGAATTTGGCCATGGCTTACATCATATGCTGACTAAGGTGGATTATCTGGGAGCAGCAGGTATCAATAATGTTGAATGGGATGCAGTGGAATTACCAAGCCAGTTTATGGAAAACTGGTGTTATGACCGCCAGACATTGTTTGGTATGGCTAAACATTATCAAACAGGGGAATCATTACCGGAGCATTATTACCAAAAGTTGTTGGCCGCACGTAACTATATGAGTGGTTCAACTATGTTGCGGCAACTGGATTTTAGTAGTGTTGATTTGGAATTACACTACCGCTACTGTCCCAATAGTCAGGAAACTGTGACAGATGTGCGACACCGCATTGCTAAGTTGACGACTGTGTTACCACCATTACCGGAGGATGCGTTTTTATGTGCTTTCGGTCATATTTTTGAAGGAGGTTATGCAGCCGGATACTATAGCTACAAGTGGGCTGAAGTTCTTAGTGCTGATGCTTTTGCTGCTTTTGAAGAAGCGGGCTTAGAAAATGAGGTTGCAATCCATGATATTGGCAGACGTTACCGAGATACGGTGTTAGCACTAGGTGGCAGTCAGCATCCCATGGATGTCTTTAAAACCTTCCGGGGACGAGAACCCAGTACCAAGGCTTTACTCAAGCACAATGGGCTGCTGACTGTTATGTAGCGTTTAGGGAATGTAAGGGTGTAGGGGTGTAGGGTTGTAGGGTTGTAGAGGTGTAGGGGTGTAGAGGAGAATATTTTCTTTTTCTTCCCAGTCACCAATTACCAATTACCAATTACCAAATTTACATGACAACTTCTTCCTGTTGGCAATCAAAGAAAAGCTCAAAAACAGTATTAGGAATCATCTGACGTAGGTGCTGAATATAACCTTCAGCATCGGAACGACTGCGAAACCGGGAAACAATTACTTTTTCCTGTTCGGTAACGACACGAGCTACAGCCCAGCCATTCAGCCTTTTTCTGTAAGCAATAGCTTGATTTTCTGAAGTGGTATTTTTGTAATCCGTATTTTGTGGCATGATTATTTTATGCGTATGAATTTGAGTGAAGGGCGTTGGTATGTCTCTTAGCCAAAGATGTACTAGCGCCTTTTATTGATGATGCCACCTTGTTATTACATATTTTCAAAATTGTCAATACGTGGTGCAACAACTTATATTTTGACAATGTTGAGTTTTATTTGATTCTCCTGAGCAAATACTGATTTATTCAGTATTTAAACTCACACAGAAACAAAAAAGACTTGTATAAACTATACCAATCCTCAATTATTTGAGATTTGGGATTGTAAAATATTTACGAATGTTGCCATACTTTTTCAGTATTATTTGAAATAATCTTGCAAAATCAAAATGTCAATAACATCAATTATCCAAAAAGCAGCATTGCAAATAGGGGCTATAGTTTTAGTTGAACCAGAATATGGATTAGTTGGGCATATTACTTTTAAAAATGGGAAAAGATCAGTTTTTACTCATGCTAAATTGAATATTAACGGTTTTGCTTCAGCAGAGTTAGCAAAAGATAAAGCATATAGTAATTTCTTTCTGAAGCAGTTTGGATATAGAGTTACAGAGGGAAAGACATTTTTTACTGATAAATTATGTGCTAAATTAGCCTATCCGAGAAATATTGATGATGGATTTGATTATGCACAACAAATAGGATTTCCGGTAATTGTCAAACCTCTGAATCTTAGTCAAGGCATATTAGTAACTAAGGTACATAATCAAGCAGAATATTATGATGTCGCTAATAAAATATTTGCCATCAAATCAGGATTGATTGTTGAAAAATTTTACACTGGTAATGACTATAGAATTGTTGTCTTAGATAATGAAATTATTGCTGCTTATCAAAGAATTCCCTTATTTGTGATTGGTGATGGTAAATCTAATGTTTTAGAATTGCTACAACAAAAGCAGGAAAAATTGATGAGCAAAGGTAGAAAAAACATTATTAAATTTGATGATTTTCGCATTTCCCAAAAATTACAAAGACAAAATCTTGATGGGGATAGTGTGATTCCTAAAAATGATATTGTCTATCTTTTAGATAGTGCTAATTTATCCAGCGGAGGTGAAGCAGTTGATTTTTATGAAAGTATTCATCCTGACTTTCAAGAATTAGCAATTAATATTACCAAGGATATCGGACTAAGATTAGCCGGGGTGGATATACTCACCCATGATCTAACTATCCCAATGGTAGATTATACCCTTATTGAAGTAAATGGTTCTCCTGGGTTAAATCACTATGCTGCTAGTGGTGAGGTAGCAGCTAATAGAGTAGAACAGTTGTATGTGAAAATTCTCCAAACCTTGGAAAATGATAGTTAAGGGTTACAAATTTTTCCCTAATAGGGATTCAAATTCCCCTGACAAAGAGTTTATATCTGCAACTCTAGCTACAAGTAAACTATCATTTCCGGCATCTTTTAACCGAGATTTCCAATAGTCAACACTTTCAGCATTATTCATCCAAAACTCAATTACAGTATCTACTACTTGATCTAAGTTCCAACCCCATTTTACAGGAACTGGTTCTACAGTCGCTAAAAACGCATCTAAAGTACAAATGCGAGTTCCTAGATATTCTATCCCTTGGTGCTGTGGTTGTACTAAACCCTGTTGTTGGTGATTGAAAAAATGCAGAATAGGAGATACTCCTATTAAATTGAAGCTATATTTAATCATTCTAGTCCTCCTAATGAATTCATCCATTATCGAGAAATCTGAGTTTTAGGCAAAAACTATTGCGGAAAACTCCGCTAACTGCATCTAGAAAAAGTAGAATTTCTGCCTACTACATCAGTTTCAATATGAGGTCAGAAATTAGCAATCAACCCTTGTGAGTGCTAAGTTTTATTTGGTTGTTACATTGTATTATTAAATAATATATGGCATTAATTCCAGGATGTAAATGATTTTTAATATTCTTTAAGAAATCATAGACATCTTTATAATTCAGGAGTCACCGAGTCAGCAGGAAGAATTAGATCAAAGCAGGAATAGTCTTGAATCTGGGAAAGTGATATAGGACTAATATTTGATTTTTGAAATGTACGTAGGGTGGGCAATGCCCACCAAAACCCACTACGGTCGGCATTTCCCACCCTACTTGCAGCTTATTCACATTTTTAACCTTCAAACTATTGATACAGCGGTTTCCGCTCTTATGGGGTACAAAGTTGAATCATGAAACTCTTGTAGTGCGGGCATCTTGCCCGCTAATGGTGTACCTCATAATACCGGGAAGTGCTGTATATATAGGTTTTTGGTTTACATGGCTTACGCAACGCTATCAGCAAGCCCTAATTATTAATTATTAATTTTTAATTGTTTACCGCATCTTTTACAAAATTCTGCGTCTGTATCGTGAAAAGCCAAACCGCAAGCTTGACAAACAGTTTCCATTTGATTTGCAGTTTTGACCAATCGTCTAATTATATCTCCAATCTGCCAAGGAATCAGCGCCACTCCTGTTAAAATCATCAATACTGTCAGTAAGCGACCTAATTCAGAAATTGGTGTCACATCACCAAATCCCACCGTTGTCATTGTCACAACTGAAAAATAAAAGGCATCTAAAAAAGTATTAAAATTCTGGGGATTAACTGGATGTTCAACTTGATAAATTAAACCAGAAAAAACAAAAATTATCGAGAATAAAGTAACTAATATCCTCGCAAAAATTATAGTATCTTCATTACTGATACTACCAAGGAGAAATTTTTTGTCAAGAAATCTCAATAAACGTAAGATCCGAAACCAGCGTAATAAACGGATAAAACTAATATCTACTAATCCGATAAAAGATGGCAAAATTGCCATTAAGTCAATAATTGCATAAAAACTCAGAATATATTTAATTTTATCTTCTGTACTCCATAAGCGGAGTAAATACTCCCCAGAAAAAATTATTAATATACAAGTATCTAAGGTTCTTAATTCCCAGGCAGTATCGTCAGGAAGATTATAAGTTTCCGCGACAAAAATTCCTGAAGATACTAAAACCAATAAAGCAAGAGTTACATTAATTACCTTACCGATAGATGTTTCTAGGTCTGTTAAGTAAAACGCTACTTTTTTTCGGTTCAGCACCATGGTTTACACGCAAGAAAATTAAAATCAAAAATTTTTACCCATTAACCATTACCCATTTTATTAAAATCTTAAACCTACTCCACCTTGTAAAGATAAAGCCGTACCACCACTATTACGGTAAGCATCAAAAGCAATAATAGCATTACCAAAAATCACAGTATTACTATTAGGAATAACGTAATCAATGCCTGGTTGCAAAGCAAAGCTAATTTTATTACCTACAGGAGAAGCTGTATCACCGCTAGTTAATACCAGTCCAGCACCTAAATAAGCGTCAGTTTGCCAATTGAGAGGGATATCGTAGGAAACAGTAGGCACTATAGCTGTACCTTTACCAATTAAAGCCTGAGTGCGAAAAGAAATAGGAGTTTCTAATAATTTGTAGCGAAAAGCCAGCACTCCACCTAGTTGAGTACCATCGCTCAATCCCACAGTTGGACCAATACCAACATAGCTACCATAAGCTACTTGAGCTTGTGCTGGTTGGGAGTTGACAGCTAAACTCAAAACCGATCCAACTGCCATGACCCCAAACCAATACTGAAGATGCTTCATTACCCTACTCCTCACACAATCTGAATTTAAGCTTAACTGCTAATTAACGCATTTATGGACAACGAGAATGCAGTCCACCTTGAGTACAAATAAAGGCCAGTTGTTGCGGATCTAAATTTTTAGCTTGGCTAAAATCTACTCCTTTGACTGAGGCATTTTGTGAACCAAGATCAGGTGTTTCCACAAACTGATCTGCTGGGCTTTGTTTACCGACAAAGAGAATTGTGCCTTGAAAATCTGCTCCAGCGACATTTGCTTCCCGTAAATCGGCACGACTTAAATCAGCATTTCGCAAATTGGCGTTTTCTAAGTTAGCCGAGCGCAAACTAGCACCAGTAAGCCGAGTAACACTGAGGTTAGCATTACTCAGATTAGCATAATCTAAATAGGCTTCGGATAAATCTGCACCTTGCCAATCAGTTTTAGTTAAATTTGCATAAGCTAATTGTGTGCCGATGGCAGAAACCCTGGCTAAATGAGCCGCATATAAATTTGCTTCTGTTAAATTAGCATCGCTTAAATCTGCACTTGTCAAGCTGGCATTTTCTAAAACTGCATTCCGTAAATCTGCACCTACTAGCTGGGCGCTGCTGAGATTGGCACTAAGTAAGCGGGTGTAGGCTAAATTGGCTTTGTTAAGAGTAGCGCGGCTTAAATCACTGCGATTCATTAAAACACGACTCAGATTAGCATTGCTAAAATTAGCTTGCTTTAACTGAGCATTGCTCAAATCTGCGATAATATCATCGTAGGTATCCCAACGTCCATCTTCACCCACACTACGGAAACGGCTACCTTGAAAATTAGCTTGGTTGAGATTTGCAGATTTCAAAACAATTCCTGATAAATCAACGTTGTTTAATACGAGGTTAAATAAGGACTTTTCCCCAGATCCTTGAGAACCTAATTGAGCATTACTCAAGTCTATATTGTTAATTTTGCCGCTATAGATAGCCAGAATTTTGTTGATTACCTGCTGGGTGAGAATTAACTGATTTTGTCTCAATTCCCAATTTGGACTTTTACCCATAGACTCCAGTTCCCCAGCCAAAAACTGATTCATCCGGTTTAATTCTGGGATGGCTTTAAAACCAGTATTAGTTAAAGCTTGTTGAATGGTATCCAAGGTTTTAGGATCTGTTTCTTTAACTAATAAGTCAACTAGTAATTTAATGGATTGTTGATCATCAATACTACCCAAGGCTAAAACGGCTCTTTGACGATCTTCATTGGTAACACCGTTGTTAGGATTCAGTGCTTTGATGAGTTCAATAAACTTTTGGCTATTAGTTTGTTCGCTTCTGCGTTGGGTTTCTTGGGTTTGGATATAGATTTGTGTGCCTATTAAAGTTGATAATACCGCAATCATACTAGTCAGCCCTACCAAAAATAGACCTAGATTAGGGTTCGTTCCCTGGGAACGAGTGGGGGTAGGTTGTTGAGTCGAGGAACTATCTACATCATCTTCATTGATTGTTGACTGCTCCCCAGTCCCACTAAAAGTGCTTGTCGCATCTATTGTGTATGTCCCTGCTAGTTGATCATGGAAAGAGCGGCGATGCTTTTGGGCAGGCCACCCTTTTGCTTCTGCTAGTATCATCAACATGGTCAAAGATGTGAACAGAGCTAGGTTGGGGAAAACAAAGCTGTAGCGCCAGAGCAGATAAGCGGCGGAAACTGGTACAGTCCAGCGCCCTAAGCCTTCTCTGACTATGATTGCGCTTAAACCTGGGACTTTTCCTTCTGCGTTGACTACTCGAATCCCAAACCAACGTTTGGGAATGGTACTCCCAGTTTTAGCTAATAAATACAATTGCCAAGCTGTGAGGCTAGTGGGTAATAATAGGGCTAATGTCCACAAGATATTAGTCGGCCAGGCTACGTTACGAATACCGTAACTTACAGGTAATGCTAGAGGTCTAGCGATCGCTTTTTCTGTGACTACTAGGACAGGATTAAGGGGGACTCGATGGATATCACTGCGAGAATTTACATATACTCCTAGTCCGTAGGGAACTAAGCTACTGGCAATAAAGAGGGTTATTTCCACCGTCCAAGCGACAAAACGTCTGGTTGGTAATGGTGTAATATTAGCTTTTTTCGGTTCTTTTGGGCGGCTAGACTGACCATTACTTCTGCCAATAATTGGATTTGCCATTGGATAATTTACCTGTGAATTTATTTTTACACTAGTATCAGTGTGGTTAAAATAGGTTATTGCTTATTTCGCTGTTCTATTAGCAACAAAAAATTTGTATCCAAGATACACTAACACTGCCAAAACTGCCAGACTAATTACAGAAGCAACTAGAGCGAATACTGTTTGCAGCAGCCAAACGGTTAACAACATGACTATTCCTGTCACCGCCAGTTTTTTTATTGTTGCTAAACTATTAAACCAACTTCTGGATCTTTCTAAATATAAGTTCCATTGTGAGAAACTTATCCCAGGTGTTTTTGTTTCTGGTTGAGAAGAATTCACACGAGCAGATTTAATTTCTGCTTCTAGATTTTTAAGACGACGCTGCAAATCTTCTTCTGGTTGAGAGTTCATAAATATTTTTTGTGTTTAACAGGGTATTAACTGATTTTACAGTCAATGCCAATTGCTAGAGATCGGTAGGGGGGAAGAAAGGCAGGGAACAGAGGAGAAATTTGCTTGATTCTTCCTTCTTCCTTCTTTCTTCTCAACTCCTAACGGGTGTGACTCCTGCTATAGCTGTTGATAGGGAGTTTCCACAGTGTACACATTAAGTGAGAGAATAAAAACTTGCAATTATCCTTACCTTGTGTTGCTGACGGCTCAAAGGAATCTTAAAAAATGTGGCAAAGAATTACGTTAATCTTATTATTGGTGTTGAGCTTCAGCCTAAGTAGTCCCAGTGTAGCTGACGCGGCTGGACTTAAGAGCTTTGTAGATAGTGCTGATGGTTATCAGTTTTCTTATCCTAATGGTTGGTTACAAGTCAAAGTTGCCGATGGACCTGATGTGGTATTTCACGATTTAATTGAAGTATCAGAAAATGTCTCTGTGGTAATTAGTCCCGTTCCCACTGGTAAAACTTTGCCAGAATTAGGAACACCTTCAGAAGTTGGTTATAAATTAGGAAAAGCGGCTCTTGCTCCTGCGGATTCTGGCCGGACTGCTGAATTAATCAATGCGGCTCAAAAAGAAGTTAATGGTAAAATTTACTACTTTCTTGAATATGAAGTTAAACTTCCTAACCAGCAAAAAAGACACAATATCTCTAGTGTGGCGATAAGTCGTGGTAAGCTTTTTACCTTTAATGCTTCAGTCCCTGAGAAACGTTGGCAAAAACTACAACGCATGATTGATGAAATTGTGAGTTCTTTTACTGTTTATTAATTGGGGACTGGGGACTGGGGACTGGGGACTGGGGACTGGGGACTGGGGACTGGGGACTGGGGACTGGGAAGCAGAGGGGTAGACCGATAGAGGAGCAATAATTTTTACCAATTACCAATTACCAATTACCAAAAATTACTTATACAGAGATTTATGAAAATTCCGCAATTTGTGCTTGCTTCTGCTTCTGTTGCCCGTCGTCGGTTATTGCAAACTGTGGGGATTGAACCAATAGTTTGCCCTAGTGATTTTGATGAGTCGCAAATACAACTTAATGAGCCAGAGGAATTAGTAAAAACTCTGGCTCAGTGTAAAGCCGAAACTGTAATTTCCCAATTTCCATCAGCTTTGGTGATGGGTTGTGATTCGGTTTTGGCTATTGGCAATGATATCTATGGTAAACCAGCAGATGCCCAAGAAGCGATCGCGCGGTGGCAATTTATGCAAGGTAATTTTGGTGACTTGTATACAGGTCATATTTTGATTGATACTACCAAAAATCAAACTGTGGTTAAATGTCAAGTAACTAGAGTTTATTTTGCGAAAATGAGCGATCGCGCGATTCAAGCTTATGTAGCTACAGGTGAACCTCTTCAATGCGCTGGTGCGTTTGCTTTAGAAGGGTTTGGGAGTTTATTTGTGGAAAAAATCGCAGGTTGTCACAGTAACGTAATTGGGTTGAGTTTACCCTTATTGCGACAGATGATAGCGGAATTAGGATATGAAGTTACAGATTTTTGGAAATAAGCGATTATTTGGGGATACAAGGGAGGAAAAGTTTTGCACTATAAAAATTGCCCATTAACTATCAATAAGGTACAGAATCTAAATTTAAAGCTATACACCAAGCCAGTTTGATTCCTGACTCCTCAATTCTGCTATATTGATCAAGTCATCTGATGCTCCCGTGGTAATTTGTGATTTACCTGTTCTTTCATCCATTGAAAGGAAACTAGATTGAGTAAAAGCCCAATTAGAAATAACAAAACCATCAAGGCAATTTGATACCAAGCGATAGGTTTTACTGATAAATCAGCAACGATATGAAAAAAATTCAACACTGAGTAGAAAACTGTAACACCAAACTGAAGCTTTCGATAACGGTTTGACTCGCTAAAAAGAGTAACAATCATTATAATCATCGGCACAACGAAAAAGCCCAACATTGACCACAGAATCCAGGCAATACTCCCTGTTCCATGAGTATCAGAAATAGCAATGTTTTGGTTGTGAAACAGCGGCATTAAGCCAAGCTGGGTATGAAATAGAATCCCTAGCAAAAAGACTATCCATAGTATGATGATTTTTTGGCGATGACCTACAGCCATAGTTATCCTGCTCTTATGTTCAGATGCTTTTGCTTTTCTCTATCATAAGCAAACAAGTTGAGGTATTTTTAATTTCTACAAATTCACCATCAGACCATCATATAACTCGTTGTTTATATTTCTAGACACAACAAAATGGTGCAGATAGTTGTAAACTAGCCAATAAATTGTATTTTCCAACTAATATGTCTTCTACTCCTTCCTTGCGTGAACAACAACATCCCCTGATTCGTCAACTAGCTGATTGTATTGAAGCAGTTTGGCATAAACACCTAGACTTGTCACCATACCATTTACCGGACGAATTGGGATATGTGGAAGGTAGACTAGAAGGGGAAAAACTAATTATCGAAAATCGCTGTTATCAAAGTCCTCAGTTTCGGAAAATGCACTTGGAACTAGCGAGAGTGGGGAATATGTTGGATATTTTGCATTGTGTGATGTTTCCTCGTCCAGAATATGATCTACCCATGTTTGGCTGTGATTTAGTCGGAGGTAGAGGTCAAATTAGTGCCGCTATTGCCGATCTTTCTCCGGTAAACTTAGAAAGAAAGTTACCAGATGGTTATAATTTTGCTCTGAGCGATTTAACCACACCCAATTTTTCTCAACCCCGTGAATTACCAGAATGGGGAAATATCTTTTCTGATTTTTGTCTCTTCATTCGTCCTAGTTCTCCAGAAGAAGAAACAATGTTTCTGTCTCGTGTAGAGTCATTCTTAAAAATACATTGTACCCAAGCGATCACCTCTAGTCCAGTTGCACCAGAAAAAGTAGCTTCAATTATTACTGGACAACATAATTACTGTACTAAACAACAACAAAATGATAAAACCCGCAGAGTTTTAGAAAAAGCTTTTGGTACAGATTGGGCAGAAAATTATATGACTACAGTTTTATTTGATTTACCACAATCACCAATTTGATATTAGAGGATGTTTTAAAAGTTTTTAATGTGTAAACAGACCCCTCTGGTAAACCTCTCCCCTGCACCTCTCCCTAACCCTCTCCTTTTAGGAGAGGGGAAAGGAATAAAATTTAATACTGGAGAGGCTTTAAAACCCCCATTCCAGCTAACAAAAGTTTTTCCGCTTCCCTCTCTTCTCAGGAGAGGTAGGGAAGGGGGGAAGGGGGGCAGGGGGGTTAGGTTTTTGAAGATTATGGGTTTCATATAATACTTTTCAAACAACCTCTTAGGAAATTTTCCATGAAATCATCAGTTTACAGCACTTCCCGGTGTTATGAGGTACATATCTAGCGGGCAAGATGCCCGCACCACAAGAGTTTCATAATTCAACTTTGTACCTCATTAGAGCGGAATCTGCTGTATCTCTGGGTTTTAATTTCTCCCTGCGGTAATACTAAACCCGAAATAGCCATTGCCAAATAATTTGTAATAGCAACCAAGTATTTAAGACCAGGATAATAATAGCAACTAACCAGGCTAAAAATTGCAACCACAGGGGATTGACAAACTCACCCATTAAGCGGCGATTATTCGTAAACATTACCAAGGGAATCACTGCAAATGGTAACTGTAAACTGAGGATAACTTGACTGAGAACGATCAGACTACTGATGCTATTTTCACCAAAAATAATAATTGTTATTAATGCGGGAATAATGGCAAGCAAACGGCTTATTAAACGGCGTAACCAAGATGGAAAACGAAATTGTAAAAACCCTTCCATCACAATTTGTCCTGCCAAAGTTGCCGTCAGCGTTGAACTTTGCCCAGAAGCAAGTAAAGCGATACCAAAAATAGCACTAGCAGCACTAACTCCTAACAATGGTGAAAGTAGTTTATAAGCATCTTGAATTTCTGCCACATTGTGATTACCAGAAAAATGAAATGTGGCAGCGGAAACAATTAAAATTGCTGAGTTGATGAACAGTGCCAATGATAAAGCAAAAGTTGAATCAATTGTACCAAACTTAATAGCTTCCCATCTCTTTTCATTAGTAGGTTGCCAATCACGAGTTTGCACAATAGAGGAGTGTAAATACAAGTTATGGGGCATCACTGTTGCCCCTAAAATACCGATAGCAATGTAGAGCATTTCTGAATTTAAGAAAATTTCTTTTTTGGGCAGATATCCCCACAAAATCCCTCCCATATCAGGTCGAGAGAAGAGAATTTCCGCTGTAAAACAGATACCTACCGTTCCTACCAGCATGATTATCAAGGCTTCTGTATAGCGAAAGCCTTTATGTTGCAGGAATAATAATACTAGGACATCTAGCGCAGTGATACAAACACCCCAGATCAAAGAAATACCAAATAAAAGTTGCAATGCGATCGCACTTCCTAGTAGTTCTGCTAAGTCACAAGCTGCGATCGCAATCTCACACAATACCCATAAACAAAAGCTGACTTTTGGACTAAAATAGTCTCGACAAGTCTGCGCTAAATCTCGCCCCGTAGCCACTCCCAAACGTACACACAAAGACTGCAACAATATCGCCATCAAGTTTGATAACAAGATTACTGTCAACAGTCTATAGCCAAATTTTGAGCCTCCAGCAATGTCTGTAGCCCAGTTTCCCGGATCTATATATCCGACGGAAACCAGATACCCAGGACCAGCATAGGCAAACATCTTGCGCCAAAAGCCATTGCTGTTAGGGATTCTAATACTGCGATGAACCTCTGGTAAGCTAGGTTTGTTTTCTGGGATAGTCATTTACTTTACCGAAAGTATTCTCATATTCTTTTCATAATCTTAGAAAATGTAACATAAATATCAATATTTAGACAAGTAGGGATATTGCAATCTCTTAGTTGTTAATGATCATTACTCCCAATAGCAGAATGTATAATCCTAAAAATTACATAAGTAAAATTATTTATTAATAAGATATATTTTTAATACTCTATCAAAAATCAAAAATTGCTATTACTCTATCTGTAAACTGCGTTACGTTTTCTCTCAACTGATAAATGTAGAATTTACATGAAGTAATCACCACCGATACTTCTCTGAGGCAAACTAACGTTCATCACCCAAATTGCTAGTTATCTAGTTGAAACTGGTAATTAGTAAAATCCTCAGATATTCCCTCGCTAAAATGTTTTATGTTCTTCTGTAAAATTTAAACCTTCTTAATGTTATCGCACAAAACTAGTCAATTAACCGGATGTTCAAAAACTCTCATTTTCTCCTCAATTAACTCTAATAAGGGAGTCTGAAGCCTTTATTAATAAAATCAATCTGGGTTAAAGTGGATATAGATTAGCATTCTCACTACCAGAAACAATTAATGCTCGTTTCTCATTTTCACATCTTTTCGCAATCATGAAATGTGAAATTTCAATGATTGATGATTTAAACATCGGCTAATTTTATACCAGGTTGCCTTGAAACAGAAATTTGCACATAAATTAATACATCTAGATAATCACAGAGTAGGGTGTATTTTATGCAAAGTTAACAGTATCAAAATAAAGCCACAAAAAGCTGTAAATATTGCTAAATATTGCCTAAAGTTTGTCGTGGATTGTAAATAGTCACCAGCTTCATAATGAAGTCTTAATTTAAGATTTTGGGTGACTAATTTTACTACAGCTAATTTATTTTTTAGTTTCATCACCACAATTCAGATAAATAGGTCACATATCATGTCAACGGTGAATGAAAAGTCAAAATTTAAGGAAAAGCCACTTGAGCAACCTAAAATTTGGTTAGGTATTGCGGTAGCCCTACCAGTAGCTATAGCTGCCGGATTACTAGCTACAGCCAGAATGGAACAATTGAAAAAACTGACTTCTTCTGTATCTGTCGCACCAGTTCCTAAAACCATTAGTGCCATAGGACGCTTAGAACCAAGAGGAGAAGTAATTAAACTTGCTGCTCCAGCAGGTTTATCAGGCAGTTCACGCGTACAGCAACTTTTAGTTAGAGAAGGGCAACGAGTACAACAAGGTCAGGTTGTGGCTATTTTAGATAACCGCGACACTAGTCTGGCAGTGGTGGAAGAAGCCAAAGCCAAACTGCAAGAATCCCGCGCGAATTTAGCCCAAGTAAGCGCAGGTTCTCCCAGAGACGCTCAAGCCCAAAAATTCATTATTGCTCGACTGCAAGCCCAATTGGCTGGGGAAAAAGAAGCTCAACAAGCCATGATTAGCAGAATTGCTGCCCAGTTAAGTGGCGAGAAAATTGCCCAAGAAGCAACTGTTACTCGTTTAGAAGCAGAACTACTGGGACAACGGGATTCTTTAAAGGCTACAGTTGAGCGCGTTAGAGCCGAACAACGTAATGCTCAAGTAGATTCTGGACGCTACGATTTTTTATACAAACAAGGTGCTATTTCTCAACAAGAACGCGATCGCAGACGATTAAGTGCAGTTACGACTAATCAACAATTAATTGAAAGTCAAGCTAGTTTAAAACGGGCAATAACTACCATCCAACAACAAGTTGCTGAAGCTAGAGCGAATCAAGTTAAAACCCTAAATACTTTACAACAGCAGTTAATTGAAGCTACAGCTAACCGCAATAAAACTATAGCCACTTTGGAAAGACAAATAGACGAAGAAAGAGAAAGATTGAGCCGAATATTAGTAGTTAGTCCCCTAAATGTCCAAGTAGCTCAAGCCCAAGTAACTAATGCAATTGCCTTGATGAGAAAAGCCCAATCAGAACTTCGGCAAAGCTATGTCAAAGCCCCCAGTTCTGGTGAAATATTAAAAATTCACACCAAATCAGGTGAAATAATGAGTCCCAATGGGATTGCGGAAATTGGACAAACTGATCAGATGTTTGTAGTCGCAGAAGTTCCTGAAGATAGTATTAGTAAAGTGCGGTTAGGTCAAACTGCTAATATCTCTAGTGATAACGGCGCATTTAATACTAAATTAACAGGCAAAATTACAGAAATTGGTCGAAAAATTGGCAAGAAAGATGTACTAAATAATGATCCAGCCGCAGATATTGATGCCAGAGTTGTCGAAGTTAAAATTGCCATTGCTCCAGAATTTACTAAACAAGTTTCTGGTTTAACTAATGCTAAAGTTACGGTGGAAATTAATGATCAATAACTTACAGATTTCATGAATAATATTGATGTTCAACTACTTGATTGGTATTAAGATCAGAAAGGTTAAAGAATGACAGTAAAAATACCTTTATCTTGGCTACAACTGACAAGAGAAAAAACTCGCCTAGCGGTAGCTTTGTCAGGTATTGCCTTTGCCGATATTTTAATGTTCATGCAACTGGGTTTTCGGGATGCACTCTATTACAGTAACGTCAGAATGCACAGTAGTTTAGCAGGTGATGTGATTTTAATTAACAATCAATCTAATGCTGTTCTATCAATGAAAACCTTTTCCCAACGAACTTTATATAAGGCGTTAGATTTACCAACAGTTCAATCAGTACATCCCATATATTTAGACTATACAAGCTGGAGAAATCCTGTAACAGGTCGCCCCCGGAGTATTTTGATTTTTGGCATAAATCCAGAAGTTAATTTATTTAATTTACCTGGAGTGGAAGAAAATTTAAATAAACTCAAACTTCCTGATGTAGTTTTATATGATCGTTCTTCTCGGGTAGAATATGGTCCAATTGCTGATAATTTTAATCAGGGAAAAATTGTCACAGCAGAAGTAAGACGAAGACAAGTTAAGGTGGGTGGATTATTTACTTTAGGAGCATCTTTTGGCGCAGATGGAAATTTAATTACCAGTGATATTAATTTTTTACGGATTTTTAATAATCGTCAACGGGGATTAATAGATATTGGTGTAATTAAATTAAAACCAGGTGGAGATCCAACCCAGGTAGCTCAATATTTACGAAGTTATTTACCTACAGGTATTAATGTTTTAACTAAAGACGAATTTGTTGAATTTGAAAGAAATTATTGGGCAAATAGTACGGCTATTGGCTTTATTTTTACTTTGGGAACAATTATGGGTTTTATTGTGGGAACTGTAATTGTTTATCAAATTCTATATACAGAAGTCACAGATCATTTATCTGAATATGCTACTCTTAAAGCTATAGGCTACACCCAAAATTATTTACTAACGGTGATTCTTCAAGAGGCTTTTCTATTAGCTGTTGTCGGTTATTTACCTGGATTTGGCTGCGCTTTAGTTCTGTATAGTGTTGCTAGAGATGCTACACTTTTACCTATATTCATGAGTTATAATCGCGCCATTATGGTGATTATGCTAACTATTTTAATGTGCTTTATTTCAGGGATGATTGCCATTCGGAAATTAAGCTCCGCTGATCCAGCAGATATTTTTTAATTTGCTATTAATTCCTAAAACAGCAGATTACAAAATATTTTTAAGACTTTCTAATAGTTAGTTAACTTACCTTTTCCTCCTTTCTTTCTCCTTTCTCCTGACTGGGCGCAGGCCCTGCGCCCCTACCTCCTACACTCTTTTATTATGATCAACAAAGAATCTGTAATATCTATTAAAAATATTAATCACTACTATGGTAAAGGATCTCTGAGAAAACAGATTTTATTTGATATTAGTTTGGAAATTTATGCCGGTGAAATTGTAATTATGACTGGCCCATCAGGTTCAGGTAAAACAACATTATTAAGTCTGATTGGTGGGTTAAGATCCGTACAAGAGGGAAGTTTAAAATTTTTAGGTGAAGAACTTTGTGGTGCTAGTCAAAGTAAACTAGTACATATGCGACGTAAGATCGGTTATATTTTCCAAGCTCACAATTTATTAGGTTTTTTAACTGCTAGGCAAAATGTCCAAATGGCTGTGGAATTAAATAATCGGATTTCCCAGTCAGCAGCTATTTCTCAATCAGATGCAATGCTAACTTCTGTCGGTTTGCAAGAACGCATTCATTACTATCCAGATAATTTATCTGGTGGACAAAAACAAAGAATTGCGATCGCTCGCGCTCTAGTTAATCATCCTCCTTTAGTATTAGCAGATGAACCAACAGCCGCATTAGACAAACAATCAGGACGTGATGTTGTAGAAATTATGCAGCGTCTGGCCAAAGATCAGGGAACGGCTATCTTATTAGTTACCCACGATAACCGCATCTTAGATATCGCTGATCGTATTGTGGAAATGGAAGATGGCCTACTTACCCGTGATGCTAAAAATGTGGTTTCTAATCACGACTCTTAATTTAGGTTATCTGCATTCTTATAGCAGGTTATAGGTTATAGATGACAGAGTTGAAAGTATGAGTGCTATATGGCTTTTGACCTAATTTTGTTATGTCATGCAAGAGCATAAATTATTTTTGAATAGGGTCTGAATGATGTGAATTTTGTGACTGCTGTTGTGTTGGTACAGGAGTTTGACGACTAGTTCTAAATGTCACATTTACTCCTTCATTTGATTGTTCTAGTACAAGCAATGGGGTAGGTTTAGCCTTTTGATCCCAGTGCATATAAACAATCCTACCTTGAATAGTTGGTTGCCAACTATCATCATCTTCTCTGGGGCTAAGATAGGTTTCTATACAACTAATAATTTGACTGATAGTAGCAGAAGTGGCTTGAGTTGGTAACTTCATTAATTTAATTTGTACTCGAAATAACACCCGCTTGACAATATTTGGTGCTACACCAGTTTCATGTTCGACATCAAAAGTTTCATCTACCTGCTTACCAGTGTTACTAGCAACTCCCACAGATCCTTGGTTACCTTGACTAGGACGCAGTGCTTGAGATATCTTATCTTTAACCTTGATTTTAATTTGATTAACCAGGGCAAAATGGAATACTTCCTCTGACATCCGCATTCGTAGATAATCGAGGTTAAAGTCCCGTGAGTGAACTAAATCTGGATTAGTTTCCATTTTGCGAATAGTTTCTAAAGCTAACTTGAGCTTTTTCTCTAATTCTTTCGTGCGAAATTTTTCAAACTTAATTTTTTTCTCACCTTTTTGCACTAATATTTTGCCATAGACAACTACAGCAACCAGAGCTAAAAGCAGTCCTCCAGTAGCAAACAGTAGTAATGGTGGACCTTGAGACTCATGGGTAGGTACGGCTTTATTCGTTTTTATGATCTTCGATCCAGAAGATTGAGCCAGAAAAATTGTACTGACCATAATGTATAACCTGAAATTATTAACTCCTGATGTTTAGGATGCCCAAATATTGCCTAGTAGTTGGCTGTGGTATAAATATTTTTTACGTTGTTTTGATAATTTCATATGTACACACCTATTAGTGACTTGGGCAAGCATCTCATAAATATACAGCAGTTGCCTGATCTAAAATCTACACATTTATCCCAAATTTGCCTTTTAGCCACAGACATGGATGGTACACTAACCAAGTATGGCAAATTTACATCTAAACTGCTAGATTCTCTGGAGAATTTAACAGCGGCTAAAGTTCCGGTATTGATTGTCACTGGACGTTCCGCAGGGTGGGTAAGTGCCATTAGTAGCTTAATGCCTATTGTTGGTGCAATAGCAGAAAACGGCGGTTTATATTATCCGTCAGGTAATTCTGAAGCAGTTACACTCACACATATTCCTGACTTAGCTAACCATCGGCAACATTTAGGGACAACTTTTGCAAAATTACAAACTTATTTTCCGCAAATTCAAGAATCTGCTGATAATCGGTTTCGAGTCACAGACTGGACATTTGATCTTACATCATTGACGACGGATGAGTTAAAAAATATTGATGATATTTGTCAACAAATGGGTTGGGGTTTTACTTACAGTAATGTTCAATGTCATATTAAACCCCAAGGACAAGATAAGGCAATCGGCTTATTAAAAGTTTTACGTCAGTATTTCCCTATGTACTTACCAGAACAGGTGATCACTGTGGGTGACAGTCTTAATGATGAAAGTTTATTTAATCAGCGTTATTTTCCTCTTTCTGTCGGTGTAGCAAATATCCGAGAGTATGCGAATCAATTACAACACCATCCTAGTTATGTGACTACGGCAGCGGAAGGAGATGGATTTTGCGAATTATGTAGTTATATTTTGCAAAGCTGCCAGCACTAACCTCAAAACAGGTGCTTAATAGCTGTTGGGAACAGAGAACAGAAAACCCAATTCATCTTTCTTGTCAGTTAAGATAATGTAACCTGTAGAACATTTTTCTTGATCTTACATAACCTAAAATTAATGTCATCGTTTCCTAATGGTTATGCTATCTAGCTGGAGTAGAAGACTAGATAAATCCGTGTTCTTGCCAATGCCTATAAGGATTACTGTACAGTTTATCAAGTATTCATTGGTATCTCATATATGAGATTACTATATCCAATATCAGGAATCCATAAGCTGAGACTATACCATTTTTAGATTTTCTTTGTTATTTTGTATTCAACTGAACAGTTATTCCACACAAAGCCAGTTTAAATAAAAATTAGTTCAACTACTTTACCGTTCTTCAAGTTCAGTGCAAATTCCCAAGATAATTTATCAATCTCATCTACACAGGATTTACAATCATGCTGAAAACCAATAGTCAACCGATGATTCTCTCTAGTTTTATTAGCCCTATCGCAGAAAACCACCAAGTTAAAAATAAGTTTGATTTATTGCAAAAAATCCGTCAATGGTTCGACGAAATCGAAATTGATAATCCTCAAGTTGCTAGATTGATTGCTAAACTAATTCCTGCCCAATGTCCCTTTGAGCGTGATATCATCGTTTTCGGCCGAAAAATTGCCCACATTCCACCTATGTGCAAACTCAACCCCCTGTATGAACAGTTTGTAGGCTTGCGTTTTCGCGCATTATGTTATTTAGTAGATAAGTGTGGAGAAGATATCCAATCTTATTGTTAAATACAAGTCAATTCCATGAAAATTAAAGTCGAACATCAACCCAGTCTTGAACATCTCAATGAGTTAGATGTATTCAACTGGCCAATTTGGCAAAAGGAAATATCCAAATTTCCCTGGACTTACGATGATCAAGAAACTTGCTACTTTTTAGCAGGTAATGTTATTGTCACTCCTGATGGAGGAGAAGCGGTAGAAATGGGTAAGAGAGACTTAGTAACTTTTCCCGCTGGGATGTCATGTACGTGGGAAATTACCAGCGACGTAAGAAAACATTATTGCTTTGATTAATAATTCTGCAATTTCATTTAACCAATATCTGAAGATGTGAAATTGGTGTTATTTGAAGATTTGCTATGAAAGTATTGATCCCAAAATATCTTCTACAACTAAATTAACTTCGGGGAATGCTTGAATTGACATTTTTTCTCCTCGACTTAGTTTTTGAATCTCGCTATAACCATTTTCGCTAGGGTAGCGATAAACAATAATCATCTGTTCATAAATATCAACTAACCAAACTTCAGTAATACCACTACTAGCATAGAGAGGAATTTTTACGTCTCTATCATATTCCAGACTGCTATCTGCAACTTCAATTAATAAGAATATATCTTTAGGTTGGGGGTGTCCAGATTCATAGAAATCTGCGCGGGGTTGTAGTAATGCTATATCTGGTTTAGGTTCAGATAAGTTATTTAAGATAATCGGATTTTGTACCCTAACAATTACTTTTATTCCCAGAATATTGCTAAATAAGCGATTAATTCTGTCAACACAAGCTGCGTGTCTTCTACCAATTGGTGACATTTCTATAATTTCTCCATTAATCAGTTCTACTTTATCATTTTCTGACAAAATACCTGCTTCATTCATTTGATGATATTGAGAAATATTGAGACGAAAAGTGTTAAGGCGTGGTTGTGCTAATTCTAAGGACATAATTAACTTCCTGCATTTACCTTTATTTTTAATATAGCAATCAGATCCCCAACTTCTCAACTCAATTCATTATTTACTGAGAAGATAAAAGAAGAAGTCGGGGATCTGGGTTTACAAATAATCAAAAAAGACTTCAGGAACTAACCTTAATTCACCTGATTTAAATTTGGATATATCTATCCACAATGCACGATGTTGACGTTCTGGCGTTTCTGCGAAAGTTAAACTTTCGATTTGATAAAACTTGGAATCAGCAAAATCGCATTCATAGAGTTGAATGATTTCATGTCCTTGTCTACCGTCAAAAGTAAATAAGTTTTCAATACAACTCAAATAGCGAATATTGGTTAATTCTGCTTGAATTTCTTCTTGAAATTCTCTAACTAATGCTATGCGGCTAGTTTCGCCAAATTCCACACCACCACCTAAAGCGCGATAGAATATTGATTGTTTTTGAGGATCATAACCTTCAGAAACAAATATTCTATTACCATCTCGAATTAGTGCTAAAACAATTACCCTAATTTGACCTTCTTTATTCATGATTGTAATTAATTATCGTACATTGAAGAGGGGCGACTTTCACTATCTTCTATCGGCCAATCTGAATTTTCACCACCAAGATATAGTTCTTCAATAGTGACGTATTCTTCATTTAATTGAGTTAAGGCGTTGATCAGAATATCTAATGAGATTGCATCACTTGTACCTAAATCAAACCAACAACGCGCCCATTCTCCTTCATATTCAAATTCACCCATGTTGTGCATCAAAGCCATTAAGCTTTTATCATAGCCTTTAGCATCATAATTCATGTAGCTGATATCAAGTCCTGTATCTTGGATTTGGAGATTTTCCGCATTAAATCCCCCCAATTTACCTAGATAAAACCAGGAATTAAAAACTTCTTCTACATATTTTTTTTCCTGCTGGGAGGGAACAGTGCTGAACTTTAACCAAATCCAAGTATCAAAAGGATTAAACTCGCGGAATTGAATTTCCATTTTTGTAATAGGTAATAGGGAACAGGGAACAGGGAACAGGGAACAGGGAATATTTATCTTTCTCCTGACTCCTCAATTCTTACAAATTGACAGATTTAGCTTGATTGCGTTCGTATTCAATTTGTTTAACTAAATTAGCAGGAAGTTGGGATTTTTTGGCTAATGCTTTGTCAAAATGAACTATTGCTTCCTTAATTAAATTCTGGCTTTTTTCGTTTTTACCCTTTTCATGGAGAATTTGGGCTTTGAGATAATAAATTTCTGGGTTGTCAGCAGTTGTTTTTAAGGTGCGATTAACATAATCTAAAGCCTGGGAATACTTTTTCAAATCTCGATATGCTAAAGCAATACCTCTATCTACTAAATAACCAGGTGCAGCATTTTTTTCCAACCGATTAATTACATCATCTGGACTAGCAAAAGGCAAATTCACAGCTAACATTAAATCCATATAGCCGCGAATTAAGTTTAACTCTGGATCATTGGCAGAAATCCTTTCGGCTTTGTCAAGATATGTATAGACTTTACGTAATCGGCTAAATGCAGAAGCAGCACCATTTACAGTCCCTTCTCGACTGAGAATTACCGCCCCTTCTAGAAAATGACCAGCCGCAGTGTATAAATTACCACGTAATGGATCACTGGCAATAAGATTTTGTCCAGTTTCTAGGGTTTTGCGACTGTATTTTTCTAAACCAACCAAATCTTGGTTTTGATATGCTAGAGAAGCCTGGATCGCGTAAATTAACGGTTCATTGGGTTCGCTAGACATTGCTTTTTGTAAAGCATCTTTGGCTGTGGGGTAATTTCCTTGTTGAAAAATAGCATTAAAAGCGGCTTCCGTGCGATCGCCAATTTTATGGGGTTCTCGATTGCGAAATGGATCACCCGCAAAGGAGGGATTTACTAAAATATTTAACAGGATGGAAGTCGTAACAGTCACTTTTAAAAATCTAGGAAATCGGCAGAATATCATCAATTGAGGAATTAAAAACTGTTTAAACATGGCAATTCTCAGAATAATTACGGTTAAAATTGTTGTATCTGTTACCTAAAATGCCAAAATAGTTAATTATAAATTACGTCTATTGCCACCAAAATTTTTCATAACTTGGTAATCTTTACAAATGCTCTATCTTAGAAATCTAACTTATCACCCCACAGCCTGCCCAAAAGCAATTCTCCAAGCTATAAATTTAGAATTACCACCCCAGAAACTGGGTTTAATTATTGGCCCTAGCGGTTCGGGTAAAAGCACCTTATTAGAAATTTTATCTGGATTGGCTGATCCTACCGCTGGTGGGGTTTTTTGGAGAGAACAGGGACTGATCGCCGAAGAACTACAACAATTAGCTGGTTTAGTATTTCAATTTCCCGAACGACATTTTTGTGGGGGGACAATTTTAGAAGAATTGCGTTTAGGACATCCTGAATTAGGATCAGAACAAGTTAAACAAGCATTAACAGAAGTTGGATTAGATCATTTATCCTTGTCCGCATCACCCCATGCTTTAAGCGGTGGACAGCAGCGACGTTTAGCTTTAGCAGTGCAATTAATTCGTCAACCAAATTTATTATTATTAGATGAACCTACAGCGGGTTTAGACTGGTCAATGCGTCGCCAACTGGTGAATTTATTAGCCAAACTCAAAAAAGATTGGACATTGTTAGTTGTAACACACGACGCTGGTGATATGTTACCAATAGCTGATTATTGTTGGACATTAGATCATGGTGTCTTGAAATCAGGAGTCAGGAGTCAGGAAGAAGAAGCAAAATCTGCTTGAGACTTTATTTTTCATGAAAATTTTGTACTTCATTATTAATGATGTAATATTAGGTACAAATTCCGCAAAATTAATGGGAAAAAGCAATTTTAAATAATGGATATAGAATCTTTACCGATAACCAGTTTGCCAGAAATGGGGGAAATATGGCAAACAACTCTAAATTGGCAACCGACAAATTTGCAAGAAACCCAATTTCAACAACTTTACCAATTAATCATTGCCGGAAATCGCCAACTTAACTTAACTCGCATTACTGAACCGGAAGAATTTTGGGAAAAACATCTTTGGGATTCTTTGCGCGGAATTTGCCCAAAACAACAATTTATCCCCGGTATTGAAAAGGGTAAGCGGATAATTGATATTGGTACGGGTGCGGGTTTTCCTGGTATTCCCATTGCTCTAATTTTTCCCAATTCTCAAGTTACACTTTTAGATTCTACGGGTAAAAAAATTACTTTCATCGAGACAGTTTTATCAGCACTTGCTCTTACTAATGCTAAAACTTTACTGGGGAGAGCCGAAGAAATTGGTCAACAAATTCAACACCGACAACAGTATGATTTAGCCGTAATTCGGGCTGTAAGTAATGTTTCTGCTTGTGCTGAATATAGCTTACCTTTGGTGAAAAAAGGCGGTTTAGCAATAATTTATCGTGGTACTTGGACTCAAGCAGAAAATGAAAGTTTAGAAACTGCTGTTACCCAATTGGGTGGAATTATTGAACTAGTTGAAGAATTTTCCACTCCCTTGAGTAATAGCATTCGTCATTGTCTTTATTTGCGAAAAGTAGCTAATACACCAATTAGTTTTCCCCGTGCGGTTGGTATACCCAACCAAAAACCAATTTAATCAACGGATTTCTCGATTTTAGATTAGATTGGTGATTAGATATCTAACAGCGTGAGAGCCTCAACGCTGATAGCGACAATAAACCTAAAATTCCCGAATCCAAGTGTTAAATTTGTCTCAAAATGGGTGTTCTGTATGGGTTGCTTCTTCCACAGAAGGACTGCTGACACCAACTGCTGTTGCTCTTGGCAAATTTGATGGTGTTCATCTTGGTCATCAAAGAGTAATTCAGCCAGTATTGCAGTCAGCATGGGGTGGGGAGAATTCAGCCCACTTAGACCAAAAAAATCCCCGCCCATACTCAACCGTTGTCACCTTTGATCCCCATCCCCATGAGTTTTTTACGGGACTTCCCCGTGATTTGTTAACACCACTGGATGAAAAAGTTCAACAATTGCGATCGCTTGGGGTAGAGCAATTGGTATTATTGCCTTTTGATAGAGAATTATCTGCCCTTTCCCCAGAAGAATTTGTAGATAAAATCCTGGTTCAACAACTTCAATGTCAACAAATTAGCGTTGGCCAAGATTTTTGTTTTGGCAACCAGCGCATGGGTACTGCTCAAGATTTGCAAATACTCGCTGGGAAATATAATATACCTGTGACAATAGTTCCTATACAAACTGATACAAATAACTTATCCACAGCAGATGATACTCGCATCAGCACCTCATTAATCCGGGAAAGTTTGGAAACAGGTGATATTCAAAAAGCAAATCGTCTCCTGGGAAGACCTTACACCCTCACAGGTGTAGTAGTAGCAGGTCAAAAATTAGGGAGAACTATTGGCTTTCCTACCGCCAATATCCAACTACCAAAAGATAAATTTTTACCTCATTATGGTGTTTATGCTATTGAGGTGATTGTCCATAACCAAACACCGGATATAGCCCCCACTCAGCACTTAGGGGTAATGAATATTGGTAATCGTCCTACCGTTAACGGTATGGATACCCGTGTGGAAGTACATCTGTTAGATTGGTCTGGTGATTTGTACGGGAAAAATTTAGTAGTACAGCTAGTAAAATTTTTGCGTCCCGAACAGAAATTTCCTTCCCTGGAAGCTCTGAAAAACCAAATTCAACTTGATTGTACAGCAGCTCAAGAAGTTTTTAATTTCTAATGCTGGATTGTGAATATTAAGTGGGAATACTGTAACTAAAGGGGCGGTTAGAAACCGCGTCTACACAGGCAAAACCCACCTCCGTGGGTTTGAACTTCTTAAATTTTATTTAGTCCGCGCAGGCGGACTTTGTTTGTATAGCTGCGGTTTCTAACCGCCATAACTTAACTGCATGAGAGAAAAAATTGACGCTTTAACGCAAAATCTGGCTCGTACCATTGTTGGTAAACATGAAGCTATCCGGTTAGTTATAGTAGCTTTACTGGGTGGTGGTCATGCTTTATTAGAAGATGTTCCCGGTGTTGGTAAAACCCTTTTAGCCAAATCTCTAGCCCGTTCTGTAGATGGCAAATTTCAACGGTTACAATGTACCCCTGACTTACTCCCTACGGATATCACCGGCACAAATATTTGGAATCCTAAAAGTGGCGAATTTACATTTTTGCCAGGACCCATCTTTGCTAACGTCCTCCTAGCTGACGAAATCAACCGCGCTACACCCCGTACCCAGTCAGCTTTGCTGGAAGTGATGGAAGAACATCAGGTAACTGTTGATGGCGTTTCTCGTCCCGTTCCTCAGCCGTTCTTTGTCATAGCTACCCAAAACCCCATTGAGTATCAAGGGACGTTTCCCCTCCCAGAAGCCCAAATGGACAGGTTTATGCTGTCTTTAAGTCTGGGCTATCCTTCGGAATCTGAAGAAATGCAAATGTTGCAAAATCTGCAAGCTGGTTTAAAGGTTGCTGATTTACAGCCTTGTATTACTTTAGAAGAAGTACAAGCATTACGCCAAGCTTGTTCCCAAGTCAAGGTAGAAGCATCTTTGCAACAATATATTTTGGAATTGGTGCGAACAACTAGACAGGATGAAGAAATCACTCTCGGTGTTAGTCCCCGTGGTACTGTCGCATTACAAAAAGCTACTCAAGCTTTGGCTTTTATCTTAGGTAGAGAATATGCTCTTCCCGATGATATCAAGTTTCTTGCACCTCACGTTCTTTGTCATCGTCTGATTCCTAGAGGGGGACGAAATCCTAAAACTATAGTTGAACGGTTATTGCGATCTGTGCCTATTCCTTAATATAAAATATCCTGGGAGGTAGATCCTCCCAATAAGTATTTCTATTCTAGTCTGAAGTTGGATATAGGTTATAGTAACAATGGTGTTGACAATGTTAGAAGCGGTTTCGATAGCACTAAATTATTTAATATCAGCAATGCTAAAATGGTTGGTTTTATCCCTATTGACGGGAAAAAGGGACTTTTAGGATTTGGTGATTCTCATTGTGATTTTGTATTTTTTGATGGAAATGATTTTTGTTTTGTAGAGTTTAAATTAAATGCAACAAGTTTGAAAAAAGTAGATGAAAATCGTAATAAAGCTATTAAGCAGCTAAGTAATACTATTGATTTATTTGATGATAAGTTAGCTAAAAACTACGAAGGATTAAATTTAGAAGCTTATGTTTGTACTCCTGAATTTTACCCAAGATTTAATTCAAGCTGGGCAGGATTTGCGGAAGAATTTTTAGAAAAATATGGAATTCCACTTTTTGAAATAAACGATAAAACCTGTCAATAAAAACTCTTTTCAAATAGAATGTATACAAAATTACTTAACCATTTCAAAAAATCTTGTTTTTTCACCTTGCTTCAGCGAGATAAATGTAATTTATATAACCACAGAGGCACAGAGGTCACAGAGGAAAGAGGATTTTTTTACTCACATTATAAAAACTGCGTAAGTCTTAAACTCACCACTAGGTAACAAATTGGTTTATCCTGTAAACAGTCAAAGTTTAAGAAATATTAAATTCTGTTCCCAGTGTACTCATGCAATGTATTGTAAATCGCCGCGCTCAGTTTTCAGCAAGTCACCGCTATTGGTTGCCAGAACTGAGTGAAACCGAGAATTTGGAAAAATTTGACCTTTGCTCGAAATTTCCCGGACACGGACACAACTATGTTTTATTCGTCTCCCTAGCTGGGGAATTAGATGAGTATGGTATGGTACTGAACTTGTCTGATGTGAAACACGTTATTAAGCGAGAAGTTACTGGTCAATTGGATTTTTCCTATCTTAATGATGTGTGGCCAGAATTTCAAGAAACTCTCCCCACTACGGAAAATATCGCGCGGGTGATTTGGCAGCGTCTAGCACCCCATTTACCTGTGGTTCGCGTACAGTTATTTGAACATCCTCAACTTTGGGCAGATTATATGGGCAACGGTATGGAAGCTTATCTCAACATTAGCACTCACTTTAGCGCGGCTCACCGATTGGCGCACCCTGATTTGAGTTTGGAAGAAAATACAGAAATTTACGGTAAATGCGCTCGTGTTAATGGACACGGGCATAATTATCATTTAGAAGTAACTGTAAAAGGGGAAATTGACCCCCGCACAGGCATGATTATTGATTTAGGGGCTTTAAATCAGGTAATTACAGATTACATAGTTGAGCCATTTGATCACACTTTTTTAAATAAAGATATTCCCTTCTTTACTAAAGTTGTGCCAACTGCGGAAAATATTGCTCTTTATATTAGTAATACTTTGCGATCGCCTATTCTTGAATTAGGGGCAAAACTTTACAAAGTTAAACTCATTGAAAGTCCCAATAACTCCTGTGAAATTTACGCTGCTGATTCTGAATCAACATCTGTTAATGCAGGAGTAAGTGAACCTGTATTGGCCAGAGTTTAAAATACCCAGATCCCCAATTTATTTGAAAATTAGGGGATCTATTCTTCTGTCGTATCTAACAAATACTTAATCCCATTCATCGCGTAATGCTCTTTGTAACTTTAATCAATACTGTAGCCAAATTACGAGGGTTCAACGGCTGTAGGAGCATTGTGAACACGACCAAGAGAGGTAAGCTTGGCAAAAATCTGGGCTAATAAAATAGGCTCTGGTTGTTCCGGAAGCATTTTTAACATTTCACGAA
>CAINGU010000098.1 GCA_903848645.1 uncultured cyanobacterium | reverse complement strand
CTAAAATCTAAAATCTAAAATCTAAAATCTAAAATCTAAAATCTAAAATCTAAAATCTAAAATCTAAAATCTAAAATCTAAAATCTAAAATCTAAAATTGATATGTTGCGCGTTTTAATTCTCGGTGGAATTGGTGATGCAGTGGAATTGGCTGCCAAGGTAGCAAATATTCCTGGTATTGAAGCGATCGCCTCTTTAGCCGGTCGTACCCGTGAACCTGCTACTCCTATTGGTAATGTGCGGATTGGTGGTTTTGGAGGTGTAGCCGGATTGGTTAGTTATCTGCGAGAAATGCAAATTGATATATTAATTGATGCTACTCATCCTTTCGCTAATCAGATTTCTGAAAATGCAGCCGCAGCTACACAGGAAGTAGGTATTCCGCGATTAATGGTAATTCGTCCAGCTTGGGAAAAACTAGAGGATGATTACTGGTTAGAAGTAGAAAATAATCAAGCCGCAGTCGCAGCTTTATCAAATCAAGCCAAACGAGTATTTTTAACAATTGGTAGACAAGAAATTGCGACTTTTGCACATTTACAGGAAATTTGGTTTTTAATGCGGATGATTGATCCACCAAATACTGATGTTTTAGTGCCACCAGGATTGATTTTATGCGATCGCGGTCCCTTTATCCTAGAAAACGAACAGGAAATTTTGCTCAAATACAATATAGATACTATTGTAAGTAAAAATAGCGGTGGTAGTGCCACATATCCCAAAATTATCGCAGCCCGGAAACTAGGAATAAAAGTTGTGATGGTAAATCGTCCACCCGTACCCCCAGGAGAACAAGTTCCAGATGTGGAAGGTGCTGTGCAATGGTTATTGGAGAAATTAAAACCCACCCTTCGCTTTGTTTAAGGGTTAATTAACAGTAAACTCTGGTGGGCTTTGTCTCTGTAAATGTAGTTTCTAACCGCCAATTTAACTGGATTTACAATTTCTGAAATAATTGTTGGATAAATTCTAATTGGGTTGTTTCTTTGACAATTAAGAAAATACCTAATCCTAACAGTAACACCAAACCAGTTTGCATCACACCGTCTTGAATTTTGCTAGGTAAAGGCTTACCAAATAATCCTTCAATTAATAAAAAGGCTAATTGTCCACCATCTAACGCCGGAAGAGGCAAAATATTAATAATTGCCAAGTTAATACTAATAATTGCCGCGAAAGAAAATAAATTTGTGCTATCACTAGCCGCTAATTGTGCGCCAATTTGGACAATTTTCACGGGTCCAGAAACTTGTCCCACAGTTTGCCCAAAATTAGTAATTAACTGCCCAAAACCTTGGAATGTCCCCACAACTAACTGTTGAAAACGATTAGCCGCAACTTTGAGAATCTCCAAAATATCTTGGGGACGGCGATAAATTGCTTTACCATTGGGACCTAATTCAATTCCCACTAGACCTTTACCATCAGCACCCTGTTTAGGAGTTAGTTTCAGGTTGGTTTGTTGGTTTTCGTGTTGAATTTTTAAGTCAATTTCTTGATTAGGATGGGTTTGAATTTCTTTGGTTAATAATGTAGTTGCGTCTTTACCTAAAGGAATTTCTTGGCCATTCACAGCCAGAATAATATCTCCTTCTCGAATTCCTGCTTGGTAAGCAACAGACTGTTCATTGACAGGTTTGACAAGGACACCGGGTTGATACTGAAATTCTTGAGGTATACCAACGATTCCCAATTGCAAAGCTAACATCAAATACGCAAAGATTAAATTTGCAATTACACCCGCACTAATGACAATAGCACGGTCTAAAACTGGGCGGTTACGCAGCAAATTCGGGTCATTGGGGGGAATTTCGCTATCTGGATCATCATCAGGAAAGCCGACAAAGCCACCTAATGGGAAAGCGCGGATAGTGTATTCTGTTTCTGATCCTTGGTACTTTAAAAGAATCGGACCAAAACCCAAGGAGAAACGGTTAGCGTAAATACCTTGAGAACGGGCGGCTATGAAATGTCCCGACTCATGTACTAAGATCAAAATAGCCAAAACTGCGATCGCTGCTAAAACTGACATAGAGCAAATTAATCAAAATATTCGGACATATATCTTTATTGTAGTTTGGGAATGGGCAGACAGACCCCATTTGCGGTGTTGGTTTTCTTTCAGGTGGACTACTCTTGACACGGTAATGCAATTGCATTACTTCTGTGATAGAATCTTCTTATAAAATTAACAACGCTTATGGCTGCAAAATTCACTTTTCAAGCAGAATCTACTCTCACTGACCGCTATCAGACAACTGTTCCTGATAATATCAGAAAAGCATTAGGCTTAAATAAACGCGATAAAATCCGTTACATTATTCAGCCAAATGGTGAAGTGGTTATATCTCGCGTTGAGCAAACAGAAAATGATCCTGTATTAGAAAAATTTCTCAGTTTTCTGGCTGAAGATATCAAAAAGAATCCGCAGCATATTCAAGCAATTAACTCTGATTTAATTAACCGTGTTCAGTCTTTGGTTGGTGATATTGAGTTCAATCTTGATGAACCACTGTCTGATGAGGATGAGTAATTTTGTCTAAAAGTCAGCCTCTAGTAATCAATGGGTGGAATATTTTCGCTCATGCACTTTTCTTGGAACAATTTGAAGAACTTTTCACACAAGTTGAAATCTTCCGTCAAAAAGATCCTCAAAATTATCATCGAAAAAATGCTACCAAACGTTTAGCAGCCATAGCCAAACTTGCATTTGCAGTTATTCCTGAAGATCCCACACGGGAAGAATATCGTCAAGGAATCACCTTGGGTAATGATGATAAACACTGGTTTAGAGCTAAATTTTTTCAACAGTATCGGCTGTTTTTTCGTTATCACCAAGAAAGTAAAATTATTGTTTTCGTTTGGGTTAATGATGAAAACTCTAAACGAGTTTATGGAAGTAAAACAGATGCTTACCGTGTGTTCAAAAAAATGCTGGTAAATGATCATCCTCCTGATGATTGGGATGTTCTCCTCACAGCAGCAAAAGCTGAATCTAATCCTTTAGAAAAAGTAGTGAATATAGAAATTTAACTTTACAGCACTTCCCGGTGTTATGAGGTACATATCTAGCGGGCAAGATGCCCGCACTACAAGAGTTTCATGATTCAACTTTGTAGCTCATAAGAGCGGAAACCGCTGTAGCAATTGTCTTAAATATGAACATTATAGGTTATCTTCTAATAAGATAGTATTCAGTAAATTTAATTCACTTGATGCCATAAAATAGCGATCGCTAAAAGTAGTTTCTAATTGATTAAAAACCCTTCTCCCTGCGACAGCTACCCAAGGAATACCGTCATATTTTGCTATTACAGGCATGACTAAACCTTGAGGTGTTAAAGTTCTTCCTAGAGATTTTTGCCATGATTCTGGGTCTTCTAGCACCTGTTTTGGAGTGTCTGGTTCTTGTTTGTGCCAAAAATGAGGATAGTCTAGAGGAATACTGATAATAATATTTTCTGTTTGTAAATTTTGCAATGTTGAATATTCTTGAGTTAATGCTTCCTGTTCTTGCTGTAAAATTGTATATAGTTCTCTGGCTGGACGTTGAAGTTTAGGAGGAAACTTACCTGTTTTATCTTTACAAATAAACCAGAGTTTATTTAAAAGTTCATCAATTTTTTTTCCAGTATTTTTACGCCATCCTTCAAAATTGAATCTTTCCTCTGTTTTTCTTTGTCCCCAATCTTCTATCCAGAAAGTACCAATACAAGTTAAATTTTCAGGAATGATTAAATCTGTATTTTCTAAAGATGGTAATAACTGACTAGAAATTCTAGAAATCGCTTGGACAAATGTTGCTAAAGTGTTATACTCAATATAAGATTTAGTATTTCTATCGGCTGCGCTACCAGTCAATTTAAAATCAGCAAATATTTCTTTTATTAACTGTTGAGTTTTTTCGATAATACCTTTATTATCTTCCGAGTGATGATCATAAACAAAAACCCGCGCTTCCTGTAAAAAACTCTGCACATCATCGGACATTAAATTTAATAATTCTTCATCACCAATAGAACCAACCGGCACAAATGCAATTCGTTGTCTTCGCAATCCAGCATCACCTTTAATGCGGGTGTGAATGGTAGAACGTAGCATCATTAATAAAGTTAATAAATCGCTTGATTGACGTAACCAACGCCTAGAAAAATCACTTTCTTCATCTTCAATAATACAATCATTTATCAACATTACCAATCGTCTATTTTTATCATCTCCAGAAACTTGTAATCCTGTTTCTGAATCCGTGTACATTCCTCTACCGCGATAAATAAGTTGTGCAACTTCCATTAAAGCAGATTCAATATTAAATCGGGGAATTGTGGCAATTATCCAATCAGTTTTCGGGAAAGAAACACCCCTAGCACCGGAAGAAGTCATTAAGAAAATTCGTTTTTTGTCCCGTGTATTTTCCTTGACTAATTCTAATCGTTCATGGGGAAGTACACTTTGATCTAAAATTGCCACATCTTGACGTTGACAAAGAGCATCTTTTCCTGCTGTTAACTTATTTTTTAATTGTCTAAGAAATGCTTTATCTTGAGCAAAGAAAATTAATTGTTCTGCTCCTTCGTTTAACCCGCGCTCAATTTCTCTATAAGCATTATCTAAATTTTCTGTATCTAATTGTTCTCGAATTGCTTGACGAATAGTTTGTTTTCTACCATCTTTCGTGAATCCAGGAGTAATTTTTGCTAGTTGCATACTATATTCAACTGTAAGTTGAGAAGCTGGATAACTATTAGTCATAATATGTACAGTTGGATATTTCCTAAGTCCAACTTTGATATCAGTTCCCGTCATTCTAAACGGTTCATTACCTCTACTTTTACTTAATAAAACTTTATCAGGAGCTTTATCTTTATGACTTAAATAATTATTTAAAACTACCTCATTACTTAAAGAAGCATCAGCTAAAATTAAAACGACTTTAAAAGGTGATTTCGACTCCTCAAAATATTCAATAAATTGTTGATGTAACCATTGTTCTAAATTATGTATAAATAATGCTCCTGCACCATCACCAGTTACTTCATCCACCATAGCAATAATAGTAGGAATACGCTTGGAAAATTCTGAACGTTCTCTTATTCCTGGTTTGCTATCAGCTTTGTTTTTAAATAAATTTCCTAAAGCATCAATTGTAGTTTTATCATCAAGAGAACGATAACCTTGAGTAGCAGCAGTCATTACTAACTGATTGATTTTTGGATTAACTTCTAGTAATTTTTTAGCAGAAGTTGCGAGAGTTTTTAAAACTCCTGGACGACGGATTGATTCTACTTTGTAATCTCGTTCGTTGAGAGAATTTTTAGTTTTACTAGCAGATATAACATTAGCATCAATTTCTTGTTCTTTTACAGGTGTAATGAAGATGGTACTACAATCAGGAGGATTGAAATTTTCAACTCCATCAATAACTACAGCACTATCAATAAAGCGTCGGGAATTAAATTTTTCTTTATACCATTTAGGAGCTAATTTAATTAAATTTGCATTAGTAGTGAGAGTCAAAATACCGCTAGGATTTCCGTTTTTTCTCGCCAGTTTATCAGTCACATCTCGATTAATGACAACTCGCGGACTGATATATAAAAACATAAAACCTTGAGATTGTTTTTCTAGAAACTTCATCACCGCAGTAGTTTTACCAATTCCCGGATTTCCTTCTAAAGCAATAACATTAATTTTGCCGGTTTGAGCAGAATTTAAACCTGCTATAACTGCGGCTTCATGGACTTTTCTTAATTCAATTTTTTCTGTTTGTGGAAGTTCTTTAATAAAATGCTCTTGAGGACTACCACCAAAAAATTTATGTAATGCTTCTGGTTCTTCAACTGCTGAAATTACCTCTTCTCTGGAAACTTCTTGGTTAGGGTTATAAAATCCTTCTATATTTTCCTGAAATCTATAGTTAATATCTGCTTCTAAATTAGGTTCAGGAATAAGTTGCTTTGCTTGTTTTTTAAAATCACCAGGAAGTGATTGAACTAATCTAGTAAATACAGCAAGAATTTCTTTATTAAGATAATCAGGTATATTATCTTCTGGTTTAGAAAACTTGCGATATGCTTCACCTAAAGATTTCATTAATTCAATTCTAGTATCTGGTTGATCATTAAAATTAGCAGCGATACTTTCACATCCATTTGATGTGATAGCTATTGCGCGAGTAACACAAGCACCTTCTAATCTTCCTTTGGTTTTTAATAAGTGAATCAAACGTTCCGTGTAAGAGGATGCTTGACAAAGTTTGTACAAAGGTTTATCAGAACCACTAAAAGGTAATAAATGATTTTTTATATCTGAAGCAATAGAAAATTCTTCACCTTCTACCTCAGCACAAACCCTAGAAAAAACTCCTCTAGAATCAATATAACGAGCATAACGACTCACTTCTTCTCTGTGAGCATTTTCATGGCTAAAATCGGCTAATTTACTGGGTACATTATAAGAAAATTCAAAACAGAAAATAAAATGATCACGTTTTTTAGAAGTTGAATTTTCATCAGGTGATAACCATAACAAAAAATCTGCTCTTGCTGGCTGTCCTTGTTTAACTAATCCTAAATCTGGGTTTCCAGGTAAATTAAAAGTATCTTTAAATTCTTGAGTAGTTTTTTCCGGTTCTACATCAGGTTTTTGTTCTTCTCCTGGAAAGACTAACGGACACCAAATAGCTTCTATTTTTAATTTAGAAACTGGAGTTTTTTTGAGACATTCCCGCGTAGTTGTCCAACCTAAACCATAACCTAAAACTAATAAATGACGTATCATGCTTTCTACCCATGTTTGGGAATTTTCATCTGTTAATTTCAGACTTTTGATCAATTGTTGTTTAATATCAGCATTTTTGAAATTTCGCCAATGTTCAAAAACTGGATGATCATCAACAAGTAATTTTTCATGAATCAATTTTTGTAAAACACCTCGTTTTACAGCAATTTCAAATACTTGTCCCCACAAAGATGCTTGATCTAAAAATGATATTTGCATTTTCTTAACTTCCTTGATAAAAATTGTAGGTTAGGTTAGCGATAGCGTAACCCAACATTAGTAAAAATTTACTGGGGTTTTCTCAACCCAACCAACATTTATTATTTACGAATTCGATGAAGAACTTGGGAAACATGAGTCAGTAAAGCGGGATAACTCAGATATACTTTACCACCGCGACGAGTATGTAAAATTCGCACATCTCCCGCAGCTTCAACAGTATCAGGAGATATCCAAGGAAAGGGATCTAAAACCGGGAGAAGTTGTCCATGTTTATTGACTCCTCTTTCTGCTTCAATAAAATGCAACCCACGCAACACAGAAATTAAATCAGAATTAACTTTAGATTCATTTTCTGGATTTAGTAAATGTTGACGTGCGCGTTCAGTCCAATTAATATCACTCACACGCTGATCTGATACTAGAAAATACACACAAAAACCCGACTGTGGCCGCTTATCTTTTTCAATTGAAAATAGGGTTGCAAAAGTGTAAACTGGAATTACATCACGCACTCGCACTCTTTCCAGAGAATGTAAGAAGTTTGTATAATCTCCCGCTTGTAAAATCTCAAATCCAGCTTCATTTGTTTCCCGTTGACGCAATCTCGTTGCTGGGAAAACATCACGTAACAAAGTGTAAATAGTTAAATCAGGAAAAGTCCGAGAAACATCTTCTAAAAACTCCTTTGGTGTTAATGCAGAATTGTAATCTGCAATGCGGTTAAATCTTCTCCCACCATAAGCATGAGAAAGTAAAATAATATGCTGACATCCTTGATTTTCAAGATAACGAATTTCTTCTTGAACTAAACGTTGCTTTTGTAAATTTTCTGGAGTGTCAACAATATCAGATTGTTTCCTTTCTGCTTTCAATTCATAACCAGAAAACGGATGCAAAACAGATGTCGCAATATAACTTTGAGTGAGAAAAAGATAACTCTTTTCATCTGCATTTAATAAACTAGACTCATCACAGGGACGAGTTGAGTAGGAAATTAAACCAATTTTGGGAACTGTTGGCGGTTTTGATGTACTTGTAACGAGAGGAAATGCACTCAATAAAGCATTAAAAATCCCGCGTTTTATATTGATATCTTTAGCTAGGTTTTTAAGAACAATTCCCTGCATTCTGATATTAGTATCTTCTGCTAATATCGCTTCTAAAGTTTGCGCGGCTGCATAAATATAAGAATCACCACTTTTGTCGTCACTTTCTCTGCCCTGTTCTTGCAACCTCAACATTAAAGTTGTAAAATCATTACTAACTTCTCGTTTCAATTTGTTAATAATATGCCATAAACAGCAATAAACTAATACTTCAAAAGCCGCAACCGCAGCCGCATGATATTGTTTACTTTCTTCACTTCCTTTATCTTTCTCTCTTCTTGTTAGAGTTTCAGCTTCATATTCTACAAATATTGCTGCTGGTAATATCCATTTTTGTGTTTGCTCTTTCAATTGATCAGTATTTAGGGAATATTGATAATTCCATTGATTATTATTATCTCTGATAAACGAAGATGGCATCCAAAAAATCTGTAAAAGATGTTCTGGTAATATCCTTTGTGCTTGAATCGAATATGGATTACCTTTAGGGACTAAATTATGTTCATACAGTTCTGTATTTACCTGAACTGAAAATAAAAGTCCTGGTGTTTCAGGAGTATCACAAACTTCAATATGTTTAAACCATTCTATCGTTTCTATTTCTTGTTTTTCACCAACAAGTAAATTTCCAGATGCTCCTGCTGTTAACCGTGACCATTCAAAAATACTACGTTTCACACAAATAAATTGTTGAGAAGATTCACGTTGAACTTGAGAAATTATTTTTTCACTTTTGGTACTAATAACAGCAATTAAAGATGTAGCTATTCCTTGCATGACTTTAGAACGATTTCGTAAATCAGCTATAAGTTTTGTAACAGCTTCCTTTCCACCAGTTTGTAAATTTTTGAGAAGTTGCTGTACTGAATTTGAGAAATTTTCTGCACTTATATGTTCTCCCATTTGAGATGGAAGGACAATTGCTAAAAATATCAATTCAGCTAACCGACGACGAACTAATTTTTCTTGAAGAACTGAATTTTCATCATCAAGACTTAATTCATCCGCAATTTTATCAAGTCGTGCTTCAAACGCAGGTTTACCTACTATTGGGTTTTGTCCATTAATCCGAAAGTGATAACTAACTTCGCGCATAACTCCAAAGCTAGTTTTTTCTTGATTTCTCACCTTTTCTTCAAAGATTTGAGCTTGATATTCTGGCCAAACTGGTAGACAAAAATAGAAATTTGCTGTATTCAAATATTCTGATAATTTAAAATCACCACCAGTACCAAAATGAGCGGATAAATTAACTTCAAAAATATCTTCTTTTCCAGCATTAAAAAAAGTCTTGACGCGATGAACATATTCTTTTAATATTTGGTGTTTAGTTGGACTATGTTCGGAAATTGCTGACATAATCCGCAAGGTAATTAACAATCTTACCCGCGATAAGGCTTCATCATCTAAGAAGTTTAAAAACCGATTCAACTGACTGTCTGATCTAGTGTTTTCTGCTTTTAAAGTATCAAGAGATGTTTCAATTTCATCTTCATCATCATCTTCTAGATTTTCTAAATATTCTTTAACTGCATTTGACATCCGCATAAAGTAATTATCAGCATCTATTCTTTCTAATGCAGAAATTACTTTAGCTATCGGTTTAGTTTCAGGATGATTAGGAGTATCTTGATTAGGAAACGCTATAGGAACAAGAGTTGCATTATGAGCTTGATTTTGGAAAACAGCACCAGTTCTTTGTGCTAATTGCTGAAGCTGTTTCTCTGGTTCATTTAACAACAAAGCTGATAATTGAGTTTCTGGTGGTAATGCTGCATCAATAGCTAAAATTAACTGATCTAAAGCTTTAGGTAATTTGGCTGCATTGTCTTCTTTTAAAGTACCACCAACTCGCATCCTAGAACCATGACGGGAAGTTGGTAAATCTTGAATAAATCCCCCACCTTCATTGGGATGAAAAGCCGCTTTGAAATCCTTATTTCCAAATAATCTTCTAATAATTGCTGAGGTACATATCCTGAGACGATTTTTGTCAGCATCAAAAATAAATGCTGGTCTATAGTCAGGGTGTAATTTATCAGTATTTACACTATTTTGTTTGGGTGGAATTGCTTGAGTCAGTAATTCTACGACGGTAACTAAATCAATACAAGGCTTTGGTGAACGCGCCTCGATTTTAGCGCCACCATTGTTTTCTGGAGACATAATTTGTTTTTCCTTTACACCAGTGTTTTAACTGCTTCACCTGTTCAAGCTGTATAATTTGAACAAATGGAATCTTTCCCCTAAGTTATTCAATTATACACAACTTGTCAAGGATAAGGATATAGAAATCAATTATGTTAATCCTCTAATTTTGTAAATCCTGATTCTGACAGTTAAATATCAATAGAAATTGGTACATTACATTTCATTAACACATCCTACGATATCAGAGATTAAACAAGACACTACTCATAATGAGTCCACATTCGCAAAATTTTCACCGTATTTTCAGATTCAATTACTTCATACACTAAACGATGTTGAATATTAATCCGTCGTGAATATGCACCTTCTAAATCTCCGACTAATTTCTCATAAGGTGGGTGATTTTGAAACGGATTGATTTGAATAATATCAAGTAAGCTTTGTGCTTTATCTTTTAAATTACTCGCAGCCAATTTTTTAGCATCTTTCTGAGCTTGTTTAGTATAAACTAAATTCCAATTTACCACTCTAATTCCCCATCACATTCTGCAATCGGTGTTGCTAATCCTTCTTTAATTGATTCCCGAATCCCTGGAATAGAAAGAAGATAAAGAGTTTCTTGGATAGATTTCCAGTCTGCTTCAGATAATAAGACTGCGTTGCTATTGTCTCCTGCAATAACAATAGGTTGATGAGACTGATTGACTGAATCAATTAAATCCTGTAATTGTTGTTTTGCTTGATTAATTGAAATCATAATCTTTTTTTTGAGATTATATTATAATAAATAATAGCATGGAATTTAATTTTTTGTCTGATAGCGTAGCGCAAGCCATATCAGGATGCACAGAATTTGAGGATGTACAGGATGATTTTTTAATATTAATTTACATCCTCAGAAATTACATTAATTCAAATATCCCACAATATAAATATCAAATATTATCCTGTTAATCCTTTAATCCTGGTTATCCTGATTCAGACAATTAAATATTAATATAAATCGGTGCATCACACCTTATTAACACCTAACGCACTACTCTAACTTTAACCCCCACATTAATACTACCCCACAACCGATCAGTTGAGAGAACAGGCTGATTAAGAATAATACCTAATGCTAAACACCCGTCATTTTAAAATCTGTTGGTAATATGACCGTTTGGTGAGTACCGTCACTGCTAAGTTTGGCTGTATTCATGATTATTTTCTCTAATTCATGTTAGTTCTTTATGCTTTAATTGTAGCTAAAAATTGTCTGATAGCGTAGCGTGGCGCAAGCCATATCAGGATGCTCAAGATTTGAGGATGTACAGGATGTTTTATTAAAATTAATCTACATCTTCAGAAATTGCGCTAATTCAAATATTCCAGAATATCAAACTCAAATACAATCCTGTTAATCCTTTAATCCTGGATATCCTGATTCAGACAGTTAAATATTAATAGAAAACGGTGCATTACATTTCATTAACGCACCCTACGAAATGAGCGAACTATTTCATCAAATAATCATTGAGTTCAGGATATTGAGAAAATAAACCATCAATACTGGCTAATTTGGCTTTATATTCTAGTGTTGTAGCAATAATTAAACGGTCAAATGGATCTTTGTGAACAGGAGATAAATCTACAGCACCACAAGCAATTTCCGCAGTCAAGGGAAATAATGTAATACCCGATGGTGCTAATGCTTCCTGAAACCATTGATTAGTAGTACAAGGTAATTCTAGTCTTCCTCGTTGTTGTGCAAGTGCTATTTCATAACAGGAAATAACGCAAATACCTACCTCGTCAGCCGTTTCAATAGCTTCTCTCCAGTGGGTAGGAAATTTATCAAATTGTTGATTAATAAACCAGAACCAAATATGAGTATCAAGAATTATTATTTGAGACATTCCCACTCTTCTTCATTCACAATAGGACTAACAATATCACCCGATGTTTTACCTTTACCAGCAATAGAAGCAGGAGGAGTACGGCGTTTTTTTGCTGGTAATTTATATTTGAGAAATTGAATAAAATCTAAAACTTCTTGTTGTTTATCTGCTGGTAATTCCCGCAAGTTTTCTAAAACTGCTTGTTCAATAGTCATAGTTTTACCTCTAGGATTATAATGTAATTATATTATAGATTATCTATCACTTTTTGTCAGAATCAGGATGTCCAGGATTTGAGGATGTACAGGATGTTTTTTTAAGATTCATCTATATTTTCAGAAGTTGTAATAATTTCAATTTTCCAGAATATCAAACTCAAATACAATCCTGTTAATCTTTTAATCCTGGTTATCCTGATTCAGACAGTTAAATATCAATAGGAAGTTGATCTCTAGTCATCATAAAATCATCAGAAAATTGATCTAAACTATCAATTAGAGTTTGCCAAGGATTATCTTTACTAATAAGAATAATGGCATTACCAATTTTTTTAACATAGACTTCAGTACCCGTCATTTTAAAATCTGGGGGTAATATCACCATTTGATGAGTACCGTCACTGCTAAGTTTGGCTGTATTCATGATTATTTCCTCTAATTAATGCCTAACGCACTACTCTAACTTCAACCCCCACATTAATACTACCCCACAACCGATCAGTTGTGAGAACAGGCTGATTAAGAATAATACCTAATGCTAAACAAGCCCTATCACCAAATGAAAGCCCAATTGATTTAGTAATTGGCCGCAACATTCCCGCTTTTAAGGCTTGTTCTTCATTAAAATCAATAACTTCAAGATTGAGATTAGAAAGAATCTGTCTAATATCTTCTTCAGGAATTTCTGCATCTGCTAATTTTGCTATAATTTCGGATAAATTCACTGTACTTATTGCAGCTTTATCAATAAATTGTGAAACTTCTTCGCTACCAGTTTCTTGATTGAGTAAAGCTAAAATAGCAGAAGCATCTACAACAACTTTACTCATTCAAACTTTCCTCTTTTCGTTCCTGAATTAATTCTTCAGAAAGTTGTCTATTAGCAGGAATATATTTTCTAAAAATAGCCTGAGCATTTTGCACAGAAGTTTGCAGATGATGTTCAATTGGGCGATCTTCTAATACAATAACAGCGTTATATTCTCCCATTGGCATATCTACAGGAGAATTGACTAATAATTTGCCATCATTTGTTATGGTTACTTTTATGTCTAGTGTTTTCATAGTTTACTTAATTAGTAAATGATCATGTTAATTATACCAAATTTGTCTGAATCAGGATGTCCAGGATTTGAGGATGTACAAGATGTTTTTTTTATATTCATCTATATTTTCACAAAATTGCATTTTGTCTGAATCAGGATGTCCAGGATTTGAGGATGTACAGGATGTTTTTTTAATATTCATCTACATCCTCATAAATTGCCCTAATTCAAATATCCCAGAATATCAATATCAAATATAATCCTGTTAATCCTTTAATCCTGGATATCCTGATTCAGACAATTAAATATTAATAGAAAACGGTGCGTTATATTTCATTAATACACCCTATGATCTAAAAGTGATTACTTCATTCTTCATTCGATATCTTGTGCCGATTTCCAACGTGAAATAAACTGTTTTCCTGTCTCGGTTAAACCATACCATAATGTCTCTTGACCTCTAGCTGATAAAGCAATTGGTCTCTTATTAGGTAAGGGAACTAAAAGTTCATCTCGCAGCAAATACATAAGAAGAATATCTGTATGTTGACCAAAAGGAAGCATCATAAATTCCTCTCCTGGATTATCAATAAAGTATTGGATAACTCTTTGTTCATATTCACCATATCTGCTATTTAAAATAGCAAGATTACTTTTATACAACTTAATTGATTTTCTATCTATTTCACCATTATGCGCTCTCCTGTGACAAATAGGACAAAGGGCTATAAGATTATCAAACTCATGTTTTCGGCACTTTTCCCAAGGAATTATATGATGTATATCCACAGTTGTTTGTCGGCAAGTTGGAATAGCACATCTGTGTCCAGATTCTACTAGAATTTGTCTTTTTAAAGGCTCTGGTATTTCAGGTCTATTGTCCATAATATTCAATCTTAAATTGTATAAAAAATTTTTTAGGGATTATACAGATTGTTCTGTATATCCCTTGATTTGAGGCACAAGTTGTCAGATTAATGGTAGCTAGAATCTCTAGTTGTAGTACAAATTATTGCTTACTAAAACAACAAAGACCATAATACCCAAGCAAAATAAGAGAGAATTGGAATCCATAACAAGATATTAACTACATACCGAGATTGTAATTCCTTTGTCGCTTCTGGTAAGGATTCAGTTTGTGGCTCAATTACTGTGGGTAGAGTGGGTAGAACTGGAGTTGTATCAACAGGAATGCCTAAAATTTCTTGATTATTCAAATAAGGTCTTAAAACCTCCGGTACTTTAATCGTCCCGTCAGCTTGCTGATAATTCTCCAAAATCGCCGCCATAGTCCTTCCCACAGCCAAACCAGAACCATTTAAAGTATGCACAAACTGCGTCCCTTTCTTACCAGATTCCTTAAACCGAATATCCGCCCTTCTCGCTTGAAAATCAACACAATTAGAACAACTAGAAATCTCTCGATACTTCCCAGCAGAAGGCAACCACACCTCTAAATCATAAGTTTTTGTTGCCCCAAAACCTAAATCAGCAGTACATAAATTAATCACCCGATAAGGCAATTTTAAAGCCTGTAAAATACTCTCTGCACTTCCGACTAATTTCTCCAATTCCTCAAAAGAATCTTCCGGTTTTACTAATTTCACCAACTCCACTTTATTGAATTGATGCAACCGAATTAAACCCCGCATATCCCGTCCATAACTTCCCGCTTCTCGCCGAAAACATGGCGTATATGCAGTATGATAAATTGGTAATTCTTCCGCATTAATAATTTCCCCCCGATACAAATTTGTTACCGGAACTTCTGCGGTAGGAATTAACCATAAATCATCCTCTGCACATTTAAAACTGTCTTCTGCAAACTTCGGTAATTGTCCAGTTCCCGTTAAAGAATCAGTATTAACTAACAACGGAGGACTAACTTCTATATAGCCATTTTCAATATGTTTAGAAAGCATAAACTGAATTAATGCTCTTTCTAAACCTGCACCCGCACCTATCAAACTCACAAACCGAGTTTGGGCAATTTTTACCGCTCTTTCAAAATTGAGAATACCCAACTTTTCGCCAATTTCCCAATGTGGTATAATATTTGGATTTTCGGGTTTATATTCATCTCCCCATATTTTCACTTCTTGGTTATCATCTTCACTTTTACCAATAGGTGTAGAATCACTGGGTAAATTCGGAAGTGCTAACAGTAATTGATGAATTTGGGCTTTTAATTCTTTTTCCTGGGGTTCTAATGAACTTAATGTAATTTTGAGGTTGTTTCCTTCTTCCTTCAAAGCCAGAATTTCCGCATCTTGAGGATTAACACCAGATTTTACCTTGTGTCCCACCACTTTACCAATTTCATTACTCCGGGCTTGGAATTCGTTGCGTTTAACTTCCAATTCCCGTTGCTGTTGACTCAAATCTAAGATAGGCTGAATCTCGTATTTACCACTACGAGTATTCAACGTTTCTTGTACTAATTGGGGATTTTCTCTAATTTGTTTAATATCTAGCATTTGTTGATTGTTAGGTTGTTAGTTAAATGAGCGGTTATAAACCGCATCTACACAGACAAAACCCACCTTCGTGGGTTATACTTGAGTCCGCGAAGGCGGACTTTGTTTGTGTAGCCGCGAATTCCATTCGCTTCTTCTATCAATCCTAATTATGCCTAAATTCCGAATTTTTATGGTTTATTAATCCGATTCATTAACCACAAAGATGCTAATAAACCTGCAAAATGCGCTGATACGGTATTTGTATTCGCCTGGACTATGAGCATATCCAAACCACTAATAATCCGAGTCGGGTCAAACAATTGAGTAGTTGCGGCTTGAGGAGATATTGACCTAGCTACCAATGTACCAACAATCGCCTGCGCTCCCAACAGAGTGACTAATATGCCGCCTAAATTTATCCATAGTCCCAAACGTAATACTTGCACGGTTTCCGCCTTGCGGGGGCGGTTACTAGGAGTAGGGGATTCTAGTTTCTTACCAATTCTGGTGTAGCGATAAGCCAAGTAAATACCAACGCCCAACAGAATTATGCCACAAACCGCTAAAAATACACCAAAGCCTGTGCCTGGATTATTATTGGGGCTGTTGGCCTTTTGACTAAAAATACCAAATAATAAGACAATTATCCCAGATATTACCCCTAATACTAACTGAATCCAGAAACTAATCCAACCTGCTAGGCGAAATTGTTGGGCTATAGCCCGGAGGTTAGATGATGGTGTTTCGGAGTTTTGCGACATATAAAAGTTAAAAATTAAAAGTTAAAAACAACTTCCGTCTGTTGTCTGTTGTATGTTGCCTGTTTCCAGAATAATTGATAATGGTTTAAGTAAGAGTGAAAATTTCTGACTTAAAAATTAATTATGGATTCTACTGTTTCTCAATCTACTTTCCTGTTAACTTTGCTGTTATCAGTTGGTTTATTTTTCTTTATTCGCGCTTCAACTAAAGACCGCATAGAAATGATGCGGTTGGGTTCAGAACAGGATGAAAATACGTTAATGAATTCATTAAAGGAGTATTTTCGCTCTCGTGCTTATCGAGTATTAGCAGTAGATTCGACCAAAAATCAAGTCACTTTTGAAGGATTTGTCAGCCCTAGCTGGTTTTTAGCTGTATTTTTGACTGTATTAGCTGCTGTGGGTTTAGGTTGTCTGGCGTTGGTTTTATCAATGCTTTTTCCTGATTTTGGGCAGTTTTTTCTAGTAATAATCCTATTTTCACCTTTAAGTGGTTTGTTGTACTGGAAAAAATCTGGAAGACTTGAGAAGGTGTCACTCAAGATGGAAAATATCCTGAGTGGACAAGACTTCTCAAGTATAATTACTGTGACTGCCCATAGAGATGAACTTGCTGAGTTACAAAGGGCATTACAGCTAAAGACGCTTGACACTTGATTGATTTTTTGGGGATAAAAACCAGCATTCTCTACATTCATGTAGACTTCTGACCAAATTTTTGAGTAAATCAGCAGTAGGGAGGAAGGAAAAATTCTGCTTGTGCTGTTAATCTTCCTGATGCCTGGGATGTCATAAGGAAAAATTTAAATTGGTGGACAGAGCTTGATAGTAGTCCAAATTAATGAGAGCATAAATAATTCATGCTTCATTTTTTGGATGACCTTGGCTCTGTCGCTATTCTCTTTTTGTATAAGCTGATAATAAACTGATTCATCTAACCTTTTGCCGGTTGATGAAGAATTAATTATGCCATGACTTGAGAGAATTCGTTTAAACCCTACTGGCAAATTCCACAACAAAATTAAGAAAAATGGAATTTTTGAATAACCCGGTCAAAATTACCAGTTAATTATTCACAGAGTCAGAAGTCACACTTACAAGATATGATGGTCATTTGTTGTTTAGTTACTAGCCACTGCAACAGCAACAGGTTCTTGTGCTGTTGGTGATTCTAAAATCCTGAGACTAGGGAACAAGAAATGATTCTCTTCTACGTATTGAGCGCCAAACAGACCTTTTTCCGCCCAGAAATAACGGTCTGTTGTATGTTCATTACGTTTTACTAATAGCAGCGCAGGTGGCAAAATACCTTCAGCTTGAATGAATTTTCTTGCTGCTGTCACAGGTTTATCTTCGCCACTTTCAATGCTGTACTGAGGAATATGTTCAAGTATGCGCCGTCCTTCCTGCCTACGACGACTCTTCCGCTTGCGTCTCCGTGCCAACCTATTGTCCTCCTGTTTCAAGCTATAGATTGTAGTTTTGACTACAAAATCCGTCGTCATTATATAAGTTCTAGCTTAAAAAATCAATGGTTTTTAATGTTTTGACACAACTAATGGGAAACAATTAAAAATTAAGAATTAAAAATTCAAAAAACTGCTGCCTTTTCAGTCATGACCCGTTACCTCTTCTCCCATTACCAGACTAAACTAGATATTTAGAAACCTTGATTGGGAATTGGGAATTGGGGACTGGGGACTGGGGACTGGGGACTGGGGACTGGGGACTGGGGACTGGGGACTGGGTAATTTCCTTCTTCCTTCTTCCTTCTTCCTTCTTCCTTCTTCCTTCTTCCTTCTTCCTTCTTCCTTCTTCCTTCTTCCTTCTTCCTTGCTCCTGACTCCTGACTCCTGACCCCCTAGATTCGTGAACTAATGCTAATATCTGCCAGTTCTGATTTTCTTGCTCTGTGTCGAGAGCAAATAGCCTTACTAACCCAATGGATGGGAGCGTCTTTTACGGTGGTTTATTTAACACAGGAACTGGTAGAAAAACCTACGGATGAGGCGCGATTGATTCCGGTAATGGTTTATCCAGAAACAATAGCATTAACGCATGGTGATGAATATAACAAACGAGAGGGCGGGGTTTCGGTGGGGTTTAAAAATGTTTTGGCGTTACCAAATCAACAAATGAGGTTGTTAAAACCGACTTCAGTATCTTCTCATCAATCAACGGATTCAGCAGCAAAAGGAAAACAAAATTTACACAATGGACAAGATGAATATTTACTTAGTCATAACCAAATTGTTTTACCGCTGATTTATGAGGGTGTAATGATGGGGTTATTAGTGACTGCTAGGGAAGATAGAGAATGGAATGAAGGGGAAGAGGGGCAAATTGAACGAATTGCCAAAACTTTAGCGATCGCTTGCATTTTAGACCAGCGCCGGGCTTGGTTGCAACACCAACTTCAGCAAGAACAAATTCTCCAAGAGAGACAACGGGATTTATTAGATAATCTTTTGCATCAATTTCGTAACCCCTTAACTGCTATTCGCACTTTTGGGAAATTACTATTTAAGCGAATGCAACCGGTTGATCCTAATCGTGAAGTAGCAACCAGTATAGTCCGGGAGAGCGATCGCTTACAAGAATTATTACAACAATTTGATCAGGTTATTGATTTAAATACAGCAGATTTAGAACCTTTGCCCCTCCCAGAGTCCCAGGTAATTATTAATCAAAATGTGCAAAAGGTAGCTAAACCTGCGTTATTATTGCCGGGAATAGGAGAACAGTTAATTGATTGTTCCCTAGCAGATTTATTAGCACCTTTATTAATATCGGCTCAAGCCATTGCCCAAGAACGAAATTTACAATTAATCACGGAAATTCCTCACTATTTACCTTTAGTTAGGGTCAATGAAAAAGCATTACGAGAAGTGTTGAGTAATATTATAGATAATGCTTTGAAATATACTCCCCCAGGTGGAAAAATCTTAGTCCAATGTGGGCAACAAAAAGGAAATTTTCAAGGTATTGCTATTAGTGATACGGGACCTGGTATTCCCTCAGAAGACTTAGAACATCTAGGAGAAAGACATTATCGGGGTGTACAGGCAAAAACAGAAATTCCGGGAACTGGTTTAGGAATTACTATTGCTAAACAGTTAATAGCAGAAATGCAGGGAAATATAGAGGTTTTCAGTCCAGCAATTCACTCAATTATCACATTACCGCATATCTCAGGAACTACCTTTATAATTTGGTTGCCGCTTGTTGATTAGGTGAATTTATCAGCAATCAAAATTATTTCAAAAGAACTGGCAAATCTTGATTTATTGTTAATTGTAAATTGGTATTAGGTTCAATAGCGATTAAATCAACGCTCTTTTTCCCCAAGAATAAACCAATTAAACCTCCAATACCCGCACCTCCTAAAACTTCTTCTGTGGCAATAGCTTTATCTCCTGTCACCGCAGCTATAGCTGCTGCTGCTGCTGCACCAAGAACAGTATCTTTGATAATTGCAGTTGTGCTAATTCCTTTTTTAATGGTTTCAGTTTTGGTAATGATATTAGAAGTAGCACTTATTTGATATTCCTGACCTGATGTTAAAACAAATTTTTGAGCTACAAACTGAGAACCACCTTGAGCCGGTTTGAGTTGACCCACAACTTGAGTACCAGCGGGAATGATAACTGTACCATTTTGGGTAATGATACTTTGTGATGTAATTAATGTTAAAGGAGCTATTTCATCTTTTGTTACCAGAATTTTTTCAGCTTTTTCATACTTAACAGGAACTATAGTTCCTTGAGGTATGGTCGCAGATGTTGATTGTGTAGGAGTAGTTTGCAAACCAACAATATAAGGTGAATTAATTGCTGTCGCTTGGTTAGAACTAACTAATGCTTGATAAATGAAAGCCGCTACTTGCGCTCTTGTCGCATTAGTAGTTGGGTTGAGAAAGTTGACATTAGGATAATTGACAACTAGGCGTTTTTCCACAGCAGCAGCTATGGGAGTACGGGCATAGTCAGCAATATTAGCAGCGTCATTAAAATATTGAAGCGTGGTGCTGATATTTGCACTAGGAGAATAGTTTAAACCATTAGCCAGAGAAACTAAAACTTGTTGTCGGGGAATTGCTTGATTCGGTTCAAACCGATTCCCAGGATATCCAGATAAAAAACCTGTAATATAAGATTGTTGAATAGCATTATATGCCCAATAGTTGGTAGCTACATCATTAAATTTAATGGATTGTCGTTGCGGAGATTTATTGAAAGCTTTATTCAGCATAGCCGCAAATTGAGCGCGGGTTACTGCTTCTTCGGGACGGAAACTACCATCAGGAAACCCAGCAATAATATTGCGTTTTGATAATTCTTGAATAAATTGTGATGCCCAATAGTTAGATTGTACATCAGTAAAAGAGGTTTGAGCAAAAGCTGGATTAGCTATAATTAAAGGGGCAATAGCAGTAGATGTGATACTCAAAGCCATGAATAATGCTGTTTTTGATTGCCAATTTTTGGAAGTAACCATTTATTTTATCCCTCTAAATTGATTTTTTGTGGTTAATAATACAGACACTGCTCAAAATAGATAGTTCCCATTATTTTCGATGTCACAATAAATCAATTAACAACTTACATAGGCATAGTACATCAGCTAACTTAGCATTTTTTGTTTAATTGCATATACCTCTAGAGATTGAGAATAGTTATTATATAAAATAAAGCGATAGCTCACCATAATTTCGGGAACAATCGCTTTATTCACATCATTAAATTCACAACTTCATTAAGTTAAGTCTATTGACGAGTTATAACTAAATTTGAAGTGAGGGTAATAGCTAAATCTTGTGTTGGTCTAATCACAAAAACATCAGATTTTTTTTTCCGCAATAGTACACTAGCCGCAGCCCCTGCTACTGCACCACCTACAGGCTCTAAAACTTCAATTTTTTTGTTACCTGTGAGCAAGGCGATTACACTAGCTGCACCTGCACCAATAGCAGCATCAGTTGCTATTTGTCCAGTGCTTGGTCCCTTGGTAATTGTTTCTGTTTGGGTGATAGTTTTGGAGTTAGCAGAAATCTGTTGTGTTTGTCCAGAAGGAAATACTAATTGTTGAGCTACAAAACGGACACCTTGCTGGTTATTTCCAGAAGTTGGGTTAACTGGTTGTAATTCACCGACAACTTGAGTATTAGCAGGAATCAAGATATTTTTGTTGCTATCAGTAATATTGTCAGATATTTTTAGGGTTAAGGGTAATGTTTCTCCAGGTTTGACACTAACTTTATCTTTGTCGTAGCTGACAGGTAAAGTTACACCAGAGGGAATACTAATTGTCCGAGATTGATTAAGATTGTATTGTGCAAGAGCCGGAGCAAAGGATAGTAAGGGGGTAGCTGCACCAGTGGTAATGGCTATGGCCATGAGTGCAGCGGTGCTAGGTTGCCAACGAATAGAAAGACTCATGATAGAATTGCCAATAATATGTGATATATGAGATGACGTGGATTAACTGGGATAGTTTCTTGGGAAATCTTGACAATTTTCAGTATGATTATTGAAATTACTGCTCCCATTTCCTCACCTTTCTCAAAGGATGTTAATTTTCTTCCCTGCTCCTGGAAATATGAAAAAAAACGTCTTTGTATTGTAAATTTTTGTAAAATTGATGTCTTCAAGACTAGAAACCTGCTGATTAGATAGCTAAACTAAAAACTAAGTGCATCTGTACTGTTAACTTTCAAAATTGTAAATGTGGCGCTATAGCCTGAATGATTCCAGTCCAACTTATCATTAAAAATTTTCTCAGTTACCGTGACGCAGCTTTAGATTTTAGCGGCTTGCATACGGCGTGTATTTGTGGTTCTAATGGTTCAGGAAAATCTTCCCTTTTAGAAGCTATCACTTGGGCAATTTGGGGTGAAAGCCGTGCTACTGTTGAAGATGATGTAATTCATTCTGGAGCTAAAGAAGTCCGAATTGATTTCACTTTCCAAAGTGGTCAGCAAACTTATCGGGTAATTCGCAACCGGGTCAGGGGTGGAACTAGCATTTTAGAATTTCAAATTGAAACTCCTTCTGGGTTTCGAGCTTTGACTGGTAAGGGCTTAAAAGCCACTCAGGATGTAATTCTCGAACATATTAAGCTAGATTATGAGACTTTTATTAATTCGGCTTATTTGCGTCAAGGGAAAGCCGATGAATTTATGCTCAAACGTCCCGCTGAACGCAAGGAAATTTTAGCGGAGTTATTAAAACTAAATCAGTATGATGAGTTGGAAGAACGCGCTAAGGATAGTTCTAAACTTTATAAAGGACGTGGGGAAGAGTTAGAGCGTTCTTTGGAAAATATCAAAGTTCAACTTCAACAACGGGAAACAACGGAAAGCCAACGCGCTGAGTTAGAAGCACAACTAAATAATTTACAACAGGTACAAGCTTTTGAGAATATTCAATTACAAAGTTTACAAGTTATCCAACATCAACGGCAAAGTTGGGAACAACAATTAAATTTTGTGCGGCAACGATATGATAATCTTAGCCAAGACAGCGATCGCTTACAACAAGAACAATTATCTGTAAAATTGCAATTAACAGATTTAGAAAAGATTATCAATCAACAAGCTGATATTCAAGCTGGTTATACTCAATATCAAAATCTGCAATCCCAAGAAGAAATCTTTGCTGCTAAATTTGAACAACATACCCGCGCTACTAATTTAAAACAACAAAAACAACAGCAGCTATATAAACAAACTCAAGATTTAGAACGTCAATTCCAACAAGCTGAGGCTCAATTAGCAGCTTTGGAACAGCAAGAACAAGAAATTGCCCAAACTCTGAGTAAATCTGGGGATATAGAAACAGCTTTATTACAATTAAATAACGCCCGTCAGCATTTAGCTAATTTGGATCAATTGCAAATGCAAGTAACGCCATTATTACAACAAAGGGCAAGTTTGCAAACTCAATTAGATCGCACTCATGCTAGTTTAGTAGCCCGATTGGAGCAAATGCAAGCTACAGAAAAACAACTGCAAAATCAACATCATCGTCAACCCCAATTACAACAAGCAGTCATAGAAATAGGAACGCAAATTGAAGAATTAGAAAAGAAGAAAGTTTATTTGCAAAGAGTCCAGGAAAAAGGACAGGAAAGACGACATTTTATTGAACGTTTGCAAGCTCATCAACGAGATTATGAAAGGTTGTTGGGGGAACTAGAACAGAAATTGCAAATGTTACAAAATCCCGATGCTAGTTGTCCTTTGTGTGAACGTCCTTTAGACGAACATCATTGGAGTAAAGTTATCGAAAAAACCCAATTAGAATATGAAGATACCCAAGGACAATTTTGGGTAGTGCGAGAACAAATGGCGGTTTCAGATCGGGAAATTCAGGTACTCAGACAGGAATATCGAGAAATATCTCAAAAGTTATCAGGTTATGATTCATTGCGTGAACAACGGGGACAATTAGCAGCACAGTTGCAAGCTACAAGTGATGTCCAACAACAGTTATTACAAATAATTGCCGAAAAACAATATTTAGAACGTTCGTTAGAAACTGGTGATTATGCCCCCGAAAAACAAGCAGAAATTCAGGAATTAGATCAATATCTCCAACAACTTAATTATAGTGAGCAAGACCACGCTCTCGCCCGTAGTGAGGTGGAAAGATGGCGTTGGGCAGAAATTAAACAAGGACAAATTAAGGATGCCTTAAAACGCCAAGGACAATTAATAGCTAGAAAACCAGAATTGTCAGCTAATATTGCTCAATTGCAATTGCAACTGCAACAGGGACAAACTGATTCTGATTGTGCGAAAGAAATCGCTAATTTAGAACAGCAAATTGCAGAAATTGCCTATAGTTCAGAACAGCATAATTACCTGCGTCAAGGTGTGCGACAAGGGCAAGGTTGGCAATTACGTCATCAACAATTATTATCAGCACAAGAACAATATCCTCAATTAAATAATAAATGGCAAGATTTAGAAGATTCACGCCAAAAAATTGTTAAGGAAAGAGAGATTTTAACTCAACAAATTGATGATATTGTTAAACAATTATCTGCAAGTGATAATCCAACAGCCCAAATTAATACTTTAGAACAACAATTAGCCAATCGCAGACGGGAATTAGATAATAAAATATCTCAGTTGGGGCAATTAAAACAAATGTCGCTGCAATTGGAAATTTTACAAAATCAGTATGAACAAGAAATCCAACAGTTACAAACTTGTAAACAACAACAGCGTGTTTATCAGGAATTAGCTCAAGCTTTTGGTAAAAATGGGATTCAAGCTTTAATGATTGAAAATATTTTACCTCAATTAGAAGCAGAAGCTAATCAATTACTTTCTCGATTGAGTGCGAATCAATTTCACGTCCAATTTATCACCCAAAAAGCGGGACGAAGTGGCAAATCCAGCAAGAAAAATGCTAAATTAATAGATACATTAGATATTTTAATTGCTGATTCCAGAGGAACGAGATCCTATGAGACTTATTCGGGAGGGGAAGCTTTTAGAATTAACTTTGCTATTCGTTTAGCTTTAGCAAAATTATTAGCACAAAGGGCAGGGGCATCATTACAATTATTAGTAGTAGATGAAGGATTTGGAACTCAAGACGGGGAAGGATGCGATCGCTTAATTGCTGCCATTAACGCCATATCCTCCGATTTTGCCTGTATCCTCACTGTCACCCATATGCCCCACCTTAAAGAAGCCTTTCAAGCCAGAATTGAAGTTAGTAAAAATCAACAAGGTTCACAATTACAATTATTAATGTAAGAGGGTGTTTGAAAAGTCTCAATCCATACTTCATTTCTTTTAATCGTGTTTCGATTCTTGAATTTTTTTGATCATTTGTAATTGATGTTCCACTCTAGCGATAACTTCTAAAGTTGCAAAGGGTTTGACAATATAATCAACACCTCCCATTTCAAAAGCTTTGACTTTATCAATCACATCTTCCAATCCACTAATAAAAATCACCGGAATATCACAGGTTTCCTGATTGGCTTTGATTTGCTGACAAACTTCATAGCCATCCATTTCTGGCATTTTAATATCGAGAAGAATTAAATCAGGAGGTTCAGCCATAATACTATTAATAGCTAATTTAGCACTAGGAGCAATCCGCACACAATAGCTATGTTCAGATAACATTTTGGTTAACAATTTTAAATTAGCAGGGTTGTCATCAATTATTAAAATCCTGGCTTTTTTCAAGTTTGTTTCATTCATTCATTATTAATTCCGGTTAACTTCAATATTTGCTCAAAAGCATACTGATCTAACAATTGAGTAAATTGATCAGCTAACACTTGATGATCAATGGGAATTTTTGCAATCAAATCCGATGCCAACATTATATCCCCCTTGAGGATAGCTAAATACATTTGATTTAACCATTCTTCACCTAATGGGTTTAAATCCTTGGAAGTGAGCAATTTTTCAGAAATTGGCAACTGGACACACTCAGAAGACTCATAAATATAACGCACTCCTAAATGTTGGTGTAAGGTTTCAAATATCTCCATATCATTGAAAGGTTTGCGAATAAAAGCATCACAACCAGCCGAACGAACTAGCACTTGTTGTTCTTCTAAAACACTGGAGCTAACAGCAATAATTGGAGTAGCCTGTCCTTGAGGTGTAGCTTTGATTTGCTTTGTTGCTTGATATCCATCCATCACAGGCATTCTCAGATCCATGAAAATTAGATCAGGATACCATTGTTGCCAAATATCAATTGCTTCTTGTCCATTACTTGCCTCTTTAACATCAAATCCTAGCGGTTGTAGTAGTTTAAAAAGTAACCGACGGTTGGGTATTTTATCATCTACAATTAAAATCTTATAATAGGGTTGATTGGGTTCTAAAGCTATCACTCGTTTTAATACTGGTTGACTTTGTATTTCACGATTATTCACCTCAATCGCAGAGATAAAAAAGCTAAAAATTGTTCCCTTTCCCACAACACTGTTAACAGTAATCTCACCTCCCATCAACTTCACAAAATTATAACAGTTAAAAATAAAATTACGATGAGGAATTTCTCTAGTCTTAAAAGGAAAATATTTCCCAGTTTCTTTAACTATAAAACCTGATTTAAACTGAGAAGGTAGATAAACCTGAATATCAGTCATCCGCGCATCATTGAGTACCAATAACCACTTTTTTTCTGCATCCGCTTCATTTTTTACTGAAAACCTTACCCAGATATTACTCGTAGTCAAACCCAAATTAGGAGTCTCTTTGTGGTTAGATATAAATTGACTTGAAAACTCTGGGGAAGTAATCTCATTAATGGTTAATTTTTGACTCTTATCTTCTAGTATCTCTAGATTTAATCCGATAGGATATTCTGTGTATTTATTCGTTAAAATAACTGGTTTAATAGAAGATTCAACCTGAGAGCTATAGCTACTATTTATCCCAAAATTTAAAAATAGTAAAAACCCTAAAAGTAAAGCCATCAATATGATCAGCAATCTACTTTTTTTCTGAAAGTATTTTAGTTGTTTTGAGTAATTAGACATAAATGCTAGTTATATTACCGAAATTCAAATGTCTAATCCTAGCGTAGTTTTGTATCCTTATAGAAGGAAAATGCTGACACGACTGTTTGATTGATAAGTAAAAATTATTTATGGATAACAAATAGATTTAAAAAATCGAATTAATATAACTTTCTCTTTATATTTTCTTAATAATTAATTGAGAAATATTTTTATTTGGCAACGAGGTTGCAATACTTTCAGCGATTTGCTATAATTCTTGAGAATTTCATAATCAGGGTAATTATGTCCATTTGCCAACTTTGCTGAATAGATAATCCTAAAAGCCTTGCTATATCTTGGTTTGAAAAAGATCATAAGGTAAACGATACAAAACTTAACCACTTTACTAGAATTTGTTGAGACAACTTTTTGTGTGCGTTTGTTAGAACACAAAAACTGCATTTGACAAATTAGATAATTTATGGTAAGCGACTATCATATCCGCAAATTTGAGACTGTATTTTTTAGACTGTCATTTTTGGAATCTGTCATTCCCGCGAAAGCGGGAATCCAAAACATCATAACAATTTTTGATACAGATCCTCTCAGGTTGGATTCATATTTTCAATCAGGGTGATTTTCCACTCTCTACGCCATTTCTTCAGTTGTTTTTCTCTAGTAATAGCCGTTTCTATACTTTCAGTTTGTTCATAGTAGACTAGGTTGTGGACTTGGTATTTCTGGGTAAAGCCTTTGATTAAGTCGTTTTTATGTTCATAGATTCGACGGATTAAATCGTTGGTTACACCGATATAAAGTGTACCGTTTCTTTTACTAGCAAGAATATAAATGAAGTAGTTGTTCATGGGTGTCTATGGATTCCCGCCTTCGCGGGAATGACAGGATATTGAATGATTATGAATGACAATATACAGATTTGACTATCATATAGGTTTTTATGGATTCCCGCCTTCGCGGGAATGACAGGATATTGAATAATTATGAATGACAATATATAGATTAGTCCCTATTCCTAATATTCAAACAATTGGTAATATTACTGTAAAAATCGAGCCATTATCTACTTCACTAGCCACAGAAATATCACCCCGATGAAGTCCTATACTTTTTTGCACAATAGATAATCCTAAGCCATCTCCTGACCATTGACGGGCATTGGTGGCACAATAAAAAGGCTGAAAAATCTGCTCTAATTCTTCTGGAGGAATACCAACTCCTTGATCTGCTATAGTTAAAATTCCCTGTTCTGCTTCTACATTCACATCCAAGGTAACGAGACTTTCAGAAGCAGAATACTGTAGAGCATTGAATAATAAATGTTTAAGAATATATCGCACTAGCTGTTCATCAATCAAGGTGATCAGACTGAGATTGTAATGGGGTAGAACAGGCTCTTCAAAAAGTGAGAGAGTAATCTTCCGGTGGGGGAAATCAACCTGAAAATCATCAAGTAAATTGCGACAAATATCGAGAATATCTAGAGTAGTGGGGGTATAAGGATAGTTATCTGCGCTCAAGCTGCATATAAGTCGCAGTTTTTCAGTCAGGGACTTAAATTGACTCAGATCAGCATCAACACAAGTAGGAATAGTCTTTAAGGAGTGGTCTAGTCTATCGGTAAGCCGGAGTAATAAATCAGAATGAAACCAAGAATTAGCTTTTCCTACCGATTTATTCGTTTTTATGTCATCCCATCTTCTGAGAAATCTATTGTCTCCTATGCTTTTTCTCCCCTTTCTTAATTTCCCTGTTTTTCTATCTTGGTAATAGGATTCTAGAATTGCACGCACCTTTCTTTTAGTGACTTTTTCTCCGAAAATTTTCGATAGTAAAGTCCAAAATGCAGAGCCTACCATCTTGAGATGAGCAATTGAACAATAACAAGTTTCTGTTAGTTCTTCATAAGATTGATTTAGCCAAATTCCCCGCAATAAATTGATTTCAATACTACTAAGATGTTGACCAGTTTCTTGAAAAACAAGACTATCTACTAGGGTAATGGCAACTTCTACATCCATGATTTTATCTAAACACCACTTCAGCTAACTAAACTTCGTTGTCCTACATGATATCACCAATGGATTTATTATTCTTTTGAAACTCTCTAAACTTTTTAGACTTTTTAGACTATTTAGACTCTACATCCAAACATCCAAACCCTAGTTAAAGATAAAATACAATGACTCAATTTACACTCAATCACGCAATAAATTGCGATGTGAACACTTTTTGGGCAGGTTTTTTTAACAGCGCATTTAATGATAAGCTCTACCGGGAAAGACTGGCTTATCCAATCTTTAATAACCTTAGTCAAAGCGAGACAGACACGGAAATACGCCGTAAGATTCAAGCAAAACCGAATTGGATAAATAAATTACCGGGACCTGTTATTAAAATGCTTGGTACGGATTTTAACTATGTGGAAGAAGGCATTTTCAACAAGTCAAGCAATCTCTGGAAGTGGCAGCAAAAAACCAGCAGTTTTGCGGACAAATTTTACATTGCCGGTGATATGCGAGTCGAGCAAGTGGCTGATGGACAAGTGAATCGTATTATCAAAGTCACTTTAGAAGCTAAAGTTTTCGGTATTGGTGGTTTGTTAGAAACTTCCTTCGAGACAAATATTCGGGCAGAAGCTGATCTTACCGCTCAATACTTCTCCGATATGCGAGTATAGGCGGGATCTAAAAATGCGTCGTATTGAACATACATGAACACTTGTACTTGTATTCCCTTCTGATGTGGACATTGCACCACCTTGAGCAAATTGGTTTGAGATGACTGGTTTTACAGGTAGTTTGCATCAATTAGCGATCGCTTTGGTCATCGTAGCCATTGCCTAAATCGTTTTTTGAACAAGGGGCATAACTAGATTTATGCCCCTAATCTCAATTATTGACAATTTATTTAATTAAATTTTCTCAAATCTATAAACTAAACTTTTTATACTTTTTAGACTATTTATACTTTCTAGACTTTTCAGGGTAATCTCCTAACAAACTCAATATTTCTTAATCAATTTTCTATACTTTTTAGACTTACATCTCTGTACTTTGCCTGATACAGTGCAAATATCATTGCCAATTGCAATCTAACAAAACTACATTTTGAGAGACAAATCCTTATGACATTCTGTTTAATGGCTCGTTACACCGGCGGCGGCTATGACAATGCATATATTGATGCCTCGGGTTGGGTCACAACAATATCTACTAACAACTCTCTTGTCGATTTTGAAATCTATAAGTATGGAGGAGTCAACTATCTAAAGGTTAATCAACCCAATAACAAGTGGAACGGATATTATCTTTCGGTCAACAAAAATGGTTATCTTGGGGTTTATGCGTGGTCTGGCGCATCGGGCTGGAAAATGTCGGGTAAAAATTTAGTTAGTGTCTTTAACGGGCAAATCGTTGGTTCCGGCGATAACAATTTTTTCCGAGCTGCCGCAGGACTTAGGTCCTTTGAATTCGACAATGCTGAACTTATTGCTGGGCTGAGTTAATGGTGTATTAGCAAATTATCAGCTTTGGATTGAGTTTCATTCTTCCGTAAATATCAGGACGAAGGAAGAGTACGAAGCCATACTCAATACCCCTCTTTACTAGCATCTGGTAATAATTCCCCTTTTTAATTGGGTCAGGGTGGACAAATAGAGTTGATTTCAAAATTTCATCAGAAATCATCTTTATTTGTCCATTTGCCAATGCCAATTTTTTTCCTTTAATTCACTAAATTCAATTCACAAGAAAATTTTTAACTCATGAGTAATTTAACAGGTAAAATAGTCGTTAATGCAGATGAATGGACGCTCAGTGATATCGGCTTTCAAAAGTCACCTGATGCCGCTACATTCGCCCTCAATGTTGCCAAATACTTTGTCGGAGATAGTAAAGGCAAATTTCATGTTCTTTCCACGAATTGGGGTTTAATTCAATCTTCCTTAGAACAAACCATGACCAAAGCCGGTCATACTTGGACTAAAGGGCTGAATATCCCCATTAATTTAGCAACCCTTTCTGAATATGACGGGATTTTTATCGGTGGTGATCCTGTTGATAACCAAGTCTTAATTGAATATATTCAGAATGGTGGCAGGGTTTACCTTTGCGCTGGTACAGGTCAAGGAGGATCACAAGGAGAAGCTAACAATTGGAATCCGTTCCTAGCAGCATTTGGTCTGAAATATGAGGGAGTTTATAATGGCATTAACGCCAATTTACCCATTAATTCAACTCACCCTCTATTTACTGGCGTAAAAGCCCTTTTTCAAAATGCGGCTAATCCGATTACTGATTTACAACCAGATTCGCCACTGAATAAGATTATCCTAACTAATAGTATAGGACAAGGGGCGATCGCTACGGCGGAATTTATTAAAACCCCCGCACCCAAATCCTTAAATGGTCAAATTGTCGTTAATGCAGATGAATGGACTCTCGGTGATGTAGGTTTCCAAAAAGCCCCTGATGCAGACACATTTGCCATCAATGTTGCTAAATACTTTGTCGGAGACGAGAAAGGCAAATTTCATGTCCTTTCCAATAATTGGGGTTTAAATCAATCTTCTTTAGAGCAAACCATGACTAAAGCCGGTCATACTTGGACTAAAGGGCTGAATATTCCTATTAATTTAGCCACCCTTTCTCAATATGACGCAATTTTTATCGGTGGTGATCCTGTTGATAACCAAGTCTTAATTGAGTATGTGAAGAATGGTGGAAAAGTTTATCTCTGCGCTGGTACAGGTCAAGGAGGCGCACTAGGAGAAGCTAATAATTGGAATACCTTCCTAGCAGCATTTGGTCTCCAGCTTTCAGGTTCATATAATACCATTAGCGAAAGTTTACCCGTTAATTCAAATCACCCTCTATTTGCTGGAGTAAGTAACCTTTATCAAGATAAGGGTAGCCCCATTATTGATTTACAACCAGAATCTCCACTGAATCAAATTATCCTCACTCATAGTAGTGGACAAGGGTTAATTGCTACGGCTGAATTTATTAAAACCCCTGCACCTCAACCTGTGGCTGAAGTAACCCCTACACCTCAACCAGTACCAGAAGTAATCCCTGCACCTCAACCAGTACCGGAAACAACACCTGAACCTTTAATCAGTGACTCGGAAGAATTTACCATCACTGCTACTAAAGATGTAACTATTTCCAAATTAGTTTATAAAGGTGCAGTCAAACGCAGTCAAGCCGATGAATATTTAGAGATTAGCAACCCCGGTAACAGTCCAGCTAATATCTCCGGTTGGAAAATTACTTCTGCGGGTAGTCTAAAGCAAGTATTCACTTTCCCACAAGGAACTATTTTACAAGCCGGCAAAAGTTTCCGCATTTACACCAATGAAGTACATCCTGAAACTGGTGGTTTCTCCTTTGCTAGTAAAACTGCTATTTGGAATGATGCCGGAGATGAAGCTAAACTTTTTGATGTAGCTGGAAATAATGTTTCTACTTTAGCTTATGGAAAAAATACCATTGGCGGGATTAAAGAGGAATTAAAAGTTCCTCAATTACAAGTTATTGCCAGTCATGCTGCAATTAACAAACAAATGTCTTTATCTGGAAAAATAACTTTTACCGAAGCTTTATCTTTAGCAATTAAGAGTTTTCTTGAAGATGACACTAATAGTGATAGTCCTTTAGCAATCATTATCAAGAAACCCACGGCTTATGGTTTACCTAAAGATGCGACTAAGGCAATGGCTACAGAAAAATTGCGTTCTTTAATGAATGAAAATGCCAAACTGATTTTATATCCTACACCTGAACGTAAGACTGCTGAAAATGGGGAAACAGTGGCAGAAAATTGGATTTTTGAACTATCACTGGCTGGATTTGCCGAGCGGACAATGCACTGGGCAATTGTACCACGTTCAGGCGATCCTAAAGTTAGTAACTATGGTATTAGTTGAAAACTTTATACCAAGTTTGGTTTAACTAACCCGGTTTTGTAGAGGTAGTTTGCATCAATTAGCGATCGCTTTAGTCGTAGTAGGTATTGCTTAAATCGTTTTTTGAACAAGGGGCATAACTAGATTTATGCCCCTAATCTCAATTATTGACAATTTATTTAACTATACTTTCTCAAGTCTATAAACTTTTTAGACTTTTTAGACGATTTATACTTTCTGGACTTTTAAGGATAATTTCCTAAGCAACTTAATATTTTTTTTGAACTACGTCCAAATGGGGATAATGTAAAAAAAATTAACATTATCTGCTGATGCTGAGATTAATTACTGACTTTGACGGTCCAATTATGGATGTTTCGGAACGCTACTACCGTGTTTATCAGTTGTGTCTAGAGAAAACCCGATATCCTGAACAAACAATTATAGAACTTTCTAAAGCTGAATTTTGGCAACTCAAGCGATCGCACACTCCCGAACTCCAAATTGCCTTAAAATCAGGTTTAGATGCACAGCAAGGGCAGCAATTTTCGCAAATCCGCAAACAAACAGTCCACACCCTGCCTTATTTTCAGCATGATATCCTGATCCCGACTGCATTAGACGCACTCAGCAAAGTTCAAGCTGCTGGTGTTGATTTAGCGGTGATGACGATGCGGAGGGTGCGAGAACTAGACTATGCTTTTAACCAACACGGTTTAGAGCAGTTTTTCCCAGAAAATCGCCGTTATTGTCTGAGTAACGACTATGTGAAAACCCGCGATGTCGAAGATAAGCCTTTGTTAATGGCTAAAGCATTAGCTGAACTCCCTCCCGCGACTGATACTTGGATGGTAGGAGACACAGAAGCGGACATTACTGCTGCCAAAAAACACAATATTAAAATCATCGCGGTTGAGTCTGGTATCCGCGATCGCACCCAACTAGCATCTTATCAACCTGATTTAATTGTTCCGGATTTAAAAACCGCTGTAGATTTTATCCTGAATCAGTAGCGACAACAATAATGGGTAATCGGCTATCCACCAATTACCCATTAATTAACGTAAAAAGCTACTTACTAACCACATCAATATAAAAGTCAACAGCGTCGAAAATTGATTTGCTGTCAAAGTTATCAATGGCAATGGTAATATCAAGCCAGCAATCAGACCGCCAGCAATTAAGCCAACAATTAAACTGACCAGCGTGAATAAAACCGCTCGACCAAATTTACCTTCCTTACGATTGAGGAAGTAAACACCAACACTTACCCCAACTATCAAGGACAGTTGTAAAAGCTGTTCTCCACCGGGGTAAAACAAACTAATCGCAGTTAAACCCAAATACCAAGCTCCTGGTAACAGCACATCTGTTAATGTGGGGTTATCCAAACTCCGTTGTAGCCATGCAGGAGACTGCGGACTAAGAGTTGGACTCGCTTGGGGAGAAGATGGAACTCGCATCTCTGGAAACCGGATCCGCTCAGGCACTTTGATTTTACCTTCTTGGCGCATCCGTAGGCGCTCCATTAGAATCGCATCATAAGCTGCTTCAATGATTTCTCGGCTATTACCCTCATGACCATGTTGTTCTAACAGGCGATTCCGGGCATCCTGAATTTCATCAAAGCTTGATTCTTCTGATACCCCAAGTTTTTCGTAGGGATTTTGATCACTCATGGGAGTTTATTACTTCAGCCTTAATCAGCGGCACTTCTTATTTTACAGAAAAACAACTTTAGATTTTATATTGATCGAAACAAATGTACAAAGCGAAAAACAGACAACTTGCTCAATATCAATAATTAGAGCATTTTGCTTTAGTGCTTTCACCCAGCCAGATTCTTCGATAAGCCGCGCCAAGCGCGTCTACTGCGGGTTTTGTCTATAGGCGTAAGTTCCCATAGCGCAGCTTGGTGTTAGCCATACTTGCCACGCGCATTCAATACAATAATTATACACAAAGCTAGAAAAACCAACACAAGCTGATAAGTTTTAGTTCTCAGTTTTAGGAACATAATGTCTACCATATATGGTATAAATTAGCATAGAGATTTAAAATAAAACCGTTTTAAATTGGTAATTTACCGTAATAAAAAGTATACTATTTTACGGTAAATACTTGGCTGCCTTCAAAATTAACAGGTAACTGGAATTAATCAAAACTCTTGTTACCAGTATATTTACCTTTTTAGTATTGATAACAGGAATTACAGTTTATTGAAATAGTCAGGATAATCATCCCTGTCCCCTGTAAATTTTGACTTACTGCCAAAGTAGAAACTGCGTTTTTACGCAATAGTGTTTGTTAATCTATGAAATTTTGTACAAAGTAATGTCTATATCCGCTGCCAAGATTCTTGTAGTTGATGACGATCCCGCAGTTCGGAATTTAATCCAACGCTTTTTGCTGAAACAAAATTATCAAGTAGAGTCCGCCGAAGATGGTAAGACAGCTTTGAATATGTTTGAGCAATTTAACCCTGACTTGGTGATTCTGGATGTTAATTTACCGGATGTAACTGGCTTTAACCTCTGTCAAGAAATGCAAAGTCGTAGTGGCGTATTTGTGCTACTGCTGACTAGCAGAACAGATGAAGCCGATAAAATTCGCGGTTTTTCTAAAGGTGCTGACGACTATCTCACCAAACCATTTGGTCTGGCAGAATTAGAAGTCAGAATAGCAGCAATTTTGAGGCGGCAGCGGATTGTAAGTAATGCAGAACAGCAACGCCTAATTTTTGACAAGCTAATGATTGATCCGGTGCGACGGGAAGTCGTGCTTAATACTGAACCCATCCCCCTAACGGCTCTGGAATTTGACTTATTGTACTTTTTAGCTAGTCATCCAGGCCGGGTTTGGCGACGAGCCGAACTAATCCAAGAAGTTTGGGACTATGAATACGTCGGGGATCAAAGGGTTGTAGATGTCCATATCGGTCAAATTCGCAAGAAAATTGAAATTGATCCTACTCAATCAACATTAATTCAGACTATACGCGGTGTAGGGTATAAGTTTGAATGCCCTACTCTTCCCTCACAATAGTCTTGATTGCCATTTGTAGACTTTCACCACTCCCACGCTTTCAAGGCGTGGGACTATTAATTTAACTATTCCACTGTATGTTTATGGATTATTGATGGAATAAAGTCTCTAAGTAGACACGAGCGGCTCGGCGATCGCTCTCTCCATTTTGGAGCAAAAACAGGGATAAAGCCGCTGTTAAGACTCGGTTTTGATCCCAATCAGGATGGTTTTCTAAGTAGTTATTCATAGATTCTTGTAATGTTTCAGGAATTTCAGTAAAGATAGGGACTGTTGCGTTCATAAAATTTTCCTGTAGATGAATGAAGAGAAATTACTTGTGTTCAGTTTTACTTAGGCGCTAGATCATGCGCTGTTGGTAAGGGAGAGAGGGAAATTAAAATAAACCAGAATCCAAGATTTAGATCATAGATTCGGGTGTTGAACTGAATAAAACACAAGACTCATCATTTTGCGCTCACAAGGTATGGATTTGTCAATGCTGCGAAATGTTAAAAATTAGCAGTCACAAATAAATCTTTACGAACTAATCAGCCTTAAGACCATTTTTTTGTTACGTAACTTTATATAAACTCAGTTCTCAAGTCTGTTAATAATAAAAAATTAACAATCCCCAATAAATCATCAATGGCTGATTAACTCGTAGAATATCTGTGGAAAAGTCTAAAATTACCTGTGGAAATCCTGGGGAATGGATGAGGAAAACAGTCAGTAATAATAAGAATTACCAAAATGTTATTATTCTCTGACATATCAAGCAGATAAGGTTGTGCGATAAGTTTATACATAGAAAATACGCAAATTTTTATTTTTTAATTCGGCTTTGTGCTGATAGTGGCAGAAGTTCCTGGTTCGGAGTTAGCTAAATGTAGGTTAAAATATACAAAAGTAGTAATTTATTGTGCTTTATACAATAAAAATCTCCCCTCTTGTGAATTATTAATTTTCCCTGTCTGAGAAATTGGAATGTTAGACCAAATATTTAATTACCTAAACTTTCATATCAGCGTTGAAGCCTCTATAGTCCTCTTAATCTTAGTGTTTTTAGAGGCAGTGCTATCGGCTGATAATGCGATCGCCCTCGCTGCAATTGCCCAAGGACTAGAAGACAAAAAACTAGAAGGTCAAGCCCTCAACATTGGTTTAGTATTTGCTTATGTATTAAGAATTACCCTGTTGTTAACAGCTACTTGGGTACAGAAATTTTGGCAATTTGAATTATTGGGTGCTGGTTATCTCTTATGGCTAGTATTCCAACACTTTAGCTCCCAAGAAGATGAGGCCAATCACCATCACGGGCCACGTTTTAAATCTCTGTGGCAAGCCATACCCGTGATTGCTTTTACAGACTTAGCCTTTTCCTTGGATAGTGTGACCACAGCGATCGCCGTTTCTCAAGAAACATGGTTGGTAATCACTGGTACAACCATTGGGATTGTCACCCTCCGATTCATGGCTGGATTATTTATCCGCTGGTTAGATGAGTATGCAAATTTAGAAGACGCAGGTTACATCACTGTAGCGTTTGTAGGTTTACGTCTGTTATTAAAAGTCATCAACGATGATTTAGTCCCACCACAATGGCTCATGGTGACTGCCATTGGTATCATCTTAGCCTGGGGCTTCTCTAAGCGCACCGTTGTGGAATTAGTCCCAGAACAACAAGAACGGGAAAAAACTGAAGTATCAAAGTGATTTAGACGGGAACAGGGGGCAGGGAGCAGGGAGCAGGGAGCAGGGAGCAGGGAGCAGGGAGCAGGGAGCAGGGAGCAGGGAGCAGGGAGCAGGGAGCAGGGAGCAGGGAGAGAATAAATTTCTATCTATTCCCAATCCCCAATCCCCAATCCCCAATCCCCAATTCCTAATTATTCATGCAACCAAGGTGAGGAATGAGGTTGCCAAGCAACTAATTCTTCATCTTTAAACCACAGAGCAATTTCGGTTTTGGCGGTTTCTTGAGCATCAGAACCATGAATGAGGTTACGACCAACATTGATGCCAAAATCACCACGAATTGTGCCTGGTTCTGATGTTAAAGGGTTGGTTGCACCAATAATCTTTCTGGCTGCTGCCACAACGCCCTCACCTTCCCAAACCATTGCTACCACTGGGCTAGAAATGATAAATTCAACTAGACCAGGGAAAAAAGGTCTTTCACGGTGAACATCATAGTGTTGTTCAGCTAATTCCTTACTGACTTTCATAAACTTCAAGCCAACTAGGGTAAAGCCCTTAGTTTCAAATCGGCGAATAATTTCACCCACCAAGCCGCGTTGTACACCGTCAGGCTTAATTGCTAAAAATGTGCGTTCCAAATCTGTCTCCAAAAACATAATCAAATTTTGATGGGTTAATTGTCAGTTGTATTGATGTCTTTTGTCTAGTAGTCTTGGGAATTTTCCCTAAAAATTGGAGAGATAAGGGAACGAATGCTTACCTAATTACTAATTCTTAATCAGAAATTATTTCTAGTTGTATATCCGTTACTAGACTATTTTGCTAAATTGTTATTTCGTGGGCGCAATACAGAGGTCAGGAAGAAATGGGTGTCGAGTCAACCGCTGATGAGATTGTGAAAATGCCATCTAATGGGCATAAAGCTGAATTAAAAAGCCAAAAACAGAAAAAGAAACTTTTAGCACCTAGTACAACTACAGGAGATAAATCTCTTCCTTGGAAAATTGAGAACAGTGAAGACCTGTACCGGATTGAAGGTTGGGGACAGCCTTATTTTTCAATTAATGCGGCAGGTCATGTCACTGTCTCCCCCAAGGGTGAACGTGGTGGGTCATTAGACTTGTTCGAGTTGGTAAATGCTCTACAGCAACGTAATTTGGGGCTACCCATGTTAATTCGCTTTTCCGATATTTTGGAAGACCGGATTGAGAGATTGAATGCTTGTTTTGCTAAAGCGATCGCTCGCTATAACTATCCTGGTGTCTATCGTGGGGTGTTTCCCGTTAAATGCAATCAACAACGCCACTTAATCGAAGATTTAGTTCGCTTTGGTAAACCCCATCAATTTGGTTTAGAAGCAGGTTCTAAGCCAGAATTAATGATTGCTCTGGCTTTGTTAGATACACCAGGAGCATTGTTAATTTGCAACGGCTACAAAGACCAGGAATACATCGAAACAGCGATGTTAGCCCAGAGACTAGGACAAACACCAGTCATCGTCCTAGAGCAAATTGAAGAGGTAGATTTAGCCATTGCGGCCAGTCGTCAATTAGGCATTAAGCCCATTTTGGGAGTCAGAGCGAAATTAAGTACCCAAGGAATGGGGCGTTGGGGGACTTCTACAGGCGATCGCGCTAAATTTGGCTTAACAATTCCTGAAATTATGGAAGCTGTGGAAAAATTAGGTGCAGCCGACTTACTCGGTTCTTTGCAATTATTACACTTTCATATTGGTTCTCAAATCTCCGCTATCAATGTCATTAAAGATGCCATCCAAGAAGCCAGCCGCATTTATGTAGAGTTGGCAATGCTGGGGGCAGATATGAAATATTTAGACGTGGGTGGCGGATTGGGTGTAGATTACGACGGTTCTCAAACCAACTTCTACACATCAAAAAACTACAATATGCAAAACTATGCTAACGACATCGTGGCAGAGTTAAAAGACACCTGTGATGAAAAGCATATTCCCGTACCAACATTAGTGAGTGAAAGTGGCCGGGCGATTTCTTCCCACCAATCGGTTTTAATCTTTGATGTTCTCAGCACCAGCGATGTCCCCCTTGATCCCCCTTCCCCCCACCAAGAGGGAGAATCCCCAATCATTAAATATCTCTGGGAAACTTACCAATCCATTAATAAGGAAAATTACCAAGAGTTCTATCACGATGCGGCTCAATTCAAAGAAGAAGCTATCAGTCGTTTCAACTTAGGAATTTTGCGCCTCAATGAACGCGCTAAAGCCGAGCGTCTTTACTGGGCTTGTTGTCAAAAAGTTTTAACTCTCATCCGTCAGGAAGAATACGTACCTGATGAGTTGGAAGACCTAGAAAAAATCATGGCTTCCATTTACTACATCAATCTTTCTGTGTTTCAATCAGCACCGGATTGTTGGGCTATAGATCAACTATTTCCGATTATGCCTATACATCGTCTCGATGAAGAACCAACTTGCAGAGGAATTTTAGCGGACTTAACCTGTGACAGTGATGGGAAAATAGACCGGTTTATAGACCTGCGGGATGTCAAATCAGTGTTAGAACTACATAAATTTGAGCCAGGACAACCCTATTATCTAGGAATGTTCCTGAATGGAGCGTACCAGGAAATTATGGGCAATTTACATAATCTCTTTGGTGACACTAACGCCGTTCATATCAACTTAACCCCCAAGGGCTACCAAATTGAACACGTTGTCAAGGGCGATACGATGAGTGAAGTTCTTAGCTATGTCCAGTATGATGCTGAAGATATGGTAGAAAATATTCGCCAACGTTGTGAACGAGCTTTAGAAGAACAGCATATCACCCTAGCAGAATCTCAGCGACTACTACAAACTTACGAGCAAAGTTTACAACGGTATACTTACTTGAATAGTTAGAATTGGTAATTGGTAATTGGTGATTGGTAATAAGTTATTACCCATTACCCATTACCCATTACCCATTACCCAGTCCTAAATTGAGTTTGTACCTAATAATTCAGCGATCGCTTTATGTTCTAAAGGTGTTTCGACGGGGCGAGTTTGACGCGCATCCGTAATCAGCCAATCTAAAGCCGCAGCTTGGACATCAATGGATGCTCCTGTCTTATCTACACAGTAACGCCCAAACACCAGCTTATCTACTAAGCGCACACCGGGAGCTAAACGCGACCATTCAAAAATTACGCTATTATCTACAGTAGCACCACTACAGATCCAGCAATTTGGACCAATCATTGCTGGGCCAATAATTTTTGCCCCATCTTCAATTTTGGTCATGCCGCCAATATACACAGGTCCAGTTATATCAACTTTATCCCAATTTACAGATACATTTAATCCAGTGAAAATACCAGGAGCGACTTCGTGTCCAGGGATTTGGACATTTTTGATTTCCCCTGATAAAACACCACGAATTGCCCGCCAGTAATCGGGAACTTTACCAATATCTACCCATTCAAAATCCATGGGAATAGCGTAAAAAGGGGCATTATCTGCCACAAGTTGGGGAAATAATTGACCACCAATATCATACTCTACTCCAGAAGGTATATACTTAAACACCTCTGGCTCAAAAATATAAATACCTGTATTTATATTGGTGCTAAGAGCTTCTTCTGTTGAGGGTTTTTCTTGGAAAGCTTGAACGCGATTATCTTCATCAGTAACCACCACACCGTAGCTAGAAACTTCTTCCTTGGGAACTGATTTGGTAATGATAGTAGCGATCGCCCCTTTCGATTTATGCCACTTTACCGCCGCAGTTAAATCTAAGTCAATTAAAGCATCACCACACAAAACTACAAAAGTATCATCAAAAAATGGTGAGAAGTCTTGAATCCGGCGCATACCCCCAGCCGAACCAATCGCTTCGCCGACGAGTTTACCGTCATCATCAATTTTACCTTCAAAAGAATAGGCAATCTGCACCCCAAAGCGTTGACCATCACGGAAATAACTTTCTATTTCCTCCGCTAAATGGCTAACATTGACCATAATTTCGTCAAAACCATGTTGGCGTAATAACTCCAGTAAAAATTCCATAACTGGCTTTTGCAGTATAGGAATCATGGGTTTGGGAATTGTATACGTAATAGGACGGATACGAGTACCTTTGCCCGCGGCAAGAATCATCGCTTTCATAAAATTTTATTCCTTAGTCAGTTGTCAGTTGTCAGTTGTCATTGGGAATAGATAGAAATTTATTCTTTCCCTGCTCCCTGCCTTTAAGTTGGTAAGCGGATATGAATTTCCTGGTAGAATTCTTTTTGAAATAGCTCCACCTTGGATTGAGCCGAGAGCAATAGTAACGCCCAAAAAACGCTAACTATGTCACCATGTTCTGATTCATGATGAGAGCTATTTTTCTCTGGTTGCTTTGTCTGTATCCATAAATCTACCAGTTGTTCTAGATTCCAACATTGTTCCTGTAAATTTTGCTCTTTAGCAGCACGATATAACACCTGTTCTAGTTCTAACGCGACTTCCGTTAAATTTTCTTGGTGGGCTAACTCTAGAGCCTCTCGCATGGTTTGGACGCTAGACTGGCGTTTAATCCGCTTAGGTTTATCAACCTTTTCTACCAGTTTTAGCTGGCTGGCCATAATTTGCAATTGGTTGATTAACTCTTGTAAAGTTACGCGACGCTTTGGTGGTGGCATAGCCGCTGGACGACGACGCAAGTGTTGCTCTAATTGCAAGCGATGGACTGGATATGACAAGCCGTCTTCAATTCCTAATAGTGTATCATCTACAACTTCTTCTGGAGTATTATATACTGTTGAGAGTTGCATCAATGTATTAGCTTTAAATAATACGAGCATTGATGCTGATAAAAAAGCCTGTCCAGATTGGGACAAGTCACTTTCATAGCCTCTGATAGTTCTTGTTTCTGGGGACATTAATTCCAAGTAATGATCAATTACTTCAATAACTCGCACGTCCCAAGGGTCAATTTCCCCTTTTTCAGCTTGCGAAATCAGTTGTGTAATTGTTTCTAATAATTCAAATGCATCCATTAATTTAAAATTTAATATACGAGGAGTCACCGAGTCACCGAGTCAGGAAGAAGAAAGGAAGGAAGGAAGAAAGAAGGATAAATAAGAAAAGAGTTGTTCCCACTAACAACGGATAGCGGACAATGGACAACTGACAACGAACTAACTTATTCATCTTCTGCAAATTCTGAGCCGTAATTAACCCGAAAATTGGAAACAAAATCACTATGCTTACTACTTTTAATGGCATCAAAAGTACCTTTAATAGTCCCAGCAATGGGTACAGCAACGAGTGTTCCCAATAAACCTGCAATTTCAAAACCCATTAAAATGGCGATAAAAATCCATAAGGGGTTGAGTCCAATGAAATTACCCATTAATTTTGGAGCTAAGAGATTATCTTTAATTTGCTGCATGATAATGGCCATTGTAGCCACTGGAAACGCTAACCACCAATTTTGGATTAATACCAATATTGTCACTAAACCAATGCCTAAGGTCGCGCCTACAACGGGAATAAGCCCAGAAATACCGATAATAATGGCAAACAAGAGGGCAAATGGTACTCTCAAAAATAAGAAGATGGGTGTGAGGGTGATTACCATAAACAGTCCTAGCAACAATTGGCTCAGAAAAAAGTTTTGGAAATTTAACTGCAAGGACTTGCTAAAGGGAATACCAATATTAGATGGTAGAAGATTGACTAGTCCAGACCAAACGCGATCGCCATATATGAGCATATAAAAAGCTAGAACAATCACCAATATTACATTCAATAATCCTGATAATAACGTTCCGGCAAATCCTACCGCCCCTGAAGCTATTTGTTGAACTAATGTCTGAATATTAGCATTAATTTGATATGTTACCAGTTTTAAATCTATAGATAATCGTCGCTGCTTTGCTAAACTCTCTAGGTGATCCAAATTAGCTTGACTAGTCGCTAACCAATCTGGAATTTTATTCAAAAGTTGAATAGTTTGATCAATTAGTATTGGTACAAGTGTAACACCCAGAACAATAAACAAAGTTAACGTGAGTAGTAAAACAATGATTACTGCTTGAGTGCGGGTAATTCTGACTTTTTCAAATAACTTGACGGGGTAATTCAGCAAAAAAGCGAGAATAGCAGCGATACTGAGGATAGTTAGCGGATTCTGGAAATAACGAAATAATACAGACAGTAGCCAGATATTGAGAGCAATAATTGGTCCACTGAGTCCATAAATTAACAGAGTTTGCAGAGAAGCGGAACGGCGCATCTGATTTAATGTATAAGCAGGGGGGAATATTTGCCTTGAACTTTTTCCTGATTCTTGCAAAAGTGACTTTTACAAGAGGTGTGATTTACTGATTTTGATCATAAATATTTTTCCCAATACTTATATCAGCTTAATCTAATAGAGAGGAAATAAAAACAATGGATAAAAGCATCGCGGATCTTCGCAAAGACTACACTTTACAAGATTTGAATGAAAAAGAAATTGACCCCAATCCTTTTATCCAATTTAAAATTTGGTTTAGTCAGTCTCTCGCAGCCCAGCTACCTGAACCTAATGCGATGACTTTGGCTACCTGTACAACAGATGGCAAGCCTTCGGCAAGAATGGTACTATTGAAGGATTTTGATGAACAGGGTTTTGTCTTATTTACTAATTACAACAGTCAAAAAGGACAAGAAATCTCAGTAAATCCCCATGCGGCTTTGGTGTTTTGGTGGGCTGAACTAGAACGTCAAGTAAGAATTGTTGGTACTGTAGAAAAAATTTCCTCAGCACAATCTGATAGCTATTTTGAAATCCGTCCTGCATATAGTCGTTTAGGTGCTTGGGCTTCTAATCAAAGTGAAGTAATTGCCAGTAGGGAAGTTTTGGAACAACAATTGCAAGAATTCCAGCGCACATATCAAAATCAGGAAGTTCCTCGTCCTCCTCATTGGGGTGGTTTTCGAGTCATTCCCGAGGAAATTGAATTTTGGCAAGGAAGATCAAGTCGTTTACATGATCGCCTATTATATACCCGTTTAGATGATGGTAGTTGGAAAATTAAGCGGTTATCACCTTGATTTTTTGGAGCGGGGGTTTTTGTCCCGCACCCCAAAATTACAAGCTATGAGTATTAATGCTACAGCAGATTGCAGGTAACTGAGGTACAAATATTAATAATAAAACTCTTGTGGTGCGGGCATCTTGCCCGCTACAGGTGTAATTCAATTAGATGAAATGCGCTGTGGGTTAGGACAATTTAGCAATGAGATTTTCACATTATGACAAAAATCTAGAAAGATGCGGAATCAAAGTAAAAAGCGGTGAATAGTGATAAATAATTTTGGATAATTTGACTATTCAAAATTATGTTGAATATCTGTTTCTTGAATTACAGACAGAATGACATATTTATATATATGATGAACAGAACTTATCAAAAAGACTAAAATATATAGATACAGTAGTTACCAAGTTAATGAGAATAACCTGAAATTCTTAGTTACTTATGAAACAAAAGTTTTAGAAATTAACTACTGATTAGTATATTATTTATCTTGATTTGATGAAATAAATTTAACTATTGATACAGGTTTTTAATGTTATGCGAATCATACATATATTGAATCATGTCCAAGAAATCGGTAATGGTATTGTCAATGTAGCTGTGGATTTGGCTTGTTTACAATCCCAATCTGGTGAAGATGTGGCGGTAATTTCAGCGGGGGGAGAATACGAAAAATTATTAAATAAATTTGGTGTTAAACACTACACAATAGATCAAAATCGCCAGCCAATAAAGATGATTAAGGCTGGGGTAGCTTATCGGCAAATTGTCCAGGAATTTCAACCAGATATAGTTCATGCTCACATGATGACTGGTGTAGTTTTAGCCAGTGCGTTGAGATGGATAAATAGATATAGTTTAGTGGCTACTGTCCATAATGAATTTCAACGTAGTAGTGTATTGATGGGTTTAGCTGACCGAGTAATTGCTGTGAGCAAAGCTGTCAAAAATTCGATGGTAAAACGGGGAATTCCTGAACAGAAATTACGGGTAATTTGTAATGGGACTTTGGGTAGTCCTCGCACTCGGAAAATATCAGATTATCAACTTTCAAGTTTACAGCATCCAGCAATTATTACTGTGGCAGGAATGTATAAGCGGAAAGGCATTGCTGAGTTAATTGCTGCTTTTGAGGAAGTTGCTCAAGATTTTCCTGCAGCCCATTTATATCTGGTAGGAAATGGACCAGATAAACAAATATTTGAGTCTCAAGCCCAAGCAACGGCTATCAGTAATCAAATTCATTTTGAAGGGTTTCAGCCCGAACCGCAACGTTACTTACTAGCCTGTGATATTTTTGTCTTAGCTTCCCACCGTGACCCCTGCCCCTTGGTGCTTTCAGAAGCGCGGGAAGCAGGGGCGGCGATTGTGGCTACTGAGGTAGACGGCATCCCAGAGGCCTTGGATCATGGGAAGGCGGGGATATTAGTTCCGGCGCAGAACATTCATAAATTAGCTGAAGCATTAATTAAACTTTTGAGTAATACAGATACACTTCAGCAATGGCAACAGCGGGCGCAGGAAAATTTAGAATGGTTAAATGTTACCCGTGTACATCAAGAAACATTAGCTGTATATGAGGAGTTAGGTTTTCCAGAAGCTTTTTCAACCTATACACAACCTGATTAATACTGGTTTTGTTCAGTGCGTATTGAGGAAAATAATTACGAATTACAAATTACGAATTATTTTCCTAGTGGTAAAATATACAAAAATATGTTTAATTCACAAATTTTTATCTACCCAATGGAGGAATCAATATACACCCAATAAATACTAAATAATTAAATATTCCAATCACCTGACGAACTTTAATAGCACATCCCTTTGTTTGTACTATAGGAATCATAAATGATATTTGAAAGATTTTAAGTAGTGTAGGGTGGGCAATGCCCACCAAAATCCCCCTCCGGTGGGCATTGCCCACCCTACGTATATTTCAAAAATCAAATATTAGTCCTATATACAAGCAAGGGATTTTTTTATAAATTCATTCGCAAATGATACTAATTAAAGAGGATAATCATCAATTTATATATCTTAGGGGGGACTGGATTCAAGCACTATAAATATTAAATATTAAATAGCCCGATTACCCTACCGGACTTTAGCTCCAAATCCTCTCTTGTCATTACCCGATAAGAGAGGTTTTATTCAGTTTTTATTATTTGTAAATATTGATAAGGTACATGATCAACTAACCAAACTCCATTAGCTTTTTATAATTTATATATGAAAATATATGGAAAAAAATTGTCTACCTATCAAATATATTGCTCCCATAATTATGAAGATTAATGTTATTTTCCCCCCCGGAACTAGGGTTTGATAGTTGCTATTTACAAATTCCGGTGTTTGACTTTGTTTCCAACGCATCAAGGCTGGCATAATTCCTCCTAAAATGGAAACACTAAATGTACCTGTGTATTCTAGTGCCTGAAAAAAGATGGTGGGGTTAAATGTTCCTAAACTTAAAGGTGGAAGGAATACCAAAGAATAGAGAGGTAAACGAGAAATTTCACTTTTGGTAATCACAGAAATATCTTTAAAAAAATCTGCCAAGCCGTAGGTAATACCAATAAATGATGTGACAATTGCAAATTCAGAAAAAATTGATAATAACATCGCAAACAAGTCTCCAGAGCGACCGGTTCGCAGGATTTGTAGTGGATCAAATATCCTCTCATTCCCAATATTATGCTGTAAAATATCTGGAGTCATACAGCCTAAAATAACGGCATTCCAAGCTAAAAACATTAGTAGCGGAATCACAGAACCAATAATAATAGATTGTCGAATTTTGGGAATGTCTCCTTCCAATTGAGTGACAACCAGGGGAATAATACTATGGAAGAACATGGCTACATACATAACCGCAATAGAACTACCAATAGCTTGCCAATTTTGCACTAAAAATTGAGTGCTTTGGACTTGGCTTACTCCTAATAATAATAAACCCAGGAAAGCAGTTATCAAAATAATGATAAATATTTCGTTTAATTTCTCAATTAACTGATCTTTTACCCAATACATCATGCTTCCAAATAATAGAAAAAAACTGACTGTTCCTACCCAGTGAGGTAAAAGATTGTCTAATTTCCAAACTTGACTAACTGTTGTGCTTAAAACTTCCCCACCTTCGGTCATATATGCCACTAAGAGAGCATAGTGGTTAAATATATAGGCAATTCCGGCAATTCTCGCTCCCAATTTACCAAGAATCTTTTCTATGATTGCCAATAAACCTAAATGGGGAATACCCTCAACTCGCATCAAATTTAAAGTCACTTCCGCAATTAATAAACCGGAAATTAAAGTATAAAGCCATACGGTAATGAGTAAGATTGTAGATGGTATAATCCCTGATGGTAAAGTTACCGCAGGTAATCCAAGAATCCCCGCACCAACAGTAGTTCCCGCAATTAAAGCTGTATTTCCTAAAACACTACCCGGTTGATGTTGCAATTTATTTCCATCAAATTCCAGGTGAGAAAATAATCGCGTTACTGGTTGTTGATCTGGTTTTTCTTGTTTACTCATTATTTTAAAACTATAGGACTAATATTTGATTTTTGAAATGTACGTAGGGTGGGCAATGCCCACTGTAGGGGGTTTTGGTGGGCATTGCCCACCCTACTAGACAGAACCAAGTAATTAGTTCTATGGTAGATACCCGACTTCTTGAAGAAGTCAGGTATCTTGTGATTCAATTGGTATTAGACAAATTTCTTGATAAACTCACACATTAAGTCTACTCTACCTTTACGTAACATCGCTGGATCTAATCTTTCTGTGGTATTACAAGTCATTAAGATTACTAATTTCTGTTGCATTTGAATGCCAGACTCATCAATTACACTTTGGTATAATGTCCCATCTAATAAAGCTAAAATATGCTCAGTTTTATTGTTATATTGTGCTACTTCTGAAGCTCGATCTTGAGCTAAATTATCAGCTTCATTGATGATAATACAAATCCTTTCTAAATATGTGGGGGGAACAAAGTTAGTAATGGCATCATGATCTAAAATGAAAATTACATATCCTAAAGGGACAAGAATTTCTTTAGCAACACTTTGTGTCCATGCTGTTTTTCCTGTACCTGGTGCGCCATGTACTACAACTGCTAATTGATTTTGATCTAAAATTGTTTGTTGAACTAAGTCAGTAAAATCTTGAATGTCTTGGGGAAATGTCCGCAATGGATACTGGCTATGAACTCTCCCTACACGACTTTGATATCCACTCAGCATTACAGCTAAATCATAAGTTGCTTTATTAATTAATGGCTTCATATTTTTAGCCATTAAAGTATAATTCCTTCTTCCCCTTTCATAGGCTTCAATTTGTAACCAAAGATCATGTTCTGACCAGTAAGCATAAACTGTATTCACCACATCCAATCGTTCCCAGTTCACAAATTTTTCAACTGGAAAATAAAAGTCTCTTTCTGAGTAATATTGAGTAATAATATCAGGACGTTCTAATAATTTTAAAACTCGTAAAACAGTAATTTCTTGCAAAAGATTCAGCACATAATCAATAGGAATACTATTACGGCTGACAAATTGGACAAGAGGTGTTTCTGTGGTCAAAAAGTCTTTGTGGCGGTGTTCTGGGGTGAGCATATCTGGGGTGATATAATTCCAATATTTTTGGAATTCACCACGGGTATAATCTGAAGCTAAATTTAAAATATTTGCCCACCAAGCATACTCTTTTCTCGCCAAAGCATCTGCATAATAACTAGCTAGATTAATGCTTTTTTGGGTTAATTCCTGGGTATCATGGAATAAAATTTTTCCGAAATATTCCCAATCAAAATCTCTATGAAATGGCCGCCAGCCACTAGAGAGCAAGTTTTGAAAGTTCTTATTGGTGTTATTACTTTCGTTAGTTCTGAAATAGTCAAAATCCATAGTCAAATTATTCTTTGCTGAGACAGGCAATGATGCACATTTTTTTTGTTACATCCATTCATATAGTACAATGTATTACATAAAAGGAAGTTGTGTCAACTATTGTACTCATTATTTGGTTGCTTGAGCAATAATCATTGAGATACTTCACATTCTAGTACACAACGGCGTAAATCAACGAACCATTAAAAATCCCTGAAAAGCTTATACAATCTGCTTTCTTAATTTTTAATTTTTAATTTTTAATTGTTAACCCTAGTCTAAAATTTAGTCAGTAGCCATTAGTCAGAATACTTATAGTAATAACAACAAGAAACCCTATGTTTCAGAGAAGTGAGAGTTCTGAATTTGTTGATTTTTGTAAATAAATTTATTGACAGTTTTGCATATAATCAAAATATATCTGCTAAAAGTATTAAAACTGGATTTTTATTTCCTGTTCAAATTGGTGAGGATAAACAACCAATGAGGACTTATGGGTTCGTGTTGTGCTGCTTGTGAAAAACCGACTACTCCCTATTAACTACTCTGGAGAAGAGATGTATCTAGCACATTCATTCATGAGTGATAAAAAACGCCAAAAACATCAACAGCCTTTGATTTTAGCAGTAGAAAATCATGATGATAGCCTACTGCTAATGAGTTATACCCTAGATTTACTTGGTTATCGGTCTATTTGTCAAAAAGAAAGTTCAAAAACGGTATTTGTGGCTAAGGAGTATCAACCTGATTTAATTTTATTGAATATTTTTTTACCTGGTATGAGTGGCTTAGATGTGATTCAACTTCTCAAGGGAGATTCATTAACTTGTCATATCCCTGTGGTGGCTATGACGGTTTTAGCTGGAAGTGAAGATCAAAAACTTATTCTCAATGCTGGTTTTGATGATTACATCAGTAAACCTTATATGATTGAAGAATTAGAAGCAATTATTCATCGGTTACTAGATAGAAAATTTGATCTATGTCCGGTTTTGGAAGTATAGGCAGGAATAGGGAACAGGTTTGCAAGTCGTTGTTGGTGCTAGGTACATGAAATACAAAATTTTCACAAAAATACTGCTGACTGGTGAATTCTACTGTATTCATCGTCATCAAGTTATTTTAGGTAGTTTAACTGTGAATATGCTTCCTTTCCCAAGTTCCGAGGAAAGTTCTATTTTACCACCGTGTGCTTCAACAATGCGTTGTGAAAGATGTAGTCCTAAACCACTACCGGCTCTTTCATTCCTACTTTGACGAAATCGCTCAAAAATTGTTCCTTGATCTTCCTCAGCAATGCCATAACCTGTATCTTGCACTTGGATGATTACTTCACTAGGATGATTAGTTGGAGATGAGGTTTCAAAAATGCGGATTTCTATGCTACCTGTATCGGTAAATTTAATGGCATTACCGATTAAATTATTGAATACTCGTCGTAATTCTAACCGATCAGCGTTAACAATTCCCCCATGATTTTCTGTACTAATATCTAATCTGACAATTAAGTTTTTCTCAAGTGCCAAGGGAGTTAGTTCCCCTACTACTTCAGTCGCAATTGCTGTTAAGTTACATTGTTCATAGTTGAGGGTTTTTTTTCCAGCTTCAAAACGGTAAACTTCTAGTAAGGTATTAACCATTTCCAGGAGATTATGATTACTACGAATCATCATATTAATCGCTTGTTTCATTTCTGGAGAAATCGGGCAAAAGACTTCTTGCAAAAATAAATTCAGCATTCGATCAGCAGCTACCATAGGTGTGCGTAAATCATGGGTAAGACGAGAAACAAAATCTTCTCGCTGTCGCAGCATTTTTTCCTGTTCGTCAATACTGTGCTTTAATCTTAGAAGAGAGCGCACTCTTGCTAATAGTTCTTCTATATTAAATGGTTTGCGAATAAAATCATCAGCACCAATATCTAAACCTTCGACAAGACTAGATTCAGGAAAAGCTGTAATTAGCAAAATCGGAATATAGTTTATTTCCGCATTATTCCGAATCCGTCGTGTGACTTCATAACCGTTTATTCCTGGCATCATTACATCTAAAATAATTAGATCCGGAGGTGATTCTGCTACTTTTTCTAAAGCTGTTTCACCATTAGTAACTGAATCAATATTGTATTCCTCGCTTTCTAAAAGTGTTTGCACTAACATGAGATTGTCCTTAGAATCATCAACAGATAAAATTCGATATTTTTTCGGAATAGACATAATTAATCAACTTTTTATAAGAGAATAGAGGAGTCAGGAAGAAGAAGTCAGAATGAATTCTGTGCGAGTGGCGGATGAATAACCGGCGTTTTTGCACCCCCACTAAATCGTAGATTTGGTGGTCTTCAATCAGTTGCGGGTGTGAATCCTCGACTGATTGATTCTGACTCCTGGCTACTGACTCCTGACTCCTTTTTCAATGATGCTTTATGAGGGGTATGTACAGAATAAAAATGATTTTGATGGGGAAGAAAAACTACATCATCTAAATCTCCGACTAACTTAATTTTCCGTGGTAATTCTATTTTAAACATTGAACCGATTCCTAATTGACTTTCTATGGATATTTCTCCTCCCATTATCCGTACTAGTGAATTAATAATAGCTAAACCCAAACCTATACCCGAATATTTACGGCTGAGGCCTTGATCAACTTGATGAAATGCGGCAAAAATGTTTTGAAAATCTCTAGAAGCAATACCGATTCCTGTATCTTGTACAGTAATTGTAACTTGATTTTTATTGCTTTCTTTGATTTCTACGCAAATACTTCCCGATTCTGTAAATTTAACAGCATTGGTCAGCAAATGAATTAAAATTTGCCGTAATCGCGCTGCATCATTAAATACTAGTTTATTTTCTAAATTTGTTTTAACTAGCAAAGATAAATTTTTGGCTTCAGCTAGAGAACGGATTTCTGTCACCGTATTATTAACAACTTCTGATAAATCCAATGTTTTGGGATTTAGTTCTAATTTCCCGGCTTCTAGCTGAGAAAATTCGATGATTTCATTGATCTTCACCAGTAGATCTTTACCATTACTAAAAATTTTCTCTACCATCTCCATTTGTTGATTTGTCAATAGACCAAATTTCGGACGTAAGAGAATCTGCGAAAATCCAATAATCGCATTCATTGGAGTTCTTAACTCATGGGATATAGTGGCTAAAAATAATGATTTTAACCTTGATGTTGCCAAAAGTTCGAGGTTTTGTAACTGAATCTGTTCTTGTTGTGCTGTTAATTCTTGCTCCTGAAAACTTAGCTGTTCACGACTTTCTTGAAGTTGTTGATTTACTAAATCTAGCTGCATTTTTGTATGATGTATACGAATTGCACTACGTAACATTTGAGCTATGGTTGCTGAAGATAATGTAGACTTGATAAAATACTGGGTAGCACCTGCTTGGATACAGTCTTCAGCTATTGCTTCATTTCCTGAATTGATGAGGATGATTAAAGGAACTTTGATTCCTGAAGAATTTATTTTGTGAATTAATGTTAAGCAATCTTGATTCCGTAAGTGATAGTCGAGAAATACGCAGTCATAGTGGTTATTGATGAGAGCAGAGAACCCATGATTCCCATCTTTGACTTCATCAAGTTCCATCCTCATACCTGCTTCAGTCATGGCTAGACGTACTATCACTCGGTCTACCTCATCATCTTCTACAACTAAAATTTTTAGTTTCTCTTCCATCGGTTTTTAACTTCGCTGTTCAATACAGATTGATGTTCAGCATTTGTGATTTTACAGTCTCTAGAGTATACAAATAATGATGTTTGCTGTCTCCAAGAATGAATAGACCCGGATGAATTCAGGGTTTTTACAGATTATTTGTTTGCGATTTATCACCTCATAGTAATTATTCTCTACTCATAGTATCTTAATGAATTTTGCGCCTTTTTGCACTATTGAATCCAATTTTTTTGCCTAAATTTGCTGAATTTTGGTAAATCTTTACATTGACAATGAACATGATGTTTTGCTGGATTAGTAGATTTAATCTCAAGTAAAATAAAATACTTGATCCAGTTAAAAATATTGTAAATTAGTAATTCATCAACTGTCCTCACCCATTAGTGAGAGTTGCATGGAAACATTGTGTACCACCAGCTTGAGATTTTTACTTAAATAATGGTGGTAATGGCTAAATAAAAATCACTCCTTAAATCCGTATTATTACCTCTTATAAATAGGTGGTTTTAAAGCCTTTACCTTTGTAGGCAAGAAGTTTAGCAGAGAGGTTGTATATTTAATTGTATCCAGCTAATTAGTAGAGAAAAGAGCGGAAAGTCCTATTGTGTCTGATAGCGTAGAATTAGCTGTGTTTTATGAAAAATCTATCTGATCTGGCAACTGCTATGGAGTTTATTGCAAATTTGGTGATCATGCTTTAATTGTAATTTTTCTGATTCGTCTCAATAATCTCATTTGTTTTGGGATAAATATCTATATACCTTTAGCTAGATTTTTATATCTATCTAAATTGCAAAATCTACAATTTATTACTTCTTTAGATAGATGTTCAATAGTTATAGGATCATCTATGCTGGGGTTGGGTGAATTAGATGAAATTTATAAGAAAAATAAGAAAAAGTTTTAGTTAGTGTTAGTGGTGTAAAAGCTCTGATTATCATGGGTGTAACAAGATGAGTGAAATTAGTATTCTGTTAATTGAAGATCATGATTTAACCCGCATGGGACTTAAAACTGAATTGCAGTTACATGGCGGTTTTAAAGTGATTGGTGAGGCGGCCAATGCCACTCTGGGACTCAAGCTTTTAGAAACCACTAAACCAGATGTAGCTGTGATAGATATTGGTTTACCTGATATGGATGGAATTGAACTGACGCGCAAATTTAGACGTTATCAGGCGGAAACAGGACAATCCCAGACAAAGATCTTGATTTTGACGATGAATAATACAGAAAATGTTGTTTTGGCGGCTTTTGCAGCAGGAGCAGATTCTTATTATATGAAGGATACAAGTGTTAATAAATTTATTGAAGCTGTACAAGTAACTTTCAGTGGTAACTCTTGGATTGATCCAGCGATCGCTAATGTAGTATTACGAAAAATGCGTCAAGGTGTTCCTGGTGATCAGCAATCATCGGATAAGCCGAAAACGGTAAAAATCGAAGCCCTAGATACAGCATACGAACAAGTTTTAGAAACCTATCCCCTCACCCAACGAGAACTGGAAATTTTAGAGTTGATTGTGGCTGGTTGTAGTAATTCACAAATCGCTGAGAAGTTATATATCACCGTGGGAACAGTAAAAACTCATGTTCGCAATATTTTAAATAAACTCTGTGCTGATGATCGTACCCAAGCCGCAGTTCGCGCTTTACGTTCTGGTTTGGTAGTTTGACAAAGGAGTCAGGAGAAAGAAGAAAGAAGAAGAAAGAAGAAGAAAGAAGAAAGAAGAAGAAAGAAGAAGAGAGAAAGAAATTTCTCCCAATTACCAATTACCAATTACCAATTACCAATTACCAATTACCAATTACCAATTACCAATTACCAATTACCAATTACCTAACCAATCTTTCTTGTAAACATTCTGCAATCCGTTGTGCTGCGCCTGCACGTCCCATGCGCTGAATTCCATTTTCGGCAATTTCATGTAAAAAGTCAGGATTTTTGAGTAGAGATTGGATGGCTGGGAGAACTTGTGATGGTTGGTTAACTAGGGTGAGAGATAGTCCTAACAGCCGACTTTGGGCTTCTGCAAAACCGGGGTTATATTGGGGACCATGACCGGGAATAGCGATCGCTGGTTTTCCTAAACCGATAAATTGTTCTGTTGCAGTTCCGGCCATTGCAATGGCTACATCACCCCAATACAAGCAGTCATTATAAGCTTGTTGGGTCAAGATGAAATAAGCATTTTTTTGTTTAAAAGTCAAGCTGTCGGGGTCAGAAATTGGTAAAGGAGATTCTTCACAAAGTCGCCAACCTTGAATATGTAAAGTTTGGGATAAAATACTACAATCTAAACCAGGAGAAATTGCTCCTAAAAAAATCATCGTTCCCGCAGAGTGGAATACAGAACCTGGTTGTCGTAAACCAGCCATCAGCGCGGATACAGCAATCATGATGATTTCCCAATTATTGTAAGCTTCCGGCGCACGAGAACCAGGCAACAGAGTCACAATCAAAGGACGAATCACTTCCTCCTGTTCAGCATCAGGACGATAAAACTGCTGTGCGTTCAGAGTTGTCTGTAAACCATCCATCATGGGATTCCCCACATCCACAGCGGGAATTGGCCATTTTTTTAAAATTTCCGTGGTCAGAGAATCTCTGGGAAACACAGCGCGACAACGACGACGACTCATTAACCACCTTTCCCAAGGATGGTAAATTGAACCAGAAAAATTTTCCCACCATGCGGATTTAGATTTTCTCGGTAATAATCCCGCTTCATCACGCACATAATATTCTGATTTAGCCGTACCTACAAAGGCATAATTAGCACTACTGAACGCTGCAAATAATAAAGGGACAATATCCCCCACAGCTAAAACAGCTTTTTGATTACCTAACTTTGTCTGTGAACTTACCCAACGGCGTACAGATTGAATTTGATTAAGAGTCAACTGCACCAAGCCACCGCCCACATCGCGCATTAATTCGCGGCCATCCATATAGATAAAACCACCAGAAGGCATAGTTTGCACTTTACCAATCATGGGAACATCTATTTTTTGGTAAGCACGTCCTTGACCAACTATTGGTAAAGCAAAAATATCTGGTGGAACAGGTAATTGTTGCAGAGCCTGGATAATCCGCACAGCAATGATATCTTCTCCATGACCATTGCTTAAAACTAATAACTGTAAACGAGAATTGGCCATGTACTTTTCTAAATATAAGGAGTCAGGAGTCAGGAGTCAGAAAGAAGAAGAAGAAATCCAGGTTAGGAGGTAGAATTGTTGAGAATAGCTTTTGCATAACTATCTAATAATTTACTAACTTCTTGCAGTTTTAACATCAATTCTGATGTATCACCATATCCTAAATCATTTGTGAGAATAAGATAGTATCTACATTCTTCTAAAGAAGCTTGTGTAATATTCATAAATCTTACTTTATCTATATTTCCTTTCTTCTTAAATCCTTCAGCGATATTTGCAAGAATAGAAACTGATGCGCGTCTAAACTGAGAAGTAAGTCCATATATTTCTGATTTGAGAAAATTTGCAGTTAATTGATATATTCCTAGCACAAATTGATGTGCTTTTTGCCAAACTATTAAATCTTCAAATGTTCTCGCAGGTTGCATTTATTTTTAACTCCTTCTATCTTCCTCTAAATGCTAGGAATTACCAAGGAATTAGGTAAATTTATAAATTCTGATGCCGGAATAGGGCGACTAAAGAGATTACCTTGGACATGATAACATTGATGCTGGTAGAAAAATTGGAGTTCATTTTTTCTTTCTACTCCTTTCGCAACAATTTCCATATTTAATTTTCGGGCTAAATCAATAATACTAGCAACAATGGTTTCGTTTGCTGGTGTCAGTTTTAAATTTTTCGCCAGAGAGCTATCCATTTTTACGGTATCAAATGGAAACTTACTCAGATAGTTTAATGATGATTTATCACTACCAAAACTATCAAGAGTTATTTCAAATCCCAAGGCTTTAATTAAGCGCAGACGACGGACAGCTAAGTTGCTATCTTCTTCAAAAATGCTTTCATCCACTTCTAGAGAAATGAATTTAGCACTGACCTTTTGCTCAATTAATATATTAGTCAGTTCTTGAGATAGTGCGGGATGAGATAACTGACGGGAAGAGAGATTAACAGACATTTTTATGATTGGTAGTCCAGCCTTTTTCCTCTCTCCTAGACATCTAAAGGTATTTCTAAATACCCATTTACCAAGTTCAATTATCAAACCTTGTTGTTCAGCTACGGGAATAAAATCTTTAGGGAGGATAATTCCATATTCAGGATGTAACCATCTAATTAAAGCTTCAGCAGCGACAATTTCGCCAGTTTTGATATTGACTATGGGTTGAAAGTATAACTGAAATTGATTAAGTTCTAGTGCATGGTGCAAATCTGATTCCCAAGTGATTTGTTTGGTTGCAGTAGTATTATCTAGATTATGGTTATAGAATTCATAGGCGTTACCTCCCCCTTTTTGGATTTTGGCTATAACAATCCGACAATGTTGTAATAAGGTTTCTAAATGGTAGGGATGATAGTAAAATGCACTGCCTATACTAGCAGTAATAAATATTTCTTGGCTATTAATTAGAATTGGCTTGGAGATACTTTGTAGCAAAGATTGAGCTAGAGCAACTGCTTGGGTACGATATTCTATGGCTTTGGCAATAATGACAAACTCATTACTATTAATTCGAGCAACAATACCATTTTCTGCAATTACTGATTTTAACCTTTCTGTTAATGTCAGGATTAGTAAATCGCTATTTGCTGGGTCAAGAGATTGATAAAGTCGTTCTAGACGATCAAAACTTAAACAGAAAATAGGAAGATAGGGAAAATAACTTGGAGATGCTTCTTTAGGCTGAATCAAATTATGAATAAATTCTTCTACTTGGTGATCAAACTCCTCCTGTAAACCATGACGATTTAATAACTTAGTGAGAGGATCAAATTTTTGAACTTGGCTGAATTTTTGCTCAACCTCCTTAAGTTGTTCCATGTATTGTCTTTTTTGCTCTAAATCAGCTTGATGTTTTTGCAGAGCAATTTCAATTGTTACTTGTAATTCTCTATCCTTAAATGGTTTAAGAATATAACCAAAAGGAGTTGTGTCTTTAGCTCTATTTAGAGTTTCATTATCAGCATAGGCAGTTAAATAAATAACTGGAATCCCATATTTTTTAGCTATTTGAGCAGCAGCTTGTATACCATCCATGTCACCTTTAATGACAATATCCATTAGCACTAAGTCTGGTTGTTTTTCTCCAGCTATCCGAATAGCATTTTCCCCTGAAGAAACAATTTCTACAATTGTATATCCCAACTTAGTTAGTTTTCTGGCTAAATTATTAGCAATCAAAAGTTCATCTTCAACAATTAATATTTTAACGCTGGTCATAATTTTCAATTCTCTTCTGATAACGTAGTTCTGAAAAAGTTAAAACAAATTTAGTGCCATGATCACGACTGACGGTAATTTCTCCTTCTAACTGTTTAGTTAATAAACAAATTAACTGCAAACCTAAAGATTCTGTATTCTGAAAATCCAAATCTGCGGGTAAACCTACACCATTATCTTCAATAGTGATAGTGACTTGCTTTTGGGCATTTTCTTTTACTCTTAACCATATTTGTCCTGTACCATGATTTGGGAAAGCGTGTTCAAAGACATTAGTAATTAATTCATTGACAATTAAACCACAAGGAGTAGCTGTTTCGATATTCAAAAAAATGGGATGCAGATCAAAGTTAATAGTAATTTTGCGGTAGTCTGAATTTAAGGAATATTCTAACTGTTTAGCCAGATTTTCTAAATATTCACTTAAATCAATTTCAGCTATATTTTTAGATTGATAAAGTTTTTCATGGATAAGTGCCATTGATTGAATACGATATTGACTTTGTTCAAAAATCTTGATAGCTGCTGGATCTGTAATATAGTCAGCTTGCCAATCTAAAAGACTAGATACTACTAAGAGATTATTTTTGACACGATGATGAACTTCTTTGAGCAAGATTTCTTTTTCTTTTAGAGAAGATTTTATTTGTTCTTCTGCCTGTTTGCGGGCAGTTACATCGTTTTGAATCCCGATGAAATGAGTAAGATTTCCTTGATCGTCGAAAATGGGAGAAATGCTCAGTTCATTCCAAAACAGACTACCATCTTTACGATAATTACGGAGGGTAACTTTGCAATTTTGTTGAGCTTGTAAAGCTGTGCGAATTTCCTTTAAACCTGGTTGTTTTCGATCCTTACTTTGCAGAAAACGGCAGTTGCCTCCGATCACTTCCTGTGCTGAATAACCTGTGATTTTTTCAAATGCAGTGTTAACAAAAATTGTATTTTTGTCTGGTAGTCTGGCATCAACGATCACAATACCATTATTACTAGCAGCAATCGCTCGCTCTTGCAATTTCAGTTTTTCCTCAATCTGTTTTTGTTGAGTAATATCTTCAGCAATTCCCGCAATCCGGTAAATATCACCTTTTTGATCGCAGATAGGAAAAGCTCGATCATTGATCCAGCGGATTTCTCCATCACCTCGAATTATGCGATACTGTTCATTATATCCACCATAAATTTGCTTGGGTAAAGCTGCAATAATGTGCGGCATATCTTCTGGATGAATAGAATCTACCCATTTTTGGGATGATTGATATAGTTCCCGACATGAATAGCCCCAAATTTTCTGATAGGCTTGTGAAACATAGAGAAGTTTACCCTCTTTTATACTTTTTATCCAGAAAACACTGTCAATATTTTCGGTAATTTGACGTAAATATTCTTGACTTTGATGTAATTCTTCCGTACGTTCAATCACTCGCAATTCTAATTTGTGGTTCAGTTTTTTGAGTTTTGTTTGTGCGGCAATTCGCTCTTTTAATTCTTTTTGAGCTTGTTGATAAAGTTGGGATTGTTGAATAGCGATCGCTAATTGAATAGATAACTTTTCTAGCAAATCAACTTCTAAAGATTGCCAAATTCGGGGTTGGGAAACTTGATGAGCGCCGATTAAGCCCCATAACTGATTTTGATAAACAATTGGTACAACTAGGTTGGCACGGATATGATTTGTTGCTAATAATTCAACATGACAAGGAGACAACTGACAATCATAAATATCATGAATTTTTCGCACCCGACCATTCATATAATGGTCAACCCAATCAGGGGCAAAACAAGGATCATGAAGAACAACACCTAACAAAGAAGCTTCTTCTGTTCTTAGTGCTTCAGCGACAACTTTACCACTCCATTCTCTGTTAAATTCATAGATAATTACCCGATCTATTTGCAAATATTCTTGAATTTCGGAAACAGCAGTTTGCAAGATTACATCTAAATCAAAAGAGTTACGAATTCTTTGTGAAAGCATAAGCAGCAAGTGATCTATCTTAATCTGCTCTATTAATTCCGTAGTCCGTTCATGAACTTGACTTTCTAATTCAGTATTTTGATTTTGTAATATCTCGGCTTTTTCAGTTTCTAGTTGATCAACCTTTTCTCGTAAAAAATGGTTTTCTTCATACATTTCCAGTGGATCAATACTATTTAATACACTACTTCGGTTGATAATTCCTACTAACCCACCTTGATCATCTACCACTGCTAGGTGACATATTTTATATTGACGAAATAAATTTAGAACCACCAAAATATTGGTAAATTCTGATTTTTTCAAGGTAACTGGATGTTTAATCATTACCTCTGCTAGGGTAACTTGCTCTAAATTTACCCCCATTGCTATACAGTTTATGACATCTTGTTTCGTAATAATACCTACTAAATATTCTTGATCTAGAACAAGAACACAACTGGCTTGTTCCACATTCTGGAGATGAGTATCTGATACTACATCCTTGGTGAGATGACAAATACTATCTACCTGACTCATTAATCTGACTGCATTAATGGCAAGGGTATCACTTGTCAATGTCACGGGAGCAGGAATAATTATCCGTTCTAATTCTAAATTGGAGATTTTTTTTGTCTGCATTTTTATCCCTTGACTCCACTACCCGTATCCGTAGGAACAATGTATTTTTGGAGTAATAAAAATAATACTAACACTGGAGTGATAGAAATTACTGAACCAGCCGAGACCAATCGCCAATCTAAAGAAAATGTCCCCGCTAACTTAGCAACTCCCAAGGGTAAAGTGTATAAACTTTCATCTTGGATGACAATCAAAGGCCACAAAAAGTCGCTCCAAGCGCCAATAAAGACAAAAATAGCCAGGGTAATCAGTGCTGGGCGAATGGCAGGTAGCATTATGTACCACCATAATCCTAACTCAGAACTCCCATCTAAGCGAGCAGCTTCCTCAATTTCTTTTGGCACACCTATGAGAGCCTGCCGTAACAAAAATATACCAAAGGCAGAGGCTAAACTAGGGAAAATTACCCCTAAATAAGTATTTCTCAACCCTAATTGCACTGTCAAAATATATAAAGGAATCATGACAATTTGGAAGGGAATCATAATTGTTGTCACAATGGCAATAAAAATTCCGTTTCTGCCCACAAATGAGAGTCTAGCTAAGGGATAAGCCGCTAAGGAACAAAACAACAAATTCAAGCCCACTGTTAATACAGATACAAGAATACTGTTGTATAAATATGTGCCAAAGGGTAAAGATTGCCAAACTTTAGAGAAGTTTTCTAATGTCGGTTGACTGGGTAATAGTTGCGGTGGTGACTGCCAGATATTTTCTGTTGGTGATTTTAATGATGTACTGATGAGCCATAACAATGGAAATAGCATGATTATAGCGATCACACTTAGTATTACATAAATGGCTAAAGTTTGTATTCGGGAGTTTTTTAAATTCATCATTTTGCTAAAAAGGATTAAGCATGAATGTGGTTAATATAAATATTTATGAACTAAAAAATAAACTTCATTCTCAAATTATACACAGGAATTTTATCTAAAGCTACAAAAAACAAGATCCCCGACTTCTCTAAGAATCCGGGGATCTAAATCCTTGCATTGTGCCTTAATGTCCTAAATTTTAAAATATTTTGCGATATGATGAAATCGAAATTTTCAAAATAAGTAATATTTTCGTGAAACTAATTCTGAAAATAGCAGCATTTGTTACTATAATTATTTTTGTCAGTGTTACCTTAGTCTTTGCTCACAAAATTTCCCAAAGTCAGTTAACACCAAATCCGCAAATTGTCAAAGAATGCGTAACTAACTCTGGCGTGCCTTGTCATAATTCAACAGCATCTGTAAATACACTATTTATTCCTGATCAGCAATTAGACGATCAACAGCGTTTTTTAGCAACAATTGCCAACAAAATCCCCACAATTCCCCAAGTAGATACGTTTGAATATACGTTACTGCGTTCCTATGGAACAGTATTTATTAATCAAAAATCGGGAATTAAATTACCACAAAAAACTATTTTAGACAACGAATTAGAAACGAAATCTTTTCAAGATACAATCAGTATAACTTTAGTAGATGGCACTCAAGAATGTTATTTACAAAAAACTGCCGCTGAAGCTTTAAATAAAGCCAAACTTTTAGAAAGAATTGCTCTTAAATCAGGTTATGCAGGTGATTGTCTTCGCAGTTTTGCCACTAATTTAAGATTTTGGAATAAATACGCAAATAGCGAAACATTGACACGAGTAAAAACCGGAAAAGAAACAAAAATTCTCGGATTAGTTGCACCCCCAGGCACATCACAACATTTGTGGGGATTAGCAATTGATTTACAAGTAGCAACATCAGCCCAAAGACGGGCTTTAAATCAAAATGGCTGGTTTCAGACTGTAGTTAATGATCTTCCCCATTGGACGTATTTGGGTTGGAGTGAAAATGATTTACCCAAATTTGGATTACAACAAAAAATTATCCAAGGGATTAAATATTGGGTAACACCAATTTAATTTGTCACCGAATCAGTAGGGGCGGGGTTTCCCCGCCCAGGAGTCAGGATTCGAGAGTCAGAAGAAGGAAGGAAGAAGAAAATTTTTCTATTACCTGTTACCTGTTACCTGTTACCTGTCACCTGTCACCTATTAACTGTTATAAAATAGACATATATCCGATAGTTGGAGTTTTAACAGTGAGTTTATTTGATGATTTAAGTCGGTTTTTAGAAAGTCGTTTAGAAGAATTCTTGCGGAATAACCCTCATTTAGAGTTAGAAGCACTTTTAGAACAACTGCGGGAACAAGAAGAAGATACATTAAAGTTAATTGCCGAGTTACAATTGCAAGAGAAGCGATCCGAGGATGAAATTCTCTCCACAGCCCAAGAAATCCAAAAATGGCATATTCGTATTCAAAAAGCCCAAGCCGCAGGTAGACAAGATTTAAGCACCCCAGCCCAAGAACGAGAAGCTGCACTACTGCGAGAAGGAAATCAAATGTGGGGACATATGCAAGGTTTAAAAGAACGCATTAGCCAATCCCAACAACTACTTCACAAAATTCAACAACGTCGTCAAGAAGTACAAACAAAAGCAGCCGAAGCCCAAACAGCTAGAACCAAAGCACAAACCCAGCAAAGGTTAGAAACTCATGGTTGGAATGCTGCTACTAATTCTAACAGTAATTTTGACGACTTAGAAGACACATTTCGCAATTGGGAAACCCAAGACGAATTAGCAAAACTCAAACGCAATATGGGAAAATAATTAGCAAGGAGTCAGGTGCTAAATAAATTTTCTTCCTTCTTCCTTCTTCCTTCTTCCTTCTTCCTTCTTCCTTCTTCCTTCTTCCTTCGTGTCCTTCGTGTCTTCGTGGTTCGTTAACTCCTGACTCCTGACTCCTGACTCCTGACTCCTACCATATCACCGTTTACGAATTACCCCTTGCCAACTAATTTTTTGTTGTGCAGAACGTCCACCTAAAGAACGAATTGCGACAACTTCAATATCAACCTTTACCCCTGGATTTAAAGCTTGATTAGGAATTTTTAACTTACCTAAAGCTAGAGTAAAATTATTATAACTACTGCTTACCAAATCTGGGGGAATTTCTCCTTCATACAAAGTTGGAGCATTAAAAGTATCATCAAAATTATCTTGCGCTCGATATTTGACTCGAAACTGAGTATTGATAACATCAGATTTAGCAGCTAAATCAACTATTCTTAAACTGAGATTTTGTCCTGAATTAGCAAATTCACCTACAGCTAATTTGGTGACATCTTCTTTAGGAATAGCATGATTGACAGTGTACTCCGTTAAACTTCCTGTAGTTTTAGCAGTACCATCAACCCAAAGATTTTCAGGAAAAGCAATATCTATTTGTTGGTTATCATTTAAAGTCAGTTTTACAGATTGATTAGCAAAGTTTGCAACAGCCTGCTTTTCTAACCAAACTAACTTAAAAGTTCCATTTAAACGCCGTTCAAACTCTCGATATTCATCAGCAATTACAGAACCAATGGCCAGTAAAGATTTTGCCCCTTGACGGATTTGCCATTTATTTTTAGAAAGATTGAATTGTTGATTTGCTAAGTGAGAAATTCCTATTTCCGCAGTTGGTTTATCATCTACTAAGGCATCTTTACCACTAACTATACTCAAAATTCCTAATCGCCCATTTCTACCATCACGGCCATTTCTACCATCACTGCCATCGCGTCCATCGTAACACTGATAAACTTTTCGAGTACATTGACGATTAGGAGTCCCAGGGCTTCCCGTACAGCTTTCTCGCTCCCAACGTCGCTGACGACAGGAACAACCCGCAGCACCTCTAGCACCCCGTCCACCCCGTCCACCTTCGCCACCAACAGCGCGAACGGCAATTTTCTTTAAATCTGCCAAATTCGTATAATAGACCGTGAGATCGCCACTCTGACCACCATTGCCACCATTTCCGCCGTTGCCACCATCACCACCATTGGGGGCATTAATATTATCTCGTCCTTCCTCCCGGTGATTTCGACAACTAGGACGAGAACCCGGTTCACCATCTTCGCCATCTTCACCATCTTTCCCAGATAAGTCAAGATTAACCGCTGAACCATCAGCATTTATAGTCTGATTTGTCCCGCTGCGTCCATCTCTACCGCTACGGCCATTACTACCATCCCTATCATAATAGCCAGCTATTTTTAATTCTTTAACATCCGTTGGACAGACAACTGCACCCGCCGCAGGTAATAAGTTAGTAAATAAACAAAATGTCAGCAGCAATGGTATTTGATATCTAAAACTTTTGTGCATAATGTATAGTAACTGGTTTACGCAGATTGGGTTTCACTTTTGTTAAATCAAGCATCATCATAAATTACTAAAACGCTTACCACATATTTGCTATTTTCTATCAATGCGTAAGTCCTATAAAATAAGAAATCACTAATCTAAAATTCTATCCGAACTATGCCTTGGTTTGTCAAAATTGAAACTGGTAAGGTTGATAAACCCACCTTTGACCAATATGTACCTGCACACAGAGCTTATGTCCAAGAGTTGATTGCTAAAGGACACAAAGCCAAAACAGGTTATTGGGCGCAAAAAGGTGGCGGAATGATGTTATTTGAGGCTACCTCAATGGATGAAGCACAGGCAATAGTATTAGCTGATCCCTTGGTACAGAACGATTGTGTCAACTACGAACTTTTTGAATGGCGAATTATTTTGGAATAATACACAAATTTTGAATTTTAGTGTTATGATGGTGGAAGACCTGGATCTATGCAACTTCAACGCCCAAATCTTGTCAGGACCGGAAGGTAGCAGCAATAAGGGATGCTTGTGGTAGGCGTAGTCTCCGGGTCGCCTTATTTGTAGGAGCTTTCAGCAGCAATGCCTGGTTTTGGAGATATTGTACAAAAAGCTTTTTATCTCGGCGTTGGGTTAGCCTCTTATGCTGGCGAAAAAGCTGGGGGGAAATTAACCGAACTGCGATCACAAGTCCAAAAATTAGCAGATGAAATGGTAGCCAAAGGCGAGATGAACACAGAAGAAGCTCGCCGCTTCGTCGAAGATATGATGAAGCAAGCTCAACAGCAGCCAACATCTGGACAAACACCTGAAAAAACAGCCCCTTCTGAACCTCGGCGGATTAATATCCTTGATGATGATGAGGAAGAAGCAAATGGAAAAGAGGTGAAAAAAGAAAATAAAGAAAATCGCAATAATGTAGATCACCTACGCGATCAAGTGCTAGAACTACAGGAAGAGTTAAAACGGTTGCAACGTGAACCGTAAAAAGTAATTTTTCACTTTGGGTATGAGTAACATTTAATTCTAGAAAAGTGATGCTATATCCAAAATGCTTCTAATTACCTTGTACTCTAGCATTTCCAGCCAGATGGCGTTAAGCGTCATGTTTTTAGCCAGGAAGGGCATTAAGTTATGGAACAGTGGCAAAAAGACTTAATAGGCATGATCGAAACCGTGGCTGATGAGGTAGAGGAGTTCTTCCTGGGAATGAATGACATGATAGATGCTTTTTTTGAGATCACGGAAGAAATTACGGAAGAAGTACAAAGCACATTTTTAGCCGATATTGATGCTTTTAGTACATTGCACGAACAGTTTTTACAAGACTTAGCCGAACCAATTTTGGAGATTTACTGGGAACTAGAGGACATTTCAGAAGATATAGATCCTGGTTTTCCATATAAAGTAGAAGCTACAATAGAAAAAAATGCTGCTTGTATTGGTTGTAGCAACTATCACGGACAGGTTTATAGCGGTAATTTGTTAGTCTGTGGTATGCACCCTCATGGTTGGGATGATGAAAATTGTCCAGACTGGGAAAAAGAAATTGAGTAAGTAACTCATCAATCTGGGGATAAATGTTAAAAACTGTTAAGTTAATAATTGTAAATCTCTGCATTTCTTTTTACTAACTTATGAGTAACTTTGCACCTGAAACTGTATCTCCAGCCAGTCAAGAAATGAAATATGGTGAACGCGAAATTGCGGAAGGGGAATTAATTACCTTTCCTAACCCCCGCATTGGGCGACGCTATGATATTAATATTACTTTACCGGAATTTACTTGTAAATGTCCCTTTTCCGGTTATCCTGACTTTGCGACTATTTATATTAGTTACATTCCAGATCAACGGGTAGTAGAGTTGAAAGCACTCAAACTTTATATTAACAGCTACCGCGATCGCTATATCTCCCATGAAGAAACAGCTAATCAAATTTTAGATGATTTCGTCACTGCTTGTGATCCTTTAGAAGTCACTGTGAAAACAGATTTTACCCCCCGTGGAAATGTGCATACAGTAGTTGAAGTTAAACATCAAAAAGGTGTTTAAGCAATTACATGAGGGAGTTGTAGAAAATTATGTTTCGCGCAAAGGATACAATCTCCGTTAGGATATCCCGCAGGGTAGAGGCAAAGGCGCAAAGTTTGAGATAGGGAAACCGGGTGGGGAAACCGGGTGGGGAAACCGGGTGGGGTTTCCCCACCCCTACTAACTTACTAAAGCATTGCGGGAAAAACCATTTTGTTGGGCTAATTTTTCGGCAATTAGCTTTTGATAAACTGCTTCATAACCATTAGTCATTTGCTGAACACTAAAATTTTCTTCCACATATTGACGACAAGCGTAACGATTTAAGCTTCTTACCTTGTCAATAGAATTAATACATTCTTCAACATTATTACAAAGAAAACCTGTTTTCCCATCAACAATCACTTCTGCTGTTGAACCCATTCGCATGGCAATTACAGGCGTACCTGATGCCATTGATTCTACCATAACTAAACCAAAAGGTTCTCGCCAAGTAATTGGGAATAAAGTTGCATAAGCGCCGCCCATTAGGGCATTTTTTTGGAGATGATTGGCTTCACCTAAATATTCAATTTGCTTACCATCAATATGCGGTTTAACTTGTTGTTCAAAATATTCTAAGTCTACCAAATCTACTTTACCTGCTATTTTTAACTTCCGACCAGTTTTTTTAGCAATTTCAATTGCTAAATGTGGTCCTTTTTCTGGAGACATTCTGCCTAAAAAAGCTAAATAAGATGGTTCTGTTGGTTGAGGATAAAATTCATAACTACTAACATCAATGCCATTATAAACTGTATCTACATAGTTTAATCCCAATCTGGGTTCTTTTTGAGAATTAGAGATACTAATATAAGGCTGTTTTTTGCCATATTTAAAGATTTTTTCATTATCTGGAGTAAAAACTCCATGTAAAGTGTGAACTGTAGGAGTTTTGACTAAATTGGCATAAACTAGTGTTCCTAGTCCTACATGAGAATGAATGATATCAAAATTTGCCGCTTGTTCATAAACTAAAGCTAATAGCAGCATTTCATAAATAGCTGGCTCTTTAATAGTAGGATCTAGCCTCAAAGCATGAGGATGAACTGATACTAACTTTGCTAAACTTAAAGAATCTCCTGATGCAAATAATGTCACTTCATGTCCTCGACGGACTAATTCATCAGTTAATAACCCCACTACCAACTCTATGCCACCATAAGCTGGTGGTGGGACTCTTTCCCACAGTGGAGCAACCTGGGCAATTTTCATGATCAATCTCCTAAAATATCAGAGGTCTATTTCTAGTTAGTTGAAAATAAATGAAATAACTAACATAGAAATAGCTAAAAGTACAAAAACCACCTTTATTCATGATTACTACCAAATCTTATGTTTTATATTTGATATTTTTTGTCTATCTGAGGTAATGTAAATGTCTGATACTTAAGAAATAAATTAGACATACAGCACTTCCCTGTGTTATTAGGTACATATCTAGCGGGCAAGATGCCCGCACTACAAGAGTTTCATGATTCAACTTTGTACCTCATAAGAGCGGAAACCGCTGTAACTGTCAGAATTTAGAATTCAGGAGTCACCGAGTCAGAAATTAACAAGAAATAATTGGTAAGTAAGTGGACGTTGCACTTGACTGAAAACAAAAAAATAAGTATAATATAATACGGTAAGCAGATATTTGCATATATCTAAGCGAAATGAATATATACAAACAAATAAATAAACCGCGTGTTTCATGGCAGGCAGTTTTTGCACTAGTCATATTTGTGTTTATGTACCTACCTATCCTGGTACTGGCTTTTTATAGCTTTAATCAGTCACCTTACAGTGCTAAATGGCAAGGATTCACCTGGGAATGGTACGGAAAATTATTTAGTGATGAACGGATTTTATCAGGTTTATATAATAGTTTATTGGTAGCTTTTTGTGCTGTGGGGGTTTCCGCAGTCTTGGGAACATTAATGGCTGTGGGATTGGCACGTTATGACTTTTCTGGCAAGAAATTATACCAGGGAATTGCCTATTTACCCTTATTAATTCCTGATATTGCGATCGCTGTTTCGACTCTAGTATGTTTAGCAGCTTTTGCTATTCCTTTGAGTATCTGGACTATTATTGCTGCCCATATTGTATTTTGTCTATCCTATGTTGGGTTGGTAGTTTCTTCTCGCATGAATAATATCAATCCGCATTTAGAAGAAGCAGCATTAGATTTAGGTGCAACCCCAACACAAGCCTTTATTTTAGTTTTATTACCTCAATTAATGCCGGGGATTATTTCTGGCTGTTTATTAGCTTTTGTATTAAGTTTAGATGATTTTTTAATTGCTAGTTTTACCGCTGGAAGTGGGACAAATACCCTACCAATAGAAATTTTTAGCCGGATTAGAACCGGAGTCAAACCTGATATTAATGCTTTAAGTGTCATGTTAATTTCCATGACTGCGATTGTGGCTTTGATTGGGGAATTAATTCGGACTGCGGGGGAACGGAGAGAATAGGGAATATATCTTCATTTTCAAATGATTTCTTCAGGAAACACCAAAAAATAAATTATTCAATTTTGTAGGATGAGTATCCTGCCCGTCCTTTATAATTATAATTAGCGGGCAATTCTCGCCACATCACCAGAAATTTTTGGATATTTTTTGAATTGGCAGTCCTGAATTTATCACAAATTATCAAAAAAAGGTCTTTAGTCCCTAAATTGTGTGATGATAATAACCTAAAGTTATGAATTGATAACGGTGTAGTTAGGCATGGATTATCGGGATGCAGGCGTTGATGTTGAAGCGGGTAGAGCTTTTGTAGACCAAATTCGCAATTTGGTTCACAGCACCTTCAGAAAAGAAGTTTTGGGGGGATTGGGTGGCTTTGGTGGTTGCTTTCAACTCCCCACAGGTTACAAAGAACCAGTTTTGGTTTCGGGGACAGATGGTGTCGGTACAAAACTAAAAATCGCCCAAATTCTGAATCGTCATGACACCGTGGGGATAGATTTGGTGGGGATGTGCGTTAATGATGTGTTGACATCCGGTGCAGAACCGCTATTTTTTCTGGATTATGTGGCTACAGGTAAGTTAGATAAAGAACAATTAACCCAGGTAGTCGCGGGAATAGCTACGGGTTGTAAATTAGCGGGTTCGGCTTTACTGGGGGGAGAAACGGCGGAAATGCCTGGTTTTTACCAAGTTGGTGAATATGACTTAGCTGGTTTTTGTGTGGGGATTGTTGAAAAAAGCCAAATGCTAGATGGTTCTCAGGTGCAAATAGGGGACGTAGCAATAGGTTTAGCTAGTGCAGGTGTCCATAGTAATGGTTTGAGTTTGGTTAGAAAAATTGTCAGTGATGGTGGTTTTGCTTGGAGTGATACCCCAGAGTTATTAAATGGAGCATCTATTGGTGAGACTTGCCTCACGCCTACACGCATTTATGTAAAATCCGTTTTAGCAGCATTGCAATCAGGGTGGGAAATTCATGGTATGGCTCACATTACTGGTGGGGGGTTACCAGAAAATTTACCTAGATGTTTAAGTAAGAATCAATCAATTAAAATGATACCTGACAGTTGGAGTATTCCCCCTATATTCCATTGGTTAGCTGCGGCTGGTTCTGTCGGTGCTGAAGCTATGTATAATACCTTTAACATGGGTATTGGCTTTGTGTTATTAGTTCCACCCCAGCAAGCAGAACAAGTAATTACTCATTTTCAATCCCAGGATATTCCCGCCGATATGATTGGTGAAGTAGTAGAGGGGACCGGTGAATTAGTCGGTTTATTGTGACTGGTTGCGGAAGTTATGGGGAGATGAGATCCAACCTATACACAAACTTCAAATTCTCTTGATGGAAGTAATCAAAAATACTCATCGCCATCAGCGTTAATATTTGCTAACGTAGTCTTAACATATTGCAAAAATCCATTGGCGGAGTTGAGGAAGTATCTGTATTTACCAGTTAGCGGTATTAATTATATCTCATTTATTAAGTGTGGCGTGTTGGTGTTTTGAGAAGAATGTAATTTTTGTGTAGAGGGGTTATGGTTGTAAATTTTGCCCGGACTACTGTTTCTAAGGAACTACTAAAGCAAGTATTCCAACGCATTGATGCACAAAGTTGTCCCAATTTATTTAATTTTCATATGCACACGGTTCACTCGGATGGCAAACTAGAACCGAGTGAATTAATGAATCAAGCGATCTCCATTGGCTTAAAAGGTCTAGCAATCACTGATCATCATAGTATCTGTGGCTACCAGGCTGCCCTGGCTTGGTTAGAAGATTGGAAGTGGAGTAATCCTGATACCCATACTCCATACCTGTGGAGTGGTGTCGAAATTAATGCCAATTTGCTAGATATTGAAGTCCACATTCTGGCTTATGCTTTTGAGTCAGAACATCCCAGCATGAAGCCTTATTTACAAAGAATGCCTAGTGTAGGTAAGGACTATCAAGCAGTTAACGTGATTGCAGCTATTCACGAAGCAGGGGGACTAGCGGTACTTGCTCACCCAGCCCGATACAGGCGATCGCATTTTGACCTCATTCCTGCGGCTGCTAAGGACGGGATTGATGGTGTTGAGGCCTTCTACGCTTACAGTAATCCCAAACCCTGGAAACCTAGTATTGTGGAAACTGAGGAAGTTCAACAGTTAGCGGAGGAATTTGATTTATTTAACACCTGTGGAACTGATACACATGGTGTAAGTTTGCTGCAAAGGTTGTAAATCTGTCTTTACCTATTTTTAAACTCCTGGTTTACATAGCCAGGGGGTTAATATTTTTATTTACCCTAGAATTTCAAGAAAAAATCAGGCTATAAACTCTAATATTGTCAATATATTGATTCAAAAAATTATCGTTATATGAAAGAATAAGACTAAATTGCCATCAAAATCACAAATATAAACAAATAGACTATGACTTTTAGTGCTTCATCTAATTTCAATCATGGCTATCCTACACCTGGTCCACAAAGTCCCACTGGACAGAAAGTAATGGATCATGTTTTCTTCGTATCGGAAACAGAATGGAAGAAAGTCCGAGAAGAAATGCAATTTGATTATATTATTATCGGTAGTGGTTTTTGTGCTTATGCTTTTGCAGAACGTATTATTCAAGATGATCCGCACAAAAATATTCTCATTCTTGAACGTGGATCTTTCTTTCTGCCAGAACATTTCCAAAACCTACCACTTCCCTATCAAAAAACATTAGGTGGTTTATCAGAAACCTTCCCCTGGACACTTTCAGAAAAGACTCATAATGCTGAATACATTAAGTGGCAACATGGGATGGTGCCTTTTTTTGGTGGTCGTTCTACCCTGTGGAGTGCTTGGTGTCCGCAACCATCCCGTGCAGAAATGGAGGGTTGGCCAGAAATAACTAAGGACGCGGTGCAAAAAAATTTCGACTCAGCCAAAAAGCTCCTCAATGTTGTTTCAGCAAACGACATTGATAACCACACAAATAATAATCATAATTTTCATATTCCGACTTGTGGAGATAAACCCATTTATGGAATTATGCAAAAATCATTAACGGAAATGCTTCAGAAAAACTACTCAAGCATTCCCAACGTTAACCGCGTTGAAGCCGCACCACTAGCAGCAGGGTCACAGGATACTGATTTTAGCAAATATGCCATACCTGGTCCACTATTAACACTAGCTGGAAAGCAAGCTGAGTTGGCAGATAAAAACAAAGATCACAAGTCTCTTTTCCGCATAGTTACTAACTGCGTTATTAATCAGATTGTCCAACAAGATGGTAAAGCCACTGCTTTAGAAACATCACGCGGTGTCATCAGTATTGGTAATGCCAAGCTCATTTTAGGCATGGGAACGCTTCCTCCTACAACATTAATTCATAATTCTTTTCCACAGCAATTATTTCCTGAATTAAAAAATGTTGGGGAACGGTTTACGGCTCACTTCATTAGTTCTATCGTGGCACGCATACCACGCAAATGCTATCCCTTTAGCAATAAATTAGGTGAATTGGAAATTGGGGCAATTTATGTTGCTGGTAAAGATCCAAAAACAGATGGACAATTTCATATTCAACTGTCAATTTTATCTGATAAATATCCCGATAAAAATGCACAATTAGCTGCTCGGTATATGCCTGATGTCGTCGCTACAGCTTCTCCACAACAATTAGCAAATTCCCAAGATTACTTGGTGTTTGTTTGTGCTGTCTTGGGTGAGATAGATCATAACAATAAAAATAACTGGTTTCGGAAAAATTCTGGAGCAGATTTAACTGACAACTCCACTTTGCAAGTTTTAGCCAACGACAATGACAATAAAGTCTGGGATACTATGGATGAAGCTGCTTTTGTAATGTTAGAAAAAGCATTGCTTCCTGAAAATTCTGGCTGCTCAGTTGAATATTGGCATGATGATCAACAGGACAAGGGGAAATGGCAAATCAAGCGACCATCTCAAAAGCAAATTCGTGTTGATGGGTTAGTACATGAAGGCTCAACTTTGTGGATTGGGAATGATCATGAATCGGATGGACCATCACCAGTAGATATTAACTATAAGTTGCGTAGTGTCGAGAATGTGTATGTAACAGGTGGCTGTCTTTGGCCGCGCAGTGGTTCATGGAATCCCACCGCTGCAATGGTGGCTTTAGCGCAGGATCTCGCTGACAAACTAAGTCAATAACAATAAAGGATTGATAAGATGGAACTACCTACTATCCCACCAATGGATGTAACTGATGTTTTGGATAGAACAGATGGTGTTTATTTCTGTGTGAAAGATCGCAACTCTGTTTTTTTGTGGGTAAACGATAATTTTGCCAAATTAGTTGGCCAAACAAAAGAACAACTCATCGGTTATCAGGATTCTCGCAAAGAACACGTTGCTCATGATCAGGAAGTAATGGCAAGTGGCAAACCTTTACTCAATTTTCAGGAAACCATCGCTGTTCCCCAACCAGATGGACAAATGAAAGCTGTGGATATTGTCACACAAAAAGGCTTATTACGCGCTAAGGGTGGCACAGAAATTATTGGGATTACAGTCTGTTTTTCTTTGAAATATCCTGAAATTGATACTGATGAAGCTATTGACTGTAATGAAGTGATTGACTACTAATATCCACATTGTAAGTCCCTAGAATCTTGATTCTACACAAGCTGGCAATATTGTAGTGAATTTACTAGTAAATAATGTTGCTGAATACCAAAATGATTTGTACTATATTCAGCAACTTTTATTTGTGACTAGTCAAATCAAAATGACTGATGTTAATTTGTAATTATTCTGAAAAATGAATAAAAAATGCGGTATAAAATTGATATTTATCCTGGATTTTTGGGGTAAAATAAATGACAGATTTAGATAGAAGGAACAACTAATATGAACAGTGCCAATTATTGGATTGATAAATTAGCTCTAAAGCACATTGATCTTGGTGGCTTTTTTGGATCAGCTTTTGCAAGTAATGAAATCACTCTCAGCGCGGCTCTTCCAGAGCGATTTAATGGTGATAGGCGCTATTATTCCAGCAATTATTACTTATTACAAGATAGTGAAGTTTTATTTTTGCACCGTCTCAATCAAGATGAAATGTGGTTTTTTCACACAGGTAGTGCGGTAAAAATACATATTTTTTCCGATGCAGGTATCTATAAAGTAGTTACATTGGGAATAGGAATAGATAAAGGTGAATCTCTACAGGTAGTAGCACCTCATAATCATTGGTTTGGGGCTGAATTGGTTTTACCAAATAGTTTTATTTTAGCAAGTTGTAGTCTCTCTCCTGGCTTCGATATTCGTGATTCTGCACAGCCAATAACGGAAGAAATTATGTCTTTAAAAAAATTATTTCCAGATCATATCTCACTAATTGACCGCTTGACAGGTTGTGTAAACAATATTCCAAAGTTGTAAACTTCACCTATTCACAATTTCCAAAATATTAGGAAATGATTGTAAATTGTCAGATAAAAATACGAGTTCAAAAAAAATACGGATCATACTTGATTGTAAATAGATTACCCCATAACATAAATATTATCATTTATGACTAACGACCAAAAAACTATTCCAGTGAATTTTTATAGCAGTAGTAACCTTGCAGAGACTATTAATTTTAGTAATATCATCCAAGCATCTCAGAGTCTTTCTAGGGCAATTCAGCTAGAGCAATTAATCCCTACTTTCATGCAAATAGTCATAGAAAATACTGGGGCTAAAAAAGTTGTCCTATTGTTACTCAATAACAATCAACTGATGGTTGAGGCTATCGCTAGTATGGATGAAGGATTTACCCAGTTAGCTATCCCCTTGGAGAATTATCAAGCCATACCGATCATGTTGGTTAATGATGTTCGGAATAACTTAAAAACTATTGTTTTAGATGATAAAACAAATCCAAATAATTTGATTAATGATCCTTATTTAATTCAAGAACAACCAAAAAATTTGCTATGTACACCCATCTTAAATCAAGATAAATTAGTTGGATTGTTATATCTAGAAAATCAATTAACCACCAATGTATTTACAGAAGATTGTCTTGAAAGTATTCAAATCTTCTGCACTCAACTAGCAATATCTCTAGAAAATGCTCGTTTTTATCAACAATCCCAAAATCGGATTCAGCAATTAGAGGATTCTCTCAATAAATTTCAAAAAGAACAAGAACAACTGCAAAGATCACGACAGATGTTTCAATTGGTTATGGATAATATTCCTCAGTTGATTTTTTGGAAAGATATCTATTCAATTTACTTGGGTTGTAATCATAAATTTGCTGAAATTGCAGGAGTTGGTTCACCAGAAAATATTGTGGGTAAGATTGATTATGAGTTGCCTTGGACAACCAAAGAATCAGATTGGTTTCGAGAATGTGATCGTCGAGTCATGGAATCTAATACACCAGAGTTACACATTGTAGAAACACAACTAACTGCTGATGGAGAGGAGACTTGGGTAGAAACTAATAAAATCCCAATCCATGATGTTGAAGGAAATGTAGTTGGTATTATTGGTACTGCCGAAGATATTACTCTTCGTAAAGAAGCAGAAAATATGCAGATACGTCTAGCTCAAGAACAGGAAGCTAAGAATGTTGCTTTACGAATGAATCAACAAATTGAGGCTAAAAATCAAGAGTTAGCGATCGCACTTGAACAATTGAAAACTACCCAAGCAGAACTTATCCAATCAGAAAAAATGGCCGCACTGGGTCAACTAGTTGCTGGAATTGCCCATGAAATCAACACACCTCTAGGGGCAATTCGCTCTTCTGCGGGAAATATTGCCAAGTTTTTAGAGCAAATCTTAGAAAAATTACCTATCCTATTTCAATCTATTTCCTTTGAGGAAATACAGATTTTTTCTGATTTATTGCAACGGTCACTGCAACAAGAATCTCGATATTCTACCAGAGAAGAACGGCAATTAAAGCGAGCCTTAAAGTTACAGTTAGAAACCTTAGAAATTGCCGAGATAGATATTGTTGCTGATCGCTTCATAACGATGGGAGTTTGTGATCATATTGAAGCTTTTATACCTTTATTAAACAAATCTAATGGCTTAGAAATTTTAGAAATAGCCTATAAACTTTCTGAATTAAAAAGAGGAACAACAACTATTAATACAGCTATAGATCGAGCATCAAAAGTTGTCTTTGCTTTAAAAACTTATGCTCGTCATCAACAGTCTACTGAAATGACTTTAGCTAATTTAACTGATGGCATTGAAACCGTATTAACACTTTATCAAAATCAACTGAAACAGGGTGTAGAGCTAATTACAAAATACGAAGAAATACCACCAATTCTATGTTATCCTGATGAGTTAAATCAAGTCTGGACAAATCTTATCCATAATGCCTTACAAGCAATGGATTATCGCGGGAATTTAACGATTGAAGTTAGTGGTATTGATCATCATATAAAAATTAGGTTTACTGATACTGGACAAGGAATACCACCTGAGATTATATCAAGAATATTTGAGCCATTTTTTACAACTAAACCACCAGGAGAAGGTAGTGGGTTAGGATTAGATATTGTCAAACAGATATTAAATAAACATTCAGGAAAAATTACCGTAGAAAGTCAACCTGGAGAAACTACATTTCAGATTATTCTACCAATACAACCAATTAAGGAAAACCAAAATGTCTAAATTAGTAATCTTGTGTGTTGATGATGAAGAGATTGTATTAAGAAGCCTTAACACCCAGCTAAAAGAAGCATTTGGAAATACCTATGAATATGAAATGGCACAAGATGCTGATGAGGCTTTAGAATTACTTGCAGAACTCAATGAAGAAGGTAATAAAATTATTGTCATTGTCTCAGATTGGTTAATGCCGGGAATGAAAGGAGATGAATTTTTCGTGCGGGTTCATCAACAATTTCCCAGTATTATTAAAGTTCTATTGACAGGACAAGCTGATGAATCAGCAATTCAACGAGCAAAAGAACAAGCTAACCTGCATTCTTGTTTATTTAAACCTTGGTCAGAAGCCGATTTATTAGAAGTTATTCAATCTGGTTTAGATCAACTATGAATAAACAAGTAATTCTTTGTGTTGATGATGAGATGGTTGTAATCAAAAGCCTCAAAGTGGAATTACAAGAGGCTATTGGTAATAACTATTTGGTGGAAATTGCTCAAGGTGGAAAGGAAGCATTAGAGTTAATTGAAGAGTTACAAGAGGATAAATATGAAATTATCTTAATTATTTGTGACTATATTATGCCTGATATAAAAGGTGATGAACTATTAAGAGAAATTCATGTTATTTTGCCAAAATCTCTCAAAATAATGCTGACAGGACAAGCTGATATAGGAGCAGTAGGTAATGCTATTAAATATGCTCAACTATATCGTTATATTACTAAACCCTGGCACTCGGAAGACTTAATTTTGACTGTAAAAGAAGCCATAAATAGTTATTCTCAAGCCAAAAAATTGGCAGAAAAAAATATTGAACTCCAGCTTTTGAATCAAGAATTAGCAAAATCTTTAGAATTAGTTACTACTAGCGAACGCAAGTTTAGAGCAATTTTTGAAAATGCTATTATTGGCATCTTCCAAATTTCCAATGAAGGAATTTATCTGAGTGCTAATTTTGCTTTAGCCAAGCTATATGGTTATAATTCTCCTGAAGACTTAATGTCAGATATGAGTGATAGTCAATATCAACTATATGTTGAGCCACAACGCCGTCTTGAATTTCTAGAACTATTACAAAAACAAGGCGAATTATATGGGTTTGAGTCTCGAATTTATCGTCAAGATGGTAGCACTATTTGGATTAGTGAAAATGCCTGTGCGGTGTATGATGATGATCAAAAAATTCTTTACTATCAAGGTTTTGCAGAAGATATTACCGCTCGCAAACAAGCTGAAACTGACCGACAGGAGTTCACGAAAGAACTTTTTCAAATAAACAAAGCTTATGAGCGGTTTGTCCCTCATCAATTTTTGGAAATTTTAAATAAATCCAGCATTATTGATGTCCAATTAGGAGATCAGGTGCAGTTAGAAATGTCAGTGCTATTTTCCGATATTCGGAATTTTACTACCCTTTCTGAAAGCATGACTCCAGAGGAAAATTTTAAGTTTATTAATTCTTATCTAAGTTGCATGGAACCAGCAATTATTGAAAATCATGGATTTATTGATAAATATATTGGTGATGCAATTATGGCCTTATTTAGCGGTGAAGCTGATAATGCAGTGAAAGCAGGTATTAGTATGTTGCAAAATCTAAATCAATATAATCAATATCGTATACAAACAGGTTATACTCCCATTCAAATTGGTATTGGGATTAATACAGGTTCTTTAATGTTGGGAACAGTCGGTGGAAAAAATCGCATTGATAGTACGGTAATTAGTGATGCAGTTAATGTAGCTTCTCGTGTGGAAACTCTCACTAAAAATTATGGCGTATCCTTATTAATTACTGAGCAAACTTATTCCTATTTAAAAAAACCAAATGATTATGCTATTCGTATTATTGATACTGTAAAAGTCAAGGGAAAAACCCAAACTGTTACAGTTTATGAAGTTTTTGATGTTGATCTACCAGAAATTAAAGCAGGGAAGTTAGCCACACTACCAATATTTGAAACAGCCTTATCCCTTTACAATCAAAAAAAATTTTCTCAAGCAGCAGCATTATTTGGGGATTGTCTGCAATTAAATCCGGGTGATCACGTGGCAGAAATTTATTTTGATTTATGTAATACTTAGGCAAGCTGCTTTTTGAATCATGGCTCTTGATATATCATGTAGCAATTATATCTGATTACTAATGCTTATACTAAAATCAACAACAGCTAAACAGAAATTGTTACAATCTAATTTAGAAAGTGCCTGATATCTGAAATAGATGGTACAAAATATGGTACAAAAGATAAACTTATAAAATTAAACACGCTGATATTCTAAAATCATGAAAGCATCTGCTAAGTTCGACTTTGAAGACGAAAAATTTAACGCCCCACCGTCCCAAGTCCTCCCTTGGTGTCAAATGATCAATCCTCGCTATGGTGAGGATGGTTTACAAAGCTATGGTTTAGCAATTAAGCAGGATAATGCTCAAGCTGTTGGCTTTCAACCGGATGATAATTGGCAAGAGATAGAGCATACATTTAGTTCTGGAGAAGTAGATACAGTATTTCTGACTACTACGCCTAGATTAGTTATAGTCCGTCGTGGGCCTTTGTCTGTAAAAGACCGAGAAACAGGAATTAGATTAGGAACTTTTAAGGATAATTACGATGCTTTTTTGGCAGATAAACTTAAATTTAAAACCTTTACTCGGCATCTGATCTTTTTAGTCGGTGAAGATAAAAAGTTTTTACACCAATCACCTCTGCAATTAACTTTAAGTGGTTCAGCCTGTGCTAGTTTCGGGAAAAATTATGCTGAATATCAACAAGGGAGAATTACTGGCGGTTTTGCTGGAGAATTAGAAAAAGCTTATGCTGGTTTTCAAAAGAAACCTCTAACTCCCAAAGGTCCTTTATTCCATGCCCATGGAATTTATTGCCCCATGATTGAAGCTGAAGAAAGAGGTATAGAACCTAATACAGCTTTGGTAGCTTCAACTGTAGATTATAAACATCCCACAATCTCAACTTTAACAGATTATATGATTGCCTCAGATTCCCCTGAGTCAGCAATTATTTGTAAGACTTTTGAAGAATACAAAGAATTTGGTAAGGAAGTAATTAAACCAGAAGCTTCTAAGGTAGAAACGTCTGGTGTGACCAATTCTTATGTATATGCAGATGATGATGAATTTGGTTATCCACCGTATTAGGTAGTAGGGGCGCTGGGGAGAAATTTTCTTCTTTCTTTCTCCTGACTCCTGACTCCTAACTCCTATTATTTCAGTAATAAATAGAATAGTGAACCATTACCGCCGGAAATACCAGCGCGATCGCCTGCTAGTTGACCAGATCCCATGAAATAATCCACTCTTCCTGGTCCTTTAATCGCACTGCCTGTATCCTGATCTAAGACAAAACGGTTAACTAGACGAGATTCCAGTTTGCCACGATTACTAGGATAGGGAAATGAATTGATAATTAGTGCCAGTGCGCCCGGTGGCATCAGAGATTTATCTGTAGCAATGGAACGTTCTGCGGTTACAGGGACAAGAAGACTACCTGTAGCTGCTGTACCGTTAGTTTCTTCAAAGAAAACAAACCTTTCCCAACGTGGTAAATAATTACTTAACTCTCTGGGATGTTGGCGGAAATAACTAATTAACTTGGGCATAGTTAAGCCGCTAAGGGGCAGTTTGCCATCTTTTGCTAGTTCTTTGCCGATACTAGTCCAAGGATAATCAGTTCCCCCCGCATAACCAACAGATGTTCTTTGGCCATTAGTTAATTTAATTTGGGCAGAACCTTGGATCTGAACCATGTATGGGTCTAAGCGATTACTAAACCAGACAATTTCTAAGCCTCGTAATTTGCTTTTATCCCCTAGTAATCCATTTTTGCCTTCCAAATCAACCCGTTTCGGATGGGGTTTTGGCCATTTTTGAAAGTCCTTGGGGAGACGATAGAGAGGATATTTGTATACAGAAGTTCTGACTCTGCTGGCAGTATACACAGGCTCATAATAAGCTGTGAACTTAACAGTCCCCTTACCATCGTTGCCTACAGACTGGTAAAAGGCAAATTCCCGACGGACAGCAGCTTGTAGTTCTGCTGCTGACTGAGAACTAACAGCCAGTTGCCGAAAGCGGACTAAACTCCGACGCACCCGATCTAGGGTAATTTCCTTAATTGGGTAACTTTGATAAATAGCGATCGCTCTATTAGTTGCCAAATAGCGCAAACTGTTATCTATGGAAGTTAACAGTTCTTGTTTATCCCCCTCTTTACCCCAAAGTTGTTCATCCCAACCTAAGCAATTTTGAGGAGTACAAACAGTGTCCAAGTTGATGGGTTGAAGAGGTGGTAATACCTCTGGTGATAGTTGAGGGGTAACTGGTACTGTTATTGGCTGCGAAGTCGGAACTTGAGCTACAACTGCCGAAAGTGGATTTATCAAGGCAATTCCCAGGCTGAAGGCCAGCAAAGTCAGGTTTTTTCTCATTTTTTATCTTTCAATACTGGAATTAAAAACAGGTTCTACCCGAATCCCTGCAATCTTAGACGGGCGTACCACCATATATTCTCCCTGAATATTCTTAATCGGTACGCTAATAAAATCATTAGAAGCGGATTTTGGCACAAGCTCACCACTGTACCACTTTTGAAATTCTTGAATAGTAGGAAAACGCACTTCTTCCCGATGTCCACTGTCTAAAAGCAGAAAGACAGCATATTCGTTTGGAGTTCTAGGCATAAATTTATATTCCTAAAGATACATTCACTCCATTGTTAACCAGGTTATATCACTTTGAACAGAGGGAATATAAAATAGGAAGTATGAAAATTAAAAATAATGTTGGGTTTGTTCCATTGCTTTGCGTTCACGCAGTGTCCCGCAGGGATACGTTCACGCTCCACAACCCAATCTACCATATAGCGATTTTTTAGCCTTAATAGAGCAGTCTTGCTATTCAATTTTAGGAAAATATTACAAACAACAACACCCAGACATCTACTAGCTTGTTGATTCCCTCTTCTTGTTTATTCTAGCCAGGGATGTACTACCTTTCACCACCTTGATAAACAAGTGATGGAAACCAGTTACAGCGCCCCCTGATTTTCATTCATTTGAGGAAATATCAGCTTTCGCGTTGGGTGTTGTAGTTTGTTGACGAGACAGATGTAAATTAAACAGCGATTTTACCTCTTACTTAACTTAGGTTTCTTCTCTTCTTGTTTCTCTCTAGCTGTTGTATCTGCCAGGGAAGCTCTATCTGCTTCTAGTATTAGAGTAACAACTTTAAATTGGATTGGCTATTCTTGCAATTAAACTTTACTAATTCCAAAACAAAAATTTGGTCAAACTCCATATTTTTCAAGGATGATCAACTACTTTTTTCCAGTAATTTTATTTTGATGCAATTGAGTAATGACTCAGCATTTTTTAAGTTTTGAAACAAATAGAAAAAATCCCAAATTCTGCTAATTAACCCTATGCCTCAACTGTACTGAATTTCAGAGGAATCTCAATCCAAAATTCTGTTCCTTTTCCTGGTTCTGAGATACACTCCATTAGTCCACCATGCTTTTCAACTACTATCTGATAGCTAATTGCTAGTCCTAGTCCTGTACCTTTACCAACTGGTTTGGTTGTAAAAAATGGGTCAAAAATCCGCTGTTTTACTTCTTGACTCATTCCTAGTCCATTATCGGCAATACTAATTAGTATATGAGTATTACTTGTAGAAACTCGGCTAGAAATGCGAATAGTGGGTGAGTGGGAGATATCTTGTATTAACTCATGGGTGAGGACATCAATGGCATTACTGATAACATTCATGAATACTTGATTCATTTGTCCGGCATAGCATTCTATTTTCGGTAATTTACCATAGTCTTTGATGATTTTAATACCAGGAAAACCGCCATGAGGTTTAAGGCGATGTTGGAGAATTAGTAAGGTGTTATCAATGCCTTCATGTAAGTCAACACTTTTGTTTTCTGCTTCATCAAGGCGGGAAAAATTGCGTAGTGATAAGACGATTGAGCGAATGCGATTTGTGCCAACTTGCATGGATGCCATGATTTTTGGTAAGTCTTGTACCACAAAGTCAAAGTCTATGGATTCCAGCGCAGCATTTATTTTACTGTCAGGTTGAGGATAATGAGATTGATAGAGTTGGAGAATGTCTAGGAGTTGTTCGGTGTAGTCATTAGCATGACTTAAGTTACCGTAGATAAAGTTAACGGGATTGTTGATTTCGTGGGCTATACCTGCTACTAACTGTCCTAAACCAGACATTTTTTCACTGTGAATTAATTTTGTCTGGGTTTCTTGGAGTTGATGGAGAGTTTGTTCTAATTGTGTGGCTTTGGCTGTGGCTTTGGCTTCGGCAATACAGCTTTGTTCATAAAGTTGTGCTTGTTGAATAGCAACGGCAGCTTGGTCTGCTAACTGTTGCAGTAATTCAATTTCGGTTGCTTGCCAAGTTCTCGGTGCTGCACAATGGTGGGCAATTAGCAATCCCCATAGTTGGGTATCAATTTTGATGGGGACGATGAGGTTAGCTTGGATTTGTAAACTTTGTAAAAATTCTTGATGACAAGGAGTCAATCCGTCTGTTGATACATCATTGATGGTTCTGGTTCTACCCTGCAAGTAAAGATTGGCAGATTCTTCAGGAAAGCATTCTGATGGTAGTTCAGTGCCTAAAATTGACGACCAATCACTGTTAATATCTTCAACAATTACATTTCCTTCAAGTTGATTCAGAAATTTATAAATTAGCACTCGGTCAGAATTGAGGAGAGAACGCACTTCCCTGACAATGGTTTGCAGGGTGATATTTAGGTCTAAGGTCCCCCGCATCTGATCTGTGACTTGTTTAAGTGCTTTAGTCAGAGATAATGATTTTTGTAGTTCAGCAGTTTTTTCTTTAACTCTTTGTTCTAGCTGGTTATTGAAAATGTGTAGTTGTTGGTATGTTTGCTGTTGTTGAATAGCGATGGAGAAGTTATGACATAAGCCTGTCCCTAGGGATATATCTTCTCGTTTCCATTCTGGCGCTTGTCCTTTTTTGGTTTCTTGCCATAATTCAAAGGAAAGCCTGGGTAAATTTTGATACTTATTTTGTTCCCGCTTGCCAGCCCAAAGAATTTCTGTGTCAAATTCTGGACGAAAAATGCTGAATACACCCAAGAAGGTTTCTCGATAATGGAAGGGTATGATCATCATACCTCGAATTGACGTGGCTTTAAAGGCAGAAGCTAATACTTGCCAAGATGGTTCTTGATAAAGGTCGGAAATTGCCTGAATTTGTCCTGGTTTGGATTTTGCTATCCATTGCTTCCAGACGGGATGCTGTTCAATGACGGTATTTTCTGATTCGTCGGAGATTTGAGGTTGTTGCCCCCATTTATATAGTTCTTGGGTAGATTCAATATATAGCCTGCCCCCAATGCCGTTAAAAGCAGCTATGGTTTCTTCTACTGCTACTTGCATCTGCATGGTGGGTAGTTGATGCAGGAGAGTGCTAATCCGGTTAATTATGGCTTCTCGCTTTTGCTGGTTGCGGCTTTCACCGAGTAGATTGCTTTGAGAGATACCAATCGCTACTTGATCGGCAATTTGCTGGACTAATTTGAGTTCTCGCTTGAAAATCGTCCTGGGTTGACTGTGGTGTGATACTAACAATCCCCATAGTTTTGGCTGTGTCTCTGCTTCAGTTAGGTCATAGTTTAAAATTGGCACTACTAAGGAAGACTGCACACCCATAGCCTGTAAATATTGGATGTGACATGGATCAACTTGGCGATAGTTAATATTTTGGGATAGTAAGCTTTTACCCGTTTCTGTGGATTTAAGTGGTGACAATCCAATTTTGCCCCCAGCTACATCAACAATTGAACGCTGTCGTGCAGACAAGAACATTTCCCTGGATTCTAGGGGAATATCACTGGCTGGGAAGTGTAAGCCGAATAAGGATGGTAGCCGTTGTTTATGGATAGATTCAGCGATGACTTCACCACTACCATCAGGATCAAACTTATACACTTTCACCCGATCTGTATTCAAGAATGCACGGACTTCATTAACCGTAGTGGTTAATATTTCTTGAAGATCGAGCGATCGCCTGATCTGTTTGATCATTCGGTGCAGTAAACTGTCTTGGTCTAAATTTTGCTGCAACCCGTTTGGTTTATCGGTAAATGTCATTGCTTATCTTCACCCATCGCAAATATAAATTTTTACTAAATAGCCCCTAATAAAAGTTTATATCCTATAAATTTGTAAATTTAGGATTTTTATCTTCAATAAAACTTATAATAATTTTATACTAAGTTTAGCATATTGATTATGTAGATATATTTCTTATCTAAATTCAGTAATATTACTAAAGTACATTTTCAGACAGCAGGGAACAGGGAAGCTAGTACCGCAAGGCGGAAGTCAAAAGTCAAAAGTCAAAAGTCAAAAGTAATATGGCGTAAGCCTTTTGGTGATTGAGAATGGTTGTTTTATTTACGCCGTGTTGTATTAGATGGGTAAGTCGTTTTTTAAGCGTAAAGTAGAGGCTTGATCAAATATGAGTTCTATCTATCTTTATTCTTCTATTGATAAAGATACTGCTAAAGGAAATAAGGCGCGTATTTCGGCACGCACACTCATGAGGATTTTACCTAAGTGATTTTCTCCTGTGCGATCTGCACCACAGCCCCAGAAATAATCTGTAGGTGACTCTTCTACTAGTATTTCATCACCCGTAATTAATAATACTTCTCTGATTTCAGGATGAGTCATAAACTTTTTCAGAACAGCAACCCGCATCACTTGAGTTTTGACTAATTCCCAATCTAGACGAAGACGGCGAGTTTGACAACGCCCTAACGCAGCCGCTTGTTCAGGAGTGGTAGCAGCGTGGATTAAAGGTATAATTGGGGCATCTGGACTACCGACAAACTTTTGTCCTTGATAATAATGCTCAACCGTTGGCCAGTAAGTACCTGCGATGTCAATCCCGTGGGGAGAAAAGTTAGAAAAACAGCCATAGGGCTGGGAAACCTTATAAAAGTAAATAGTCATTTGCAAATTTCTCTTTTATACTAACATTAGCTTTAGCAGTAATAATACAAATAAATGATAGATTCAGCCATTCTGTTATATGTCTACAGATGATGAATGAAAAAACAAATTGGGCTTGGCAGTTTTCTTTATTCCAACAACAAGTAGGAGAATGGGTAGAATACCAATTTTCCCGGTTTCAAAAAACTTTACCAGAATTACCCCCTGGTTGGTCAATCAGTCCCTGGTTAGGTGAGTTATTAAAAATCCTGTTTTGGTTAGTTTTGGGTGTATTCGTGGTGTGGATAGGTTGGCGATTATGGCGAGAATTTAATCCATATATCTATGCTTGGCTAAATGCAATTAGTAATTCTACGAGTTCTAGAACCAAAGCTGATTCTAGGGAAACATCTATTTCCCTATTATTAACCCAAGCTCAGGGATTTAACCGACAGTATAATTACACAGAAGCTTGCCGTTGTCTCTATTTAGCAATGTTACAGCAATTACATGAACAAGCGATCGCTCTGCAAGAACCCAGCCGTACAGATGGAGAATATCTACAATTACTCAAATCCTCCGTCACTCTCATCCAACCATATCAAACATTGATTAACACCCATGAGCAATTGTGCTTTGGTAATGATGAGATGTTAGCAGAAAATTATCAACAATGTTGGCAAGCTTATAACAGCATTCAGGAGTTAGGAGTCAGGAGTAAAAGTCTCTTTCTATACTGAATGATTTTTTGTAAGTTTTGTCCCTCATTCAATCCTATCTCAGCAAATATTGCCATTACAATGATCAAAAATATCAATAATTTCCATATTAATACGGATAAATCATGAAACGCAATCAGCGCCTTGCTTGGTTAGGTGCGATAGTCTTAGCCGTGATTATCTTACTGACCACTATAGCAGCCTCCAGCACCCAAATAACTAGTGGTTCTACTTATAATCGCGCCCCCAATGGTTATGGTGTGTGGTATGCTTTTATGCAAGATAAAAATATCAGTATTCAGCGTTGGCAAAAACCATTTAGTGATTTACCAATCACAAAAGACCCTGTTACCTTATTACAAATTCACAGCACCCTTAAAAACATAGAAACAGATCCACAACAAGAAGAATGGGTAAAAAAAGGTAATAACTTAGTAATTTTGGGAATTAAACAACCAGTCACAGCAGCAGCATTTAGTACCCAGCAGCAATCAACCTTTGGAAAAGTAAAGATTGATACCCGTCGCCGACATGATGCGTTAAAAGAAGAACAATTCATACTAAAAGACGCATTTGGAGCAGTGATTTGGCAGAAAGAATACGGTAAGGGAAAAGTAATTTTAGTGACAACACCATATTTAGCTGCTAATGCCTATCAAAATCATGAAGGCAATTTTAAATTATTAGCAGATTTAGTCACCAAAAATAGTCAGAAAGTATTTGTGGACGAATATATACATGGCTATAAAGACAAAGATGCCAAAAAAGAAGCGGGAGAAGACAGTTTATTTAATTACTTTGCAAAAACTCCCCTATTACCGGCTCTTATCCAGTTAATTGTCCTATTATTGGTATTGGTTTGGGCGGAAAATCGCCGTTTTGGTAAACCAGCAACCTTGGAGATAATCGCTATAGATAACAGTCAAGCTTATATTCAAGCTTTAGCGGGAGTTCTCCAAAAAGCAGAATCTAGTGATTTTGTTGTCGAAATGCTGGGAAAAGCAGAACAAATCCAACTTCAGCAAACTTTGGGTTTAAGTCAAATTCCCCTAGACAATCAGACTTTACTCAAAATCTGGGAAGAACAAACAGGAAATAATACAGAAATACTTAATACAGTATTACAACTACCATTACAAAAACGCCGAATAACTGAACGAGAACTGATAAACTGGTTGAGGAAATGGCGTAATTTACGAGAAACTAAAAATTAAATTTCTCAAAATCTCTTTCTATTTCTTTTTTTGTGTGTGAGTGATTTATCAATATGAGTGAAACTAATAATTCCGTCTTAATTAATCTGGGAAAAGCAATTAATCAAATAGTTGTCGGACAATCTTCTCTGATTAAACAGACATTAATCGCCTTGTTAGCAGGTGGACATATTATTTTAGAAGGAGTTCCCGGCACAGGAAAAACTCTTTTAGTGAAAGTATTGGCACAATTAATTCAATCCGATTTTCGTCGCATTCAACTAACACCAGATGTTCTCCCGTCAGATATTACTGGGACAAATATCTTTGACTTAAATACCCGCGATTTTACATTAAAAAAAGGTCCCGTATTTACAGAAATTCTTTTAGCAGATGAAATTAACCGCACTCCTCCAAAAACCCAAGCTGCACTCTTGGAAGCAATGGAAGAAATGCAAGTTACCTTAGATGGGGAAAGTTTACCTTTACCTGATTTATTTTGGGTAATTGCCACACAAAACCCCCTAGAATTTGAAGGAACTTATCCCTTACCAGAAGCACAATTAGATCGGTTTTTGTTTAAGTTAATTGTTGATTACCCAGAACAAGCAGCCGAAAAACAAATGTTATTAAATCGTCAATCTGGTTTTGCTGCTAAACGTTCAGATATTGCCAATTTAAAACCTATCACTACAGTAGCTGAGATTTTGCAAGCCAGACAATCTGTAAAACAGGTTCAAGTATCAGAAACAATAGTTGATTATTTATTAGAAATCGTCAGAAAATCTCGTCAATATCCTGATTTAGCTTTAGGTGCATCTCCTCGCGCTGCGGGTGCTTGGTTGCAAACTTCTCAAGCTGCTGCTTGGTTATCAGGCAGGAGTTTTGTCACCCCAGATGATGTAAAATCAGTGGCTTCACCCTTATTGCGTCACCGCTTATTATTGAAACCGGAAGCAATGCTAGATGGTTTACAAATTGATGCGGTAGTTGCAGCGGTAATTAATCAAGTTCCTGTTCCTAGATAATAGAATCCATTTCTTCTTTGCGTCTTTGCTCCTTTGCCTCTTTGCGCGAAACAAAAATCATGATTCCATCGAAAAAAATTTATTTTTTATTAATTGCGGGAATATTTATCACCCCAATTCTATCTATGATTTTGGGAATTTATCAAACCATAATCATCACTTTTTTATTTGATATTACCGTTTTGACTTTAATGATAGTTGACGGTTGGGGAATGAAAGCAAAGCGCGTAGAAATTACCCGCGAATTACCTTCACGTTTATCTATTGGTAGAGATAATCCAGTCATATTCAAAGTTCAAGCTGGAAAAACTGATGCAGTTATTAAAATCCGCGATTACTACCCATCAGAATTTACTGTTTCTACAACTACAGTTACAGCTAATATTAATGCTAATCAAAGCCAAGAATTAACTTACACTGTTTACCCAAATCAACGAGGAGAGTTTTCTTGGGGAAATATCCAAGTGCGACAGTTAGGAATCTGGGGGTTAGTGTGGCATGATTGGCAAATTCCCCAGAATACACAGGTGAAAGTATATCCTGATTTAGTGGGATTGCGATCGCTCTCTATTCGTCTGACATTACAATCATCTGGTTCTATTCGCAAAGTTCGGCAAATGGGTATAGGTACAGAATTTGCAGAATTGCGGAACTATCGCAGCGGTGATGATTTACGCTTTATTGATTGGAAAGCTACCGCTAGACGTAGTTACGGAAACACAGGTCCCCTAGTCAGAGTTTTAGAACCAGAACAAGAACAAACATTATTAATATTATTAGATCGTGGCAGATTGATGACAGCAAAAGTCCAAGGTTTACAACGATTTGACTGGGGTTTAAATACCACATTATCCCTAGCATTAGCAGGATTACACAGAGGCGATCGCGTTGGCGTTGGTATATTTGACAACAAATTACATACGTGGATACCCCCAGAACGCGGACAAAATCACCTCAATCAACTTATTGATAAACTCACCCCCATTCAACCAGAATTACTCGAATCTGATTATTTAGGTGCAGTTACCCATGTCGTCAAACAACAAACCCGCAGGGCGTTAGTAGTCATCATTACGGACTTAGTTGATATCACCGCTTCCTCTGAACTTCTCGCAGCCCTTACCAGACTCGCACCCCGCTATTTACCCTTTTGCGTCACCCTCCGAGATCCTCAAGTTGATAATTTAGCACATACTTTTACTGAAGATGCTACACAATCTTATATTCGCGCAGTTGCAATAGATTTATTAGCACAAAGACAACTGGCTTTTGCTCAATTAAAACAAAAAGGTGTATTAGTTCTTGACGCACCAGCAAATCAAATTTCTGAACAATTGGTGGATAGATATTTACAACTTAAAGCCAGAAATCAACTATAACAAACTCAAATTCAAGTTCTATTTGTGCATGAGGATCGAATTCAAGAAACATCACCGATTCCTTAGTCTTTGCAATACTTCATCAGATGAGACTAACGTAACTTTACCTTCATCAATCGCTTTTATCCGATTCGTAATTTTTTTTTCCCAACCAGCTTCAACTTCAGGATTAATTTCATCAAGGCTTTTGAGGAGATGTTCAGCAAGCATTGCTCTATATAGAGGAGGCAGAGTTAATACTGCTCCAAAGAGTTCATCGTAAGTAACGTTGGTCATACAGAAAACTCCTTACAGAGTTGGTTAAGGTCATTTTACCATCATTCCTCAAGATCAAGCGATCGCTTGTGAAGTATTCAGGAGTAAATTTTGAATTTTCCTTTTTTCAACTTTCTCAACTTGCTTGGGTGCTTCCATTTCTGTAAATAATTCTATTGCTTTATCAAAATTGACCTGACTGTTTTCAAATTCACCCATTTTCTGATATGTTAAGCCTTGTTGGAAGTATGCTTCTGCTAAATCACATTTAGTACCGATTTTATCTAATATTTTTATTGATTCTGAATGTTTGGAAAGTGCTTCTTCAAAATTATTCTGTATTCGATAAAGTTCTGCTAAACCAGTTAAAGCCTTAGCTCCAACCTGAGTATATTTACTTTTTTTAGCAAATTCTATCGCTTTATAATACATTCTAGTGGATTTTTCAATCTTTTCTAAATTTTTGTAAGTTAGACCTAGAATAATTAAGGCATATCCGTTACCCCATGAAGTTAATTTAATATTATTATCTAAACTATGAGATACCCTTGCTGCAAGAGATTCAGCAAGAGCTAATTTTTCTTCTGAATTAACCCAAGAATATAAAAAAGCTAAATAAACCCATATTATCACCCTCCACGCCCTTAGATATATAGTTTCACCTTTTATTTTTATTCTGTATTCTAACGATATTTGAAAGCTTTCTAAATTATCCAGTGCTTCTTGCATATTCAAAATATCTATATTACAAAGACATAAATTAAATTTTGCTTTATCTTCGAGTAATTCAATATCATCCTGAAAATTTATATCTGCTTTATTATTTTCTAACCTCACTGGCGAATTATTTACAAATTCAAGTGATTTATTAAGGTAATTAATTGCTTCATTTACATTTCCTAATAAATGGTATAAGTCTCCTGCAATATTATATAAATTTGCTAATAATTTTTCGGAATTTATGTATTCTTCAACTAGATTTATTGCAGATATAACTGGCATTAATAATCCCAATCTATAAAATGAACGGCCAAGATATTCGTCAATTCCCCATGAGCTATCTCTAGGTTCTACAATTATATATCCAGCTTGTTCCAAGTCATTAATAGAAACATAATGATGATAAGCTTCAAAAGCTTTTTTTGCATCCTCTACAGTTTCAATTGTTTTAACACTACTCTGCCAAAATTTAGCTGCTTTTCGGTTAACTTCTTCCCATTCTCCACTTTCTTTTAACCTTTTTATACTCTCTTCTCTAATCATTGGATGTAACCAGTAATATCCATTTTTAAATTCAAACAAACGCCGATTTCGTAAAGATTGAATTACATCAATATGCTCTTGATGATCAGGAATATCCCACAGTAAAGCTATTAGTGCGTCTTGAGAAAGTTGTGGTACATCCTGATAGCGATAACATCCTAAACGACACAATAATTTATAAGCTAATTTATTAGATTCTAGCTTACAACTTTGCAATCGGTTAAATTGACTTTCAACCAAATTTTTTAATTCTGTTTCTACCTTGGTAAAATTGTTTTTCCAATAAACAGCCATATCCCCTTCATAATCTGTTTGTATTACCCCAAGCAGGATATCTATAGCTTTTGCATTACCTCCATAAATTTTGTGCATTTCTGCTAATGAGGGAATATCAATCTTGATTTTGTGAGATGCAAAAAATTCTTCCCATGCTTCCATAGTCAACACATCTAAAGGATAATGATAAATATTATTAACATTGTCATCACACAAACGTTCTCTAGTAGTAATTAGGGTAACTGACTTCACAGTTGAATCAGCTAAAGCTCTCAATAATGCTGCATAATTAATATGATTGTTAATGAACCTACCTTTTTCATCTAGTGCAGGTTCTAAGTTATCAATGAATATCCCAACTTTGCGATTTTGCAATTGTTGTTTTAATCTTGTGAGTGTAATACCAAATTCTTTTCCTGGTTCTTCTTGAAAGTATTGTCTAAGCCATTCTTCAACTACGCTCTCAACGCTAATAATGTTCTCTTGTTCTTTAGCCATTTCTAGTGGTAAAACACAATAAAACCCTTGATTATATAGATATTTTTTGGCTAAAGTTGTTTTACCTACTCCTCCTGCTGCATGAATAACAATGATTTTTTTACCTTTCCTGACTAGGTTATTGATATTAGTAATATCTTCATTACGTCCGACAAAATCAGGTGGTTGATTATTATTTATATCTATATCTATATCTAGAATAGGGATATTTTGCTGTTGTTTTTTTAATTGTTCTTCTATAACGGTGATGACATTCTTTTTAGTAATTTGTATCCCCAAAGCTGAAGATAGTATTTCCCACAACTTAGTAGCGACTTGTTTACAATATCCTTCGCTAAAGTTACGTGATTCAGCTATGACACTATAACTATCACGCTGTAAAGCACCTCTCAATACAATCATCTGTAAATCATTGAGGGGTTTTTGATTATGGTTCTCAATTATAGTGCGAGCAAGGCTTACCGCATCATCAATATTCATGTAATAAGACCTTTAAACGTAGTTTGCACTGATTATTGAGGAAATATAGCATTTTTTGACAAACCAGTTATCCAACACCTCACTTTTTCTTACCTTTTTTTATACAACTCCTCACCATTTATGTCTAGACGCACGCCAGAGTCTTTTTGTATATTGATAACCAAATATTGTATAAACCTTACTCAAGGAAAAACAACATGAATACCATCACCATTGCCGGAAATACTTCCTACGTCTACAATATCGGCCCGTTTATTCAGTGGGGCGATTTTGCTATGCGAGATGCCTATACGATACTCGATATCATTAAACAACCAGCCCATACAACAGTAAAGGTCAATGAAATTGATAGAACAACTGGAAAATATCAATTGATTATCACTCCTGATACTAATTATTCGGGAAATCCAGGTGATTTTATTTTTCAAATTTCCAAGCATGACAATAGTTTCTGGGATCCTAATAATAAGACTAGTCTAGCTTATTACGATCTAAACATTAATGTTATGCCTCCAACCACCTATACATTCGCTGCAAACCAAACGGCTACTGTAAGCAACTCTGGCGCGACGATCAACATAGCAAATAATGATATAATAACTGCGTCTGGAGATATCTTTAAGGTTGCTGCTGGGGCAACAGATACGATTATTGGTACCGGCAATACGATTAACTTAACCAATAACGATAAAATTACCGCTTCTGGAAATACATTCAATATAGGAGCTAATCTTACAGAAACGATCATCGGTGATGGAAACACCATCAATGGCGCAAAAGGAGACACGCTTACAGTAAATGGTTCGGGCAATACCATCAGTACATCGAATGCTTCTATT
>CAINGU010000097.1 GCA_903848645.1 uncultured cyanobacterium | reverse complement strand
ATGGGAGAGAGTTTCCATTAATTCCACTTCCTATAAAAAAAGCGATAACCCTGTAAAACTTCCTGAACTGTATGGAAAGGTCGCTAAGTTTCCATTAATTCCACTTCCTATAAAAGAAGCGAATAGTTAAAACAGGAGAATAAATGACTAGTCTAACTGTTTCCATTAATTCCACTTCCTATAAAAGAAGCGAGAATAGAGACGAAGGGTTACTTCCGACCACAGGACAGGCGGTTTCCATTAATTCCACTTCCTATAAAAGAAGCGTTACCCAAGACCAATTTCGTGGCAACATTGGCAAACTGTTTCCATTAATTCCACTTTCTATAAAAGAAGCGATATAAAGTATACCAAGATCAAAGAAGGTAACTTTAAGGTTTCCATTAATTCCACTTTCTATAAAAGAAGCGATACCATCATTCTAAACCCATACAGTGCCTAATGTCTAGATACCATTTGCGACGGGGTATCAATTGGCGGCTACTTTCCGAAAATAACCAGGCAACAAAAACCCTGAACCCTTACACAGAAGGACATATCCGGGGTTAACGTAAACATCAGCATTTCCGCCAGTGACCTGACCCCGCCGCCAACAAATCATCACAAATAAGTAAATTCGTCATTCGCATGAAATCACTTGTATAAATTTCCTGTGTGGTTTAATTTAAAAAAGTAGAATTAACACCAAATTCCAACTAAATTATTGAAAATGATTTTGAATATTACGATGGGGGTTGCTACTTAAATAATTCAGGAAGACCTAAATATATTAAGTATTTCTTGCAACGATTAGAAGAAGAAGTACAAAATTCTGAGGGAGAGAAACAACCACATTTGGATTTAATGACACAGCAAATTAAGGCTTTCAAAGATTTTGTTTACCAGCCAAGTAAACTATATAAACCTTATCAAATCCGGTAATGTTATTGTATGTAATAGTATATGACATTACTTGTGATAAAAGACGTAAAAAAGTCTCTGATTTATTAGAAGGATATGGTCAACGAGTTCAATATTCAGTCTTTGAATGTATTCTTAATCAAACTAAATACAGTGAATTACAAAAAAGACTCCGCAAACAAGTAAAATCTTCTGAAGATAGTATCAGGTTTTATCCATTAAGTAAACATACATTCAACCAAATTGAAACTTGGGGAGAACCACCAGTTACAGAACTTCCCGGCTCTACTATTATCTGAATCTATGTTAGCTATTCCTAGATCGGGTAATAGCGAAACACTGCTGCAAGCAGTTCGCTAATCTCAAATCTCCAAACGACCAATTTTCGTTGTGTGACAGTTTAGGGTGCAGAATGTGGAATCTATGCAAGATATAAGTTACATAAAAATGATTATTTGCGTCAAAACAATTATTGTATGATGACGTTTAGATATACGTAATGTAATAAAAATAATCAACATGGGAGTAGTATATATAGGCGATCGCGCAACAGGCAAGACTCACTTGGCACTAGAGTTAGCCAACCCTAAGAGTGAATATGTCAAAGTTGCCAATCTCGATTACGACAATCTGAGAGTGCAATTACTGGATGAGAACTCACAGGCAAAACCAACACCTTTACAAATGCCCTATCAACGGTATTTGGAGATTCAGGCGCGGCTACCCTCTGGTAATAAGCAGGTGGTGGTGGATTGGATTGATACAGCGGGCGATGTGTGGCTGAAAAGTTATCAAAGGGATTATTCTGATCAATGGACTCAATTTTTAGAGGCTATCCGCAGCAGTGAGGGTGTGTTATTAATCCTCCCACCCCATCGGGGGATGAGTTTCCAACCTGGTGTGGATGTTGAGCAGTTTGTTACACAAAAACAATGGTGTAATCGCTTTGATCGGTGGGTAGAATTTTTCCATTATCAATGTTCCAAACTCAGACATTTGGCTATTTGTATCAATAAAGCTGATTTATTTTGTGATTTGTCGCAAGAAGCTGGGAAACTATCCTATAAACCTTATGGTAGTTCTATGAATTGGCAACAACGACATACTTATGTTTTACAAAAATACTTTCGACCAATTTATTCACAGTTAGAACAACTTAACAAAGGGCTGTCTAGTGGTTCAGTGCGGTGTTTTATTACATCTATTCATCATCGGAGTTTATTAGAGTTACCTTGGATTTATCTGGGTAGTTTTTTAGCTAAATAGGTAGAAATTATGTTAAACAAATTTTTTCACAGATTGAAACCATTTTCGGCGATTAGAAATCGCGTCTACACAGGCGAAACCCGCCTTCGCGGGTTGGAAATTTATCATTTATTAGTCCACGAAGGTGGACTTTGTTTGTGTAGCCGCGAATTCCATTCGCCGGGACTATATTCATCATTCTCTGTTCTTTAAATAATTAAAAAGGTGTAACATGGGCAACATTTATGTAATCGGACCACAGGCTTCTGGCAAAACTACTTATTTAGCGGCTTTGGCTTATCAACCATTAAAAACAAAGCAGAAAAATAAAAATTTTAAAGTTCAAGCATTGAATGAAGAAACTAGAGAATTAGCGGACAAGGCGGAAAATATTATTTTAGAGGGTGCATCTTTAGAACCTACTCGTCTTCATGTCAAAACAATTGATGATTTAAAAGTATATTCATTTATTATTGAAATTCAGAAAAAATGGCGAAAACTAGAGAAAATAAATTTAGCTGTGCGAGACTACCCAGGAGAAGTTTTTAAAGAGTTGGAATCAGTGTCTGCTGATCCATTACATGAAGAATTTATGAATGAGTGTTTAAGTAAAGATACTCAAGGGTGTTTAATTTTATTAACAGAGTGGAGACAAGGAACAGATAAATTTTATAAACGAGTCTTTAAAAGGTTTATAGATTTAATGGATAAACAGGAAAGATTGCATGATTTACGTTTAGCTGTAGCCATGAGTAAATGTGAACGGGGGGAACTGTGGCCTGGTCGGTTAGATCCAGAAAATGATTTATTTGCAATTCATTTCCCGGAAACACTGTCATTTTTAAAAGACAATATTCCTAGTAAAAACTTACAGTTTTATGCTATATCTACTTTTGGGGTTTTAGGAAATAAAGATCCGCGACCCAATCGCAAAGAAGAATTAGGAAAAGAAGGCAGATATTCTGTGTTAAGAGAAACTGATAACTGGTCGCCTTATGGGATGATTTCACCTCTCTATTGGTTAAGTACAGGTAAGAGTATGAAAGAAAATGTTTAATTTATTTAAGAATAAAAATCAGACCCCATTACAAAGCAGTGCGGTGTTGCGAGTTATAGGCGATCGCTCTTCTGGAAAAACTACATATATGGCTTCCTTAGCACGATGGCCAAATGCTGATCCTGATAGTCCAGTTCAGGCTGTAACCGCAGTGAATGAAGGTGGAGAAGACTTACTTAGTAAAGCTCAAAATATCTTAGAACAGGGCTTAGAACTAGAAAAAACTCCATTAGCTTTAACTGTATCAGGAGTGGATGATTGCACTTTACAAATTACTCTGAAAGAAAAAAAATTAGGTTCTAAATTACTAAATTTAAATATCAGTTCTAAAGATTATTCTGGTGAATTTTTCGATGATTTATTACATCAAGGTAAAAATCCCCAGTTAGATGATTATTTAGAAGATTGTTTACAGTGTAATGGTATTATGTTTTTGGTTGATGGTAGTAGTCGGCGAAAAGATTTAGAATATGCCAATGGTTTAGATAAATTGCTGTTAGCACTTGACCGGAATGATATGGGTGGAAGTAAGCGCCGAATTGCCTTAGTCTTGAATAAATGTGAACAATCTGATTTGTGGGTAAATCGAGATAAACCAGCGTTTTTAGCATCAGCAAGGTTTCCCCAGGTTTGCAGAAAATTACAATCATGGCAACAAATGGGAGGAGGTGATATAGAATTTTTTACAGCTTCGGCTTTTGGGATGTTGGGTAGTAAATATCCAGAACCAAATGTTAACTTACTCACTAAAAGTAGAGGGGGAGTAACAGCAGTAATTAAAAATCCCAAACTTTGGCGGCCTTTTGGTTTAGTTGCTCCCATTTATTGGCTTTGTACAGGTTCACGTCATCAGGAATTAGATCATGTATGAAAGGAGATCCCCATTTTCTACCTCTCCCTAACCCTCTCCTACGAGGAGAGGGAACTGGAAGGGAATTTCAAAGCCTCTCTCCTTGCAGGAGAGAGGTTTGGAGAGAGGTCTTTCAATCAACTTTATGATTTTCTAAACATCCTCTTAGATAAAGGTTAAAAACATGAGTTCACCAGATATTGAAATTAAAATTCACGAATTTAGTACAGGTATTCACTTTCAAGAAAGGGCTAATGGTTGGGTGTCCTTGGGTTTTACAGGACAATATATGAACGCTACTATTAACCCTATTCCTACAGTTGTGGAAAGGTCTATTGCTAATCAAGAATTTGCTTTAACTGAAGGATCATCTACAGAAAAACTAGCAATTATTGGACGGGTAGTAGGAAGTGGTGATGATATTTGGTCTGTAATGGCTGTTGTCACACGAGGACAGGATGAAGTGGGACGCAGTGCGGCTTTTTATCGTTATTTTTTGTGTAAGGGAATTAATAACTTACGGTTTATATTAACTTGGTGGGAACAAAACCAAAAACCAACATTTAACCCATTAAATTTTAAAGGTAGTCCTCATTTATTTATGGGAGAATCAGGTCAACCTCACAGGACAAAAGAGGATGAATCTTTACCGTTTGAACAAGATCAAGCAATAGTGTTACCAGCAGAAAATCAACGTGATTTATATACTCTTAACGCCTTAGCAATTATAAAATTTAACAAGTCTAAAAAAGTTTTACCTGTTGCATGGGCTTTTAATGTAGAAGCATTGGAAAAACCGGAGCGTTTTCAAGTAATTCAACCAGCATCACCAAGAGCTTATGATGGATTAAAACGAGCCATTGCTAGTGCTGCTCAGGTTGTTTCAGCAATAAATGTTGATGAAGCGGCGTTAAAATCTGCTATTCGGAGTTTAATGAATAGTTCTACTATCAAACCGGAAGCAGTACAGGAAATTGTTAAAGGGTTAGAAAATGAGGAAATTGAATCTGATTATTGGGAGAGTTTATTTAATGCTCAAGGTGCGGATAAAGCCATTAAGCAAAAGATTTATAGCCCCCAAATGGTGCGGTTGATAACGCTGAGAGCAATGGTAATTCCAGAGACTTTACCGGAGTTTTTGGAATGGTTGAATATTCAAGCTGGTAAAAAACCTGATGAAAATCAAACTGTGTCTTTAGATTTTCAAAAAGCTATTCGGGCTTTATTTCCTAAAGAACAAATTGCAGAAGGAATTAGATATCTATTATTAAATTTATTAAATAAGAAAATATCGGTAGATAGTCTTTGTTGGTTATTAGCGACAAATGGTAGTGGTAGTGTGTGGGCTTATGTTCAGAAAGAGTTTATCACTGATGTTAAATATGATTTACAATTAATTTGTAATTACTTTGCTGGACAAAGTAACAAAAGGGGTTTAGTTGAAGGGTCTTTTAAATGCCAAAAGCAAGTTTGGGCAGGTTTAATGAATAATTGGGGAGGTATTCAACAAGGATACTATAAAGGGGAAGAATATGAACCTTTTGCTGAATTATTTGAAAAGTTCAGACAATATGATTTAGCTGCATATTTTTATCAAGTCAGTGATAGAGTAGTTAAAAAAGATTTATTTCATGAAGTAGCTAATCAACAAGGTCGTCGTCGTTCATCTATTGTTTTTGGTTTACCTCTCCAGCGAGAGGTAACTTTAGTTGACATTGTTCTTGATTTTATCACCCAGGAGTATATTGTGCCAATTCAATTTGTTGTTCCTATCTCGATTATCTTATTTTTACTGGGTTTCTTGGTTTCTGATTTAAAAAATAACTTAACTGGAAAAAAAGAAGGAATTCCATCAGTTCATAGTTCTTCTAGAGGATCAAAAGAAACCCGTGTTACTCCTACAAAGAGTAAGACTACTACTTCTCCTAGCATAAATGATGAAAATAAACTTAATGCTGTTAACAATTTTGATACAACGAAAAGATCAATTAAACAAATTGTAAATGAAATAAGCAAAACTACCATAAATGGTAGAAAACCAGAAAAAAATGAAATTCAATTTGCATTACTTAAAGTTCTTTATAAAACTGTTACGCAGAGGGATTTAAGTATTATAAATTTAGATTTAGATGCAGATGAAATCAAAAACCCGACCAAAGAAAGATGGGTTACATTAATAGATCTATATCAAAAAAGAGAAAATTTATCAGATACTCCTGGAATCATTAATGATGATGATTCAGGTACTACAAATACATACTATAAGTTTAAAGAAGACATAATTAATGAAATTAAAAACCCATCATAAATAACTTAATTTTAAGTGATAAAATTTGCCATTTATAACAACTAATGTGTAAAAACCTGAAAGCAGAATAATTAATGAACTCAGAAGCATCACTAAAACCAGCGATAAGGAAATTAATCCACAGTTCCCAAGTCAAACCGGAAGCTGTGCAGGTAATTGTTGAAGGGTTAGAAAATGAGGATATAGCCTTTCTCAGTCTAGTGAGGTACAGTAACAACAATGGGTAAACCAATTATAAATATCATTTAATGAGATTTGACTAAAAGCAGTTTCAATTGCTTTTGCTAAGTCTGGATAACTTCTAGCACCGAGAGAACGTAGTAGATTTTTAATTTTTGACCAACAATTCTCTATCGGAGAAAAATCAGGAGAATACGGGGGCAAATAAATCAATTTAGCTCCAGCAGATTCAATTAATTTTTCAATCTCTTCACCTTGATGAATTGAACAATTATCCATGATTACATAAGCACCTTTCCACAGATTTGGAACTAATTTTTGAGAAATATAAGCCTCAAATGTCAGTCCATCAGTTGCACCTAAAATACTGTATTGACTAATCACACCTTTTAGAGCAATCGCACCAATTATAGAGACATTTTTACAACGTTTTTGAGGTCGTGAACCATGCGCTCTTTTACCTTTTTTAGCACGAGCCGAGTGTCTTATTAAAGATAGATTAGCTCCCGATTCATCAAGAAATATAAGGTTTTCAGCAGGTATACCCTGAAGTTGAAGCCAGAATTCTACTCTTAACGATTGAACTCTTTCAGTTTCTTTCTCCGAAGCGTGCAATGTTTTTTTTTAGGCTAATTTCCATCTTCTGTAACATCCGGTCTACTGTAGATATACCAATTGTTATTCCTGTTCTTTCTTGAATAATTAAGCGAATTTCTTCCAAGGTGGCATCATTCTTGGCTTCAACTATTTCTTGGAGAATATTAAGTTGTTCAGAATTTAGCTTTGTAGGAGTTTGTTTTATCCTCAGTTTAGGAGCAATACTTTGTGTTTCTCTATATTGCTTTAGTAATTTCTCCACAAAACTTAAACTTACACAAAATCTTTTTGCTAATTGACGTTGTGATATTCCACTTTCCAAGTATGTATCAAATATTTTTTGGCGAAAGTCGAGAGAATATGCTTTCATTTTTACCATTAAGTAGATGCACAGCTTTATTTTAATCAGTGTACTTCATTAGACTGGGAAACGCTATAT
>CAINGU010000096.1 GCA_903848645.1 uncultured cyanobacterium | reverse complement strand
GACTTTTGCTATCAGACTGGGAATTAATTCCCAGTTGGGTTGTCGGTTTTACCTGAAGTTGACACCAATGGGAATAGGGGAATAATTAATATCCTTTCGCCTATGTCCTAAGTCTCTGATTGAAGGCTTCCACACCCGCCCGGAACTTAAGTTCCGGGCTAATAGCTAAAGTAAACTTTAGTTTACTAAATAATTTTTGGTTTCCTTACTTAGTCATCTTAAGATGACTTTTGCTATCAGACTGGGAATTAATTCCCAGTTGGGTTGTCGGTTTTACCTGAAGTTGACACCAATGGGAATAGGGGAATAATTAATATCCTTTCGCCTATGTCCTAAGTCGTTGCTATATTCTTACCAGAGAATGATGAAAAAGCCAAAAGCCATATAGGGTATTGATATTGCTTATATCAAAGGTGAAGCTAGTTGAAGTAACTATGAACTATGCAGACAGGTATTTACGAGAAAATATGGCTAGTTGTTAAAAAATATTGTTACAGTACGTGAAGGTCTGAGTACCTGTTTCATTTTTTAGAGGATAATTTTCATGACCGCAACTACTCCCAGATTAAAGCACGAGGTTAAAGACCTCGGCCTAGCTCCCTTGGGAAGACAACGCATTGAATGGGCTGGACGAGAAATGCCCGTATTGAAGCAAATCCGCGATCGCTTTGAGAAAGAAAAGCCCTTTGCTGGATTGCGTATTTCAGCTTGCGCCCACGTCACCACAGAAACTGCACATTTAGCGATCGCTCTGAAAGCCGGTGGTGCTGATGCAGTTTTAATTGCCAGTAACCCCTTATCAACTCAAGATGACGTAGCAGCCAGTCTTGTAGCTGATCATGAAATTTCCGTATTTGCTCAAAAAGGCGAAGATGCCGCTACCTATAGCCGCCACGTCCAAATCGCCTTAGATCATCGCCCCAACATCATTGTTGATGACGGTAGCGACGTGGTAGCAGAATTGGTTCAACATCGTCAAAACCAAATCGCTGATTTGATTGGTAGCACCGAAGAAACCACCACTGGTATCGTGCGGTTACGCGCCATGTTTAAAGAAGGCGTTCTCACTTTCCCCGCGATGAACGTCAACGACGCAGACACCAAGCACTTCTTTGATAACCGCTATGGTACAGGTCAATCTACCTTAGATGGGATTATCCGCGCTACAAATATTTTGTTAGCTGGTAAAACTGTTGTGGTTGTCGGTTATGGCTGGTGTGGTAAGGGAACAGCCCTCCGCGCCCGTGGGATGGGTGCAAACGTCATCGTCACCGAAATTGACCACATCAAGGCAATTGAAGCCGTTATGGATGGTTTCCGCGTGCTACCAATGGCAGAAGCAGCACCTTACGGTGATATCTTCATTACTGTCACAGGTAACAAGCACGTCGTTCGCGGTGAACACTTCGATGTCATGAAAGACGGTGCTATTGTTTGTAACTCTGGTCACTTTGATTTGGAACTTGATTTGAAATACTTAGCCGCTAATGCTAAGGAAATCAAGGATGTCCGTCCTTTCACTGAAGAGTATAAATTGACAAATGGTAAATCCGTTGTCGTTCTCGGACAAGGACGTTTGATTAATTTGGCTGCGGCTGAAGGACACCCCAGCGCAGTTATGGATATGAGTTTTGCTAACCAAGCTTTGGCTGTTGAATACCTGGTGAAGAATAAGGGTAGTTTAGCTGCTGGTTTGCACTCTATTCCTAGAGAAGTAGATGAAGAAATTGCTCGCTTGAAGTTGCAAGCTATGGGCATTTTCATTGATAGTTTGACAGCAGATCAAATTGACTATACCAATTCTTGGCAGTCTGGAACGTAAGTTATTAATTAGTTGATTTTTTGGGGATAGGCGTTTTGCTTATCCCTTTTTTATTTAACGAACCACGAAGACACGAAGGAAACGAAGGAAGAAATTTTACATTCTTGCAACTTCCATTTAAGTAGCATTAAAGTTAAGATATAAAAAGTAAAAATTTATCCTCCTGGAGAATAATCAATGTCAACTGATATTTCATATATAGAATTAGCTGCAAAGTTACATCGCACTTGGATAGATGCTTTAATTCACAGTTGTTGTAATGATTATGCAGCAATTATTGTAGATGCTGAATTATCTTTTGATTTTGAATGGGATCTGTCCGAAAATGAAGAATATATTTTAAGTATTTTAGTTACACTTCCTTTTAGCCATTACTCAACCATTATCAATGACGAACCAATGCAGCAAATTCTTAAAGAACATTTTTTAGCTGTTGCTACTGGATATATTCCTGGATGGGAAAGCGTAGAACGTTTTAGGAATTATTTTCCGATTAACTACAGAGTTAAGCTATTAGATATAGAGGAACATTGGCAAAAAACGATTAAGTTTTTAATTACTAAATCAAAAGATTTGAATCAAGGAGTTGTTAGTGAAAAAGTTTTTGCTAGAGAAGGCAAAGAAATGTTAAATTACAATGAGATGAAATTTGCATCTCAATCAGAAATTAGGATTGCACAAGAACTAGAGCGTAGAGGTGTACTATTTTTCCCTTTACCATTAGCTGTAAGAAACGAAACTGGTCAATGCTATAAAGACCACAGGGAAGTTGATTTTCTAATATGTATTGATGGAACATTTGGAATTTTAGAAGTTTCTCGCCATCAAGGTAGATATGAAATGGATAAAGAAAAAGATGCTTGGTTTAAAAAATCAGGAATCCTTTGTATTGAACATTACCCTTCTGAAAAATGTTATCAACAACCAAGTTTTGTAGTAAACGAATTTTTAAGTATTTTATCTAAACATAAAAGATAATAGTCATGGCAAGAATAAATTATCCTAAATTAGTGCAGACAGTATGAGGAAAACAAATAGAAAGTAATTTAGCCAAAGGAACAGAACTACAATTAATATTTGATAATCAAAGAAATCACTATTTAGTAATTCATGTTTTATAATTAGTTGATTTTTCAGGGATAGGCTTTTGGGCTTATCCCCTGTGTTATGGATAAATGAGGTTTTGATAATATTTTTGCACCCCTATGTATTACTGGTAAAATTTTTGATTAAAGTTATTAATTATTTCGTTCATTTGTATTGTCTGTAATTCGTTATCTAAATCTACTTGTAATTCTAATGCACTTTGATAACGCCATTCTACTCTTCTACGTAACATACAAGAAATTATATATGCTAAATTTCCAAATTCTTCAATTAATGATTCAGCTATTTTTCTTGGTTGCCCCTCATTTATCAAATCATAAATCGTTTGACGGTCTAAATTTTGAGGAATAGGTTCTCGTCCTGTTAATAATGTAAGTAGAATTAAACCTAGTTGGTAGATATCTGATTGAAAATCGGAGTAGCCATGTTGTAAAATTTCTGGAGGAATAGCATTAAAAAAACCAGTATTGGACACAATAGGAAAATATAAATTAGACTTCTTTTTAGATATTCCGAAATCAGCAATTTTTATATGATAGCCAGGAAATAATAAAATATTTCTTAAAGTTAAATCTCTATGTATGACTGTAGACTTATGAATTTCGACTAAAGCTTTGCATAATTCATAACCTATCCAACAAACATGACTTGGATTAAAAGTCTTATAAAGTTTCAAATATTTATCTAAACTCATTAAAGCTTTTTCCATAACTATTACTAACCTAGTATTACTAGTATAAGGATCGGTATCAATAAAAAAATCATAAATTTTAACTATGTTTTGATGATCACAACCTATTTGATTTGAAATTTCATTAACCCAGGCTTGCAGACTTTTATCATCAGTAAAATGACAAATCTTAATAGCAACTGGAATTTGGTTGCTATTTATTCCTCCCCATACTTCTCCAAAACAACCTTTACCTAATTTCTCTGTTAAAGAATACGTTATTTCTGTGTCAGGATTTTTTAAACTATGTTTTACTTGCATAAATAAAAACCATGTATAAAACCATCAAGATTATAACAAAGTTGCTAGTATGTGTCAACGACTACGACATAGCCTACGCGGGTTCAAAAATCTTGTTTTTAGTCCACGCAGGTGGACTTCGTTTGTATAGCCGCGATTTCTAATCGCCAGGGCTAATCATCCATTGATTCTGTAAACAAAGATTCCAGATTTCGATAACCACTAACTACACGCACAATTTCAATCCCACCATTAATAACTCGATAAAGAATAACGTAACCATCTAAAGGAACACCCCGCAAATCAACCCTAATATATTCATAGCTACGCCCCATATTGGGGAAATTAGCTAAATATTTACACTTCTTTTCAAATTCATCAACAAAACGCTCTCCAGCATCAATATTTCTATTGGTAAAATAATCAATAATTTCTGATAAATCTCTACTAGCTTCTGGAGAGATAATATGTATTTTCATCCTTGTATTTCTCTCGCTTGACGCAACTTATCCCGCAATTGTGAAATCACAATATCTCCATCAATACCTTCCCCTCTATCCAATTGTTCAATAGCAACATCAACCTTTTCCCGTGTTTCTTCTACCCAATTCTGATAACCTTTATCCCACTCCAAAAGCAACTTTAAAGCCTTACTAATCACATCTTCAGGATTTGTATATCTACCCGTAGCAATTTGCGCTTCGATAATTTGCTCTAATTCTGGTTTAATTTGGATATTCATGATTTCACCTTATCATCATTAAAAGCTGCTGCTAACTCAGGACTGCTAATAGCTATTGCACTTTCTTTCCATTCATAAATAATAGCATCAATCAAATCCCAAGCCTCATTAGAAGTATCAGTTAAACGAAAAGCCTCACTCACTTCTTTAATAAACTCTTGCAATTCATCAGCATCAAATACGCTCAACCATCCATAAGGATGCTCATAACCTATTTTTTGTCCTAATAATAACCGAAACGCAACCGATAACACCTCAAAAACAGCCTTACTTTGTGTTAACCCCTTCACTAAATAAGCCACATCCTCACGACGCAATAGCGCAAAAGATTGGTCATTGCGAGTCATGGTGATTGGATGTTCATAAGCTTTGTCTAGAATTCGTCCAGGTTGACGATTCAACTCAGTGGCTGTAATTAGCTCATCTGAGAACGCATTGCTAAAAGTTGCCATTAAATTCTCCCAGTCGTTCCTGTTTCATTTAAGCAAAACACATAATTCTTAGCCTTTGGGTATTTCTCAAGGACTTTTTTATGAGCTTGAATATTATCTTGATCAAGAAAGTATTCACCACTATTTGGTTCTATGGCAATATACCAACCATAATGACTTTCAATATATTCAGAACGGACACGATCAAAAATTGCTCGACAACGCTGATAAAATATTTCATCTTCCGCTTCTCGTTTAGCTAATTCTTCTGGTGATATAGTCAATTCAGGAAAGATCCTTCCTCTTCTTACCACTTTTTTTGATGTTATGTGAGTCATATTTTTAACCTCAACAATAACTAATATTGTAACATAATATATGATATTATCTAAGTAATCAATATAATAATTTTCTGATATGACTCTTAATAAATCTCACTCCTATCTTTTCCCAGAATAATATTTAGAAGCTGAAAAATCCAGCCCTATTAAACATGAATATATCCAAGGACAAATTTACGCAATGGCAGGGGCTAGTGATGCTCATGTAACAATTACTGCTAACTTAGTCGCCCTTTTAATTTGTCTGTCTTTTCTTAAAATAGCCACACCCAATTTAATCGAAGTGCCATAAGCTGATAGAATGTTTTCACTTTAATGGCAAAGTTGTTAATAAATGAGGTATTTATGAATCAAATTCACCGGGTGGCAATTGTGGGAGGAAATCACGGTAATGAATTGACGGGAATTTACCTAGTCAAAAAGTTTCAGCAATATCCCCATTTAATTCATAGAGCAAGTTTTGAAACTTTACCATTACTTGGTAATCCTCAAGCTATTGCTGCAAGGACAAGATATATTGATACAGACTTAAATCGCTGTTTTAATGAGTCCACATTTACAGAGCAACAACCCGCAAATTACGAAGAATTTCGAGCGCAAGAAATTCAAAAAATATTACAACCAAAAGACCAAGAATTTGTAGATGCAATTATTGATTTACATACTACTACTGCTAATATGGGTTTATCTATTATTTTGGGAAATCGGCAGCCTTTATTACTTAAATTAGCTGCTGATTTGAGTGCAATTAATCCTTTAGTAAAAGTCTATATTCATGAACAACCAAAAGGCAGTGGTTTTCTTCGTTCCTTATGTGATTTGGGTTTTGCGATTGAAATTGGGGCTGTACCCCAGGGAATTTTAAATGCTGAATTATTTCAGCAAACAGAGCAGCTTATTTATGCAGTTTTAGATTATTTTGAAGAGTATAATCAAGGTAAAAATTTGCCAAAAAATCACACATTGACAGTTTATAAATCCATTGGTATTGTTGATTATCCTAGAAATGAAAATGGGGAAATTCAAGCTATGATTCACCCTCAGCTTCAGTTTAGGGATTATGAACCATTGCATCCTGGTGATCCGATTTTTCTAACTTTTGCAGGGGAAGAAATTTTGTATCAAGGAAATTCTATTGTTTATCCTATTTTTATCAATGAAGCTGCTTATTATGAGAAAGGAATTGCTATGCACATTAGCCAAAAGGAGTTAATTGAGATTAGCTAATTCTCTAGGTTTCATGATTTTGATCATATTGTATTTTCTCAAAACTTAAATCCCCAATTTATTGAATAAGTTGGGGATTTTCGGTTCACAAATTATTTAAAACTGATAAACAAGCACCTTTCCTTTCCAATTTTCTTCTACAAATACGAGATATTTACCATTAGCACGACGAAAAGCACGGATACCATAGGGAATATCAACCCAGCCACTTTCTTTACCAACTTCTACTCCTGGAGTCATCTTGTTTACGAATTTTCCTGTTGTAGCTTTATAAATATATATCTCTGCGGTTTTTACAGTGACTACAAATACATAATCACCAGCTATACTCATGGCTGCGGTGGCGACTTTTCCCTTACCTGTAGTGTCGTAGGGAATGACAGTGCGCCATTTAGGAGTGCGATTTCCTTTACTCCAATTATCAAAGCGGGCAATTTCTGATCCTACTACTTTAGCATCATCAGCAAATGCAGGATGTTCCATGGTAAAGCCTGACAAATACATAGTATCTGTTTCAGGAAAATACTCAATTCTTCGCAAGTCTTTAAAGATGCTAGGAGTCTTAATTTTTTGCATTGAATGATAGGTATAAATGGGGTTTCCTTTAGCATCTATTCCCTGGAAAGGATAACGACGAATACCATCTTCAGTTCGCAAAGTTTTCCAAACATCACCTTTACTATCTACCCACCAACCCCCCATATAGGGATAATCTTGACTACTATCATATTCATTTTTTTCAAATGCACCATTGCCATTAATATCACGCCAAATCCACTCTCCTTTTGTCGGTTGATAGGGTGGCCAATTTCCACTAATAGATTTACCAGTTTGATTAGTACCAACAAACATCGCGGCAGGAATCGCAATTTTACCGTCTGTATTTGGTTGAAAACGATAAACTTGCAAAAAAGCACCGTACATATCTGTCAAAAATAAAAAAGGTTTCCCTTGAATCCGCCGCACAAAAGTACCATCTGGGGATGTATGTAGACGGGGATCTTCAGCATATTTAAAAGGATTGATTGTGTAGGCTTTATAAGTCCACTGTTTACCAGTCGGCTTACTATAATCCATCACATATTGTTCTTGTTTGGTGAATATATTTACACCATCTGTTTGTGGATCAGTATCGGCATTATCTACAAATATTAATCCTAATAATTGCCATTGGATTTGTCTTGATAGGGAAAATTTTCTTAAATCTGTGCCTGATTTATTGAAGCCACTATTATTTATATAAAAATTACCTGTAGCATCTGTACCAACTCCTGTAATTCCATAAAGTTTTGATGTTTTTACTTCTCCTGGTATACTACTGAAAATACCATTTTTATCACCAAAACTATCTACGCGAACTGGCTGATTATTAATATTATAAATTATCACTTGTTGACTAATGCCATTTTCGCCTACTAACAGTCTCCCTCGATTATCAATAGCTAATGCTGATGGTTGATCAATATCTATGATTTGGTGGGGTAATTTCTTACCTGTTTGAGAATAATTGACAATCTTCCCAGGGGTGCTACCTTGTTGATTTTGAATAATCCATAAGTTGCCTTTTTTATCAACGGTAATATGTCCTGGATTGGTAACGGTAAAACTATTTAATTTTTCCATTGTTTCGGTATTATAAACCTTAACAATATTTTCACCAGCATTACTGACAAATAATTTGTTATCTACTGTTGCTAGTCCAGTTACTTCTTTGTTTTTGCTGGTAATTAACATACTTTTATCCCAGCCATTTCCTTTGCCAAAAGGTGCAGGTTTTCCTTTTAAGTCATAACGTCTAACACAGTACCAAATTTGATCTTTTGGAGGATAATCTTCTTTACTTTGATCCATTCCTCCTTGCGACATAGCCAGATAAATATATTTGCTATTTACTGTTACAGCTTTACCTCCTAAACGATTCCAACCATGTGTATCTTCGAGAATAAAAATTGGTTTACCATCTTTATAAACTCCTGCTTCACTACCAGCTTCATCCCAACCACTATTTGTATAAATTGTCCCGTCATCTTTGACATACATTCCTTCTATATTGTTTTGTACTCGCAATTTACCATTGCCAATGGTATTTCCTAACCAAGAAGTTGTATATGTAATTTCAGAACTTTTAGCTGTTTTAGGTGTTTTAGTTATTTGAGATATTTGATTTATTGGAGATGTTTTAGCTGTTTTAGTGGTGGCTAAATCCATTGTCATTCCTATGAATGTCACCATTAGTCCACAGGTAATACCTAATAAAATATTGAAAGTTATTTTTTTTCCCCAATATTTACTCCGAACTAAACCATTAATAGATTGATGGAATTTGTGACGAATTTTACTAATTTGCCTAGATAATTTTTTGTTCATAGCAATTTTTTTTATGAGTTAATGAACCTGGAATAATCTGCTTTACGGTACGAGCTTTTAAATTCTTACTCATAAACTAACAAATAAATATTAATCTGCATATTATTTCATCAAAACTTTATCAATAAAATATACTTCTAAAATAACTCAATTATACTCAATACATCAATACTGTTACTGTCTAGATAAAATTATTAATTATCATTAAATAATTATGGTAGTATTTCATACATTTTTAGTGACAAATAATTCTATTTATATGGACAAATGTGGTTAGATTCTGCCATTAGCATCAATTGATCTTTGTAAAATTTTAGTATAATATTTATCTCTAGTAATATTTCTGAGTTCAAAAAACTCTTGTCTATGAAATATTGACGGATTATTAATAATTGTTTATAAATAAGTTTTCTCTATTTAAAAATATTATTTAATTCCTTATATGCTCTTGGTTAATATTTTTACACCTACATACTATTAATTGTACAAATATATTTTTTTGATATATTTTTCTTGTGGAAATAGCATAATTTTAATATTTAAACTGGTTTTAATTTTCAGCCCAGTATTAGAAGATCATGCTGAAAATAAATAAAAGCATCAATCAAAATCACTAATCTCAATTTATCTATTGGAGGAGATAATTAAGTGGCAGGTAAAAATAGAAAATTTAGTTCAGCATCTGCATCTATTTTGACTTTAGGTACGGGTTGGTTTCCTAAAACTCCCGGAGGATTGGAAAGGTATATTTATGAACTAACTCATAAATTAGCAGCCCATCAAGATCAAGTAGAATTATGTGGAGTTGGTTTACCATTAGATGCAAACAATACACATATTAAGCTCACTAATTTAGCTACTCCAGATAGTAAAATTAGTTCTAGATTATGGTCAATTCGTGATAACTTTAAGAAAACAAGATTAGGTAAACCTGATGCAATTAATCTTCATTTTGCATTATATAGTTTTCCAATTTTAGATATTTTACCCAAGGGAATTCCGGTTACTTGTAACTTTCATGGTCCTTGGGCTTCGGAAAGTCAGGAAGAAGTAGTTAATAAAAAATTTAGTATTTGGCTTAAAAAACAACTAATAGAACAAAGCACTTATAATAGATGCGATCGCTTTATAGTTCTTAGTAAAGCTTTTGGTCAGATTTTACATCAACAATATCAAATTCCCTGGCAAAAAATTCATATCATTCCCGGTGGAGTTGATATTGATCATTTTCAAAATAATTTATCACGTCAAGAGGCCAGAATAAAACTAGGTTGGCCAACTAATCGGCCTATATTATTTACTTCCCGTCGCTTAGTTCATCGCATGGGAATTGATAAATTATTACAAGCTATAGCTATGATTAAACCGGGAATTCCTGATATTTGGTTAGCTATAGCAGGTCGTGGTCATATCCAAGCTTTACTTCAACAACAAGCTAGAGAATTAGGCTTAGAAAATAATGTACAATTTTTAGGTTTTTTACCTGATCATGATTTACCTGTGGCTTATCAAGCGGCTGATTTAACTGTGATGCCGAGTCAATCTTTTGAAGGGTTTGGATTAGCTATTCTTGAATCTTTAGCCTGCGGCACTCCTGTTTTATGTACCCCTGTTGGGGGAATGCCAGAAATTTTACAGGGCTTTTCTCCAGATTTAATTACTGAGACGATTACTGTTGAAAGCATTGCTGATAAATTAGCACAAATTATGTTAGGCAAACTTCCTTTACCTTCTAGGCAAGAATGTCGTAATTACACAATTAAAAATTATGATTGGACAAATATTGCCCAACAAGTTCGCCAAGTTCTCTTAGCTTAAATTGATATTAACCAGAAAGATTGTATGAAAATTTTATTCTTAGATCAAAGTGGTAAACCTGGTGGCGCTGAATTGTGTTTACTAGATATTGCTAAACCTTATGGTCAAAATGCCCTGGTTGGTTTATTTGCAGATGGCGATTTTAGAAAGTTACTTCAAGAAAATCAAATTCCTGTGGAGGTTTTAGCCACTCAAGCCATTAAAGTTAGTAAACAAAGTGGGTTATTCCCAGCATTAAGCAGTTTGGGACAAATCACCCCTTTAATTAATCAAGTAGTTCACCGAGCTAAGAAATATGATTTAATCTATGCTAATACTCAAAAAGCCTTGGTTGTAGGAGCAATAGCCAGTTTTTTTGCTCGTCGTCCTTTAGTTTATCATTTACATGATATTCTTTCTCAAGAACATTTTAGTAAAACTAATCTGCGGGTTGCTATTAATTTAATCAATCGTTGTGCCGCTTTGGTAATTGCTAATTCTCAAGCTAGTAAGACGGCATTTTTACAAGCTGGAGGAAAACCTGATCTAGTGCAGGTAGTTTATAATGGGTTTGCTGCCAAAAATTATGAAGTTGATGAGTTAGAAGTTAGCAATCTAAAAGAAAATTTAGGATTAAAAGATAAATTTATTGTTGGACATTTTAGCCGGCTTTCTCCTTGGAAAGGACAGCATATTTTAATTGATGCTCTTTCCCAATGTCAAAAAAATGTCATAGCAATGTTAGTTGGTGATGCTTTATTTGGTGAATATGAATATGTCAAAGATTTACACCAAAAAGTAACTGCGTTAGGACTAGAAAATCGAGTCAAGTTTTTAGGATTTCGCGCGGATATTCCCCAATTAATGGCAGTTTGTGATTTAGTTGCCCATACTTCCACTGCACCTGAACCTTTTGGGAGGGTTATTGTTGAAGCTATGCTCTGCGGTAAGCCTGTGGTTGCTGCTCAAGCTGGAGGTGCGATGGAATTAGTGGAAGATGGTGTTAATGGTTTTTTAGTTACTCCTGGGGAATCTCAAGAATTAGCAGCGGTGATTCATAATTGTCTGCAAGCATCTACAAAAATTGCGAATATCGGTAATTATGCTAGAATTAGTGCTAGTCAACGTTTTGATGTACATACTATTAATCAGCAAATTCAAGAATTACTAAAATTAATAATACTAAATAAATAGTATTCGCTTTTTAAACGTATCCCTGACGGGAGGCGTTAGCCATACCGCAGAGATGGAGAAAAGGAGATGTTATGCTTATGGTACGCTGGCGCGTTCACATCTTATTTCGGATCGCTATATACTATGTAATGTATGGGTGGAAAAATTCCGCCTCTATAAATTAATAAGTTTTAAAGTGAATTCTTGTGGCACAAGTTGTATTAGAAAATGTTTATAAAAGTTTTACTTCCCGCACTGGGGAAGGTACAAAAACGCAGCAAGACGGTACAGATGCGGTAAGTGTCTTGCGACGGATTAATTTAACCATTGCTGATGGTGAATTTATGGTGCTGGTGGGACCTTCTGGTTGCGGTAAAAGCACTTTGCTTAGGCTAATCGCTGGCTTGGAGGTGATGACTGGTGGTAATATTTCTGTGGGCGATAGCTTGATTAATGATTTACCTCCGAAAGCTAGAGACATCGCTATGGTGTTCCAAAATTATGCTCTCTATCCCCACATGACTGTATATGACAATATCGCTTTTGGTTTGCGTCGTCAGTTCCCAGATGAGGAAGTTGGGAAAAAAAGATTGACTCAATTAGGCGAAAATTTACTGGTAGGATTGACAAAAAAGCTACCCAAAGGATTGCGGTATATTTCTCCCAAAGAAAGAATTGTTGATGAACGAGTCCAAAAAGTTGCGACTTTGTTACAAATTGAAGCTTTGTTAAATCGTTTACCCAAACAACTTTCCGGGGGACAAAGACAACGGGTAGCATTAGGAAGAGCGATCGCTCGTAATCCTCAAGTATTCTTAATGGATGAACCATTATCAAATTTAGATGCTAAACTACGGGCTGAAACTCGCACCCAAATTGTTAAATTACAACGTCAATTGGGAATAACGACGATTTATGTTACCCATGATCAAACTGAAGCGATGACAATGGGCGATCACATTGCCATTATGTCAGAAGGTAAAATTCAGCAAGTTGCAGCCCCTTTAGAACTGTATAACCGTCCTGCGAACCGTTTTGTCGCTGAATTTATCGGTTCTCCACCCATGAATTTCATCCCGGTGGAGTTTCACGCACCTTTATTAATTACCCATGCTAACTTTCGCTTTACCCTCCCAAATATCTGGGGAACTGCGTTACAAAAATACGATGGACAAATTTTAATGTTAGGTATTCGTCCAGAACATCTAAGTTTAAGTGTACCTGCTACTAAAAATTTACCAGTCAAAGTAGATTTAGTAGAAAACTTAGGAAATGATACTTTTCTATCTGTAAAAATTTCTGATCCTGATTTACAAAATCCAGATGGACAACCTTTACAAGTAAGAATTCCACCAGATAGATCCATCAATATAGATGAGCAACTTTGGTTATCATTTGTACCTGATAAACTGCATTTTTTTGACCGGAACACTGAGTTAGCAATATTTCCAAAATAGAAATTGGGTAGATGTCAGTATAAAGCGATATGATTTAGGGCGCAGACCCTGCGCCCCTACAGGCTTTGGCATTTAATATTGTACCTCACTCAGATGTACTGTAAATTACTCTTGTGGTGTGGAAGTATTGCCTGTTTACCTACTTGGAGAAAGAAATAAAAACTTATTTGCTTTTAGCTGTTTGGGAAATCATGGATTTCTTGGGTGAATAAAAATGCACTCCTACTTTTTTAGCTATTTCTGTAGGTAAACAAATTACGTCACCATTTTTCCGTCTGCATAAATCTTCTCCAGATACATAAGGTTTTTCCCATTTGTCCCAACTCAAGACTGCGGGAAGAGTTAGCAATCTAGTCGTTGGTTCTTCATCTGTTAAGGGATTGGGGTCCTCATAACTACCTGCATGAGCTTGATTTGTTGTGATAGATAAGCTGGTTAATATGACTAAGCTGGGTGGAATAATCCATTTAATCAGCAGTTGAGTTAGTTGCATATTTTTTACTTTTTATCTAGGAATAAAATTTGGTCAATGGTGGCAGAAATTTCTAATTACTAACTAGGTTAGATTATTTATCTATTCACTGAACAAGATGCTAAATCAGTAAAATATTATGACAAATAAACCCCAATTTGGTTTAAAGTTTTGAGACAATATTGAAGTTTATAAAAAAGCTGATTAACACCACAAAAATTATTGGGTGTAGTTTTAGAAAAATTGTATTGCAACTATGAGATCAAAAACCATTAGACCTCTTGCTAATTACTAGACATCTTCAGAAATTGAATATGCGTTTTCCAGAACCCTTTTAGAGACGTTCCATGCTTAGAGATTCTCGGCTCTACATTCTTTTTCATCAGATGTTTAATGAAAAATTGATTCTGAACTACAGCACTTTCCGGTGTTATGAGGTACATATATAGCGGGCAAGATGCCCGCACTACAAGAGTTTCATAATTCAAGTTTGTACCTCATTAGAGCGAAATCTGCTGTATCTTGTCTCCTGTCCTAATTTAATAGTCGGTTTTTCAAGTAACCTTGCTTATAACCATTGTTATAATTATTGCCAATAACTAGCTGATTGACTACAGTGATTTTACATAAATATTAAAAACTTTCCTTCTGACTAATGCGTAATATTACTTAACTTTGAACTCATAACCCTCTGCTGTCAAAATGAGAATATTAGTAAAAGTGTGCCAAGAAATAAAATCTCCTGTCATTTTGAATCATTGCTTATTGGGAATACTCTAACAACTTAAATGTTCCCTGTTCTTCAGTATTTTAGATCCCCGATTTCTCTAAGCCTTCGAGAATCTTGTTTTCTGAAGTTAGTACGAATTATTTTTTTTGAGAAAAAGTATTTTTCAATGCAGACCAACTACTAGCAATAGGCATTCTCCAACCAGTCCCAAAGGCACGGTCGGTGATTTTGATTCCGGGGGCTGCTTGTCTCCTTTTAAACTCAGCACGGGACAACAGTTGTAACACTCTATCTACAATTACTGGGTCATGACCTGCGGTAACAATTTCTGCTACTGATTGATGTTGATGAATGAACCGGTCGAGAATATCATCTAAAATCTCGTAAGGTGGTAAAGAATCTTGGTCAATTTGACCAGGTTTGAGTTCTGCGCTAGGTGCTTTAGTGAGAATATTTTCGGGAATAATTTCTTGTTGTTGGCGAGAATTTAACCATTTACAGAGGGAATAAACGCGGGTTTTGGGAACATCTGCAATCACTGATAAACCGCCATTCATATCACCATAAAGGGTGCAATAACCAACGGCAACTTCTGATTTATTACCAGTAGATAAAAGCAAATAACCAAATTTATTAGAAATTGCCATTAATAAATTACCACGAATTCGGGATTGGAGATTTTCTTCGGCAATACCAAATTCTGTGCCTGCAAATAACTCATATAAGGAGTTATCAAAAGTTTGCATTAATTCCCCAATGGGTAAAATCTGGGTTTCAATATCTAGATTTTCTGCTAATGCTAAAGCATCACTAATAGAATGTTCAGAACTATAGGGAGAAGGCATTAACACACCCAAAACATTTTCTTTACCTAATGCCGCAGTGGCAATGGCCGCAACTAATGCCGAATCAACGCCTCCACTTAAACCCAATAATACCTTAGAAAAGCGACATTTAGTAACATAATCTTTTACTCCCAAAACTAAAGCTTGCCAAATTTCCTCATCTTCAGATTCGTCAACAGGAGAAATATCACCTAATTCTAAATCTTGTTTAGTGGTATTAAATTCAAGGGTGATAAAATCAGATACAAAACCCTTAGCACGAGAGACAATTTCCCCTTGTTTATTTAAAGCAAAACTCCGTCCATCAAAAATTAAATCATCATTTCCGCCAACTTGGTTTGTATAAATAATAGGTTGTTGAAAATTAGCTACACTATGTTTTAACATTGCTTCTCGCAGATGTTGTTTACCAACGGTGTAGGGTGAAGCAGATAAATTAACAATTAAATCTACATTTAAATTTGCTAAATCAGCAATAGGATTAACTGCATAACTACGTTTACCCCAAAATTCTTCATCATTCCATAAATCTTCGCAAATTGTCACACCAATCTTCAGATCATCTAATATGAAATAATTTGCTTTTAATCCAGGTTCAAAATAGCGGTTTTCATCAAAAACATCATAGGTAGGTAATAATCTTTTATGGAAGAATTGTGGGATTTTTCCTGCTTCTAATAAAGCAATACTATTAAATAAGTTTTTACCACCAGTAATATGAGCTTGGGAATTTTTAACAACTGTTCCCACTAATACAGCTAAATTTGCTGGTAAATCTTCAGCTAATTTTTGCAATGTGCTATCCATTGCGTCTACAAAACTAGGATTTAGCAATAAATCCCTGGGTGGATAACCACAAATAGATAATTCAGGTGTTAATAATAAACGGACATTTTCTGATGATGCTTGTTGGGAAATTTCCAGAATTTTTTGGGCATTTCCAGATAAGTCACCAATAATAGGATTAATTTGAGCGATAGCAATTTTCATGATCATAAAAAAGGAAATGATGAATAGATAAAAGACACTAAAATCAATTTTATGTGAAACTGCACAGAATAATAATCATCCGTATTTATCTGCGTTCAATTATTCTTGCCTCTTGCCTTCTTCAAATAAACACTAAGGGTTTATCTTTAAATGGTGCAAAAGCTTCTTTGTCAAACTTATACAAACTCGCAGGACGACCTGCACCTCGTGATACTTTAATTCCAGTATCAGATAAAAAACCTAACTTGAGTAACCGCGCTCGAAAATTAGAATAATCTGCAAAATTTTCGCCTAAAACTGTAGTGTATAGTTGATACAAATCGTTTAAGGTAAAGGTTTCTGGCAAGACTTCAAAAGCTACAGGACTATACTCTAATTTATTTCTTAACCTCCTATGTCCATAGGTAATAATCTGATTATGGTCAAATGCTAATTGTGGTAATTGTTTGACAGGATACCAAGCAATACCAGCAACTTTATCAGCAATTAATTCTGCTTCTTCAAATCTAACTAAGGCAAAATAACTAACTGATAAATAACGAACTCCATAACTATCAATTTTTTCCCTGGGGTCACGTTTGGGACCACCAAATGTATAAAGTTGTTCCAAATAAAGATTATTCACCTTTATTTTCTCAGCCATGATTCGATAAGCTGCATCTTCTAAGGATTCTCCTTGACGGACTAAAGTACCAGGAAGACTCCAAGAATTTAAAAATGGTTCTTGCTGTCGCATGACTAATAGCACTAACAGCCGATTTTGAGCAGTATCTACAGAAAAAATCACATTATCAACACCAACTTTAAAGTCAGCTAAAGGTTGTTGATTTATAGGGTTTAGAATCTTTTTTTGGTTACGTATTGGCATTCGTACAAATGCTGTTGATGAATATAGGCAATGACAGGGGGTGTAAGAGTATTAATATCTCCTTGTTCACGAAAAGCGGTAGAGGAAACATCTAAACCAATTAAATTAGCAATGGCAATTTTTCCTCCTATTTGTTTAATTTTCTCTAAACTAGAATCATCTATTACATATCCTGGTCTGGGAACTACCAATAATTCCACTTGCTGTAATAAATCTTTAACATGATACCACCGAGGTAATTGATTCACTAAGTCAGCACCAATTACTAAGGTATATTCAACATTTTCACCCCAACGTAATTTTGCTTTTCCTACAGTTTCCAAAGTTTTCCAGCTACTCAAATCTTGCTCTAAAGCAATATTTTTTCGGGAAACATTGATATCTTTAATTAACAGTTCTAACATTGCTGCCCTATGAGGCAAAGGCGTTTGTTGAGATTTCAGGGGATTATCCGCAGCCCACACAGCCACCCAATCATAACATTCAGATAACCATTTGAGAATTATCAAATGTCCAGCAGTTGGCGGATCAGCACTTGTACCAAATAAAGCAATTTTCATCATATTCTCCGTAGGGGCGGGGAAACCCCGCCCATTTAGTTAATTCTGTTTCTTTTGGTTTTTTCTGTTAATTTCTGCAATGATTCTGAAATTTCAATTTTAACAGCAATAGGATTTTCTAATCTTCGTATTTCTTCTGGCAAACTCATCACTGAAGCCGCAGTTCGTTGGCGAATTATAGTTAAAGTTTCTGGTGCTTGCAATTGTTTACCTGCTTTGATGACTAACTGTAATAAAGGTTTTTCATCTGCATAATTTTCATCTACTAAGCCCAATCTATCTTTCTGTATTTTACCATTTACCAAAGAGCGAAAAATTTGTTTTTTACCTGGATAAGTAAATTTACCACTTGATTCTTTCATCACGGGAATTCCCTCAATATCCACAAGTTTATAAACGCCATTTACAGGTGAACCTGTCACTAATTTTGTCCCTAATCCATAACCATCAATTTCTGCTCCTGCTGTTTTAAGTCGGCTAATTTCCCATTCATCTAAATCGCCACTAGCGAAAATTGATATATTAGGTAATAGTGATCGCACTTGTTTTGATAAACTGACTAAATCCCCAGAATCTAACCTAACTCCAGATAATTCTAAATTGCCAGAATTGACCTTTTCTGATAATTTCTGAGCAGCAGCAACGGTGTCATAAGTATCAATTAATAATGGCGCACCGGGAAAATATTGATGAAATGCCGTAAAAGCTTTTTCTTCGCTCCCCTCTAAAGCTGATAAAGCCATGACTAAAGCGTGTGCCATTGTCCCACTTGGTTTTTGTCCTAGTTGTAGTGCAGCTAACACATTGGAAGTAGCATCTAAACCACCTGCTAAAGCTGCCCGTGCTGCCCATAAAGAGGCTTGGGGACTAAAAGCTCTTCTCGTTCCAAATTCTAAAAGTGTCGCTTTTTCTCCAGCTATATCTCGTAATCTTGCGGCTTTAGTGGCAATTAAAGTTTGGTAATTAAGAGTATTTAAAAGATATGTTTCTACTATCTGCGCTTGCCATAAAGGTGCTTCTACCCGCAGCATGGGTTCATTAGCAAATACCGCTGTTCCTTCGGGAACTGCCCACACATTTCCAGTAAAACAACCTTCCTGCAAAAGTTGCCAAAATCGCTGATTTGCATGGGCAAAAATGCCCGTTTCTTGCAAAGCTGCAATTTGCAATTCATTAAACCGGAATTTAGTCAAATATTCTAAAGCTTGCGCTAAACCCATGGCTATTAAATAGCCAAAACCATCAGGTAAGCGTCTGACAAATAATTCAAAACTGGCTTGTTTTTGTTCTATCCCTTCACCCACATAACAAGCTGTCATTGTTAGCTGATAAAGGTCTGTTAGCAAGCTGTAATCCTCCCAACTGAGATTTAGTTCAGGATTTTGATAGCTTTTCCTTTCATAGTCTATATTTGGGAAAGTTGTCATTTCAGATTCCCCCTACCAAGAATGCTTCTCTATTTATGGTAGTATTCACCATAAATAATGTCAAGCCCTGGGGAGAAAATAGTGGCAAGTTCCCAAAAAGCCTAGATTTACAAGGGTATTAAGCTATGATTTTGCCATTACTTTACATTTATTAATAGTAAAAAACTATAATTTTATGCTAAGAATACCAGATGATGAATTTTTAGTTACAATTAGAATTAAAGAAAAAAGTTAGAAAAATCACGATTATAAAGTATTGCAAAGTTATCTAAAAAAATATTGTGTTTAGTATAGTTATATAGAGAAGATGAGCAAATCCATAATCACAGGATTAAAGTATAGACATCACCAATTAAAAGACTGAAAAAAAGGGGCTATAAGATTATGGCTATTTACAGAATGGTGGCAAATATGGCTCAATTTATCTCTGAAGCCTTTATGCGGATTTTCACCCCTACTAATGATGCTTATCCTGTGATTGGGGTGCAACCTTTTACAGGTAAAATATACAAAAAAGGTAGAGCAGCTTGGTAGGTATTGACTTAGTAAAATTGGGGATTTTTCACCAAAAATATCCCCGACTTCTTTAAGCAGTCGGGGATATAAATTCTTTTAAAACTCAAGTCTAACCACCTATTTCTCGCAGCATTGTTTGTACTCTCTCTGCTCCCTCTGTATCATTTCCCTGCTTATATAAATTCAGCGCTTTCCTGAGAACTTTGTTTGCTTGTGGAGTTTGTCGTCGTTGTTTAAACATAGAACCGATTAACTCATAGGTGCGGGGATTATTCTTATCTAAATTAACGGCTTTTTCATAAGCCCACAGTGCTGATTGATAATCACCTAAGCTAGTTTGAGAAACTCCTAATCCTAAATAAGCGTTGAGATTATTACGATTTAACTGGATAGCACGACGGTAAGCTTCTTTTGCACCTTTGTTATCTTTCGTACTACTCTTGATATAACCAACAGCATAGTAAAAATCACTATTATTAGGATTAATGGCAATAGCTCGACGATAAGCATCTAAAGCTAGAGAAAAATTCCCTTGTTGAGTATACAAGTAGCCAATACCAGCATAAATTTTGGCATTTTTGGGATCTAATTTTGCTGCTTGTTGATAAACAGCGATCGCTCCATTATAATCTCTAGAATCGACAAGTCTTTTTCCCTCTTCTATTAAGTTTTTTAACTCTGGATTATTAACTTGTGCCACTAATACATCAGCTTTTGCTACTACAGGTGTGCTAGTCAAGAAACATCCTAATAATAAGACACTTAACATAAATGATGTTTTTTTGTACATAGTCAATTTTCCTAAATTTTCTTAAATTGTTTTGATTCATACATGAAAACAAAAATATTTATCTTTGTAATCTGTATTTATTCACCAGAATATTAATAATTTCTTAAATTACCGGACACATTCAGGATTATACCAATGAATTCATGCTTTCGCCAACCAACACTCACAAATCATCAGGCAAATATCCTGATTAGTAAAGCCATTTCTGCAAATTCCTGCTCACTTCTGAGTATTGTATGTTATTTTTAATAGTAAGCTCTTGTGCAGACAATTTACCAAGTAAAAATTGCCATAAAGCTTACCACAGCTATATTCATTAACTTTCAATTGTTTAGTGCTTAAATAAAGGTATGCTTCTAACTACTACTGATGTTATTCAAGGTGCTGTAATTCAGTCATATTTAGGTATTGTGACAGCAGAGGTAGTCTATGGTAGTAATTTTCTCCGGGATTTTTTAGCGAGTATCCGGGATATCGTTGGTGGCCGTACGGGAAGCTACGAGCGTTTATTTGAAGAAGGGCAACGAAAAGCAATGGAAGAATTAGAACAAAGAGCGCAACGCTTAGGAGCAGATGCTGTAATTGGTATTGCTGTTGATACAGGGACAATTAATGTTGATCAATCTGGTGTTTTATTAGTAATTACAGCCACCGGTACAGCCGTAAAAATTCGTTAATGATTTCTTAATTTTATCATTTTACCACCTTTGCTCATTTAACCAAATTATAACTAAAGAAAGAGTAAACAACTCTTTCCAGTGATAGATATTGATAATTATAATTAGCGATTTAATTTTAAACATCAGCTGAAAAAAGAACGAATTCAAAACCAAGGATTTTTTCTAGAAAAATATACAATAGCAACTTTGCTGAAATAGCAAGGGAGAAAAATATCTATGTCATACGTAAATCGGGTCGGTGAGGATATTAGTCCTTCTGAGTCAGTGGTAGCTAGTAGAGTAACTGAATATCGGGACCGCGTGCGTTGGGGTCCAATCATTTCCGGCGTATTAGTGGCTTTAGCAACGCAATTAATATTGAGTTCCTTGTTTAGCGCCCTTGGTGCAGGAAGAATAGCTGATTCTTTAGCGCCAAGAACAATTGCCCCTACTATTATTAGTAATGTCGGAATTTGGTCAACAATTGCCTTATTACTGTCCTTATTTATTGGTGCTTGGATCACAACCCGTGCTTGTGGACAAATGCACAGAGATACAGCAATACTCAACGGTGCAATTCTTTGGGCAACTACTCTAGCACTTAGCTCTTTTCTATTAGCAAATGGAGTATGGGGTGCTTTTGGTGTGGCTGCTTATAATGCAGCACAGGTTATTAATCAACTACAGCAACAAGGTAATTTAATAGCACCCAATCCACCTATCTTAACTGCTGAACAAACTCGTGAGGTTGCCGCTGCAACTTCGAGAACTTTGTGGTGGTATGTCTTTGGTTCTTTGTTAGGTTTACTTGCTTCTATGATGGGAGCAGTAGCGGGTGTGCGTAGCATTTCTAGGACTAATAATTACAATTCTTGATTTCACCAAATAGAACGAAAGGCACGGAAGCCACTTGGCAATAGATGCGTGGAGGAAGTGCCAACGGCGTATCCCTGCGGGAGCCGGAGGCTCTATTTATTCGCCGTGACATGATAGAATTAATTAGTAAGTAGGAATAACCATCAACGCAAAGAAGTGTTTTATTAAGGAGAAACCCCTGACTTATCTCGTCTCGGCATAGCCGTAGCCTGGGTAAACAAGCAATGGTAAATCATGGAGCGTTTAACATTAAAAATTGATGGACTCACAAAAGCAGCGAAAAAAATCAAAAGTAAGCGCAATTGCAATATCTGTCGTACTGGT
>CAINGU010000095.1 GCA_903848645.1 uncultured cyanobacterium | reverse complement strand
TGGACGAACAAAAGAAATAATCCAGCAAACCCTTATGGAATGGGGAACAGAGATTTTAGAAAATATAGAAGAAGTCAGCATAGATTTATGGACTGGCTATAAAACTTTAGTAACAGAATTAATGCCAAATGCTCAAGTAGTAGCCGATAGATTTTGAAAATTTCCGAATTAGATGCTTATTAAACTGGCATTTTATTTAATAGTTTAGCATAACAAGTACCGAAGAGCCTTGATGGTTTAGATTAAAATTTACTATAGATTGATCTCGGTTATTTTCTTTGTTGTCTTGAGAGTCCAAAGAAGTAAATATTAAGTCTAATTCTAATTGATCATGATTGAGATTATTATTTTTCTTTCTTTTAGATTTAGACATATTAAGTCAGTAAATTTATGAAAACAACAAAGCTATAATCTTATATTTCAGTTACTGCGATCCTGAAGAATAATCTCTTCCGCATTATATTATACCAAATATTTCTCTATTGTAGGCATTTATTCCATAAGAATTACCTATATTAAATCCTCGAAACTATCAATTTCATTAAAATCGAGATAACACAGGGCTAGTCATGGCGATCGCTATACCTATAAAATATCCATCTCTACCTTCAATTTAGTCCAAAAATAAAATAGCTATACTTTTTATTTGTCAAATTGCAAAATTCTGTACTATAATAAAAGTGTGAAGCACATGGGGCTTTAACGGTTTCGACAGGTTGGCGAACGCTGCTCTGTGATTCAGGTCGAGAGCGAGTCATCTCTCGGAAATCAAAGACTCGAAAAAAAAGTAAATGCGAACAATATCGTAAAATTTGCTCGTCGGGAAGCTCTAGTAGCTGCCTAAGAAACCTCTTTCAGGTTCGAGCGTCTTTAATTTGACTCCGTTAAGGATTAAAGACCTAACCCCCAACGGATGCTCCAACAAACGTTCTCTGGTTGGTTTGGTGGCTAAGATTAAATCAGAGCATCCTACGTTCGGGATAATGAACGATTCCCGCCTTGAGGGTCAGAAAGGCTAAACCTGTGAACGAGTGGAGGGTTAATACCCAGTTTGGACATGGGTTCGACTCCCATAAGCTCCATTTTCAATTTTCAATAATTTTTAAGTTAAGTCCGCTAAATACTTTAATGTATGAGCGGGCTTTTTGCTGTGTAAGGCTGGCTGAATAAATGGTTTCAAGGCTATTCAATGTTGATATTCTGCATAAGCGTTGATAGCATTGATTGATCAAGCAGCCAAATTAGTGTGGCACAAGTGACAGGTGGGAATGGTGATTGGCGGTAACTTCACTTACAGCATATTACAGATTATGAGATACAAAATTCGATCACAAAGCTATGGCACAAAAGGCTTTTACTCCTGAATTCTGCTGTAATTACCCATTACCAATCACCAATTACCCATTACCAACTTAAAATAATCAGGCGCTACCAGTGAAGGCAACTTCTGGAAATTTCAACTGCGCTTCTGCCATAGGACGGTTTCTGCCTTCCTCTTGCCAGTAGTTAATCACTTCTGTGGCTTTGTTGAGCAACTCCACACGATCAACATCTGTAATCCAGTGTTTGGATTCTAACTCTTTTTTAAGCTCTTCCCAGGCATCATTTCTAGGCCAGAAAAAATATTTGGTTAAGGGACTAGAGCCTTTACCAACAACCTGATCAACTGCGAGGGCGACGTTTTCGTCTAACCAGAGAATTTTTAAAATGAACTTGGTCAATTACACCTCCGGGGAATATCCGGGTTTTTTACTTCAGTTTGCGACCCCTCATTTTAACTCAATCTTTGACTAATTGACCAATGACTATGGATAATGGATAATGAGCAAAGCTGATTTGTTTGGTAATCTTCAGGATTTGAGACGCGCTAACCCTGCTTTTTAATTTTTAATTAAATATTTTTAATTCCGCCCTGCGGTACTACTTACTTCGGTGTCCAAATTATGATTTTGGATTGTATTTGAATGTAGTTTAGTCATACTACTAATTGAAGTGGGGAATGTAGGATTATCTGCCAGTCGGAGCTAGGAAGGAGTATGATGATGTTTCAGTCAAAAACAATGAATAGAGCCGCATATTTTTGGTTATGACGCAACAACAAATGCGTATTTATGTCCCACCCCATCCCCTAATTCAGCACTGGTTAGGAGTTGCCCGTAATGTAGCTACACCATCAGTATTATTTCGTTCTGCTATCACTGAGTTAGGCAGGTGGCTAACTTATGAAGCTGCTAGAGAGTGGTTGCCAATCCAAGAAACAACTGTTCAGAGTCCCTTAGCAGCCTGTCCGGCAACTTTTATTGATCCTCAGATACCTGTGGCTGTTGTGCCGATTTTGCGGGCTGGGTTAGGCTTATTAGAGGGAGCGCAGGGTGTACTACCTTTAGCATCAGTTTACCATTTTGGGTTAGCGCGAAATGAAGAAACTCTAGAACCTACTTGTTATCTGAACAAATTACCAGAAAAATTTGCTCCCGAAACACGGGTGTTAATTACCGAGCCAATGTTGGCTACTGGAGGTTCTATCATGGCAGCAATGGCAGAATTGACCCAACGAGGTGTTGATCCTGCCTTGACTCGCATTATTTCTGTAGTTGTTGCACCCCCAGCGTTGAAAAAATTGGCTGCTGCCTATCCTGGCTTAATCGTTTACACCGCTACTATTGATGAAACGCTTAATGATCAAGGATATATTGTACCGGGTTTAGGGGATGCAGGAGATCGCATCTTTGGAACTTAAACTAGAATGCAACTAAGGACGGAAAATAGCTAAAGTATTGTCAAAGTTGCTTATTTTCTAGAAGGTGGTAAAAATATGAGTCAGCAAGATGGTTTTGCTAGTGGGTTGCTATTGGGGACATTGATTGGTGGTGTAGTTGGTGGTGTTTTAGGTGCGGTGATTAGTTCGCGCTTAGATGCTAAACTAACAGATGAAGAGAATGAAAGTTTAACTGCTGGTGATAATAATAGCCAGAAATCAGCTAAAAGACGGCAAATGAGAGCATCAGCTAATGAAAATCTGGAAATAGAAGCAACAAGGCGATCGCTTGAAGATAAAATTGCCCAACTCAATGCCACAATTGATGATGTGCGGAAGCAATTGGGAAATGTCAATAGCAACTCATCTGTTAGCAATGAATGAGCAATCTTAAGCGTTTCCTTAGTTATATTGATTAGCCACACAAGATGACGTGAGCTAAATTAAAATCAATCATGAATCTATGTTTGACATTTAACAGGAAAGTTACCCATCCATGAATTTACTAATTACAACCCTAGCCACCTTTGTATCCTTTTACAGCTATTTGCTACTGATTCGGGTCTTATTAACTTGGTTTCCCACTATTGACTGGTCTAGTCAACCATTTGCGGCTTTAAGCCAAATTAGTGATCCATATTTAAACCTGTTTCGCTCCATAATTCCCCCCTTGGGTGGTATGGATTTCTCCCCTTTCCTAGCATTTATAGCATTAGACCTAGTTAGTAAAGCTCTAAATACTGTAAGTGCTACCTTGGTACAAGGGTTTTAAGCGACAAATCCCGATTTTTGCAGATTTTCCCCAATTTCTAGGTTAAATTGAGATCAGTAGGCATCTGGTGATACATAATGTAGAGACGTTCCCTATAACGCCTCTACAGAGATTCTCAAATAGAGGGGGAAAATTATCTTCTGACTCGTCCGCTAAATCCAGCCGCTTTAAATTGTTTAAGTTGCAATGGTAAGGGCTGATTACTAGGTACAGTAATTCTGAATTCAAAATCACTAACTCCGGGGGGGACTTCCGCGATTAAACCCAGACGGGTACGATTTTGTAGGGTTGAGTCACCATTAGCATCATATATGCGTCCAAAAATATCTGCATCATAAACGGTTTTACGTGTGCCATTTTCCGCTTTACCTGTAACTATAAAGCAACTAGCAGAATTTGAACCACTGCTACCCACTGTTCCCGTTGCTAGTTCTAATGGACATTCGTGGTAAGAAATATCAGATAATTTAATTTGTGTTAATGCTAAAGCTGTGGGAGTCCATAGCCAGGAAAGTAAGCCAATTAGGCCAGCCATAAAAATTAACTGAATTGAGCGTAATTGCATAAAATACACCTTGAAAAATTTCTTACTATTAGACTAACTTCCTGAATGTCTTCGGAACTTACAACTAAAAAAATATCCCAATCTTGAGTATAAATGTAGGGGTAAAGCAAAAGCTGATTGGTGTCAACTTAGGCTACAGATAGCTTATTTGTTTGGCTTCCACACCCGCCTGGAACTTAAGTTCCAGGCTAATAGCTAAAGTTTACTAAAGTAAACTGAAGATTTAGACAATTATTTAGTCATCAAAAGACAACTTTTGCTATTAGACTGGGAATATGGCTTACGCCACGCTACGCTATCATTCCCAGGCGGGCTATAGGTTTTACGTTAAGTTAACACCAATGAGCAGTGCTAAACCCTACCTGCTTTGGTAGTCTCTAAGTCGTATACTCAGCGTTAATCTTCACATAATCATAACTCAAGTCACAACCCCAAGCCTGACCTGTACCATGACCATTACCGACACCGACGGAAATTAACACCGTGTCTGATTGCAGATATTCACCATGAGCGGCTGCTTTTAAATATGCACTAGCCGCAGCTTTATCAAAAGGTAAAGGTTGACCATTTTCAAACAGTAAAATATCTCCTAATTTAACAGAGAGGTTTTCCTGTTCAAAAGGGACTCCAGCCCGGCCAGCAGCCGCTGCAATCCGTCCCCAATTGGGATCATGACCAAAAATGGCGGCTTTGACTAAAGATGAACCTGCAATGGTTTTAGCAATTTGTCGGGCTGATAATTCATCATGAGCGCCACTGACTTGGACTTCTATTAAAGAAGTTGCACCTTCGCCATCACGAGCGATCGCTTTCGCTAAATGTTGACATACGAATGTTAACATGGCTTCTAGCTTCTGTGCCTCTGCACCCATTTCCGTAATAGCTGGGGTACGAGATTGACCATTTGCTAAAGCGATTAAACAATCATTGGTACTCGTGTCACCATCAACCGTGATAGAATTAAAACTTCTATCTGCGGCTCTAGTTAACATTTGTTGCCAAAGCGTAGAAGATATCGCCGCATCACAGGTAACAAAGGCTAACATTGTCGCCATATTCGGGTGAATCATCCCTGAACCCTTAGCAATACCACCAATTCTCACCGGACGTTCGCCTATAGTAGTTTCTAAGGCTATGGATTTTGTGACTAAATCTGTAGTCACAATTGCTCCTGCGGCTGCGTCTGAGCCTGTTTCTGACAGGGCTGCTACCACCTTGGGGATACCACCCCGCAAGATATCCATTTTAATCCGTTGACCAATTACGCCGGTGGAAGCTAATAAAATTGATTCGGGATTAATACCTAATTCTTGACCTAATAAGTCTGCACATTCTTGAGCATCTTTAATACCTTGTTCACCTGTCGCAGCGTTAGCTTGTCCCGCATTACAGAGAATTGCTCTAGCGTTATGTTTTCCTTGTAATACTTGACGACAGTAATCTACACAGGCTGCTTTAACTTGGCTAGTGGTAAATACACCTGCCGCGATCGCCTCTACATCTGATACTATTAAGGCTAAATCCGGTAATCCCGAAGCTTTTAGTCCTGCTGTAATTCCTGCTGCTTTATACCCTCTCGCTGCTGTCACACCACCAGTAATTATTTGCCAGTCTGCCATAATTTTGCTCACAATTATATATATCGCGTTTGCTACTCAATTACCTTCCGCTGCTGGTTTGATGTCAGCGTCCAGTATTGATGTCTATTGTGAGTTTATCTGTTGATGACAATCTTTTTTTACAAGAGTTTTCCAATAAATAAAATGCTCTGTCATGCTGAAGCCTAGGCACGCTCCGCTATTAGGATTACTTATAATTGGCTGGCCGATTATTTTTTTAAACTAATGTTAGCAACATATTGATTTTTTTATAGCGAACATAGTATGCTTACTTACGTAAATATTTGCAAAACAAAATATGCAAAATCTACTGTGTAAGACCTTAGTTGTATCTGGTTTAACTGCTTTAGGAATGGCCTCTTGTGCTGGTGTATCCTATGCAGGAACAGCTACTTTAAACCCGAGTAGAACCATTACTGTTGACTGCACTTTCACCAGTTCCACATATAACAATCCTTCTGGCGTAGTTAGTGTACCAGGTAATTTTGCTGAAAGTATCAAGTGGGAAGGTACTGTCGGCATAACTTGTAATCATGGCGGTAATGTCCAAATTAGCACTTCATCTCCCACTGTAAGTTCAGCAGTGACCAGCACTCGCTTACTCCCGACTTATAAGGGAGAATATTTAAGTGTTGGTGGCACTAATATTTGGAAACAAGGCACTTCTTATAGTGCTGAAAGCTCAGTTACCTTAGCACCGAATTCTAGTATACCATACGTTGCCGTATTAAGCACTACTCCTGGTTCAAGTGGACCTGGTTTAGCAAATGGTAGCTATAATTACACATTTATCCTCACAGCCACACCAAATTAATCACCTTTTCACTCAACTGATTGTTTAACAATTTCTCCTTGTTATCTTGATTTTGGTAAGGGGGAATCAAAACTTGATGTTTTGGAGATTTCACCACAAATGAACACCGATGAATTATCTATGTTTATTCGCATTTAAGCAAAAAGTCTAATAAATTTGCACATCAAATAATTAACTAATTCACAACCACCTATGCTGAAATTTAGCCAAAAATTCCTACCTTTATTGAGTACCCTTGCTATCTCCACTATCGCATTACTCCCAGGAATCGCTCAAGCACAAATTCGCTATTCCCCACTAAGAATTGAATCCACCGCTGAACAAGGTCAATCCAGAGGAATTATTGAAATTACTAATGGAGGAAATGAACCGTTTCGTGGTCGCATTTATGCTGAACCTTTCACATATAATCGGGATGGATTTGTACCAGAAAAATCTAATGCTCAAGATTTAACTCCTTATCTCACCTTTTCACCCCGTGAAGTAGTCATTGCACCCGGACAAACTCGCCGCATTCGTCTAGTTTCTCAATTTCTTCCTAGTACTGTATCAGGAGAATATCGCGCCGTAATTTTTACTGAAGGTTTAGAAGAAGTACAAACCCAAGGACAATATTCAGTAGGAATTAAACCCCGCTTTGGGATTACTATGTATGTCCGTCAGGGACAGACAACGCCAAATTTAATCGTGCAAAGTGCTAGTTTTAATCCTCAAAATAAGCAAATTGTTTTGTTAGTCAGCAACAAAGGTAATGCTTCAACATTTCCTAATGCTATTTGGACTCTGAAACAGGGGGGAACAACGGTAGCAACAGGAGATAGTAAAGATTTTACGGTAATTGCGGACAAAGAACGCAATATCCTGATTAACTTTTTAGAAAAGGATAAAAAAGTTGCTGCTGGTGAATATCAACTGACTGGTAATTTGGTTTGGGGCGAGAAAGAAAAACCACAAAAATTACCATTTAATATCAATGTTACTATTACCCCAGAACAAGCAGCAACTGCTAATAAATGATCTGGGGATTGGGTAAGAATACTCGTAGGTACATATTTTTATTTTTTAGCCAGAACCTACGCAGTATTTTTACCCAGTCTACAATAAAGTCTACGTTTTTATCAAAACAAATAAAAGAGAGCCACTTGAATAGCTCTCTAAAATCATCAGGGTGCATCTACTTAGCACACTATATCATTCTAACACCGAGGGGTTAAACCCCCTTATTTAAATTTTGTGTAAATAAATTAATAAGTTATAGTAAGTGACAGGTTATACCAATTTGATATGAGGCTGCATAGAATCATGAAATCCAATTAATTCATCCGCGTTTATCTGCGTTTATCTGCGTTTATTTATATAAGTACGAGTTAGGGTAATTAATGAATTACCCCAACAATTTTTGCAGATTACAACGCCCCAGCCGCAGTTTTATCCAGAACACTATTACTTAAATGTCCAGTAATATTCATCGCTTGCAGCACTGGATAACCTTGACTACCATGAGGATAATCAATCACACTCACCGCACCATTACCTTGACGGAAGTTCCAGAAATTCTCATTAGATAAACCGAGGATATGGCACAATAAAGTTTTATTAGTGGCATCATGGGCGACTACTAAGCCCAGTTGTAATTGCTGCCCTTGGGAATTTTCAACTATGGCATTCCAATCAGTAACACTGCGTTTTCTAACCTGTTCTAAATTTTCCCCTTCTGGCATTTGCACTTGAGCCGGTATTGTGCGCCAATTTTCTAATTCTCCAGGAAATTCTTGTTCAATTTCTGATTCAAATTTGCCTTCCCAAAGTCCATGACTAATTTCTCTTAAACCAGCAAATAGTTCTAAGTTTAAACTAGCATGATATTTTAAGATGATTTCTGCTGTTTCCTTGGGACGGGACATGGTACTGCTAACAGCAAAATCAATATTTACGTCTTTGAGAAATTCAGCGGCTTTTGCGGCTTGGTTTCTGCCATTATCATTGAGGGGAATATCAATTTGTCCTTGAAATTTACCTTGACGATTCCATTCCGTTTCCCCATGACGGACTAATAATAATCTTACGCCTTGATGACCAGGACGCAGAGAAGGGAAAGTTTCACCCAAATGTTGGGTTTGATTCATGGATTCTAACTGCACGGGTTCACCCAAACCACCGGCAAAATTCAAAATACTAATGCCACAGTTAGATTGTTGTAAACAATGGTAGCGACTGGGGGAAATTCCCAAAGCTGTGCTAATTAGGGCGCGATTAATGCCATTATGACCGACAATCAGAATAGTTTCGCCTTGATGTTGGGGGAGAATCTCTTGCCAAAACTGTTTAGCTTGGTTATGTAAAGCCAGAACCGGAAAATGTTCTCTAGTTCCTGAATCTTCATTAACAACCATGCGGAATTTGTGAGGACGTTCTTTCCAGGTGCGGTAATCTTCGGTAAATTTTTCTTGGACTTCACTCGTTGTCATTCCTACCCACAGGGGTAAATCAACTTCTACCAAGTTTTCATCAATTTGAATCACAGGAGATTGTGCAGCTAATTGACTGCGGATAATTTCCGCTGTGGATTTGGCTCGCTGGAGGGGACTACTATAAATAGCTTCAAAGGAAATACTGCTGAGGGCTTTACCTGCTTGACTGGCATCATTTTTACCTTTTGCGGTTAATGATGAGGCATCTGTACGCCCTTGAATACGTTTTTCTATATTGTAGGTACTTTGACCATGACGCACGATGATCACACGGGTCATTTTTTTGTCTTCCTTTATATCAAAGGAATAATTCTACTGCAAAATGGGCAAGGAAGTCATGATATCTGAATCATGCTTGAGGAATGGTTTGCTTAGATTCTGGGGGGTATGCTGTATAGTTAAAGTCTGCCCATTGTTGATCTAGGATATGCGAATTGCAGCACTAGCAAAGTGAGGTAATCACAGAGATGTCTTTGTGCCTCGCCATAACAGGTTATGGTAAATACTTGTATTTCATGACAGCGGTTCTCGCTCTTCTAATAAAATACAATCGAGGGCGGGGTTTCCCCGCCCCTACGGGTTTGACAATAAAAAATGTACCTCATAACAACAGGAAGTGCTGTATAACTTCAAACCATGATCTAGTCAACAAATTGTAAAACCTGTAGGGGCGCAGGGTCTGCGCCCTAGATTGTATTCTATCCTAGCGGAATTTAATATTTACCTGTAAATACCCGTTCGGCTAGACCTGTCATGTAAATCCGGTTATCAACTTCTGACCATTCGATTTCTAAGGGGCCACCGGGTAATTCAATCGTAGCAGTGCGATCGCATAAATCATTCAATACTCCCGCTACCAAGGACGCACAAGCACCTGTACCACAAGCAAGGGTAATTCCCGCACCTCTTTCCCAAACGCGCATTTTCAAATAGTTACGATTTACTATTTCAATAAATTCGGTGTTGGTTTTTTTAGGAAACACGGGATGACTTTCAAATTGAGGTCCAATACTTTCTAAATCAATCGCAGCAACATCTTCGACAAAGGTAATACAGTGGGGGTTGCCCATACTGACACAGGTAACATCCCAAGTTTTGCCGGCTACTTCCAAGGGTTGATTAATGACTTTAAACTCACTAGGTGCTAGGGTAGTGGGAATTTCCCCTGCTAATAATCGGGGTTCACCCATATCTACTTTGACTTGACCCTCATCTGTGAGTTGGGGTGTAATCACACCTGCTAAGGTATGAATACGATATTTATCTTGGGTGCGGGCAATGCCTTCTAATTCCGTCAAAAATACCGCTAAACAGCGAATCCCATTGCCACACATTTCCGGTTCTGAACCATCGGAGTTAAAAATCCGCATGGTGTAATCAGTGCCATTTTGTCCAGGAAGTGCGAAAATAACACCATCTGCTCCGATACCAAAATGGCGATCGCACCACTGTACCGCTTTCTCAGGTGTCAATACTGGTGTCAATGAGGAACGGTTATCAATGAGAATAAAATCATTACCGAGTCCGTGATACTTAGTAAATTCGATTGCCATTTTGCCTTGTTGAAATAATTTATCAAAGAAACTTACATTAATCCTATTCAAAAACTGGGGAATTAGTCATTTTTTAATGAGCAATCACAAATCACCAAGTACCAATCACTCAAATATGGCAAGTAATCAATTTGATACATCACTACCTAGCACCCGTCAAGTGCAAAAATGTATTAAAGACAAAATAACAGTCGAATTTCGGTTAATGACTGGTGATTTAATTATCGGTCGGATATTTTGGCAAGACCACAATTGTATATGTGTTTTCGATGGTAACAATGAGCAAATTACAGTTTGGAGACAGGCGATCGCCTATATGAAACCTTTAGGTGATATGGTAGCGGAAAGAGGATTAGTCCAGCAAAATGCCAATGTTGAGGTTGCGGCTGTATAAATTAGATACCTGGCTTATTTGAGAAGTCGGGTTTATCAAGATCAGATCCCCGACTTCTTTTTTATGTTGTAAATAAATTATGAATTGATGTTAGAAGTCGGGGTTATAGGCGCACTATTCATTTTTCTATAGGACTCCTATTTGAGTTTTGAACAAATTCCGTATATAGGAAATAACCCAATCCTAAATTCTGAGATTTTACAATTCTTTTGCTGTTAACGGAATACTCGGATTTGATAATAACTTATATCTCAGATATAATCCCAACCACACAAATCCAATAATTAACAAAGTCCCAATTCCCAGAAAATTCGGCAACCAGAAAACTACCTCTACATGATTTATAGCCCCTGGTTTAATTGTCCATATCCATTGATTACCATACTTTTCTGGTTGGATAGCATTTTCATGATTTTCAATGTTATTGATTCCCCAAGGTGTCTGTAAGCTAAAGTCTAAATTGACAATAGAACTATTATCTTGAGTCGTCAGCATAGCCAAAGAACGCAAATCTAAATCATAGACTAAATGATTTCTAGATAATAGGAAAAAATTCGTATCTTCAGCAACTAAAGTTGAGGTAATACTGGAAAGTTCCGAACCATTACCATCTTCAGAGGTGCGAGTATTGAAAAAGCCAGTAAATTTTTCCTGTAATTCCTTCGCACTAGTAAAAGGAATTTTGACAATAATTTCTGATGATGAAACCCTTTCTGTTGAACCTGCTAATGTTCGCGCTCGTTTTTCTAAAGTTTTTAACCATTGAGATAGATAATCACTACTAAGAAGAGTGATTTTTTCCGATAACTGAATATGTTGTACTAATTCGCCATTATTTGTGCTGTTAAAATTCACTCCTAAATCATACTTTACACAACCAGATAACAGTAATGAAGAAAGTATTACCATAAATACAATCGGTTTGATTTTGGTAATTTTTCTGATTTTGCTAATTGAAAAGAATACAGATTTGCTTAACTTTGATATAATTTTAATGAAAGTTAATACATTCATGACTAAATTTCTCCTTATTTGCTAAAAACTTCACCAAACTAAATAGAAAATTGTCAAACCAACAGCAATTAAAGCTACCCAAACAAAGCGATTGTCTTGAGTATTGACCGTACTAAGATCAATATATTCTAGTTCTACAGGTTTTTGTTTAGATGTATATTTTTTGGTTTGAGAAGTGATCACTGTTTTGGATTTATGATCAGAAATTATGTCTAAATCGGGAATTTCTGTCATCCACTCTTTAGGCCGATTAAGTTTGGGTGCTTTTAAAATATAAACTAGGCGCTTTGCTTGTTGACGAATTTCATAATGGGGATGACGGCTAAGTTGTTGACAAAGATTTATTGCTTCTTCCGAATGTCCCGCAGCTTCATAAGCATTCACCAACCAAATTTGTACTTCACCAGCAAAACGGGTATTTATTCCTAATAAGGTGCTGGCTTTTTCTAAATTTTCTACAGCTTCCCGATATTGACCATTTTCAAAAGCAGTTGTCCCAATTTGGTAATGAGATTTAGCAAGTTCTAAATTTTCTGTAGTCATTGGTCATTTGTCAGTTGTTGGTTTTTATTCAATAGCTTGAATGGCTTATCTGTTAGTTTTTACACCCACCCGGAACTTAAGTTCCGGGCTAATAGCCAAAGTAAACTAAAGTTTACTAAACAATGTAAAAAATTTTTGGGTTATGTTTAGTCATCTTTAGATGACTTGAGCTATTAGACAGGGAATTGATTCCCTCGCGGGCTATGGGTTTTACTAAATTAATTTTGCTGTAACTTGTCCCCAATCTCGATTATTGTTTCGACTGATGAGAACCCAGAATCATTGTCCCAATCCCCACATCTGTAAACACTTCTAACAGTAAAGCGTGAGGAATCCGGCCATCAATTATATGTGAAGCTTTGACTCCTTGAGCAAGCGATCGCACGCAACAATTCACTTTAGGAATCATCCCCCCACTGACGATACCATCAGTAATTAATTGTCGCGCTTCCCGAATATCTACCTTCGGAATTAAGGTAGAAGGGTCTTTATAATCTTTTAAAATTCCTCTCGTATCAGTCAGCAAAATTAACTTTTCTGCTCCCAAGGCTGCGGCTATTTCCCCCGCTACCGTATCAGCGTTAATATTATAAGCTTGTCCAGTTTCATCCGCAGCAACGCTAGAAACAACGGGAATATAGCCATTACTAGAAAGTGTTTCTAAAATTTTGATATTGACATTACTAACTTCCCCAACAAAACCAATCCCTTCATCACCTTGAGGACGAGCAGTAATTAAGTTACCATCCTTACCGCAAAGCCCTACAGCCATCCCCCCAGCTTGGTTAATCAAAGCGACAATTTCTTTATTTACACGCCCAACTAACACCATTTCCACTACATCCATTGTTGGTGCATCAGTAACCCGCAAACCATTTTTGAATTGTGCTTCAATTCCCAGTTTACCTAACCAACTATTGATTTCTGGACCACCACCATGCACTAAAATTGGCCGCAAGCCCACGCAAGATAAAAATACCACATCACGAATGACTTTATCTTTGAGGTTGCTATCCTTCATAGCTGCACCACCGTATTTAACAACAACGGTACGACCGGCGAATTGTTGAATGTAAGGTAGTGCTTCGCTGAGAATTTCTACGCGATTAGCTTCAGCTTGTCTGACATACTCTGTATCATTAATCATGTTATTACCCAAGTTGCTAGTTATATAGTTTATGGGATAACTAGCAACTAGAGCTAATAAGCTATTGTGATGATAGCAGGGGAGTAGGGGGCAGGGGGCAGGGGGCAGGGGAAAATATTCATTACCTATTACCCATTACCTATTACCCATTACCCATTACCCATTGCCTATTCCCTATTCCTAAGAGAGTTGAAACAAGAAAGTAACTAAATCGCCCTTACCCAAGCTGATGCGGTCTCCTGGACGGAGGCGATGTCTGTTTCCTGGTAATAGAGGTAAATTGTTGATATAAGTACCATTCGAACTACCTGCATCTTCTATATAACAAGCATCTCCCTCAATCCGAATATCTGCGTGAATCCGCGAAACAATTTCCGAATTTGCGAATCCTGAAACATCTATATCTGGAGGAATTCGATCATTAGGCTTACCAATATGAACAACCGAGAGATTTTGTGGTAATTCTATTTCTTGGTTAGCTTGAACATAGAATAATCGCGCTACTACCTGTTGTAGTTGGGTGTTTGACACCTTTGCAACTGGAGGTACTTCAGGAATTGTTAGGGGATCTATCTGGGGTACATAAGCCGGAGGAATATAAGCTTCCGGTTCTGGTGCTACAGGAGCAGGTGCGGGTGTCAGTACAGGCGGAATATAAACTTCCGGTTCTGGTGCTACAGGTGCCGGTACGGGTGTCAGTACAGGCGGAATATAAACTTCCGGTTCTGGTGCTACAGGTGCCGGTACAGCAGGAATATAAACCGCTTGTTCCTGAACTATAGCGACAGGGGCGGGTGTCAGTACAGAAGGAATATATACTTCTGGTTCTGGAACTACAGAAGGAATATAAACCGCTTGTTCCTGAACTATTGGTGCAGGTGCTGGGACTACTACTGTTGGTGGTAAATTGGCACTAACAGGAGGGTTGGCGGCAATCTCAATTCCCAAAGCATCAGGCTGTAAAAGTTGTATCATTGGGTCAGGAGTGACCAATGGGGCTGGTTGTACAGCGATGTTAGGAGCAACCGTGGGGGCAACGGTGGTTGGTCCTACAGCAGCAGCATGAAAATGGAGGTTATAACCGCACTGGCCACAGAAAGCGGCATCTGACTGTACAGTTGCTCCACAATTAGGACAGTTAGCTGTAGCTGGTAACGGAGTATAGCAAGCTTCGCACTGAACAGCGCCGTCTGGATTGGGATGATTGCAATTAGGGCAGACGATCATGGATTTAAGCCTTAGTGAAGGTCATTGTAAAAATATTACTGACAAACCCAAAAGTAACTTTAGCTTTCTTTCGATACTAGCAATTACTTAGAGTGAGAACAAGTTGATCATTGGTGATTCTTCTTAATCATCTAAATCATCCAAATCTCAACTATCATAGTTAGTCTTGGAGTTCTAAACCAGCGGCTGCGTCTAGCAACCAGTAAAGTTCTCCCTGGGGTTTAATCAAACGAGATGGATAGGCGAAATCATCTGCTACTGGTGCAAAAATCTGTGCTAAAGCTGGTCTTTTGTTAGCACCAGCAGCCAAAAAAATCACACTGCGAGCCGCGTTAATAAATGGGTAAGTAAAGGTAATGCGGAGATTATCATCTTTATTACCAACAGTTATGAGGCGATCGCTCACCTTGAGAGCTTCCGTGTGGGGAAACAAAGATGCAGTATGGGCATCATCACCCATTCCCAGTAAAACTACATCTAATGGCGGGAACTCTCCCGATCTAGAATTAAAAAATGTTTGGAGATGCTGGTTGTACTTAGCTGCATCCACTTCTGGGTTAGCGGACAACGTGGGGATAGCATGAATATTCCCCGCTGGTATAGCTACCTGATCTAACCATGCACGCCGTGCCATCAGTTCATTGCTATCAGGGTGATCTGCTGGAACATAACGCTCATCTCCCCAGAATACATGAATTTTATCCCAGGGCAACTTTTGATGAGAGATTGCTTCATATAAGGGTTTTGGTGTGCTGCCACCTGATAAAGCAATTGTAAATTGTCCCCGTTCACTAATAGCAGTTTCCACTTTAGACAGGATCAATTCTAGCGCTCGTTGGACTAGCGCCGATACACTGGAGTGGATTTCAACTGTTTTGTTCATGGCATTATCATTACATAGCCTGTTTCTTTGCAATACCATAGCGAACTTCTGACAATTTTCCGGCTTAACTCTGGAAACTTTTAATATCATCGAGTTAAGCCGAAGCTAGTACATGGCATAGCTATAAATTATTGTCCTCCACCTTCAATATCATCATTTTTGATTGGTTGTCAGTATTCAGTTGTACTATTCAGTTGTACTAATCGCTAATAACCCCGGATTTCCCACAAAAGAAAAAATCATTGATAGAGAGCAATCGCAAATGTAGTATATTTAATACATAAGTACCAAAGCTAATAAAATCGAATTGCTACATTTTTGCAAAGTTTTGAGTTAAACAGGGAAAGAATGGGTGCAATCTTAATTTTTTTGGACAATTAAGTGTATTCAAGGATGTAAAATTGCCACCATTCAGCCTGATGTATGAAAATGGGTACGACAGGACTCGAACCTGAGAAGTAGTCTCAAACCCTGATTATAGCGTTACTTGTATTTACTCACTCTGAACCTTGAAAAATGAATGAGTAAAAAATGAGTAAAACTTTAGAAGTCGGTGGGACAGGTAATTACGAGAATTTCTCGGATTTGATTAACCTG
>CAINGU010000094.1 GCA_903848645.1 uncultured cyanobacterium | reverse complement strand
TGGGCGAACTTGGCGAATTTGTCCTTGATGATCAATAGTTTCATGCCAAGTTCTTGTTTTCATAGTCTTTGGATTCCATTCCCTAATCAACCGTCTTCCTGCCATTTCACCAGGTTTGTTAGCAGGAATTATATCACCTTGGTAACGAATTCGACTATCTGGTAAATATCTAGGCTTTCCATATTGTTCTGTTTGTCGTAAATGTTCTTTGAGCAAATTTCCTTGATAAGAACTACTAGCAGGTCTACCATTAGATAAACTAGGGATATTACTCGAACCTTTAATTGGCTTTTTGTTAGTATTCTGAAGAGTAGGTTTCAAAACCTGCTTCATTTCCTGAGCAACAGCATCTTTTGTCTTGGCAGATGCTTTTCTTACTCCAGGACTAAGTTTTTCAATTATCTGAATTAATTCAGCAATTTCCTTCCTCAGTTTCAGATAATTTATCTAAAACATTTAATACTTCTGAGTATTGACAATAATGAATATCATTTCTGCAAGAACCATCCCCTAAAATCATGCTTATCCCTTTAATATTGGGCATAAAATTAATAATTTCTAATGTATTTTCAGCAGAAAAGTTCAAAGTAATTAATAAAGGGTATTGTTTTGCCAAATTATTTATGTCATCTATTTGTAATTCTTCTGGATATTGTGGGCATTCTTCTTTAATAAATTCCCAGGAATTTTCTATATCTCCTAAAAGATCAATTTGATAGTAAGAACTATTGAGTTTATCTTCATTAACGAAAGAACTTAAAATCCAAGAGGGATCATCATCGTATGAAACTTCGATATTTGAATAAATTATGCCAATTCCTTTTGTGTACAATTCGTTTCTAAAATCTATAGGTGGAATTTGCTTTCCTAAAGGTTGAACATAATCAACTCCAAGTTTTTCAATCATATCTATAGTTTTATTTAAGTTATCTTTGATGAGAATTTCCACCATAGATTTTGAGCTTTTTAACACTTGGATAATTTCAATTGCACTTTCTTCTTTTATAACCCTATTATCATTAAATTTTGGATCTTTAGAAAGCGACATCCCTATTATTTCTACTCCCAAATCCTGGAGTTTAATTGCTTCTTCAATAGTTGATACTCTATCAACTTTTTTAATTATCGTATCCATAATTTTTTTTACCTAATCAGTTATATTGATGATGGTAGCTTTTTCACCTAGAGTTGGTTTATAGGTCGAGGGATCTACGATCTTGATCGTTCCTTGAGTTGATGTAGAAATTTTATAGTAAGATCCTCCATGCCTTCCACCTCCTGGATGTAATTGTATATTGGTAATTTTTGGATGTCCCTGAATTCGGATCTGTTTTGATAACTTAGAGCCTTTTGTACTTTGTTCAATTACAACCTTGTAACCAGCATCTTTAAATTGTTGTGCAATATCTTCAGCAGATTTCCCCCAAATAGACTTAGGTTTATGAATAATATTATCGACAAACTGTTTTGCTAACTTAGTTAATTGATCTGATGCTTTCTTAGATGCCTTTTTCACAGGATTCTGAAGAGTAGGTTTCAAAACCTGCTTCATTTCCTGAGCAACAGCATCTTTTGTCTTGGCAGATGCTTTTCTTACTCCAGGACTAAGTTTTTCAATTATCTGGATTAATTCAGCAATTTCCTTCCTAAGTTTGAGAATCTTCTTCCCATTACGAGCCGCTTTAATAGGTTTGGAAACAGCATCACCTAAATAGGGAATCATGGAAACTATAGATAATCCTGCACCAACATAATCACCTTTAGCTAAACTCATGGCGGCACTAATGCCATCAGAAATTGGTGTGGGGTCTACAATACCAGCAATATCTGCCGCAGTTTGTGCTAATTCAAAAGCCAATTCTTTG
>CAINGU010000093.1 GCA_903848645.1 uncultured cyanobacterium | reverse complement strand
CATTACCCATTACCCATTACCCATTACCCATTACCCATTACCCATTACCCATTACCCATTACCCATTACCCATTACCCATTACCCATTACCCATTACCCATTACCCATTACCCATTACCCATTACCCATTACCCATTACCCATACCTCCTATACATAAAAATTGAGGATAAGATTTCTCCTCCTGTTAGAGTCGAAGGCGGGTATTATCCCGCGCTCCTCTCTGTTAAATCTGGGCGTGCGACTTTCACGCGGTGGCTTCCGATGTTCTTAGCTTTCGCGTTTGCTCATGTGTATGTAATCGTGGCAGCTTTCATGAATGGCTAGAAGATTTTTAGTTTTCCAGTTCGTATGACTTCCATCTACGTGGTGTAGATGTACCTTTTCATCACTGAGCATTTTTAGACCACAATGACCACATTTATGGCTTTGCCGTTTGAGGGCTTTAGAGGTATTATCGTCGTATAACTTACTGTTGCGTTCGCTCCAATAGGTTAAATCTCCGTCGTAGGGCGATTTCTCCCCTTTAACGTTGATGTGTTTATTTTCGGAGTAAGGAACTGAGGGGAACGCCGTATCTAGTAATTTCTTGCTAGAGTAGCGGTTTTGCTTAGATTCCTTATTGAATACCCTGAAAGCTCTTGTTTCGATGTGGAATAGCGAGTTTCTTGACCCGTCCATCTTGCAGAAGCGGTGGTAGTTCCTCCAACCTCTAACTACAGGGGCTAATTTCTCAGCCTTTGTGGTAGCACCATAATTCGAGTTGTTGACGATGTGTTTTACTTTCTTGCGAAAAGTTTTGTAGTTATCCTCTGAGGGCGTGCTTCTAAACTTTCCGTTACTCTGGACTTTGAAGTGCCAGCCTAGGAAATCAAACCCATCTGTCGAGGCGGTTAGCTTTGTCTTTTTCTCACTGACTTTCAGTCCCCGCTCTGCTAGGAACTGACTGATTTTGTCAAGTATTTCTGTGGCATCGTCTTGAGGTCTGAGTATTATCACCATGTCATCCGCATAACGGATTGTTGGCTCGATAATATCTCCTTTTGAGGTCTTGTCTGTAATTCTGCAATTAGATACCCGATGGTATCTGTGAATACTTTCAATTCCATTTAAGGCGATGTTAGCTAAAAGTGGACTTACCACGCCCCCTTGTGGTGTTCCCTGTTCGCGAAACTCTGGGTTAACTCCAGCTTTGAGACATCGGAATATTCCTTGTCTAATGCTATAAGGAGCAATGAGTCTGTCCATGATGGCGGTGTGGTTTATCCTATCAAAGCATTTTTCGATATCGAGTTCTATAACTCTTTTATCTATTCCATTGCAGTATGAGCGTAGATTGTTGAACAGGATTTTTTGCGCGTCATGTGCCGAGCGTCCCGTCCTAAAGCCGTAGCTGTATGCGTGGAATGTTGCTTCGTGTGCTGGTTCTAATGCGTACTTGATAAGGCACTGATATGCCCTATCTGCAATAGTAGGGATTTTCAGCGTCCTGATAGTACCGTCCCTTTTGGGGATGGGTATTTCTCTTAGTCCCTGGTGTATCCAGTTGCTAACGGATGCTTTTAGCAGTTCATTAAGCTCAAAGCGTTCCTTAAAGTTAAGGGACTTTTTGCCGTCAATTCCTGCGGTCTTTTTCCCAGCGTTTAGCTGTGTTACTTGACGAATAGCCAGTAATCTCGCTGTGGTAGATTTCAGAATCAGCTTTTGTAGGGACTTTGCTTTACGCTTGTCTCCAACTTGAACCGCTTTATACACGCGCTTTTGTAGGCAGAATAAGTTACGGCGGAATTTCTTCCACGGTAACGTCTTCCAGGATTCACTAGAGTTGTCTCTGTGTCTAATCATGCTCTGCGACCATTTGTGTATTCTGAACACCTTGCGAAAATTACTTCGCATCCTACCCGAATTGAAGGGATTCCGCTGCTCGTCCAGCCTACTTAGGGAACGAATCCGCCCTTAGACCTTCAATCCGTTTTTATTCGTTCCCTCGGTTGATTATTAGTTCCGTTAGGTGTAGCCAATTCAACCACTGGATTCCCTGGACTCTTGCCGCTATTAAGTTGAAATGCGGCGGGAATTAACTCCAGTGAAAGTCAGGTGTTTTATGTTGTGTCCTGCTTTGAAGGTAGGTTGCTTTTCTAGGCTCTATTTCACCGTGGGAACTTCCCATTAGCGCCGAGTGTCACCCCACAGCGGATGTCTGATTGCGCCTTCTAGCTTCGACCCCCCGAAACCGAGTCGGGTCATCGTAGGCAGATAGGGAGTCATACCTGAGTCTGGTAGATGGGACTTACACCCATATCAGACCGAGAGTTCAACCTTTTTCCATGATTGGATTGGGTTGGTGAGGTTATTTACGGACTGAGTACCGTGATTCACTCACAACGAATCGCACCAACTTCCCTGCTCAAAGCAAGTGGTAAGTATTTTCTAAATGGTTAATAAGCTAAAGTTTCTAAAGTCTCTCGTAAATACATTTGTACTTGCTGATCTAGGCGTAAGCTTTGTAATTGAGTATTACATTCTAGTTGCCATCTTTGAAAACCGGAACTAGCAGAGATTACATATTTCAGGTTATGCCAAAATTGAGTATTAGCAGATAATTGGTGATTTCTACGCTCACCGCTGACATAGCCTTTGTGGTCGGTACTATGCGCGTAATCGCTAGAAGTTGGAAATTGAGCCATAATTCCTCATTCCTTATTTTTCACTTCCAGAGTTAGACAATTTGGGATTTGGGATTTAGAATTTTAGATTGATAATTTATTTCACACTCAAGGGGTAAGACGTAAATCTAGTCACCCAAACCTAAAATTGAAAATTTTTGTTTAATCTTTTCTCAAGATAATGGTTTTATACCGGAAAATTCTGTCTCATTCATTACTAAATGCGGAATTTTCTGCGAGAAATTTCTAAAACAACTTGTTTTTAATTAAACAGAGAATTTTTTTTAAATTTATAGCAACCCAGCGGGTTAAGACATCAATGGATAATGAAACTCCGACTAAAATAGGATTTTATTTATTCTTCCTTCTTCCTTCGTGTTCTATCTCTCCGAGATGCTACGCGAACTTGGTTCATTAACTCCTGACTCCTGACTCCTGACTCCTCGACTCTATCGGACGGAGTGCTGAGTTTACATTATTTGAGTGTTGAACTCGAAACAGTCTCAATTCAACACTCATCAACTCAGCACTCAACGCTGGATGCACGTCACTACTTAGTCATAGTCAGAGTCCGACGCTTAGTTACCAATTGGTAGGATTCAATGATGTCATTTTCCACCCAGTCATGGAACTTATCAATGCCGATACCACATTCATAACCTGAGTTGACTTCGCGGGCATCTTCTTTCATACGTTTAAGGGAATCGAGAACACCTTCGTAAACCACCTTGTTATGGCGACGCACGCGCACTTTGCAGTTACGAACGAGCTTACCAGATTGCACATAACAACCGGCAACTGCGCCACGGCCAACTGGGAAGACAGCACGGACTTCTGTTTGTCCCAAGGGTTCTTCCACCAACTCTGGTTCGAGTAAACCTTCCAAAGCACCTTGGATATCTTCCAAGAGTTTGTAGATGATGTTATATTCCCGGACATCTATACCTGCTTCATCCGCAGCTTGTCTAGCGCCACTGGCATAGGTAGTGTTGAAACCAATGATAACAGCGTTACTAGCCGCAGCCAAGTCGATGTCTGTTTCGGTGATTTCTCCAGCCGTAGCCAAGAGCATCCGAATTTGGACTTCGTTTTGCGGAATTTGGCGCAGAGAGCCGATAATAGCTTCCACAGAACCTTGCACGTCGCCCTTGAGGATCAAGTTGAGTTCTTTCAACTCGCCTTCTTGTGCTTGTGCTGACAGGGTTGTGAGGGTAACACGACCTTGCAACAAACGAGACTGACGTTGTTTGTCGGCGCGATCGCTTGCTAATGCACGAGCTTCTTTTTCGTTTTCAAAGACCTCGAAATCATCACCAGCAGCAGGGACATCACTTAAACCCAATACTTCCACAGCAAAGGATGGACTAGCGACATCTACACGCTTGCCTCGATCATTCACCATCGCGCGGACTTTACCGAAGGCTGAACCAGCGACCAGCATATCTCCAACGTGGAGAGTACCGTTTTGAATCAGCAAGGTAGCAACTGCACCCTTCGCTTTATCCAAATGAGCCTCAATGACTGTTCCTTTGGCGACCCGATCTGGATTAGCGGATAGTTCGGCTACTTCCGACACCAACATAATCATTTCTAGGAGGGTATCGAGATTTTCGCCCTTAATGGCACTGACGGGAACCATGATGGTTTCACCACCCCAATCTTCAGCGGTGAGACCGTAATTGGTGAGTTCCTGTTTAACCCGTTCTGGCTGTGCGCCTTCTTTATCAATCTTGTTGATAGCAACAACAATGGGAACATCTGCGGCCTTAGCGTGGCTAATAGCTTCGATGGTTTGGGGACGAACACCGTCATCAGCAGCTACGACTAGCACGGCAATATCTGTCACCCTAGCTCCTCTAGCACGCATCGCTGTAAAAGCTTCGTGACCAGGAGTATCGAGGAAAACAATCTGCTGTGGTTTGCCTTCATGGACGATATCAACATGATATGCGCCGATATGCTGGGTAATACCGCCGGCTTCTCCAGACGCAACTTTGGTTTTGCGAATCGAGTCGAGGAGAGTGGTTTTACCGTGGTCTACGTGACCCATGATGGTGACAACTGGGGGACGACGAATCAGGTGATCTAAGTCAGCCACGTCGATCATTTCTGTGACTTTCCGAGCTTCAGCTTCCCGTTCGACGATTTCGACTTCTACTTCTAGTTCTTTGGCTACTAAAGTAATGGTCGGAATATCCAGATTTTGGGTGATGCTGACGGCCATGCCCTTCATAAACAGGATTTTGACAATCTCTGTATCAGCAATTACTAGGGACTCAGCCAACTCTTGGACTGTTAGGGGACCTGTGACAGCTAGTGTGGCTGGACGATCTGGTTTTTGCTCTACATTATTTTCTTGACGACGATTGTGATCACGGGAAGAACTAGATTTTTTGCCTCTGGTGGTGGGAGCAGCCACAACCGCTACGGTTGGCGCACCGGAACGAGTCCCTTTAGGTTTGGGAGGACGGGCAATAGAGAGACTAACTTGGACGGCTGTGGAAATTTCTAGACCATCTTCATCGAGTAAATCATCTTCATCTAAATCATCTTCGACAATTGGTTTGACCCGTTTGCCCTTGGGTCCAACCTTAGCCTTTTCTTTGATTTCGTCAATGATTTCTTCTTCTTGCCATTTTTTCCCACCTTTGTTCAGACGAGGGGGGGTTGGGCGTTTTAAATCGAGAAGATCGGGTGCTACTGGTGTTTCATCCAATGCTTCTTTTTTCGCTCCACCTGCATTATGTCTAGGTGGAGTGGCAATGGGCATAGCCACTGCTTCACCGGGACGTGCAGGCCGAGGACGTTGGATATCTCCGCCACCGGATGGTCTACCACTGCGCTGTTCTGGTCTTGTCGGGGCTGAAGGATTAGCTCGACTGGGTTTGGGTGGTGCAGATGGTGAACCTTGGTCTGTTGAGGGTTTACTGACTTTACCTCGCACTGGTTGCGAATCTTCTTCGACGCGCTGTGGGCGATCGCGTTTGAGAAGTGGTTTTTCCGATGTTCCTACAGCTTGTGTTTCTGGGGGTTTTGTCCCATCTACTCTGGCAGGAGGAGAAACTAATTGGGCTTTTTGAGGTTTTTCAGGCTTGGGTCTGGGCGTAGATATTTTTTCTGATTTTTCCGCTGTTGGCTTCTCCGCTACCGGTTGAGGATGAGATACCTGTTCCGGCTGGTTAAGATTAGGCTTCTGCGGAGTCTCAGATTGATTCCGGGGTACTGGTCGAGTTGGTGCCGTCGGCTTCATGGGTGAGACTGGTGTAGCGAAAGGCTTTGGTGGTAAAGGATGATTATCGTCAGTCGCAGCAGTAGCAACTGAGGCATCTTGTGAGTTGGTAGTAGTGTTTCTCAATATTTTCGGTTTGCGAATTTCCAGAATTTGCTGTTTGTGATTAGCGCTTCCTTGTCGGTTCTGAGCGCCGTTTGCGGATGAATTTGGTCTATGGCCGTTTGTACCTTGTTCCTTTTTGGCGGCTAAATTCGTGGCAGCAACCTTTTCGGCTGCGGTACGAATTTGTTCAGCTTCTGATTCTGAAATTGTACTACTATGGCTTTTGACCGCAATATCGAGCTGGTCGCAAATTGCTAATAGCTCTTTATTATCCAAATTCAATTCCTTTGATAAGTCATAGATTCTAACTTTGCCGTTGTTCATCCACTCTTTCCCCTTTAATTTACAGTTTTAACGGATGGTTGCCTGGTTTGTGACATCTCCACCCTTTGATCACTGTTTTTTCGGTTGCCCTTGGTGATATTGCCGGTGCCTCCAGTTAGGAAAGAGAGATGTTTCGGTTTAAGGCTGGCATCTCCACCAGAAATGATGGTTAATGCCCAATTGCGCTTTAGCGCTACCAGGTTGCCATGGTTGATTTTTGGTTTTGCTGATTTGTGAGTCTTTCACAACACAATCAAGAAAAACTTCTTGGAAGTAATTCCTTGAGTCTCTCCAAAAAAGGGAGATCGAGAAAGCTGTTTACATCCATTTACTATTTTGGCACTAACTTGAGCGATACTAAAGGTTATGATCAGAGCGCGAATAATTCGGGTTTTGTCATAATCTCTTTAAAGATTATCGCAATTTTAGTTGTTACCATTAAATACGATCTTGGCGATCGCTGTGATTTAGACGTTGCCACAATGTTTGATACACTGTATCTGGCACTGCCCCATGGAGCGATCTCCCTAGTCTATTTTTTTTCTGAGCTGCTTGCAGGCAACTCTCTTGGGGACAAATGTAGGCAGAACGCCCCATGCCCTGATCTAATTGTACCTTTCCAGATGGAAAGACGCGGACAATCCGCCAAAACTCTTGTTTCAAGTTTACTTGACGACAACTAATACAACGCCGATAGTTCGGTTTCATCAGTCTTTTGCCAGATTAAATCAGATATCTTTTGGATGTTAAATAATGTATTTTTGATTACCTGTTGTCTTTATCAGGGAACAGGGAACAGGGAACAGGGAACAGGGAACGGGGAACAGGGAACAAGGGAGATAAAGTTGTATTTAGTCCAAGTTTTACCTAGTTATAAGAAACTAGTACAGCACGGCGTAAATAAAGAAACCATTTTCAATCGCTAAAAAGCCTACTGTATATTACTTTTGACTTTTGACTTTTGACTTTTGACTTCCGCCCTGCGGTACTAGGCTATTAATCCGTTCATGAAACCTGCTTGCCCCATGCCTTTTGCCTCTTGCCTGCTAAAATTAGTTTCGACAACTCTGGGAATTAATCTTCCTCACTATTATCAAAACTATCTTCATCTAATTCTAATTGTTCTTGGATTTCATTTTCTCGTTCCGATCTGTCATCTTTGTCGTTTTGTGATTGATATTGCGCCCTTACCGCTGCAAATTTAGTATTTTCGGCTTCCTCGTCATATTTAGCTTGATCTTTAATATCAATTTTCCAACCGGTGAGACGGGCTGCTAACCGCACATTTTGCCCTTCTTTACCAATGGCTAAACTAAGTTGATCTTCAGCGACTAAAACGTGGGTTTGGCGACTTTCTGGGTCCATGAGCCTGACTTCATCCACCCGGGCTGGACTCAAAGCATTGGCAATATAGGTGGCTGGATCTGGGGACCAGCGAATCACATCAATTTTTTCACCGCGTAATTCATTAACTACCACTTGGATTCGTGATCCCCTCGCACCAATACAAGCGCCAACGGGGTCTACGTCTCTATCTAGGGTATCAACGGCGATTTTGGTTCGGGGTCCAACATAACGAGATGGGGGATTGGCTTCTCGCGCTACAGCCACAATTCGCACTACCTCATCTTCAATTTCTGGGACTTCGTTGGCGAATAGATAAACTACCAAACCGGCATCAGCACGAGATACCATCAATTGTGGACCGCGTTGCTGCCCTTGGGAAACTTTTTTCAAATATACCTTAAAAGTTGCATTAGCTCGATAGTTATCGTTAGGTAGCTGTTCTCGCTTGGGTAATTCTGCTTCTACTTCTGGTTGTCCAAATCCGCTACTAACTGCCAAAACTACAGATTGGCGTTCAAATCGCAATACTCTGGCTTGTAAAACCGTGCCTTCTAAGTCTTGAAACTCTTCTTGCACCATTTGGCGTTGTTGATCTCGCAGTTTTTGCGCCAATACTTGCTTAGTTTGCATGGCTGCCATGCGCCCAAATTCTCCTTGATCTGGGGTGACATCCAAGACTACAGAATCTCCCAATTGGGCTTCTGGGGCTACTTGCTGGACTTCATCTAAGGAAATTTGATGATCGGTATTACTAACTGCTTCGACAATGGTTTTGGTGGAAAGAACCCGAAATCCTTCGCCTTCAATATCTAGTTCTACTTCAAAATTATTAAAATACTCTTCATCAAATTGTCTGCGTTCTAAATTTTGGGCGCGACGATAACGTTCGTAACCCTTAATTAAGGCTTCTCTAATAGCTGCCTGGACGGCTAAACGGGGTAAATTTCGTTCTAGGCTGATACTTTCGATGAGGTTTTTTAATCCAGATAAAGTCACCATTGACATACGCAGTCTCCTAAAATTTTATGTAAGCATTCAGCACAATTAGATAACTGATCAGAAGTAATTGTTTTTCCACAACCAATTACTCCTTACCAATTACCAGTTACCAGTCCCTAATCCAAAGTCTAAAATCTAAAATTGATTAGCGACCCTCATCCATTTGTACTCTGGTAATGAGGTCACGGGGAATTTTCACTACACGACCTTTTTGATTAAGGTAAACTGTTGTTTGGTCTCGACGAATCAATAGACCTATCCACTCTTGCTGTTGTTCGTAAGGTGGGGAAGTGGAAATAATTACAGGAAATCCTTTGAAGGAAATAAACTCCCTGTCTGTTACCAGTTGCCGCGAAATACCAGGACTAGATACTTCCAATACATAAGCATCTGGAATGATCTCTCCCGCATCTAATGAGGCTTCTAAGGCACGGCTCATCCTTTCACAATCATCCAGTCCAATGTCCTGTAGAGGATTAAAGATGTCTACCCGCAAGACTGGGGGATTTTGGTTGGTATGAAAAACTATACTAACCACTTCCAATCCTAGTTCTGCTGCTACTGGTGTCGCCAAATCAATAATTTGTGGTATTAAAGGATGAGTCATGGGAGAATTCAATAAAAAAAGTGGGCTTAAACCCACTTCCTGCGATAGGGATATCTTCCAAGAAGTCTTGTGACGAACTGTATTAGTTCGCCCCTAAGATGAGTGTAGCGTATTTCTTTGGTTAGTCATGACTGACTCTAAAAAATCGGTCATTGGTAATTGGTAATTGGTCATTGGGAAAATCCCTATTCCCTACCTTGTGACTGTAGTTAAAGTAGAGATCGTAAACTTTTGTAAACAAAACGGAGTCGCTATCCTGATTATTGAAGGTTGTTCATGTTTTGTAGTTTTTAGTTTTAGTAGGTCAACATCATAAAACCAAACTGTGTAAAGAAAAGTAAAATCTCCCAAAACCTCTTCCCTGTTCCCTGTTCCCTTGTCATAACGACAATTTTCAACGCCAACTTACTTTATTTAAAGAAATATATTGAGGGAAAAAACCATGAAAGCGATATTAATGACAGTAGCGGGTAAGCCGGAAGTTTTAGAGTTACAAGAAGTGAGCAAACCCATAGCAACACACAAAGAAGTTTTAATTAGGATATTAGCGGCTGGTGTTAATCCTATTGATACTAAATTAAGGCAACGGGGGACATTTTACCCTGAACAAATGCCGGCGATTTTAGGATGTGATGGTGCGGGTATAGTAGAGGCTGTGGGTACTGATGTGCAAAAGTTTGGCGTTGGTGATGAAGTATATTTTTGCTATGGTGGTTTAGGTGCAGAACCAGGAAACTATGCTGAATATATCACTGTTGATGAAAGATTTGTGGCCTTTAAACCCAAATCAGTTTCTTTTGCGGAAGCAGCCGCAGCACCTTTAGTTTTAATCACTGCGTGGGAAGCTTTATATGAACGGGGAAGACTTGAACCAGGAGAAAAGGTATTAATTCATGCTGGTGCTGGTGGTGTTGGTCATGTCGCTATTCAATTAGCTAAACTTAAAGGTGCGGAGGTAGCAACTACGGTTAGTTCTCCAGAAAAGGCTAATTTTGTGACTAAACTGGGTGCGGATAAAGTAATTTTTTATCAAGAAACTGATTTTGTCACCTCTGTATTAGACTGGACTAATGGTGAAGGTGTAGATTTAGTTTTTGATACTGTTGGTGGTGATACTTTTGAAAAATCTTTTCCCGCTGTGCGAGTTTATGGGGATATTGTGACTATCCTTGAACCGAAAGCTAATACTGTTTGGAAAGTTGCTAGAAATAGAAATCTCCGCATTGGTTTAGAATTAATGCTCACACCAATGTTGTTAGGAAATATAGAAGCATTAATACATCATGGGGAAATTCTGCAACAGTGTGCTACTTGGATAGATGAAGGTAAGTTAAAAATTGAAGTTAGCCAAACGTTTACGTTAGCAGAAGCAGCAAAAGCACACGCTTTAGTTGAAACTGGTTCTGTGCTGGGTAAGGTTGTTTTATTGAATTAATAATTAAGTAGGGAATTTGTTGAGATTATTTTATCAATTGAGATATTTACAAAGATGGGGATTTACTCAACTTTGGCACATAAAAAACACGATTAAACAAATAAATTTCTTTTATGCAAAGTTGGGAAAAAGCCTAATATCTAAACTCCTATTGGTATTGTTTATTTGCATATTTGCTATATTTTTATTTCCTGTTCCTAGTTTTGCAGTACAAAATCAACCCATAAATTTAACTTGGGAATTGTTACAAGAACGAGTTAAATCACCTATTTTACGAGATGGTAATTTAACGGTAGATTTAAGAAAAATGGTGATTGATTTACGGACTGAAAATGCTATTTTTCGGGATAATTTTTATCAATTACTCAGAAAAGAACTACAAAAAACTGGTGCGAAGGCTTTGGGGTTAGATTTGAGTAATTCTGTAATTGAAGGTGATTTTTATGGGAGTGATTTAGGTTTAAGAACTCCTCTTTATGCTCAAGGTATAGCTCAAATTTTTACACCTCTTGAACAGGAACAGTTAGAAAATCTCCGTTCTGTATGTTTGCAATCTTTAGCAACAGCTTTTCCTAATGCTAAAGATTGTAAATTTTTGTTGAATAATCAATCAAATAATTCTAGCAGTATTGCTGTATTTCGTGGGGCTTTAATCATGGTAGAAAGCCGTTTTAATGGGGAGGTAAAATTCCCGAATACGTTCTTTCTTCAATCTGTAAATGCTCAAGGAGCAAATTTTTTAAAACCTACTAATTGGGACGAATCTAGATTTGGTCGAAATGTGAGTTTTAGTGGTGCTGTTTTTCACGCACCTAGTAGTTTTCAAGGAAGTATTTTTTTTGAAAAGGCTAATTTTCAAGATATAAAATTTCTAGATTCTGCTAATTTTCAAGGTGATGTATTTTGTAATGATGCAAAATTTACTCAAGGAAAATTTCAGCAATTGGTGAAGTTTAATAATAGTTTTTGGCAAGGAAATTCTGATTTTTCTAGTGTAATTTTTAATAATCAGGTGAATTTTAATAAGGTTAATTTTCATCAATCTGTATTTCTGAAAGATACTGTTTTTAAACAAGCACTTATTTTTAGAGAATCTGAGTTTAATCAATTGGTGGATTTGCAGGGTGCAAGTATTCTTAATCAAGCTGATTTTAGTGATGTTAAGTTTGCAGAAATAGCATTTTTAAATGTTCCTGGGTTGGTATTTAATTCTAACCAAGCAAAAATTTTAGGTAATGTGGGGGAAATTGGCAAAAAGTTGATTGTACCCACATTACAAGGTAATCAAAATATTTTGCGGAATTTAAGTCAAAATTTCCGGCTTCAGCAACAGGTTAGTGACGCAAATCAGTTGGAATATACAAAACAACGTTTAAAGTTAATTGAATTGAGTAATCAGTTAGTAGCTATTAATATTAATACTGCTTCTATTAATAGGTTGATGAATTTGGGTTTTTCGGAAATTCAAGCGACTGAAATTAGCCAAAGTCGTCAAATCAAATATTTTCGGAATGTCAGGGAATTATTGGCTTTACCAGATGTGGATTTAGAAATATATAATAAGTTAAGTGATAGAATGATTGCAACTGAACCAATGGTTTTAAGTAGGTGGGTAGTTAAATCTTTAAGTTGGTTGTTATTAAGTTTATTATTATTATTAAGTGGTTATGGTACAAATTTTTGGTTAGTATTTGGCGTGGGTGGTGTACTTATTTCCTGTTTTGGTGTATTATTTTGGTTAGTTGATCGCTATCGTCGTTTGTGTCCTGTGCCGATTGTTCCTCGATATTATGAAACTGTTTGGATATTATTTAGTTTTATCTGTTTAATATCTGGTAGTTTATTAGCAATTTTTCGGAATTCTGGGAGTCCTTGGTTAACTTTATTATGTTTATTAATGATTATTTTTCCCATACCTGGAATTTTATTATGGCGACTTTATCAACAAGGACGTTATCATGATTTAATGGATATATCTTATCTTACAGAAGATGGGACATTAAGGCAGTTAAGATTATTAATTGGGAGATTACCAGTTATTCCCAGAAATCCCAGTTTTCGGGAAAGATATATGCCGCTATTATGGGATAGACGCTGGAATTGGCTGAATTATTATGATTTTAGTTTAAATAATTTGGTGCGATTAGGATTTAATGATATTCGTTTGCGAGATGAACATTTACCAGGAATTATCTCTACTTTGGCTTGGTATCAATGGAGTTTAGGTTTACTTTATATTATTTTAGCTGGTTGGACTCTCTCGCGGACGATTCCCGGATTGAATTTATTGATTTATCTGAAATAAATTAAAGATCCCTAAACTTTTATAATTTCAGAAAAATTGGGGATCTTTTATCCACATTATTGAAAATAGCTGTATATATTTCTGTTCATTTATTCAGCAATAAAAGTTAATCTATTACTTTAATAAATCCACTGCGTAAACCGTCAAATACACGGGTGATTTGTGTGCGTTCATTTTCATCTAATCCTTCTTTTGATAGGAGAGTAGACATGAGTAGATGCTGATCTTGTCGTGTAATTCTGCGAATTGAAAATATGCGCTCCAATACTGTTTCTAATAGCATTTGACCAGAGTTATTATGATTCCGCATATTCTTCACCAAAAAAATTTATTTTTTATTACCTATAAAACTAAGGTATATTAATTTAGATATTTTTTGTACTCGTATCTCTACGGAATTATGAAAAATCAGTATTTATATGTTTTGTGCATTTTAAATTAAGCGGATTTCCAGTAAAATTACCTGTTAGACCAATTCATCACAAGGTTGATAATTATGACTGTAGCTAAGATTGGAATCATTGGTGGGAGTGGGTTATATAAGATGGAAGCACTTAAAGATGTGGAGGAAATAGAAATTTCTACACCTTTTGGTTCACCGTCAGATGCGATTATTCTCGGAACTTTGGAAGCAACAAGAGTGGCGTTTTTAGCGCGTCATGGTCGTAATCATACGTTATTACCTTCTGAATTGCCATTTCGGGCTAATATTTACGCTATGAAGCAATTGGGGGTAGAATACTTAATCTCTGCTAGTGCTGTGGGTTCTTTGAAGGCTGAAGCTAAACCCCTGGATATGGTAATTCCCGATCAGTTTATTGACAGAACCAAGAATCGCATTTCTACCTTCTTTGGTGAGGGAATTGTGGCGCATATTGCTTTTGGTGAGCCGATTTGTCAGAATTTAGCTGGGGTTTTAGCTGAGGCGATCGCTTCTTTAAGTTTACCAGATGTGACGTTACATAATGGGGGAACTTACGTATGTATGGAGGGACCCGCATTTTCCACTAAAGCTGAGTCTAATCTCTATCGGAGTTGGGATGCAACGGTGATTGGGATGACAAATGTACCGGAAGCGAAGTTAGCCAGGGAAGCGGAAATTGCTTATGCAACCTTGGCGCTGGTGACGGATTATGATTGCTGGCATCCTGATCATGATAGTGTGACGGTGGAAATGGTGATTGGGAATTTACACAAAAATGCGGTAAATGCTCAAAAGGTAATTCAAGAAACTGTGCAGCGGTTGAGTGCAAATCCCCCCTCTAGTGAGGCTCATTCGGCTTTGAAGTATGCGATTTTGACGAATTTGGAGAAAGCACCAGCAGCGACTAAGGAGAAGTTGGCTTTGTTGTTAGAGAAGTATTTGTAAATAAAGTATTCGGCGATTACAAATCGCATCTACACAAACAAAGTCCACCTGCGTGGACTCATAAAAATCTCACATCAGCAGGTGGCTTTTTTGGAAAGTGTTGTGATTTCTCAGGCTAGTATCAATTCAAACTTTCATCGCTTGCTCCGGTGGTAAATTAACATTCTTTGCTAAACCAACGGTTTTCAATAACGTAATCGCCCACCAAGTCATATCTATTTCCCACCAGCGCCAGCCACACTTAGCAACGTGAGGATAAGCATGATGATTATTATGCCACCCTTCTCCATAGGTGAGAATCGCCGCCCACCAAAGATTACAGGAATTATCATCACTGTCAAAGGTGCGGTATCCCCAAATATGCGTGACTGAGTTAATGAACCATGTGGTATGCCAAAGAATCACAGACCTCAAAAACACACCATAAATGATAAATGACCATCCTCCCAGGGCATATAAACACAATGCCAGAGGAATTTGCAAGAGGAGAAAGTACCGATTTAGCCACACATAAAAAGGGTCTCGCGCTAAGTCGGGGGCAAATCGCTGGTATAAATCATAATCAAAAAACTCAGAACGCGGATAAAATATCCATAACATATGACTCCACCAAAAACCCCGCCGCGCTGAATAGGGATCTTTCTCTTCATCTTCTGTGTGGGCATGATGTAAGCGATGTCCAGCTACCCAAAAGATGGGTCCGCCTTGGATGGATAATGCTCCTAAAATAGCGATCGCATATTCCAATAATTTTGGTACTTTAAAACTACGATGGCTCAATAACCGATGATAACCTAAACAAACTCCGATACTCCCAAATAACCAGTGCAGAAACACCGTTACACCTAATGCACCCCAGGAAAAACACCAAAAAGACAGCAATGCTAGTATATGAATAGTGGCGAAAAATGCCACCGATACCCAATCAAGACGCAGAGGTTTGGGTTTCTCTGGCAAATTTAATATTGAATTAGTCACAAGTATTCCTTAACCAGAAAAATTTTTAGAGATTTTTCGGCGATTATAAATCGCGTCTACACAGGCAAAACCCACCTGCGTGGGTTAAATTTTTGTTAGTCCACGCAGGTGGACTTTGTTTATATAGCCACAGAATTCTATTCTGTAGGTAATCAACACCGCTAAATGTTGTATTCTGCATTTATAGAAGCATTTACCCAATCTTGGGGTTGGAGAAAAACTTTAGTAAGTTGCGCTTCGGGGCTTCCTGGTTCTGGTTGATAACCATATTCCCAGCGGGTTAGAGGTGGTAAGGACATGAGAATAGATTCTGCTCTACCATTGGTTTGTAAACCAAATATTGTACCTCTGTCATATACCAGATTAAACTCAACGTAACGACCTCTGCGGTATAATTGGAACTGACGCTGGCGATCGCTATATTCTGTATCTTGTCTTCTTTCTACAATAGGAGCATAAGCAGGTAGAAATGCTTTGCCGCAAGATTGCACCATAGCAAATACATCTTCCCAACTATGATTTATTCTCCCTACTTTTTGACTGTAAATAGCCGCAGGACTATCAGGTTCTGAACCTGCATACAAGTTACCATGAGCATCTTGATAATCAAAGAAAATCCCACCTATGCCCCGTTGTTCTTGACGATGGCGTAAATAAAAGTATTCATCACACCAACGTTTATATGTGGGATAATATTCTGGATGATGTTGATCACAAGCATTTTTCAAAGTTTGATGAAAATGAACCGCATCTTCAGTAAAAGCATAATAGGGTGTTAAATCAGCACCACCACCAAACCACCAAATTGGACCTGCTTCAAAATAACGGTAATTAAGATGTACTGTTGGTACGTAAGGATTCCGAGGATGTAGTACCATTGAAGTACCAGTGGCATAAAATCCATGTCCTGCTGCTTCTGGACGTTGTGTTAAAATAGCAGGAGGTAATGTATCTCCCCAAACTTCGGAAAAGTTGACTCCACCTTGTTCAAATACTCTTCCTTCTCGAATGACGCGAGTTCGTCCTTCTCCACCTTCTGCACGTTGCCATATATCTTGATGAAATTTGGCTTTTCCATCAAGTGCTTCTAAGCCATTACAAATTTCATCCTGCAAAGCCAACACAAACTCTTTTGCTCGTTGGCGTGAATCTCTAGGTATACTGTTATTGGTTGCAGAAGGTGTAACTAATACGCTTTGATTCCGTGTCATAGTTGAAGACCGTTAAGGAAAAATATATTACTGATTAATAACTCTATAGTTATTAAGCTGGAAAACTATATTTTGTTAAAAAACTTAATAAATCCAGACTAGCTTAACAAAACTTTCCAATCAAAGACTAGCCAAATGCACAAAGCTAATATAACTTGTTAGTTATCTAAGTATTTAGCTAATCGAGAGAGGCATCATGGTTCAGAGCGTATCCCCATCAACTATCAAAGCCCCTAAACTAGGAATTAAGCAGCCAAGTCAAGAAACAGCCCTGACTCCTCGGTTTTACACCACAGACTTTGAAACAGCAGCTAATTTAGACCTTTCCAGCCAAGAAGCGCAGTTACAAGCCCTGTTAACGGAAATGCGGGCTGATTATAACCGTCATCATTTTGTCAGAGATGAGGAATTTGAGCAATCTTGGGAGCATATTGACGGGGAAGCAAGACGAGCTTTTATTGAATATTTGGAACGTTCTTGCATTTCCGAGTTTTCGGGATTTTTGTTATTTAAGGAATTATCACGAAAGGTAAAAGCAAAGAATCCTTTATTAGCAGAAATATTTCAATTAATGGCGCGTGATGAAGCGCGTCATGCGGGCTTTTTAAATAAAGCTATGGGTGATTTTAAACTTTCTTTAGATTTGGGTGAAGTTACCAAAACCCGCACCTATACATTTTTCCCGCTGGAGTGGGTGCTTTACAGTGTTTATTTATCAGAAAAAATAGGTTATTGGCGTTATATTATTATCTTTCATCATTTGCAAAAACATCCAGAACATCAGTTTTATCCTATCTTCCGTAAATTTGAAAGTTGGTGTCAAGATGAAAACCGACATGGAGATATTTTTAAGGCTTTATTGCGATCGCAACCCAAACTCTGGAATAATTGGCAATCACGCTTATGGAGTCGTTTTTTCCTATTATCAGTATTTGCTACTCACACTTTGACGGTTCATGAAAGAGGTAGTTTTTATTATTTATTAGGACTTGAACCAACGCAATTTGATCAAGATGTCGTTCGTAACACTAATGAAACTGCTGGAAGGGCTTTTCCAGTCATGTTAAATACTGAACATCCGCAGTTTTTCCCCCGGTTACAAAAATGCTCAGATTACAATTTAAAAATATCAGAAATTGACCGCAGTTCTCAATCTAAATTAGTAAAATTGCTGCGGAAAATTCCTTTATTTATGGGCATTGTTGGGAATTTATTGTTGGTTTATTTAATTAAACCTATTGATACTGAGAATTTGCGGGGAACTGTCCGTTAAAATGAAAGACCCCCAACTTTTTAAGAAGTAGAGGATCTCTATAGAAGTTAGTCAGAAATGCCAGCATCTCGAAGGCGTTTCTCTAACTCTTCCAAGCGTTTTAAGGCAGTTTCTTTTGCAAGTCGTTCTTGATTAACTTGTTGTTGAGCAGTTTCCTTAGCAAGTCGTTCTTGCTGTACTAACTCAGAACCCCAAAGTAGCAAATTACCATCTTGATTCCACCAGCGTAACCAGTAACCTTGACGGTTTTCGCGTTTTCCTTGCCAAACACCAATAAATAATTCCATTTCACTTAACCAGTAACGGTTATTTTCATCTGGAGAACGCAATTTATAGTGTCCATTTTCATGCAAGTAATATATTTCTAATTCACCGATATCTGGTTGAAAAATGATGTAGTTAGGAACTTGTAAAACTTGTTCATAATAAAACCATTTTCCTGGGGGATAGGTATGTTTATTAGAATATTCACTACCATCTGTATCGGAAAGAAATTCCATTACCACCGCAGGAATTTTTCCCTGTTTATGGGGGGTGTAACTGCGTTGAATTTGTTCTCTAGGCACTGTAATTTGCGGCACGTAAGCCCAGTCAGGGGCTTTGATGACAAATTTACCATTTACTGTGGCGCAGATGCCGTAATTAGTGGTAGCAAGGGCAGTTTCTGGAAGCTTGCCAGCGAGTTCTAGGCTTTCCGTGAGTGCTGCTGCTAGACTGGGTTGATTGACATTATCCACAGGTTCATCGTCTAAAACGAAGTCTTCGGGTAAGAGTTCCCAAGTGATTTTGGTGGTCGAAGCACTTACAACCATAGAAAACACAAATAAGGGATTAAATCTTAGTATAGCTGGTGATGGATAGGACAATTAACTAAATATTATTCCATCTGGCATAATTGCTCCTTCAAAATTTGCATCTGTAAGAATTGCTCCGGTTAAATCTGCTCCTTGTAAATTGGCATTTCTGAAGATGACTTGAGCGAGATTTGCATAACTTAAATCTGCATTTTTTAAACTAGCTCCTGTTAAGTCTGTTGTTAAATCTCCCCATTGCAAAATCTGACCTAAATTAGCTCGACATAATTTGGCATTATCTAAATTAGCATGATGTAAAATAGCGGCTCGGAGGTCAGCATAACTTAAATCTGCTCCACTCAAATCTGCATATCCTAAATCTGTGCGTTGGTTGGAACTAGGACGTAAATCTGCTTTAATTAACAGGGAATCAGAAAGTTTTGCACCATGCAAATTCACACCACATAAACTAGCTTTGATTAAGTTAACTTGATCTAGTTTGGTATTAACTAAATTTGCCCCTGTTAAATCTGCTTCTCGTAGAATTGCGCGATATAAATCGGCTGAACTTAAATCTATGCCCCAAAGAATCGCTTCACTTAAATTTGCTTCTCTTAAACAAGCATGGCTAAAATTAGTTTTACCCAATCTTGTCTGACGTAAATCAGCATAGCTAAAATCTACACCTTCTAAATTTGCGTTGGTTAGTTCTGCGTCTTGGAGGTTAATTCGCTGAAAATTTCTTTCTCCAGCAGCATAGCGTTTGATAATTTCATCTACATTCATAAATAAATTTGTTATTGATTAAGCAGAAGGTAAAATTATTCGTTAATTAACTAAATAACTTTAGAGTAATTTTAGCATTTTCTTGATAACTTACGCATCATGCAAGTGATTCATCCGTTTATTGATATAATAATTGATATTTAGTTATAATCCTAAATAGTGATGAATTGTTGTGCTGATGATTGAGTTGCCATAATGCCAAAAACAAAGCCCTCTACAACTGATCCAGCTATTATTGCAGCGGTGGCTGACTATTTCAAGGTGCTATCGGAAGGAAGTCGCTTACAGATTTTAACCTGTCTCAAGTCAGGTGCGATGAATGTAATGGAGCTTGGGGAAGCGACTGGGTTGGGACAGGCCAATCTGTCTAAGCATTTGAAAGTTTTAACTCAAGCGGGGATTTTATTTCGTCAACCGAAAGGGACGAGTGCCTATTATGAGATTGCAGACCCGATTATTTTTGAGCTTTGTGAATTAGTGTGTGAGCGGATTAGTGAACGCATACAACAGCAAGCTGAAAGTTTGAAAGCTTTTCATAGTAAAAATACAGTATTTTAAATAGGGCTTGCTGATAGCGTAGGGTATGAATCCTGAATGGGCGCATGGGAGCAGTCCCTGCGCCCCTACATCCTGACTCGGTGACTCTCTAAACAACCTGAAAACTAAAGTTCAAACTTGCCCAATTATTAACATCCAAAACATAGGTATCAGTCGGATTAACATTAATATCAGTTTTGACTTGACTGGCGTTATGTAAGTCTTGTAATAAGGCTTGGGCAACTTCTAAAGGGTTGACTATGGGAGCAATAGCTTGTTGATCCGTGGTAGGATATTTAGCGATAGCTAATGCTGTGAGAGTTTCTGTAAACGGTGCTGTACTCAGCGTAATTTGGTGTTCACAAAAAGTATAACCTGTGGGAATTAACCAGCCGTCTATAGGTTGATTGTCTGGAATTTTGAGAGTTTTACCGGGAGGAATTAGGATTTCTCTCAATGGGGGTTTGCTAGGAGGAATATCTGTCTTATAAAAAACTTCCCAAGGATAAAAAGCGAAGGCATTTTGAGAATTATTTAAACCCACTAATATTAAGTATATCGGGCGATCGCTCAAATTTTCGATTTTATACTGCCAGCGACTACCAACGGGAATTGTCGGCATCGCTATTTCTTCATAGCTAGGTGTCTGAAAAATGTTATCTTTACTGTCAGTTCTCAAAGTGTCCTTCACCATAAAGACACGGGGTAAAATGTTGTTAACAATCTCTAAAGTTGCCCTCACAGGTAAACGTGAAGAACCTTGATTTTCTGTCAACTGCCACAACTTTGATGCTAACAAAGTGGAGAATTTTGGTGTCAATCGCTGTACAGCCACCTTCAAGGCTTCCCCAACTTCCCCAATAGTGTTAATAATTAGTTCACCACCCAGGGAAAAAAGACCATAACGGCTGGGTACTTGGGCAACTTTACCAAACACATAATCAGCGGTTTCTTCTATGCTGGCAATATTAGCAATGCGACTAATACCGGAAAAAACACTAGTAGCATCTACCCGTTCAATTCTTTCCAAACCTTGATCTAAAGCCACATTAATATGAATATTCCGAGGTAATACACGGATAGATTCTTGGACTATTTGCCCAACTTGGGGTAAGTTAGTAATTTCTTTATTGGTAAATTGGGCTTTAGCTATTAACCCATTCCGTGATTTAATCAATAACTCTGTTCCGGTATCTAAAGTTAAGTGAGAATTTACGCCATAATTTGTGAGAACTTGGGGAGGTAATCCTCCTAACCATAACTTGACTGTTTTCCCATCTTCTTCGATGGCTTTAACTACGCCAATACTTTTTAAATTATCAAGAGGGAAGTAATCAATGATTAAAGCATTTGGAGATTTTTTGGCTTCACTGAATAAACTTGGTTGTTGTTTTCCACCTAGCTGATACATTGAAGTAGCAACACTAGAAAGGAAAACTGGGATGGTTGTGGCTGGGGTAGTTTCCCACAAATATTGAGTTAAAGCATAAGTTAATAATCCCGCACTCCAATTAGAGAAAAGAAATTCTCCTGCTTGCTGATTTAGTTGTGAGGTAGCATTAATAATCAGAGGATTGTTAGTAAGTGATTTCTGAGTTTTCAGTTGTGATAGAAACTCTAATTCTTCTATTTGTAAATTTGCTAATGATAATTCTGGACGGGTGCGAATTCGCAAACCTGTAGGTTTTGATTCACTAGGATAATAGTAACTGGTATCTAATACTGCTGTGACTTGATTCGTAGAGAGCGATCGCAATAAGAGTAACAGAGTTTCTGCTAATAAATAGTTTCTAGATTTTGTTCCTGGTAAGTTATTTTCATCAACAGGAACTATGGCATTTTGTAATATTCCCGTTCCCAAATTAACGCGAGTACCATAGCCGGAAAAATGGAAAATCACCACATCTCCAGGTTTAGCTTGCTTACCCAAGTGATCTAAAAAAGCATTTTCAATAAATTTTCGACTGGCTTGTTCTTCAGTTAAAGTCAGAATATCTGATGCTGCAAAGCCAAAACGATTAATTAACAGTTCTGTTTGTAATTCCACATCATTGACACAACCAGCAAGAGTGGGACTTTGTGGATATTGATTAATCCCTATCAACAATGCCAACTTACGCGAGTTAGGTTGTGCTAAAGCTTGGTAATAGCGATTTCCCAAACTTAACCACTGAGTTTCAGCTAACCCCAATGCTGCTAATAAGCCGCTAATCCGTTGTAAAAACTTACGCCGTTTCATAATTAACTATCAGACCCCAGCCCATTAGTTAATAGCTTAAAGGGTGAAGTCTGTAGAGTAAAGTTTTTTTAATCTAAATCTCAACTAATACAGGTGAAATCCGCATAGCCCGCGTTAACTCAGCCGCTACTTCTGGACGAGAAAATTCTGGTGGTGGTAACTCACCCCGACGTAACATTTCTCTCACCTTTGTTCCCGACAAGTGAACCCGTTCCTCTGGTTTACTAGGACTGGTTTTGGTTGTCGCCATTTGTTTGGTGCGCTTACAATAGAAGGCGTGTTCAAACTTCATTGGTACAATCCCCAATTCTTCAGGAGCGAATTCATCGAAGATATACTGAGCGTCATAAGTGCCGTAATAGTCACCTACACCAGCATGATCACGTCCGACAATAAAATGTGTACACCCGTAATTTTTTCTAACTAAAGCATGAAAAATTGCTTCTCTAGGCCCTGCATAACGCATGGCTGCCGGGTTAATGGCCAAAATTACTCTGTCTAGGGGGTAATAGTGTTCTATTAAAATTTCATAACAACGCATCCGCACATCCGCGGCGATGTCATCTTCTTTAGTTGCCCCTACCAATGGGTGCAAAAATAGACCATCTACGGTTTCTAACGCGCACTTTTGAATATATTCATGGGCGCGGTGGATAGGATTGCGGGTTTGGAAACCAACAATCGTTTTCCAGCCTTTTTCTCGAAACATTTCCCGTGAGGCCGCAGGGTCAATTTGATAGCTGGGAAAATGGGGATGAGAATCGCGTTGTAATAACCAGATATCACCAGCCAAGTTAATAGAACCTTGGTTATATACTACCTGCACCCCAGGATGTTTAGCCTCATCGGTACGATAAACATTGATGGCTTCTCGTTGTTTGTCGTAGGTATACTTTTCACTCAGTTCCAATACCCCAATAAACTCGCCTCTGGGGTTATCCAGACGCAGCAAACTGCCTTCTTGTAGAGGGGCTGCTACTTCTTCAGTTACAGACAGTGTAATGGGAATTGACCAGACAATACCGTTAGCTAACCGCATTTCTGTGACGACTCGGTTGTAGTCTGCTTGGTTCATGAAACCTTTGAGAGGACTAAAACCACCAATGGCAATCATTTCTAAATCAGAAACTGCTCGCTCATCAAGTTCCACACGCGGTAAAAAGTCAGCTTTGGAGAGAAATAGTTCTCTTTGTGCTGAGGAAGCAACCCGGTTAATTAACTCTCCACCGTGGGGGGCAATAGCATCTGGATGGTAACTCAACGTAATTTTTCCCTAATTGTTGCGAACTATGTACTAAGTTACCAAATTGTTGGTACACATTGTTAAATTTCTATGAATTTTTTTCCTTTGCCGGTCGGAAAGGGTGAGATAAGAGACGAGAGCATATTTTATACAAATTTTATCATGGTGCGGTAGACGGTAGCGGGCAAGATGCCCACCTCACAAGAGTTTTACCTGTAATCGGCTGTATTTATACTGCTTTAAACTAAGAGGATGTTTGAAAAGTTTTTAATGTGTAAACAGACCCCTCTGGTAAACCTCTCCCCTGCCAGGGGAGAGGCTTTAAAACCCCCATTCCAGCTAACAAAAGTTTTTCCGCTTCCCTCTCCTCTTAGGAGAGGGTTAGGGAGAGGTAGGGAAGGGGGGTTAGGTTTTTGGAGATTATGGGTTTCATATAATACTTTTTAAACAACCTCTAAGAAATAAAAAAAACTCCCGTACCTCTACCCTAACAACCAGGGAAAAAATCTTCAAACCCTGATTAATTAAAGATGAGCAATCTTGAGTACATGATTAATATTAGATAGATGGGAAATTAACAAGAAGGTAAAATTTTAAAGATTGGCTAGAAGTCTAAATAATTAATAATTCATAAAACTGTCATAAATATTACAAATTAAGTTCCTAAGCTTAGATATTTTCAATGCTTATCTTTTTGGTTTCTCTGCATACAGTTTAAACAACCACAAAAGACACAAAAAGGAAAATCATGACCAAATCTTATGCCACAATAGATGGTAACGAAGCCGTTGCGCGTGTAGCTTACAAATTAAACGAAGTTATCGCTATTTATCCGATCACCCCATCTTCAAATATGGGTGAATGGGCTGATGCTTGGATGTCAGAAAATAAACCAAATCTTTGGGGAACTGTTCCCAGTGTCACCCAAATGCAAAGCGAAGGAGGGGCTGCTGCTGCTGTCCATGGGGCATTACAAACAGGGGCATTAAGTACAACTTTCACCGCTTCCCAGGGATTATTATTAATGATTCCTAACTTGTACAAAATTGCCGGAGAATTAACCAGTTTTGTCATTCATGTTTCCGCCCGTTCTTTAGCTACCCACGCCTTATCTATTTTCGGTGATCATAGTGATGTCATGGCTGCAAGGGCGACTGGCTTCGCTTTTTTGTGTTCAGCTTCTGTCCAGGAAAGTCATGATTTTGCACTGATTTCTCATGCAGCAACTTTAGCAGCAAGAGTGCCATTTATGCACTTTTTTGATGGGTTTAGAACTTCCCATGAAGTGCAGAAAGTTGAGTTATTATCTGATGAAGATTTACAGGAACTTATTCCTTTTGAATCAATATTAGCACATCGTCAACGCTGCTTAACTCCAGATAAACCAGTATTAAGAGGAACGGCACAAAATCCTGATGTTTATTTTCAATCTCGTGAAGGTGCAAATCCTTATTATAATGTTTGTGCTGATATTGTCCAAAAAACAATGGACAAATTTGGAGAACGCACAGGCAGATATTACAAACTTTATGAATATCATGGCGCACCTAACGCAGAACGAGTAATTGTGATTATGGGTTCTGGTTGTGAAACTGTCCATGAAACAGTGGATTATCTCAACAATCAAGGGGAAAAAGTCGGAGTTATCAAAGTGCGGCTTTTCCGTCCTTTTGATGTGGCTAGATTTATAGAAGCATTACCTAATAGTGTCAAATCTATTGCCGTTCTTGATAGAACCAAAGAAGCCGGAAGCGCAGGAGAACCATTATATTTAGATGTGGTGACAGCAATTTATGAAGGCTGGAAAAAAACTACATTTCCAAAAATTGTCGGGGGAAGATATGGGCTTTCTTCTAAAGAATTTACTCCCGCTATGGTGAAGAGTATATTTGATAATCTCAGTCAAATTAAACCCAAGAATCATTTCACAATTGGGATTAATGATGATGTCACTTTCACCTCTTTGAATTTTGACCAGAATTTCTCTACAGAACCAGATCATGTAGTTCGCGCAATGTTCTATGGTTTAGGTTCAGATGGTACAGTTGGTGCAAATAAGAACTCGATCAAAATCATCGGTGAAGGCACAGAAAATAACGCCCAAGGTTACTTTGTTTATGATTCTAAAAAATCCGGTTCAATGACAGTTTCTCACCTGCGTTTTGGTGCTGGAAAAATTCGCTCAACTTACCTCATAGACAAAGCTAATTTTATCGGTTGTCACCATTGGGGATTTATTGAAAGCATTGATATTTTAAAAGCTGCTGCACCGGGGGCAACTTTGCTGTTAAATAGTCCTTATGATGCTGATCATGTTTGGGAAAATCTACCCCCAAAAGTTCAACAGCAAATTATTGACAAAAACCTGAAAGTTTACACTATTAACGCTAGTCAAGTAGCAAAAAATAGTGGCATGGGACATAGAATTAACACTATCATGCAGGTGTGTTTCTTTGCTTTAGCAGGAGTTTTACCAGAAAAAGAAGCAATTGCTAAAATCAAACAAGCCATAGAAAAAACCTATGGTAAAAAAGGCACGGAAGTTGTCAGCATGAATTTAAAAGCGGTAGACAACACCCTAGAAAATCTCCATGAAGTTGGTAATAGGTCATTGGTCATTGGTAATAGGGAAGAACAGCAATTATCAATTACCAAACCCAAATTTATCGAGAATGTGCTTGAAAAAATTATGGTATGGGAAGGTGATGATTTACCTGTCAGTGCTTTACCTGCTGACGGAACTTTTCCTAGTGGAACTGCAAAATGGGAAAAACGCAACGTTGCGGAAGAAATCCCCGTTTGGGAGGCTGATGTCTGCGTTCAATGCGGTAAATGTGTGATGGTTTGTCCTCACGCTGCTATTCGTGCGAAAGCTTATCAACCCAGTGAATTAGTCAACGCACCCATATCTTTTAAATCCACTAACGCCAAAGATAAGAGCTTTGCTAACCAGAAATTTACCATTCAGGTAGCCCCAGAAGACTGTACAGGCTGCGAAATTTGCGTGAGTGTCTGTCCTGCCAAAAACAAGGCAGAACCCACCCTGAAGGCGATTAATATGAGTCCGCAGTTACCATTGCGGGAACAGGAACGGGAAAATTGGAATTTCTTTTTGAGTTTACCAAATCCTGACCGGAAAACTTTGAAAGTAAACCAAATTCGGCAACAACAATTGCAAGAACCATTGTTTGAATTTTCTGGTGCTTGTGCTGGTTGTGGAGAAACACCCTACCTTAAATTATTAACACAATTATTTGGCGATCGCTCACTCGTTGCCAACGCCACCGGTTGTTCTTCCATTTACGGGGGAAATCTCCCCACAACTCCTTGGAGTCAAAACGCAGAGGGAAGAGGTCCCGCATGGTCCAATAGTTTATTTGAAGATAACGCCGAATTCGGTTTTGGTTATCGTTTATCTATAGACAAACAAGCGGAATTTGCAGCGGAATTATTGTCACAATTAAGTAGTGAAATTGGCGATAATTTAGTTAATGCAATTCTCAAAGCTGAACAAAAAACTGAAGCTGATATTTGGGACCAACGGGAAAGAATTGTTATTCTCAAACATAAATTAGATGAGATTGCAGAAACTACAAAAGACGCAAATCTAAAATCCAAAATCCAAAATCTAAAATCCCTCGCTGATTATTTAGTCAAGAAAAGTGTGTGGATAGTTGGGGGTGATGGTTGGGCGTATGATATAGATTTTGGTGGAATTGATCATGTGATTTCCACAGGACGAAATGTGAATATTTTGGTCATGGATACAGAAGTTTATTCTAACACTGGAGGACAATCTTCTAAAGCTACTCCCAAAGCCGCAGTTGCTAAATATGCGACCGGTGGAAAACCTGCACCCAAGAAAGATTTGGGTTTAATGGCGATGACTTATGGTAATGTTTATGTGGCGAGTGTGGCGTTAGGTGCGAAGGATGAACATACACTCAAAGCATTTTTAGAAGCGGAAGCTTTTGATGGTCCATCAATCATAATTGCTTACAGTCATTGTATTGCTCACGGGATTGATATGACTAAAGGTTTACATCAGCAAAAGGCTCTAGTAGACTCAGGAAGATGGTTGTTATATCGCTATAATCCGGCATTACAATCACAGGGTAAAAATCCCTTACAATTGGATATGAAAGCGCCTTCTGAATCGGTGGAAAAGTCAATGTATCAAGAGAACCGATTTAAGATGTTGACGAAGAGTAAACCGGAGGTTGCCAAGTTGTTGCTAGAACAAGCGCAAATGGAAGTTAATGCAAGATGGGAAATGTATCAATATTTGGCGAATAGGTAATTGATAGCCCGCCTCAGAATGAATTCTGAGGCTAATAGCAAAAGTCGTCTAAAGACGACTAAATAAGATTTTATAGTCCGTTTTAACGGACTTTATTTATTAGCCCAGAACTTAAGTTCTGGGCGGGTTATGTTGAAAATTAAATAGTAATAATTAGCATCTAATTTGGTTGTTTTATGTCATAAATTTGAGAACGGACAATTTCAACTTCTTCAGTAATTTCCTCTAATGACAATTCATCAGTTTGAAATATTTCTAGTAACTCTGTTAATTTATTATTCAATGTTTCTTTTTCCAACTCTTCACTAAGTAACAATTTTTCAGAATTAGACAGTTGTTTAACTAAGCTAAGAATTTGATCAAATGTCAAAGGAAGTTGATAGGTATTTTTTAACATAGTGTCAATTCTCCTTTTTTGATACATTATTATTTACCATTGTTTATGAATCTCTATTATTTCTATTTTGTCATAGGTTTCTTGATCAAGTTCGATTTCTATTTTTTTCATGAGTTAGTTGTTTTTATTTGATTTTGATATAGTTATTATATTATAGCAGAGTTTTTTAAATCAACATCCAAATCAGCTTAACTCGTTCCTATTCTCTAGATAGAATAAAGGAACGAGTTAAGTTAAAAAAATGAGAATCCTTCCACTTTTAAATAGAACTGTATTTTTCTCCTATTTCTTGTAATAGTAGATAAAATTTAACACTATCCCGAATATGAGAAAGTTCTGGAATTTCCTTCTTTTCATCGGTTACATCAACATAATTAATAAAATTAGGACTTGACCATCCACGTTTCCAAATAACTCTATTAGTAGTTAATAAAATGCCTTCTTTTGCATCATTCCAAGAACTCGTATCTATTAAAGCTAATATCTGCTCACCTGCATTAACAATTGCATAATCAGATAAAGCATTTGTAAATTTATCTAAAGGAATATTCGGTGCAATAAATACTTCTTCAGTATTAAATTTTTCAGGCAACTTGTCATTGAGAAAATCAATAAATCTTACTAACTGAGGAGATGTTGGCATTTCCGTTAAAGCGTACAATCGAGACTCAAACTGATGTAGTATATTTGAGTCTCGACCTTTTTTTCCTTTCAGAAAAGACCAAACAACAAAACCAGCACCAAATGCTATTAAAGATGCTCCTCCAGTAATAACGCTCATTCCACCTAATGTTGAGATAATAGAGGTAATAGCGGCTGCTCCTGATAATGTACCTGCTACACCCAAAGCAGAAGCACCAGTCCAAGCAATGAAAACAGCACCAGCACCCGCTAAAGTTCCTGTTACTGCTGCAATTCCTAAATTTTGGAGGTCTTCTCCGTCCATTTCAGAAACAAGCGCAACAGATACTAGTCCTGCTGCTCCAATTAAAGCTGCTCCACCTGTGACTACTGCTAAACCACCTAGCATACCTAATCCACCAGCAGCTACAGAACCACCCCCTAAATAGGCTAAACTTGCTGTAGTAGCCGCCCCTCCACTTAAGCTACTAATAGCTACACCTGTTGCAGTTTCTGCTCCCAAAGTAGTGAGAGTACCTGTTATTGTAGGCAGAATAGCTCCTCCTTGATTGCCTACTTGACGAGCTACCTTGATAATTTTTCCCCAATCTTCTTTCTTTAATTCTGAAGTCTCGTCAACTAACTGATTCTTCGCTATGATATCAATAATTTCCGTATTTTCAAAAAAGCGATTTTGCGCCATTAAATAAACTAACTTGCAACTATTTAGAATTTTAGAGTTGAGAATGAATGAATTTAGTAATGGCAAAGTTTCTAGATCAGATACTTCCTTACCATCTCTAATTTCTTCATATATTTTTAGGTATGTTTCTTGATTTTCAGGTTTTAGTTGTTGAGGATCAGTAATTAAATTAACAATGATTCTGTCTACAGTTAAAGCTCTAGATTTAGCACTAGCGAGTGAATAAGCACGCTTGATTCCTACGGGCATATTTGAACCAACAATAATAGCATCTAATTCTTTGAGATAGCCAAAATCTGGAACTGGTTCTGAAGCACGAACGTATTGATATGCACTTCTAATTTGCTTCTTTTTCTCTTGAGAAAGCTGCGATTTAGCTAAAGCGGATTCTATTGCTTGTTCCATAATAGTTAACAAGCAATTTTGATAAGCTATGTCATATCTTAGTTTAATTAGTTCATCTAATTTCGATGAAGCTATAAGATATTGCAATAAATCAAGAGAAGCAATATCTTCTATATACTCACCATCTTCAAGTAATTCATAAGTCTGTTTAGCTTTTGTTTTTGTCGCATCTTTACGAATAAAATCAGTTTGATCAATTTCTTGATAAATTTTGTCAGCAATTCTAATTTGCGAATCGTATAATGTATGCAAAATCAAAGTAACATCATTACCTTGAATACCAACTTTAGAAACAGAAATCTCATAATTTTCTATAATTCTAGCAGGGATTTTTACCTGACAAATATTTCCAGACCTCAAAGCAACTTCTTGAATACCACCTCTTTTAGCAATTTCATAAGGTATAAAGACGTGATATTTTTCATTGATACTCTCACCATTAGCACTAGCAATTTCTGGATATATCAAATCTTTAGCCAGATAAACCATAGCACCCGAAGCCATCAGATTTAAAAACATCCGACGGTTTATATTATGGCTACCTTCTTTGACAACCTCTTTGGTTGCACTGTCAAATTTTTTAGCAACGCCCCCAAATAACCACTCCATAATATCTTTGCATCCTTTGATAACACAATCTAAAATAGATACGATTATAAATATAACACGCATCTTTAAGTGTGTCTAGGAATATCAAATAATTTTTTAATTAATTGAAAAATGTAAAATTTAATACTTAAACAATTAACTTCAAAATCTGACACAATTTATTACTTATAAATTAACACTGGAGTAATAAACAGACATCACAAAACTAAAAAATGCTACAATGTATAACATTCATGAATATCATTTACATTTCTCACGGAGGAAATATTATGTTATCAACAGAACTTCAACAAGAATCAATGAAAACAAGAATCGAGAGAATTGTGAATATTTTGATGGAAGAACGTCCTTTATTTAAGGAAGAACTTAACGCAGAGGAAATGATTCAAGAGTTATGTAATCTATTTCAGCAAAACTTACCTATTGATGAGTTTAATAGTATGAAAGATCAGGACTTAAAAACACGTTGTAGCGGGATTATGGTGACAGAAGCAGTAGCAGGAACTTTAAATGAATTAACTCCCGAACAAATAGCAATTTTTGATGAAATGATTAAACGGAAATAAAAAACATGACATATTTATTAGATACCAATATTGTCTCCTTAGAACTGAAAAATAATCCCAAAATTAAGCAAAGATTAAAAGAATTTCAATCTCAAGAAGGATTATTAAGTATCAGTTGCGTTACTTACTTTGAAGTTAAAAGAGGTTTATTTGCAGTCAACGCAATTAAACAATTAGAAAGATTTGATAATTTCTGTAAGGATTATCAAATCATTTTCTTGGATGATTTAGCAATTGTGGAAAAAGCAGCAGAAATTCATGAAAATCTCAGATTAAGAAGATTACCAATCCAAACAGAAGATATTTTAATTGCTGCTACTGCTATTGTTAAAGATTTCATTCTAGTTTCTAATGATAGTGATTTATTGACAGTTGAAGGATTAAGTTTAGAGAATTGGTTACAGGAATAGAAATAGATCCCCGACTTCTCTGAACAGTCAAGGATCTGGGTATTAAATATTTTAAATTGAACTACTTAAATCACAGTTTCTAACTGTAAATTGATTGCTTCCTGCTCCCGTTCATGCTGCTGAAATTCTGCTAATTCTGATTCTATTTCTGCTCTTACCTCATGACGGAACTTGAAAAAATGTTCACCCACACCCAACGCAATTAAATAATCATATAATAGATTGGGTTTCTGCCTTACCATTGTTATTAATTGTTGCCAAAAAACAAACCTTGTAGAACGTAAAAATCCCTGTCGCCAACAAATAGACATTAAAAATTGGAACTCTGGTTTTGTTAAAGTCCGTTGATATTTAGCTCGCCAACCTTCCATCATCATAAAATGTTTAAAAGTCCGTTTTAGGTATGGCATAGGTTCATATAAATTCCAAAAAGCATCAATAAACTCCTTCGCAATTTCCGACATTGGCCGAGTGGGAACAAAATTCATCAAGGCTTTTTGAGAACCCATAAATTCACCTAAACCATCCCTTAATCGTCCTTCTTTTTGCAAACGAGTCCACATAGCTGTATTCGGTAATGCTTGCAATAAGTTAAGATGAGCTTGGGGAATACAGGTAGCTTCTACAAACTCTTGAATTCGTTTACCTGCACCTGGTTTTTCACCATCAAATCCTAAGATAAAACCGGACATAATTTGCAATCCAGCCTTGGTAATTTTATTGCAAGATTCAACTAAGGAACTGCGAGTATTTTGTGGTTTATTAATTCCGACTAAACTATCTACATCAGGAGTTTCAATTCCCATAAATACCTGGACAAAACCAGCTTTCACCATCAATTCTAGTAATTCATCATCTTCAGCTAAATTCAAAGAAGCTTCTGTTAATAAAGCAAAAGGATAATTACGTTCTTCCATCCAGGGAATTAATGCCCTTAAAAAGACTTTAGCATTGCGTTTATTGCCAATAAAGTTATCATCAACAATAAACACATAACGCCACCAACCCATCTTATATAAAGCATCTAATTCTGCCAGAATTTGTTCAGGTGTTTTCGTGCGAGGCTTGCGACCAAAAAGGGTAATAATATCGCAAAATTCACATTGGAATGGACAACCACGGGAAAATTGCACCGTCATTGCGATATAAGCATTGAAATCTAATAAATCAAACCGGGGTAAGGGAGTTGTGGTGACATCTGGTTTTTCTGTAGCACGAAAAATCCCCTTTTCTTCTCCCTTTTCTAAAGCCTCTACAAACATGGGAAGAGTGATTTCCCCTTCGTCTAAAATTAAATAATCTGCTCCTGCTTCTAAAACAAATTCTGGTACAGATGTGGCAAATGGTCCACCTACCGCGACTTTTTTACCTAACGTTTTGCCTTTTCTAATTAAGTCCCCAAAATCCTGTTTTTGGATAATCATTGCAGAGATGATGACTATATCGCACCATTCCCAATCTGCATCTGTTTCTAGACGGACATTGCGATCGCTCAATCTGAATTCCCAATCACTGGGTAACATCGCTGCAACCGTGATTAAACCTAATGGGGGATTGGTAGCACGTAAACCAGCTAAATCAATGGTTTCCTGATAAGACCAAAAAGAATTAGGCATTATCGGCCAGATTAATAAAGCTTTCATTAAGTATATTTCCCTGAGTTGTTTTTGATCAAAACCTATTTAATTTGAACTATAAAAGCTAGATCAGTTGGTTTTTATCTCTCTGGAGGTACAGATTATTTTAGTTTTATCTTTAAGCAACAAAACAGAGTAACAGAGAGGTGCTTTAATAGCCATGTACTCAGTATAATTGGTATTATTAATTTTGCTATCGAAACTCAAATTAAACTGCTTACCAAACTAGCTTAACTTGATATTTAGCAATCATAGGATCACAACTAACTAACACAGCATCTTCAATATTACTTTGAGCAATTAATAAGCGATCAAAAGGATCTTTGTGATGATTAGATAAATTCTCTAATGCTAAAATATGAGTGATGCTAATCGGAAGAATTTTCAAATTATTTTTTTGTTGCTGATGTTGAATTATCTCTAATAACGGCAGATTCAGAGTTAATTTACCTAATTGAATCTTAATTTGCATTTCCCAAATACTCACCATACTTAGCAAGAGAGTATTCGTAGGATTTTCGCACAGTATCAAAGCCTGTTGTGAAAGTTTCCCAGGTTCGCTATCCCACCAAATGAAGGTATGAGTATCTAAAAGTAAATTCATAGATTTCCTGTCCAGAAATCTTCAGGTAGTGGCTCATCAAAATCTTCACTTGTCCAAATAGCTCCAGAATGTAATCCGGCTGTGCGAGATTGAGAACTTGAAATTTTTTCGGAAGACATTGATATCAAACGTGCTTGGGGGATGCTACCATCAGTTAAAACAATTTCTTTACCTGCAAGCACTAGAGATAACAACTCTTTAATACTGATATTGGATTGATTTACATCAATGTTAACTGGGGGCATAACTAATAATATCCAAGTTGTTAATACACCTATTATTAATTGTAGAAGATGATGAGAAAATGTTGTTGATCATATTTTCTAATAAACCTCTCCTATCTACTTAGGACGGTTTTCAGGGGTTTGACTTGACGGTTAGGGTCTATAAAATTGAGCAAGTTCTCGTTACACTGATAATTATGGGTAAGCAGCGCGTTTTGTCGGGAGTTCAACCAACTGGTAACTTACACTTAGGTAACTATTTAGGTGCGATTCGCAACTGGGTAGACATTCAAGACCAGTATGAAAATTTCTTTTGTGTGGTAGATTTACACGCCATCACTGTACCGCATAATCCCGCCACTTTAGCGGCTGATACTTACAAGATTGCTGCTTTATATTTAGCCTGTGGCATTGATTTACAACATTCTCATATCTTTGTTCAGTCCCACGTTTCCGCACACAGTGAACTCACTTGGTTACTAAATTGCATTACCCCCCTCAACTGGTTGCAAGATATGATCCAGTTTAAGGAAAAAGCCGTTAAACAGGGTGAAAATGTCGGTGTTGGCTTGTTAGATTATCCCGTGCTAATGTCTGCGGATATTCTGCTGTATCAAGCTGATAAAGTGCCAGTAGGTGAAGATCAAAAGCAACATTTGGAACTGACAAGGGATATTGTCAATAGGTTTAATCACCAATTTGCCAAAAAAGCACCTGTATTAAAGTTACCAGATCCTTTAATTAGAAAGGAAGGTGCAAGGGTGATGAGTTTGACAGATGGAACTAGGAAAATGTCAAAATCAGATCCTTCAGAATTAAGCCGCATTAATATTTTAGACTCACCAGAGGAGATTACAAAGAAGATTAAACGCTGTAAAACTGATTTGGTGCGGGGTTTAACCTTCGATGATCCAGAACGCCCAGAATGTCATAATTTATTAACTCTGTATACCCTACTGGCTGGAAAAACCAAAGCAGAGGTAGCGGTTGAATGTGCAGATATGGGTTGGGGACAGTTCAAACCTTTATTGACAGAAACAGCGATTCATGCTTTAAAGCCAATTCAGGACAAATATCAGGAGGTAATGGCGGATAAAGGTTATTTAGAGTCAGTATTACGGGATGGTGGGGAGAAAGCCAGAGCGATCGCTAATCAAACTCTAGCAGATGTGAAAGCTGCTTTGGGTTTCACTGTTCCTCTTTAAGGTTTAGGCTTTTAGGTGTAATTTGTTTTACCCTATTAGAAAACCGAACTGATCATATTATGCCGGATACCCAGAGCTTTAGTGCTTTTAATAACTTCCGTAAATCCGCCCTTGCAGGTGACTTTTTAATTACCGCTGAAGTTGCACCTCCCAAAGGCGGAGATCCTACCCATACCATCGAAATGGCGGCGACTCTTAAGGGAAGGGTTCATGCTGTCAATATTACTGATGGTAGCCGTGCCGTAATGCGAATGTCTTCGTTAGTAGCCTCGGTGATTTTATTGCAAAATGGCATTGAGCCGATTTGTCAGTTTGCTTGCCGCGATCGCAATAGAATTGGATTACAAGCAGATTTAATGGGCGCTCATGCTTTGGGTATCCGCAACATTTTAGCTTTAACTGGCGACCCTGTAAAAGCAGGTGATCATCCTCAAGCAAAAGCTGTTTTTGATTTGGAAGCTGTGCGGTTATTGCAGTTAATTAGAAACATGAATCAGGGCTTTGATTTTAATGAGAAACCCCTCACTGATGGCGCATTAGATTTATTTGCAGGTGCAGCAGTAGATCCTCAATCTAAAAGTTGGTCAGGTTTGCAAAGTCGGTTTGAAAAGAAAATAGCCGCCGGGGCGCAATTTTTTCAAAGTCAATTAATTACTGATTTTGACATACTAGAAAAGTTCATGAATCAAATCGCTGTCGGTTACAAAAAACCAATTTTAGCAGGAATTTTTCTATTGAAATCGGCAAAAAATGCCCAGTTTATTAATAAGGCTGTTCCCGGTGTGAATATTCCTGAACACATTATTGAGAGATTAGCAAAAGCGAAACATCCCCTAGAAGAAGGCATGAAAATTGCCGCCGAACAAGTGCAAATTGCGCGGGGATTGTGTCAGGGTGTGCATATTATGGCGGTAAAAAGAGAAGATTTGATTGCACCGATTTTGGATTTAGCAGGAGTGGGGAAGGTTAGTTAAGAATAAAAAGCGATCGTATTCAGTTAGGTGCGATCGCTTTTTTCGCCATATATTGCTAATTTTGCTAAACTAGAATAAACCTCACACCAGCAGGAGGATATATGACTTTTACAACTGATGTCCAGGAAGATCCAGACTTACGCCCTTACCCAGAAACCTCTCTTCCAGATCATACCCAACTACCAGACTCTAACGGTACTTTTGTAAAAAATTTCCAGGCACATCCTCAAGGTATTTTACTAACCGATTCTATCAAGCCTGTATTACACAAACGTCATTCAGACCAGCAATATATCATAGGTCAAAATAGTGCTATTTATTGGCGCATTAGCGAGCCACCAGAAATTGGCGCACTAGCTCCAGACTGGTTTTATATACCCAATGTCCCACCTTTACTAGATGGTAAAATCCGACGTTCTTATGTCCTTTGGCAAGAATATATTTCGCCATTAATTGTGTTAGAATTTGTTTCTGGAAATGGTAGTGAAGAAAGAGACAAAACTCCTTGGAAAGGTAAATTCTGGATTTATGAACAGGTTATTAAACCTGCGTTTTATGGCATTTATGAAGTGAATAAAGCCAGTATAGAAGTTTATGAATTAATGGGTGGACAATATCAGTTATTACCAGCAAATGAACGGGGACATTATTCAATTACAGCTATGGGTGTGGAGTTAGGTTTATGGCAGGGAGAATATCAAAATATGGAATTACCCTGGTTGCGGTGGTGGGATTTGCAAGGTAATTTGTTATTAACTGGTGAGGAAAGAGCAAATCGCTTAACTGCACAATTACGGGCTTTGGGAATTGAACCGGAAGCGTAATATTAAATTAAATGTCATGGTGACGATTTTCGATTTAACGGGAGTAGAGATAGATGATCGATCACCCTTTCACTACCAAACAAGCTCTCAGACTAATAAACTTCATCATGATTGCCAATATCAAGTAAAACAATCACTTCTTCTGTATTATTTTCATCAATTTCTAAAGTAAACAAAATTCGACAGTCATAACCACAAGAACAAGCTTTTAGTCCTAATAATTTTCCTTGCAATGAATGAGTGCTTAATTGAGCAGTAAAAACATCTTCTTGCATTAGTTCTAATGTTTGAATAATTTTTGTCTCAAGTTGAGGATCGCGCTTGACAAATTTACGAAATGCTCGTTTAAATTTAGGTGTTAAAACTAATTCTCTCATTAATCTTCTGTTAAACTTGCCTGTAATTCAACAATAATACTCTCCATAGATTGAGGTTTTAACTCTCCTTGGTGAAAGGCTAAAATCGCTTTTTTTGCATCTTCAGCAATTTCTTCACGACGAGATTCAATCATTTGATTTTTAATAATTTCTAATAACATTTCTCTTTGCTCAAAAGGAAGTTGATTAACAGTTAAAATTGCCTCTTCTAATGTCACCATAATTTAGGTTCTCTTGATTTAATTGACTTTCTTTAAATAGATTATAACTTAATTGAGGAAAAAGAGGAATAGCACCTTATCCTCACAGTAAATCGCTTGTCCGCACAATTACGTGCTTTAGGAATTGAACCGGAAGCTTAATATTTAGATGATATCGCACTGTAGGTCAACTATACTTGATGGCGAAGATTTTACTGATGAGAAATAAACTACCGATGGCAAGATGGTTAATCTATATGGTAAGCTGACATACTGTTTCAAATAAAGGGATAACGTGAACAGACAGAGTTAATTTAGCACCTAAATTCTCACTGTGTATTGGACAATATAATTTGGATTTTGGGTGAAAAATAGGATCGCTCTCACCATTTCCCCACTTACCCAAAATCACGAAATTCCTTCCCGTGCCATATTCTTAATATAAAAATCACATCCTCAAGGCGTAAATATCGCACAACATAATCACCAGCTACAAGTTCACGGACATTTTCAAACTCCAGTACAGAACGCCCTATATCAGGATATAGTACAAGTTTTCCCATAGCCTGTCGTAGCCGCAGAGAGATACGTTCTGATGCTTTTGGGTTATGAACCGCGATAAACTCCCGTAGCCGAATCAAATCTTGAATTGCACTTTCCGAAAACTCCAATTTCATAGCAAAGGAGCCTTAGTTTCCGCAGCAGTTCCCCAAGTCTCCAGCCATTTCATCACCTCTTCTCCTGATACTACACGACCGGCTTCAATATCAGCGATCGCTTCTTGAGTCTCTTCAAACATCCTTTGTTTAAGTTCTTCCTGCTCAATATACCGACGGAGAGCATCATTAATTATCCAACCTTTAGAACGCTTAATTCGGTTAGCAGTATTGTCAAGTTTCTCTTGTAAGTCATCATCAAGTCGAAAACTCGTGGTACTCATGAAATTACCTCAATAATACACAATATTATATTGCATTATTTTTAATATAATTCATTATTCATCAACTTTCAACCATAGAAGTAATGAATAATTCATTCCTTATACTCCTTTTCCACAGCTAAATATTTGGGAACACCCATAAGTTCTTGAAAATCCTGAAAATTCATCAAACCAGATAAATTATCAGTTCTTCCCTCTGCTTTCAAATGACGAAAACAACCACTCATTACCTCAGTTACAGCCATAAGTGCAGTCAGAGGAAAAAAGACAATTTTAAACCCCAAATTCTGCAATTCAATAGGAGAAATAGCCGGAGTTTTCCCACCTTCAACAATATTTGCTACCAATGGCACATTAGGAAAAGCAGCAGCTATAATTTCCAACTCTTTCACAGATTGGGGAGCTTCCACAAACAAGACATCTGCACCAGCATTGATGTATGATTGACCACGTGCAATGGCTTCCTCCAACCCCAAAGGCGCACGGGCATCAGTTCGGGCTATAATGACCAAACCACTATCACCACGCGCTTCCACCGCAGCCCGGATTTTTCCCGCGTGTTCAGTCATAGAAATTACCCGTTTACCTGCAAAATGTCCGCATTTCTTCGGCCATTCTTGGTCTTCTAAAATTATCCCAGCTAAACCCAACTGCACCGCATCTTTCACAGTCCGCATCACATTTAAAGCATTACCGTAACCCGTATCACAATCAGCAATTAAAGGTATATTAATTGACTGGGCAATCCGCCCGACAGTGGATAAATTTTCCGTAGCTGTGAGAAAACCATAGTCAGGTAAACCCAAAGTAGAAGCAGCAATCCCAAAACCACTGGTAGCAGCAACATCAAAACCCGCCTTTTCTACCAATTTTGCACTCAAACAGTCATAAACACCAGGAATAACGATAATTTCAGGACGTGCAAGTAATTCGCGCAGTTTTTGAGCAGCAGACATACAAATCACTATAAATGGACTATTTTGAGAATACAATAAATACGGTATTTATTGTATTTCCTCCTTTGCGCGAAATAAAATTAAATATTTTTAAGTTCACATTTAAATTAATCACAAATGAGTAAACCAATAGAAGTCCGCAACCCCCGCACAGGTAAATTTGATTATGTCATCGTTCCTCCTCCACCAAAATTACTTTCCCAACAATGTCACCGTCTGCGAAGAGGACAAATTATCTGGCAAAAATTAGGGATTGAGGAGAGAATTACAGCTTTAAAAGAATGGAAGCAAGCTATATTATCAGAACGAAATTTATTAACAGAAGCTTTAGTCAGTGATACAGGGAGATTATCAACATCAATTATGGAGATAGATTCATTTATTGCTAGTATTGATAAATGGTGTAATCTAGCTCCCCAATTATTACAAAGCACAGCTAAAAATACATCTGTCCCTTTTATTGCTTTACAACAAACTGCTGTTCCTTATCCTCTCGTTGGGGTAATTAGTCCTTGGAATTTTCCTTTGTCCTTATCTACAATTGATACAATTCCAGCTTTATTAGCTGGTTGCGCTGTCATAGTTAAACCCAGTGAAATAACTCCCCGGTTTGTTGCTCCTTTAATGACAACTCTCAATACTATTCCCCAATTACGTGATGTTTTAAACTTTGTGGAAGGAGCAGCACAAACAGGAGCAGCTTTAATTGAAGATGTAGATTTAATTTGTTTTACAGGTAGTGTAGAAACTGGGCGTTTAGTGGCTGAAAATGCGGCAATTAATTTTATTCCCGCTTTTTTGGAATTAGGAGGAAAAGACCCAGCTATTGTTTTAGAATCAGCAGATTTAGATTTAGCAACTTCAGCAATTTTGTGGGCTGCGGTAGCTAATACAGGACAGTCATGTTCAGCGATTGAAAGAATTTATGTTGCTGAATCTATATTTGAAGTATTCTATCATCAATTAGTTACAAAAGCTCATCAATTAAAATTAGCATACCCAACTATTGAAAGTGGCGAAATTGGTCCGATTATTTCGGAAAAACAAGCTGCTATTATTAATGATCATTTGCAAGATGCTGTTTCTAAAGGGGCAGTAATTCACTGTGGTGGTAAAGTAGAAGAATTGGGTGGAGGTTGGTGGTGTCGTCCCACAGTTATCACTGAAGTTGATCATTCTATGAAGATAATGACTGAAGAAACATTTGGGCCAATTATGCCTGTGATGTCTTTTGCTAATATAGAAGAAGCGATAGATTTAGCTAACGATTCTATTTATGGACTGAGTGCTGCTGTATTTGCCGAATCAGAAGAACTAGCAATAGCAGTTGCTGATAAAATAGAAGCTGGTGTGATTAGTATTAATGATGCCGGATTAAGTTCATTAATTAACGAAGGAGACAGAAATGCTTTTAAATTCTCTGGACTAGGAAGTTCACGAATTGGTACAATAGGGTTAAATCGCTTCTTACGAAAAAAAGCATTTTTGATGAAAACTAACTCTAATAAAGACTCTTGGTGGTTCAATAATGGAGATTAGTAAACTTACTCTAATTTAAGAAGAAAGGGTAAAATAGAAATTCTGTGGTTAATTTCCCCTCTATTAAAGTAAAAACATGACTAAAATTGACAAAATAAACTTTTCTACTCCTAGTGGTTTTCCTGAATTTCTACCTAGTGAAAAGCGTCTTGAAGTATATTTACTAGATATAATTCGTAAAGTTTTTGAAAGTTATGGCTTTACCCCCATTGAAACCCCAGCAGTAGAACGGTTAGAAGTGTTACAAGCTAAAGGTAATCAAGGTGACAATATTATCTATGGTATTGAGCCGATTTTACCACCAAATCGCCAAGCCGAAAAGGATAAATCTGGAGAAACTGGTTCAGAAGCAAGAGCTTTAAAGTTTGATCAAACTGTTCCTTTTGCGGCTTATATTGCTCGTCATTTAAATGAATTAACTTTTCCTTTTGCTCGTTATCAAATGGACATGGTATTTCGGGGGGAAAGGGCAAAAGATGGCCGATTTCGACAATTTCGCCAATGTGATATTGATGTCGTTGCTCGTGGTAAACTGAGTTTACTTTATGATGCTCAAATGCCTGCAATTATCACGGAAATATTTGAAGCGATTAATATTGGTGATTTTGTCATTCGCATTAATAACCGCAAAATTCTGACAGGCTTTTTTCAGTCAGTAGGAGTTGCTGAAAACCAAATTAAAACCTGTATTAGTATTATTGATAATTTGGAAAAAATTGGCGAAGCTAAAGTTAAACAAGAGTTGGAAAAAGAAGGTATTTCTTCAGAACAAACGGAGAAAATTATTGAGTTTGTGAAAATTGATGGTAGCATTGATGATGTTTTAGATAAACTTAAACACCTGGCTGAGAATTTACCAGAAGCAGAACAATTTAATTTAGGAGTTAGTGAATTAGAAACTGTAATTAATGGAGTTAGGAATTTAGGAGTTGCTGATAAACGTTTCTGTATTGACTTATCTATTGCTCGTGGTTTAAATTACTATACTGGCACTGTTTATGAAACTACTTTATTAGGTCATGCAGCTTTAGGGAGTATTTGTTCTGGTGGCAGATATGAAGAATTAGTGGGAATGTTTATTGGTGAAAAAATGCCTGGTGTGGGTATTTCTATTGGTTTAACTCGCTTAATTAGTCGGTTGTTAAAAGCGGGTATTTTGAATACGTTACCTGCTACACCTACCCAAGTTGTAGTAGTGAATATGCAAGAGGATTTAATGCCTGTTTATTTACAGGTATCGCAACAATTAAGACAAGTGGGAATTAATGTTGTGACTAACTTTGATAAAAAGCAATTAGGTAAACAATTTCAAGCCGCTGATAAACAGGGAATTAGGTTTTGTGTAATTATTGGTGCGGAAGAAGCAGCAGCACAAAAATCATCATTAAAAGATTTACAAAGTGGTGAACAAATAGAAGTAGCTTTGAGCGATTTAGCAGCGGAAGTTAAACGGAGGATTTTAAATAATTAAAAATTAATTTAATCAAGAAATAAATCCCTGACTTTTCCAATAAATCAGGGATTACACTATCAGCAAATCCTAAATATGTAAGGAACAATTTAAAATTTTTTATTTTTTAGGTAATAATTTTTGGGGGGATTAGATAAATGATTCCAGAAATAATCGTCAATATTACAGATAGCCAAAAGGCAATTAAAACAGGAGTTTGCCAAATTGGTGATAACGGCGCAATTAGGAGAGATATGGCGATAATTTGACTAACTGTTTTCAGCTTACCCCAAATATTTGCCCCGGTGATGGTAGTTTGATTAACTCGCCAACCTGCGATCGCTAATTCCCGTGCTAAAATTATAAACACTGCCCAAGCTGGGATTTTGCCTAATTCTACTAATACTAATAATGGTGCAAGTACCAATAATTTATCTACTAAAGGATCAAGAAATTTACCTAACTCGCTAATTTGGTTCAGTTTTCTGGCTAAATATCCATCTAACCAATCAGTTAAAGCCGCAATTAAAAATATTGTTAAACATATCCATTTAGCTTCATTGCTGGGATTGTATAAACCGTAAAGTAAAAAAGGTATTCCTAGCAGTCGAGAAAAAGTAATCCAGTTAGGTAGAGTCATCATAAGTTAGGAGTCAGGAGTCAGGAGTCAGGAGGAAGAATACTTATAAAACCATCGAATCAACTAATTGTAAATATACTTCATAGTATCACCAATGATAATGCAAGTCTTATTTATTCTGACTTCTTTTTAAATCCCCCTTTTCCTTCCTCCTGAGTTCTTTCAATAGGACTAATATTTGATTTTTGAAATGTACGTAGGGTGGGCAATGCCCACCGTAGGGGGTTTTGGTGGGCATTGCCCTGAGTTCTTTCTATATTACAAATCTTTGATAATTCTCTCAGCAGAAATTCCTGTGAATATTGCCACCAATAACCAGGTAACAGCTAATCCCACAACTTCCCCTAAAAATAAATTAGCAATCCTGTGCAAAAATAAGCCTATAGTTGAACCAATGGGTATAGCTATTATCCAACTTGTAATATTCACAAATACCCATTTCCAGGCTGAGGAAAAAGATGGAGGAATCGCTAATAACCATTGTGATATCCCAATTAATAAACCACCAATACCACCAACAATAATCCCAGCAAAAAGTCGCATGGGTAAAAAATTAGCCGTAGTCACAGTCCAACCTAAAACCCCAGCACCAATTGCGGCAATCATTACCCAGGGTAAAAGAGTAGATAATACCCATTTTACCGGAGAAATGGTTTTTCTGAGGAGATAACTTTGGGGAATAGCAATTGTTAAACTACCAATGACAGCTTCCACAAAACTCATATCTGGTTTCTCACTAATTTCAATCATTAATAAACTAGATAAAAACCCCATCAAAGTCACAAAAACCCATTTAAATGTAAAATTTATAGTTCTAGATTTAGTTTTAATAGGTGATAATTGCATCATAACTTCTTTAATTTTAATGGTCTAAGGGCTTGAGTATTAAACATCTTTAAAAAAGCCTGACGACGTTGATAAGGTGATTCAGGAGTAATATAACCCCATAAACTTTCCCAATAGAAAAAAGAAAAACCAGAAAGTTCTTGATTACGGACTATTTCTATCTGTTCCTTAACTTTATTCATATCTACAGGTCTTAATAAAGTTCCTGTGGAGATGCCAATAGCTACGGGAATTTTACTCTTAGCTAATTTTATCGCAGGTTTGGATATTTCTCTCATAAAAGAGGTTTTTTCACTGCGATATACTTGTAAAATCAACTCATCTATCAAATCTTGTTTTACCCAATTTTCCCAATCTTGTAAATAATATTTATAAGCAAAATATTGTGAATTGGGAGAAAGAGATATTTTTGCATAGGGTTTAATTGCCTTTACAGACTTAGAAACACTGTCCATAAATGCAGTAATTTTATCAGCCCTCCAGCGCATCCATTCTGGATTAAAAGGATCAATAGGTGGTTTTTTGCCTTGATGTTCTTTTTGATAAAGTTGCACAGTAAAATCATCATAACCAAATTGTACAGGCATTCCAAAATGATCATCAATTTGAATTCCATCTACATTATAATTTTTGATAACTTCTAAAATTAAACCTTGGATAAAATTCTGAACTTGAGGATGTAAAGGATTTAACCAAGCTTGCTTATAAACCCCATTAATCATATCTTCTAGCAAATTTTCTGAGATAGATTCTACACCCTTTTGTCCAATAGTTAACCAATCTGGATGTAGTTTAGCTAAAGCAGAATCAGGAGGAGTCATTAACCCATATTCAAACCAAGGAATTACCGTTAAATTTTTACTTCTAGCTAATTTTACTAACTTGGCTAAAAAATCATTTTTTCTATGGATTAAATCCAGTAAAGGTTGACTATCTGAACCTGTCACTTTTTTTGCTAAAGGACTTTTATAAAAAGTGTATCCCCGATTCCAAACTACCGGATAAATAGTATTAAAATTCAGTGCTGCTAATTGATTTATAGCCCTTTCAATCCCCCAAGGTATATAAAATACACCACTAGCAACATTAGTCAGCCAAACACCACGAATTTCTGTAGTTACAGACAGAGAATTTGAATTTTGAGTATAACCAGGATTTGCAGAAATTGGAAATATTGTTAAACTGATTACAAATCCCAAACACAAAAAATACACAAAAACCCGCCGTAATACAGAATTCATTAGTTAAATAAGTCTAGATTGCTAATATCCATATAACTACAAAATGTAATTGTATTATCGGGATTAGATAAAGATATAATTTTTTTATAAAATAGTAAAAAAGTATTTATACGCCTATAATAATTATAAATGATCCGTAGGTTGCCATGGAAAATTGTCGTTATGACAAGGTAACAGGTAAGAAAATCCTGGATAGATCATGTCTCTATGAAGTTTTTAAATTAGTCAGATGTAATTTTTACCCAATGTCTACCGGGTAATGCTATAGAGTATTATCACCATTGCAAAATTTTTGTGACCTATTTTAGCAGATTGAAGAATGAAATCCAACTTATAGGAAGTTTTCGTGAATTTCCTTCTTCAAATCATCACATACGTGCAAGAGCGGCTACCTTAGTCAGTTTATCTTTTTGTAGTCCTGCTAATTCATCAATATCCAACCAACCTTCCTTAACCAAACCAGCAAAAACAAAGATAAGAACTGAATATCTGTAGTCATACTTGCCGTCTATTTCATGTCTCCTAGCACTTAGGAAATCGTGCAATTGCCACATATCACGAAGCTCTAGAATTGTACTTGCTCTTTGCCGAACTTCCTGGAGCAAAGCATTAATTTCTCGCTGATATGCTCTATCAAAAGCCTCTTTAGCTACCTTTTTCTCAACTTCAGCCCAATCAACCTCTGTCACCTGGATTACCCTTTACTAACTACTTGAAAATACTAAGCGCCCTTTACCGAAGAGCGCTTACAGCATTACTGTTTATCTAACCCGAATATTTCTCTAGCGAACCAAATTTAAAAGTTCTTTAGGAGATGCTAATAAATCAATTGCGACAAAGAAAATTTTGCCTTCAGGATTTATCAAAAACCGCCAAGCCATATTCATGCCTACCGCAGCACCAAACCAAGGAGTTTGAACTTTACCAGTTACTTTTACTTGAGTATAACCATCTTCAGCGGGTTCGGAAACTCCGCGTTCTGGAATTAACTTGAGATTCTGACATTCTTCATTAAAAAAGCGAAATACAGCATCTCTACCCACAATTGGTTTTTGGAAAGGAGGTTGCAACGCACCGTCAGCAGCAAACAACTGAATCAGCGTGCCAAAGTCATTGGCGTTCAAGTTGTTCATGTAGCTTAATACGGTTGTATTAGTAATGCCTTCAATCTTAACCTGAGTTCGCTGTGATATATCCTTGGGGACAACAACAGGTTCAGCCACTCTGCTGTAATCACCCAATTTGCTCAGATCAAACCCCATGTCAACTACAGCACTGCGTAATACCGTAATTTGCTGACCTTGATCCAATTCTCTAACCGCTTGTAAAACTGCTTCGGCGTTAGCAGAAAGCTGATAACCGGCTGGAATTGGAGCAACAATAGCTTGATCCATCCATATACCAAGTTGATACCAAAATCCTAGCTTAATATTCGCAGACCAAGCAGCATAAGTACGGCAAATCGGTGTATCAGAATGGTTTGCTAAGTCACACATAACTTGTGTTTGCTCAGGAAAACTCATTTGCCGAATTTGATTTAAGGTTGCTTCTGCAAACTGCATACTAGCAGCGCCAGGAGCGGCGACTGTAATTGTTTTACCCATTTCAAGATAAGCGAACCAAGTCCATGCCAGTTGATCTTCAGCACTGAGTTGATTAAATCTGGCGATTGTTGCTGGAACCGCATCAGCAGATAATGTGTTAGGAAAAATACTCCGAGCGGAATCAATCGTAATTGCCATAGTAGATACCTAGTCTCGCTAAACTTTTTTTAAACGGGCAAAGTAAAAAGATGGAACTATAAATAAATAGTTTTCATCTCTTAACAAAGATTATCACAAAACTTTACAAATTTTAATAATTCTTTTTTATATGTATCATATCTGCGCCTTTACTTAAGAATATAGGTATTTAATATTACCGCTTGTTAAAAATATTTTTCACCCGCCTGAGCGGGTTTTGCCTGTGTAGTCGTCACTTACAGTCGCCAAAGCAAGTAATAAATTAGACCCTTAAAATATCCTTTTAGAATCTTTCTACACCTGGGAATTGTTGAATAGATACTTTAGCAGCTTCTCCACAAGTGCGAGGTGTGGGGAAAATCTTCCCAGGATTTGCTAAACCTTGGGGATTAAATACCTGTCTTACCCATTGCATTGTTTCTAAATCAGCTTCACTAAACATATCTGGCATATAGCATTTTTTATCAGCACCAATACCATGTTCACCGGAAATACTACCACCTACTCTTACACAAAGTTTGAGAATTTCTCCTCCCAATTCTTCTACTTTTTCCAATTCTCCATGTACAGAATTATCAAATAAAATTAATGGATGTAAATTCCCATCTCCAGCGTGAAAAACATTAGCAATGGGATAACCATATTCATGACTTAATCTTTCAATTTCTTGAAGAACATAAGGTAATTGAGTTCGAGGAATTACCCCATCTTGCACATAATAATCAGGGCTAATATGTCCCGCAGCCGCAAAAGCCGCTTTTCTCCCTTTCCATAATTTTAATCTAGTTTCGGGGTCACTGGCACTAGTGACATTTCGCGCCCCATTCTTTTGGCAAATTTCTGTGACTCGCTGTTTATTGGCGGAAACTTCTACTTCTAAACCATCAATTTCTACTAATAAGATAGCTGTAGCATCACGGGGGTAACAATTAGTAGCAACAACATCTTCTACAGCATTAATACTAATATTATCCATCATTTCCATCCCACCAGGAATAATTCCCGCGCTGATAATATCAGAAACCGTAGCAGCAGCAGCATCCACACTGGTAAAATCTGCTAATAAGACACAAATTGATTCGGCACTTTTGAGAATTTTTAAAGTGATTTCTGTGGCAATTCCTAATGTTCCTTCTGAACCCACAAATACACCTGTTAAATCATAACCTGGAGTTTCGGGAATTTGTCCGCCAATATCAACAATTTCACCATCAGGAAGGACAAGTTTTAAACCTAAAACATGATTAGTAGTAACACCATATTTTAAACAATGGACTCCCCCAGAATTTTCGGCAATATTGCCACCAATGGAACAAATAATTTGACTAGAAGGATCAGGTGCAAAGTAAAAACCAGCACCACTAACCGCTTGAGTCACCCAACTATTAATGACTCCCGGTTGCACTACAGCCCGCTGATTTTCTAAGTCAATGCTGAGGATTTGTCGCATTAAAGAAGTGACAATTAAAACGGAATCTTCCGATGGTAAAGCACCACCTGATAAGCCTGTTCCTGAACCTCTAGCAATAAAAGGAACTGAGAATTGATTGCAAATTTTGACAATTTCTGATACTTGTTCTGTGCTGCGGGGTAATACTGCGACGGGGGGACGTTGTTTATAGCTAGTTAAACCATCACATTCATAGGTAAGGAGTTCTTCTTTGCGTTGGACTACGCCTTTTTCTCCGAGGACAGCGACAAATTTTTTGATTATGGGTTTCCAATTTATGGTTTGAGTTTTGGGAGATTCTTGGGTAAGCATAGAGTTTTTTTATTGTTGGAATAGTACAATATTGATTTAAGTTTTTGTAATTATATCACGGGAAAGAAATTTTTTTAATTGTCTGAATCAGGATGTCCAGGATTAAAGGATGAACAGGATTAAAATATGGATATTATCACGAATTATCTTATATCATGGAACAGCTACTCTCCTAATATTATCTTTTCTACTTCTATCTTTGCTTGTTCTAATTCTCTTTTTGCTTCTTCTTTTAGTTGTTTGGCTTGTTCTCTGATTTGTGTGATATGTTCGGCTATTTCATTTTGTTTTTCAATTGGGGGTAATGGAATTAATAAACTTTTAAAAAATTGATCTGATACTCTTTGGTGTCCTGCTGACCCTGAAAAATATAAAGTTGCATAATTTCTTAAAATTTTCAATCTTAATAAAGCATGAATATATCTAATATTAGTACCTATTTTCGCTCTGAAAACATGATATTCTGTTGATCCAAAGCCAATATTATTTTTTAGTTCTGTAACAACAGCAGATTTTCCATTTTCCATACAAGGAGTTATCTTTGCCCAAATAAGATCATCTTCTAAAAATTTAGTATATCCTTTAGATTCGCTGACAATTCTAATTGTAGATGTATTAGCTTCTGCAAAAATTTCTGAAATATTTTCCATTGGAATAAAAGATACTTCATTACTTAATTTATATTGACTAAATATTGTTAATGGATTAATTAATACGTGATTCTTAAATTGAACCATAGGATGCAGTTCAGTTTGAAGTGATAGTTTTTTGTGATGAACTCCTGCATCAAATCTCCCTCCTGAAATATCGCTTAATTTACGGTAAAAAATGCGATCACTCACAGTATTCTGTGATGGTTGAGGTAATTCAATCCCTAATTCTCTTAATAAATAATCATCAATACTATCTAGTAATCTTTGTGCTTCTGCTTCTTTTTGTTTTTTAGAATTATAAGCATTATCCATTTTATTAATAATAATTTCTTGCTCATCAAAAGATAATAAAGGTATTTTAATATTAGCTATATCTTCAAGATGAAGATCAGGTTGTCCAATTCCTTTGATAAATCTATCCATTTGTATTTTTCCAAATTGAGAATTTAGAAAATACATAACAAAATATGAATTAATTTTTGATTTATTAATTTTTAGTAAAGCTAGACTAACAAATATACTAAATTCTGGAGAGTTATCTGGAATTACAGCAGCTAAACCATATGTATTACCGACTTTTGTTAAAAGAATGTCCCCTGATATTGGATTACATCTTTTGACCAATTTTTTATGTTCTTGTTCAGAAATGAATTTTGTATCATCAAAAAATACTCTATTTTTTCTTACATTTTTCACACTTAAAAATATTACACCTTTGTCAGTATAAATTGGAGTAAAATGTGTTCCATCTGTAATTTTTGTACAAACTTTAGATAATTTTATGGTTTTTCCTTTTGAATCGTTCATTAATTTCAATCCCAAACAGATTTTTCTCTGCGAAATCATGCCAATATTTATAATGTTCAATAGAATTTTCTGGATAATATTCCTTACCTTGTTGTCTGATTTTATCTAAAGCATGAAGTAAGAAACCACCACTACCGCAGGAGGTATCTAAAACTAAGGAATCATTGGTTATGGGTAAAACATCAACAATGAATTTAACAATATTTCTAGGAGTAAAGAATTGTCCAAAATCTCCCCTAAAAAACGAACCCATAAAAGTCTCAAATGCTCGTCCTTTACTGTCTAAGTCTGTATCTCCTAAATTAATTCCTTCTAAATAACCAACAACGGTACGCAATTTTTCAGGACTTAAACGAATATCATCTTTAAAAACTTCTGGGTCTTTTTTTCTACCTTCATCATAAAGAGATTTAATTCGTTCTATTAAATATTCATCAGTTTTTTCTTCTTTGTCTTCTTTAAATATTTGAAAATCATAAGGCTCACCTTGTTTGCGAGGCTTTTTTTCATCCCAAATCTTACAAAAAATCAATTTATCTAATTCGTCAAAAGCAGTTGAAGGATTTAATTCACCACCACCCCAAAGAGCATTATGTGCTTGTTTAAATCTTCTGGTTAAATCATCTTCTGTAACAACTTCTAATTCAAATAACCTTTGTCCATTAACTTCTCCTCCAGATTTAGCATATTTATATTTAGCTAATTCAGTAACACCAAATTGAGGAATATCAGGGATAGAAATACGGGCTTTTGGTCTTTCAATGGGGACTTCAAAATATTCATCTTTAATCCCGGAAGTTACCCAAACATATTTAGCACCTTCGGCTACAGCATAACTAAAAGCCTGATCAATTGCTTGTTTAAATTCTAATTCAGAAACTTCTTGTTTTTTACATTCAACTAATATATGGGGAGATTCTTTTTGATCATCATTATAAACGATAATATCAGCTTCTTTAGTGCTTGATCCCATTGTGACGGAGACAAATTGTAATATTCTCTCAGGGGAATAACCATAAACCAAAATTAATTTTAAAAAAGTTTCTGCTTGTACTCTTTCTTCAGGATTAGTATAATTTCTTTGTTTATTCTGATGAAGATAAGTTATATATTTTTTCTCGTCATCAAATTTAATTAGACCTTTTTGCACACCCTCGTTAATTAGATTCATAGTTTAATTCTATTAAATATTGTTCAGACATTAATATGTAGGAATCATCAATGATATTTGAAAAGTTTGAAGACAATGGTGCGTTACGTTTTCGCTCTAAGCGAAGCCATGCCCGCAAGGGCTTTACACACCCTACGTATATTTTTAGAAATCAAACATTATTCCCATAGTACCATGAGATGGTCGCATAAAATTAGCTCAATAAGTATTAAAATTTATTAAGGAATATTATGATAATTCAGGATGTTATCAGAAAGTAGAACACAAATATGGGAACATCAGGAAGAACTCCACCGATGAGAATAGCCAGACTGGCTTGGTTGCGTCGTTGTACATTATTTTTGAGGCATATAAATGTTTAAATTACCAGATAATCTCCCCAATTTACCAGCAATTATTGATGATTTGCCAAATATCTGCGGTTGGGAAAAAGAAGTGTTGACTGTAGTTAACCATGATGAACCTATTTTTTTACCAAATAGTAATCTTAAATTAACAGATATTAATGCAGTATTTGCGATCGCTCTACATATGCACCAACCCACTATCCCAGCGGGAAATAATGGTTCATTGATCAGCAATTTACAATATATGTTTACCCATCAGCAAGAAGGAGATAACCACAATGCTGCCCCTTTTGCTAATTGTTATAGTCGCATGGGAGATTTTATTCCTGAATTAGTTGCACAAGGTTGTAATCCCCGTGTGATGTTGGATTATTCTGGTAATCTTTTATGGGGACTGCAACAAATGGGCAGAAGTGATATTCTAGATAATCTTAAACGCATCACTTGCAATCCTACCTACCAACCCTATGTAGAATGGTTGGGGAGTATGTGGAGTCATGCTGTCATCCCTTCCACACCCATAGCAGATATTAAACTACACATTATGGCTTGGCAACATTATTTTGCCGCAATTTTTGGCTGGGAAGCATTAGCAAGAGTCAAAGGATTTTCTCCTCCAGAAATGCACTTACCAAACCATCCAGATACCTTATTTGCATTTATCAAAGCCTTGAAAGAATGTGGTTATCGTTGGTTATTAGTGCAAGAACATACTGTAGAAACAATTAATGGTCAGCCTTTAAATTATAAACATTTACCACATCAGTTAATAGCTCGCAATTCCCAAGGAGAAGAAATTAGTATTACTGCATTGATAAAAACCCAAGGTTCAGACACTAAATTAGTCGCCCAAATGCAGCCATACTATGAAGCAAAAACTTTATCTAAACAAAAATTAGGTGATGTTGTCGTCCCTCCCATAGTTAGTCAAATAGGTGATGGTGAAAATGGTGGTGTAATGATGAATGAATTTCCCGGTGGTTTTCAACGAGCTTGGGGGGATATGGTGGAAAATGGAGGAGGTAAAACTGGTGTTGTGGGTGTTTGCGGTACAGAATATTTAGAATTATTAGCAGCAGCAGGTTGTCAACCCGAAGACTTTCCTACCTGTCAAGCAAGTGGACAACATCAAATCTGGGCGCAAATTCCAGAAGATAATTATCAACCAGATGCTGTAGAAAATGCTATTCAAGAATTGAAAAAAAATCACCCCAACTTTCAGATTGATGGGGCATCATGGACAAATCATATTAGTTGGGTGCAAGGATACGAAAATGTTTTATCTCCCATGTACAAATTGAGCAATTTATTTCATGAGAAATTCGACAATTTATTATCTGATCAATCCAGTGTAAATCTGACTCAAGACAGTCAATACCGCCAACTGCTATTACATAATCTCTTATTACAAACTAGCTGTTTTCGTTATTGGGGACAAGGTACTTGGACAGACTACGCTCAGGAAATTTACCGCCAGGGAGAGAAATTACTTTAAGTTCCTGGACGAGAGCGAATATGATCAGGTATATGATGACGGTCGCCTAGTATTTCTAATAAAGGACCATTAACGTCAAATTTAACCATACTTACCGAAGCGACCAAAATATTTACCCGATAACGATAGCGTCCCAAATCAATTCCCAGTAAACTGCAAAGCATAATCCGAATCGTAGCTTTATGGGAAACTACTAAAACATTACCTTGGGGATGTTTTTCTTGAATTTCCGCAATTACAGGCATAGAACGGTTAGCAATATCTACCGCAGTTTCTCCACCAATGGGTGCATTCCAAGCGGGTTCTGTTAACCAGTTAACATAGTTTTCTGCGTAATTCTCTTGAACAAAGGATTTACTCTTGGTTTCCCATTGTCCATAACTACCTTCTCTGAGTCCTTCCCGCACCTGCATCTCCATCCCAGTAGCATCACAAAATGGCTTTGCAGTGGCAATTGCCCGCTTCATCGGACTAGCATAAACCGCTGACCAGTTTAATTTTTTATACACATCAGCAAAACTGGATGCCATTTGCATTCCTTCTTTTGTTAATTCTGCATTAGTTTCACCGCAAAAATTACCAGTTTGACTAAAAGTAGTTTCGCCATGTCGCAGTAAATATAAATTGAGTGTCATAGTTTGGATGAGGATGGGGATAAAAGAGTTTGTGCAAATATAAAATACCATCAATGTCGCAATCGAGTCTGTAACACCAGGACAAAGTAATCGGCCAAAAAAGTAAATCAATCACAAACTTTTGTCTTTAATTTCAAAAGTAGCGGTTTTGGCATTGAAAATAGGAATTTTATCACCAATTACCTATTATCCATTACCAGCCTCAACTAGATGAATGACAACTTGAGTTATTATGAATTAGAGTTTTTTTAAGATCCTGAATTTCTAAATTTAAGAACTATTAATTTTATGAATTTTCGTGATGAGTTTAAATTGTTACTCCGCGCCCGTTACCCTTTGATTTATATTCCCACTTATGAGGAGGAACGGGTAGAAGCGGCGATTCGCGAAGAGGCGATAAATCAAGGTAATCGTCCGGTGTATACTTGGGATTTTGTGGACGGTTATCAAGGCAGTCCGAATGATGTGGGGTTTGGTAAACGTAACCCGTTACAGGCTTTAGAATTTATAGAAAAATTAAATGCTGCTGCCCCTGCGGTGTTGATTTTGCGGGATTATCATCGGTTTTTGGATGATGTGGCCATTTCTCGAAAACTCCGGAATTTAGCCCGACTGCTGAAGTCACAACCGAAAAATATTGTTTTATTATCCCCTCGCGTCGCCATTCCTGATGATTTAACGGAAGTGCTGACGGTGGTTGAATTTCCCCTCCCTAACGCCCCAGAAATCAAAATGGAGGTAGAACGGTTATTACAGGCAACTGGAAACCCCCCTGGTGGTAAGTTTTTGGATGATTTGGTGCGTTCTTGTCAGGGGTTATCTATGGAAAGAATCCGCCGGGTATTAGCGCGAGGAATCGCAACTCATGGACAATTACAACCGGAAGATGTAGATTTAGTTTTGGCAGAAAAGCGGCAAACTATTCGCCAAACCCAAATTCTTGATTTTTACCCCGCCACTGAGGAAATTACTGATATTGGTGGATTAGATAATTTAAAAGATTGGTTAATTCGGCGCGGTGGTGCTTTTAGCGAAAGGGCGCGACAATATGGTTTACCTCATCCTCGCGGGTTAATGTTGGTGGGAATTCAGGGAACTGGTAAATCTTTAACGGCAAAAGCGATCGCTCACCATTGGCATTTACCTCTGTTACGCTTAGACGTAGGGCGGTTATTTGGGGGTTTGGTGGGTGAGTCGGAATCCCGCACCCGGCAAATGATTCAAGTAGCAGAAGCGCTCGCTCCCTGTATACTCTGGATTGATGAAATTGATAAGGCTTTTTCTGGTTTAGGTAGCAAAGGTGATGCGGGAACTACTAGTCGAGTATTTGGGACTTTTATTAATTGGTTAGCGGAAAAAACTTCTCCTGTGTTTGTCGTGGCTACCGCTAATGATATTCAAGCACTACCACCGGAAATGTTAAGAAAAGGGCGATTTGATGAAATTTTCTTTGTCGGTTTACCTAGCCAAGAAGAAAGAAAAGCGATTTTTAATGTGCATTTATCCCGATTACGTCCCCACAATTTGAACAGCTATGAAATCGAGAGGTTAGCTTACGAAACCCCCGATTTTTCCGGTGCAGAAATTGAACAAACTTTAATTGAAGCCATGCACATAGGTTTTAGTCAAAACCGCGATTTTACAACTGATGATATTTTAGAAGCTGCTAGTCAAATTATCCCCCTAGCGCGAACTGCTGTCGAGCAGATTCAAAAACTCCAAGAATGGGCAGCCGCTGGTAGGGCGCGTCTAGCATCTAAATATAGTCCTTTAAGCGATCGCATTCAACGTCAAGAGAAGAATTAAAAATTAAAAATTAAGAATTAAAAAACTTTTGCTTCTTCTCTATTCTCTGTTCCCTATTCCCTATTCCCTGTTCCCTGTTCCCTGTTCCCTGTTCCCTATGTTTACCAACTTACTTAAATTTATACTTGGTGTTGTTTTAGCCCTTGCAGTTTTATTAGGTACTGGCTTGACAGTTGCGCTTTATTTTGTCAATCGTACTGCTGTAACTCCTCCTAAGCCAACGTATCCTAATGATAATCCTTCTAAACAAGCTAAAAAGCCTAAACCCAGTCCCAAAACTCAAGCTAAAAAACAAGCTACTCCTAATCCCACATCTAGCCCTACTCCAACTCCCACAGAATCACCCAAGTCATTACCACCTGGTGCTTACGAAGGAACTGTTACTTGGGCAGCAGGGCTAAGTTTGAGAGGAGAACCAGATACAAATTCTCCTACTACAGGTGGGGTTGGGGGTAATAAAAAAGTAATTATTTTAGAAGAAAGCGCCGATAAAAAATGGCAAAAAGTTCGCATTGCTGATACTGATAAAGAAGGCTGGGTAAAATCAGGTAATATTAAACGTTCTCAGTGACCAAATTTTAGATTTTAGATTTTGAATTTTAAATATTCAATTCAAAATCTACTAACTGCTAACAAAACCGCGTTTCATTTGTTCGTTTTCAATAGCTTGAAATAAAGCCATAAAATTACCTTCCCCAAAACCTTGAGCTAGAGAACGACGTTCAATAAATTCAAAGAAAAAAGTTGGTTCGGAGAAAATTGGTTGGCTGAAGATTTGTAATAATAACTGTCCTAAAGGAGCATCTTCATGCCAGTCTACGAGAATTTCCTGGTGAGATATGGCTTTTAATTCTTGAGGTGAGAGGGGAAATTTATATCTTTGTTGTAGCTGAGAATAGTAATTTTGGGGAACAGAAAGAAAGGATAAACCAGCAGCCCGAAATCGAGCAATTGCATCTACAAGATCAGGTATCAATAAAGCAATATGTTGAATACCTGCACCTCGATTCACCTCTAGAAACTCCTGAATTTGCGAACTAGGTGAAGCTGGTTCATTAATTGGTAATTGAATATTTCCATGGGGAGAAATCATGACCTGACTATGCAAACCCGAACGATCAGTTTTAATATTAAAAGTTTGTTGAGGTTGAAAATCAAAGATTTTTTGATACCAATTAACAGTAGTTTCTAACTCACCAACTCCTACATTCAAAACTAGATGATCAATGGCCGTAATAGCATGATGGGAAATATTTTCCCTATCTTCTATTTTTGCTTTTTTTCTAGTAATTAATGTATGATTTAAACTACCCCAAGCAGCAATTTTAGCATACTTACAAAATCCAGCATCTTCAACAGGTTGGAGAATTTTTGCCCCATTGCTTATAGCCCTTACTATCAACGTTTCTATATCATCAACAGCAAAAGCTATGTCAGCCACACCAGGAGGATGTTGACGCAAAAATTCAGCCACAGGGCTAGTCGGTAAAATGGGAGAAGAAAGTAAAAAGTAGACAGATCCACTTTTCACAACTTCTGTACAAGTATGTAATGATTTTTGATGATGAGAAAGACTTGGAAAAATGCCATCATTTACTGCTTGGAAACCCAGACAATATACAAACCAATCTCGCCACCTTTGGGCATCTTCGACATAGAAGTGAACGTGATCAATTTGCAGCATAATTTATTTTAAATCCAGTATTTACTATCACTTTTATCTGTTACATACTAGAAAAATAAATGACTCTCAGGTTGAATATTAATTTCCATGGGTATAGCTTGGGGTTCAGCGGATAAAGCATAAAAAATAGCATTTGCCGCAGTTTCACAACTCAGCATCTTATTGCGATCTACTTTTAAATTTACCTTATCCCAAAAAGGGGAATCTATGCCCCCAAAGTAAAAAAGCGTAATTTTTACACCAAAGCGTTTTAGTTCTTCTGCTATACATTTACTAAAACCCACAACGCCAAATTTAGAAGCAGAATAAGCCGCAGCCATGGGCATTGAATGTTTACCAAGAATACCGACAACATTACAAATATGACCAGATTTACGTTTTTGCATCTCTTTAGCTGCGGCTTGAGTGGTGTAGAAACAGCCTTTTAAGTTCAAATCTAGCATTTTTTCTAAATCTGCCGGTTCGATGTTGTTGTAAGCCTTGAGAAGACCTGCTCCGGCTGCATTTACTAAGACATCAATTTGCCCAAACTGGGCTATTGTCGTTTGGATTAATGCGTCTACCTGTTGAGGTTGAGTAATATCTGTGGGAACTGTCAAGACATCTGCTGATAACTCATTTGCTAATGCTGCTAAATTTTCCCCGTCTCTAGCTGCAAGTACCAATCTCGCACCTGTGGGGGCTAATTGACGAGTTAAGGTTGCACCAATACCACCAGTCGCACCGACAATGACAATAACTTTATCTTGTAGCATTACAGTATTTACATTTCTTTACAGACTATATTTATCATACAGTCTATCTCGGTATTCTGGGTTTAATCATCTAAATTAAATTTTTAATTGATATGAAAGTCTGGAATGAACTGGTACTATCTTTTTGGTAAGAACAAAATGGAGATTAATTTTTAATACCTTCGCTAAATTGAAAAAAGCGTTAATTCGTAGGTTGGGTTTCCTACCTCAACCTACTAAATGCGTTGGGTTTTGCTTCGCTCAACCCAACCTACAAAAAAATGGCGAAGATATTGTAATTTTTAATTGGTTTTAAACAACAGCCACAGATTCAAATCACCAACTCTCGACAAAGGGGAAGCTGAATCTGAAATTCTGTTCCCTGTCCGGGTTCTGAGAAAAAATCAAGTTTACCATTATGCCGTTCCACTATAATTTGATAGCTAATTGATAATCCTAGTCCTGTTCCCTGTCCAACTGGCTTGGTTGTAAAGAATGGGTCAAATACTCGCAGTTTTGTATCTTCTTTTATGCCTAATCCATTGTCCGCAATGTAGATATAAACCCAGCAATTATCTATTATATTAGTCCGAATAGTAATGGTAGGAATAAAATTATTTGGCTGATGAGTAATAGTTTCCTCTAAAGCATCTATGGCATTACTCAAGATATTCATAAATACTTGATTTAGTTGCCCCGGAGAACAATATACTACTGGTAGATTACCATATTCTTTATTAATAATAATAGTAGATTTATGAAACTTGGACTTTAAACGATGCTGCAAAATTAATAATGTATTTTCAATTCCTTCATGAATGTCAACTGGTTTGATTTCTGCCTCATCCAACCGCGAGAAATTTCGGAGAGAATGCACAATATCTCTAATTCGTTCGCTGCCAATTCGGATAGAATTGAGTAGTCTTGGTAAGTCTGTACGGACAAAGCCAAATTCAAATTTTTCCATTGCTATCTGAACTGCATTTACAGGTTGAGGATAGCATTGCTCGAAAGTTTTAACTATATTTAATAAACCTTGAACATACTCCTCTAGATAGTTAAGGTTGCCATAAATAAAATTTACTGGATTATTAATTTCATGAGCAATTCCCGCTACTAATTGCCCTAAACTAGACATTTTTTCACTATGAATCAATTGCATTTGCGTTTGTTGTAATTCTTTTAATGCCTGTTGCAAATGCTGCGTTTGGGTTTTTAGTTGTAATTCAGATTGTCGTAATTCTTCCTCGGCTTGTTTGCGTCGGGTAATATCAGTGTGAGAACCTGCCATCCGATATGGTTTGTTCCAAACATCTCGCAACAATGTCCCTCGGCAAAGTACCCAGAGATAGTTGCCGTTGCGATGTTGTAAGCGATATTCCTGTTCGTAAGTTGAAAGTTGCCCTTCAAAGTATTGCCGAAAAGTTGTTAAAACGCGATCGCTATCATCTGGATGTAACCGCTGTTTCCATTCTTGAAAGTGATTGGGGATCTCAGTTTCTGCATACCCTAACATTTCTTGCCAACGAGTAGAAAAGAAGACTTCATTTGTTTCTAAATTCCAGTCCCACAGTCCATCATTTGATCCTTTAACTGCCAGTTCAAAGCTAGAAGTTGTTTTACCAAAATCTTTATAAGGATGAACCTGTAAAACTTGAAAGCATTCATGAATTGATTGATAATTGAGGGGAATTGTCCACCCTTCGGATTCTGCGGCGATCGCTGCGGGATGATATGAAGGTAATTTTAGTAAAGCGATCGCTACTTGTTCTGCTAATTCACTTGGGGTTTGTTCGGTGACAGCAAAAGGCCATTCTGGATATAACCGGGTACTCAAAGCAAAGGGAAATTTTTCTTCATACTGCGGCTGCTGATTGATGATTTTGAAATTTTTCAGGTCAATTTTTCCCTCCAAAGCCATCTGTTCTAATACATTGGTAGAAATAGTTCCCGCATCTGCTTTACCTTGGTCAATAGCATATATCACTGCATCATGACTATTAGTAAATTGCAGACTTTGAAAATCTCGGTAAGGATTAATACCCGCTTCCACAATTTCTCGCCATGCTGAACGCCAACCACCAAAAGAATTTTCCGCAACAGCAACAAAGTTTTTGCCCCGTAAATCCCTAAGACTCTGAATATTGTCACAATCGGCTTTACAGAAAATTACTCCACCAAACATGGTATAAGCTCGTCCCATCCGCAGGTGCTTTAAAGTCGCTAGGCGATTTACTCCATAGAGAGCTTCAAATTCCACATATATCCCCGGACTCGTAATCACAAATTCCACTGCATTCTCTTTCACTGCTGCCCCAATCTGCTTGAAGTTCAGAGGAACAATGACAAAGTGATATTCAGGCAGTTCTGCGGTAAGGTAATCTGCTGTTTTTTGCCAATTTTGTAGGGTATGCTGTGGATCTCGATGTGCTAAAACACCAATTTTAATCAGGAGTTTCATGGCTGGCTGCTGTGTAAAAAATCTTAAACTACGGATGTTCTTTCATGCAAAGATGCTCCAAGCGCAAAGAGAAAGATTATGCTGTATGAAGTTGTTTTTGAAAGAGTTCTTTAACTTTGAGCCAAGCATCAGCAGCAACTTCGGCGTTGTAACTAGCACCATGATCATAGAAAAAGCCGTGTTCAGCAGGATAGCGAAAAATTTGGTGGGGAATATTGTGTTTTTGTAAATCTTGATTGGAGATTTTGACGTGAGAAGCACGAATTGCTATTTGGGTTGCTGTATTAGTCATTTTGGCAACATCAGGTAATTTTCTAAATCCATACTACTATAAATCTATCGGCTTACCGTAATTATTTTCATTTTTTGACTTTAACCCACATTTCGCACCCTCGCTGTCACAATCTGTAATTACTGAAGGAAAAATGTAGTTAAAGAATCAAATCAGACATATATAAAAATCAGAACTAGATTGATTGTACGCTGACGGCTGAAAGCTGAATGCTAACAATCAAATAAATCACACAAATCACAGTTCCGACTTTTTAATCCCCACTTCCCATTTTTTACCTACTTGCTGAACTTGCAGAGATTTGCAAGAATGTAAAAATTTAACAAAACTACCAGCAATCTTTAATTGTTTGATTTGTTCAGTTATTGGTTTACCATATTGCTGATAAAATTTACTTCCCAAAATACTAACATCAAAAAAATTATGATGATCTACTTTGCTTAAATCAGCCAATATATTATGGATAGCTTGCTCTAAATCTGTGGGAGAATTAATAGTAGATAATACTTTTGATGTCGTGGTTTGGGGTTGTGAATTTTCCTGATTCTTTTCTACGTTGCGTTGATGCTGTTCAAAGATTGTGACATACAATTCAGATTTTTCGTCAATTTGATGGACTACAAACTCAGATGGATAGTTAATAAATACGTCTTTAACTTTTTTCCCAGGAAAGTGATGATCAATAATTTGACTAATAGTTAATTGATGTTTGGTTTTAAATTGTTTAGAAAGGATAGAAAGCTTAATCCAATAACTTGCAGTTTGTTTTTGTTGTAATTTGATTAAAATCTTAATTTGGGCAATAAACTGCTCTATAGATGGTATTTCTGGCAGAGGCTTCAGGGAATAATTGAGAGTTTCACTAGTTGAACTATTGAATAATTTGATATTTTCCCCTTGCTGACTAACTTGATAAACTAATATGCCATTTTGTTGTAAAATATTACATAAGTTTGTCATTACCTTATCTGATGAACAAACAAAAACTTCTTGAACATTGGGATAGCGTTCATGAATAGAAGAACCTACAGCAATCATTTTTCCATCAGCATTGTCTCTACCAGCGGGAACATGAATTAAATCATAACCACGTTCATGTAATTCTACATCCAATTTTCCCCGATTTGACCAATTAGCAAAAGCAATTTTGACTTGGAGAGGACAATTACAATTTGTAGTTAAAAACTTTTCTGTATTGGTGTTAAGTTGGAGGTTTTCTGCATCTAAAAGTAGAACAGCTATACCAATAGATTGTCGTTGAGAGAAATACGTAGTATTGAAATCAGGATTTTCTGGATTTAGCTGCCCAATAGAGGAAATTAAATCTGATATTATTTGTGAATCAAAAGCTGCGGGAATAAGAACTGCTTTGAGAGATGAGTTCAGTTTTTGTAATAATTGATCCCATGTTTGGGTTTGACTGAGTATATCTCTAAATTTTGTACTTAAAGCGGATTTATTTGTAGATATTTGCCAGTTAATAGTTCGATATTTTGCAATCAATAATTCTGGGTGCTGTTGTTGAATAGCAATAATTGATTGACAAATATGAACACAGATTTTTTGTAATAAGGCAGAATCATGATAGGACATAGCTTACATCGTACAGTAGAGCATCCTGGATAGAAGTCTGAAGTCTGAAAATATACTTTCTCATAACTTAGGCTTCAGGTAACTTCTATAACTTTAACTGTTACCTTACCTTGTGCCAACTGATTCACTAAATTTTCTCCTATAGTTAATTCTGATACAGAACGACGAATTACAGCATTTTCTGTTATCACTCTGGCATAAGCACGCTGTAATAGGAAAGGGCGGTATCAGGAAGTTTATTAAGTGTTATGAATCAAAGGGGGACCACACAGGATATTCTACGCAATTATTTAATATTTCCAATTCTTCTGGGGAAAGTTCTGATGAATAATCATCTATTGGGAGAACTTTCTGTTGATTATCTTCAATATTATTAACAATTGCTGATTCTAAGTTATTGACATCTAAATTTTTGATAAATTGCTGAATATACTCCTGAAGATGTTCTACTACTTGTTTTTGAGTATTTAACGGTAAAGTTTCCATCAATGAAATCAATGCTTTGATATGAGGTAACATCTTGTTAATCTTTGTTTTCTAAAAAACTTGTTGCTGACTCTAATTCTTTCATTGTTTTGATCACTTCTACTAACTTGTTAATATGTCCTAACTCATGGGTAGCCATCACAGATATTCTTATGCGGCTGGTGCTAACTGTGGGGGGACGAATGGCTGGGGCAAAAATTCCTGATGTTCGCAAATGCTTTCCTGCTGTTAATGCGGCAGCAGCACTAGGTAATTGAAAACATAATATCGGAGATTCTGTCGGTAATAACTTTAAGTTAGGTAAATTATCTTGAATTAATTGTTTTAAATAATTGACATTTTGCCAGAGTTGCGATCGCCTTTGGGGTTCTTCTTGGACTATTTTAATGGCAGCTAAAGCGGCTGCTGTATCTGCGGGAGAAAGAGCAGTGGTATAAATCCAACTGGGGGCGCGGTTGCGTAAAAAGTCAATTAGAGGGCTGCTGGCGGCGACATATCCGCCTAAACTCGCCAAGGCTTTACTTAATGTGCCAATTTGAATTAATTCCCTACCTGTACAGCCGAAATGTTCCACACACCCAGCCCCAGTTTTGCCCATGACTCCCGTAGCATGAGCTTCATCTAGGAGGAGCATACTACTAAATTCTTCAGCTAAATCGAGGAGTTGGGGTAATGGACATAAATCACCATCCATGCTGAAGACGCTATCGGTAATGATCAAGCAGCGGCGAAAATTTTTCCTGTGTTCCCGTAACTTTTCTTGCAGTACTGCAGTACCACCGTGCGGATATTCCATAACAGTTGCACCGCTGAGAATCGCTCCCTTTTTTAAGCTGGAATGGTTATATTCATCGGATAAAATTAAGTCTCTTTTGCCAACTATGGCGGCAATTGTCCCTAAATTTGCTAAATAACCGGAACTAAATACTAACGCGTCTTCGGTTTGCTTAGTAGATGCGATTCCCTGTTCTAATTCTCTATGTATTTCTCGATGCCCACTGAGTAACCTAGAACCTGTACTACCAGTACCAAATTCTTGAATAGCAGTAATGGCGGCTGTTTGTAAGCGTTCATCTCCTGCTAGTCCTAAGTAATCATTACTGGCAAAATTAATAACCTCTTGCCCAGATAATACCACAGTTGCACCGGGTCGGCTGTGAATCGTTTGCACGGAACGATACCAGTCAGCCCGATGAATAGTGGAAAGAGATTCATTTATCCAAGCATAAGGATTATTATTCATGGTGAATTATTAACACTCTACTTCACTACTACTAAGATAAGCGATCGCTTGTCTAATCCAATCTTCCACATAGGCATTTTTGGGTAAACCAATATTTTCGCTAACTGTGTGCAAAGCGTGACTGACTTCATGTGCCGTATATCCCAAAGCAAACAAAGTCATTTGCACTTCTTCTAGAATTCCGGGTGCAGGTCCGCCTGTAGCCACGAAGAAGCCCGCTGATTTGCGCCATTCGATGAGTTTGCTCTTTAGTTCTAAACAAATGCGTTCAGCGGTTTTCTTGCCCACTCCAGGGGCTTGAATTAGCATTTGGATGTTAGCAGCGACAATAGCTTGGACTAACTCTGGTAATTCCATTGTATCCAAGAGCGCGATCGCTAAGGCAGCACCAATACCGCTAACACTGAGCAAATGGCGAAATAAATCCCGTTCCGAAGGAGAAGAAAAACCGTAAAGCATGGGTATTTCTTCTCGAATTTGGTAATGGGTAAAGATTTGGATCACATCCCCAGTTGATGTTAACTGATTGGCCAGACGTTGGGGAATTTGCAAATCGTAACCCGTGCCATTAACTTCTAACGTCAAAATGACGCGATTAGGGGTAATGGCTTGGACACCGGCGACGATACCTTTAAGATAGCTAATCATTCTAAGAACCCGAAATATTTTAAACCTTCCATAATCCCAGCAGCACAACGGTTTTGGGACAGGTAACGGTAGTCCGCAGGATTCTGCTTATACCATTGCAGTAACTCTGGACGAGCATTCCCGACAATGATTCCCCGTTCCTTACCGACAGCGAATAAAGCAATATCATTACCCGAATCGCCACAAACAACAGTCTGCTCGGCTGCAAATTTCCACTTCTGTCGTAAAAACTGCATTGCTTGACCTTTATCGCTGGTATGGGGTAAAATGTCAAGGTCAATTTCACTACTATAAATTAACTTTACATTTAGTTGAGTTTTTTGCAACTCAGACTCAAGTTGTGGTAGGATCCCCGACAATTCTGCTTTCAGGAAAAAGCTGACTTTAAAAGGACGTTGTTCTGTATCTGGTTGTAACACTAATTCCGGGAATTGCTCAGTAATTGATAAGATTTTTTGACTATCCCAGCCTTGAGAGAGGATACTTGACCATTCCGGGTCAGAATTATCACTGCCATCCAAGTAAATTTCCGTACCCACAGAGGCAACGAGAGCATCTGGTGTGAAGAGATTTTTTTCCTGTTGGAGTTGGCGGTAAAGAAAAGGCGATCGCCCTGTAGAGTAAACTATCTTTGTACCATATTGTTGACGATGACTTTGCAAGCGATCGCTCAATGCCAATAATCCCTGATCATCGCCGACGAAGGTATGATCTAAATCGGTTACGAATAAGAACTTAGTCACAGTCAACTCCTTTTGTGAGGTTAATTCACAAAAAGTGTATGCTGTTTTGCCACCGCAGAAATTTTTGCTTTGTCATCAGGACAATTTTTAACACCAATGCTACTTATACTAAATTCAGATGAAACTGCATAGAATCAGATTTCCAGAATAATTCAACGCAGATAAACGCAGATAAATACGGATGATTGTTATTCTGTGCAGCCTTAGATAAAATTGGTATTATTCAAATCAGTCAAATTAATTTATACATGAAAAAACGCTTGAGTTAAAAGATACTCAAGCGTTTCCCCGTATAACTTTCTACCAATTCACTATTTTTGTAACATTTAAAACCCGCAATTCAAATAACTGGAAGTATAAGTAGTGCGAGGGAACTTGTAACAAATATAAAGTGAAGTGGTATCACTCCTTGCATTTACTCAGGATATCTTGTTTAAAATCAAATGGCTAGTGTAGAGAGTGACACTTTCTTAACTGACACTAGTTAAAAATGACTCTCAGCAGATAGTAGCGAAAAAAACAGTATTAAATCATAAATAGCACAATTTTTGAGGATAAAAACGCTAAAGTAAAAAGTATAAAATTGACAAAAAACAGTTATGGCACTAAAACGCTTTATTATCGAAATGGGAATGGGCGTAGATCAACATGGACAAGAACCGACAGTAGCAGCAGCAAGAGCAGTGAGAAATGCCATTGCTCATAATGCCTTGCTTGGGATTATGGAAGTAGCTGGGTTAAAAGATCCCAATGAGATGATTGTAGAAGTAAAAGTTGCAGTTCCTTACCCTGAACAAGTCAGGGAAGCAGAAGTATTAGCTGTCCTTCCCTTTGGTCAAAAAACCCTCATCCTAGAATCAGGAGGAATGGTAGTTGATGGTTTAGCAATTGCTGCTCTCAACGATAAAAATGATCAAATGTTGATAGCTGTAGCCGCAGTTACAGTTTTAGTAGAAACTGAATAATTGACCGGGAATTTTAGATTTTAGATTAAAAAAATTTGGTACAAGCCCCGTCCTTCTCCGACGGAAAAATTGTCAATCCAAAATCCAAAATTTTCAAGCTCTACACTTGTTTGGTGGAGTCAATCCAAAATCCAAAATACT
>CAINGU010000092.1 GCA_903848645.1 uncultured cyanobacterium | reverse complement strand
GGAACTGGAAAGGTACTTCCACATTTAAAAGAATTATTACAACTGATTAGTAAAATTCTACCAAATGGTACTGTTAATTCATTCAGCAGTTTTCTGTCTCAAAATTGGCATAAATATGCACAACGAGGAATTACAAAGTGGCAGGAAATTCTCAATAAACTTCATGGTGCTGTTAACTTAATTCCGGGAATTTTACTGCAAAAGAAAAATCAAGTTCTCAATAAATTGAAAGAAATTCAAGGTTTGTCAGGGACGATGCTGAAAAGGGCTTTTGACACAATCTGGCAGAAAATATCAAAAGTATTAGATGATCTTGCTAGTCAACTCAATCACAAGCGTGGTAAGTTAAATACTAATCCTAATAAATGGCTAAGTAAACATCGTGATAATGTAATTAAAAAATATGGCGCTGATGGCGTGAAAATGCTATCAGAGGGAGTCATCGCCAAACGAGTTACTAAGGAGGGTCATACTTTAAAAGTTCTGGCTAATGGTAAGATAGTAAGGTGTTCCACTTGTGGAGAACTTGCTAAAGAGTTTGCCCAGGAATTAGCTGATCCTAAAAATAGTAAGTTAGCTGAAGAATTAAGTAAGCTACAGAAAATAGCCACTGAAAATCCAGAAGCAGTTGTTGATGGAATTAAGAAACTGGAAAGCCAGTTACAAAAAACCAGATTACGTCCAAAACCATCCCAGGTGGAGGTAAAAGGTACGAAGGAAGGACAAAAAACATCTGATATTTTTCTAGAAACTACATATGGAAAAAACGCTCAAACAAAATTTCGCAAACACGTGGAGCAAATGCGAAGATTAACAGGTGCAGAGATAGGTAAAGTTGGTACTCCTGAAGGACAACGACAGATTTATGCTATGATAGACGATATAGTAAGAAATGGAGAAACTAGAAAAATTCCTTGGGGTGAATATAAAGATGCCCTTTGGAGTAGAAAAGGTAACGCTATTATCATTCGTCAATCAAATGGTGAATTTGTAACATTTTTAGACGCTACAAAAGGTAAACCTGCAATAGTATGGAAATAAACATCAATAAAGTCTTTGATTCATTACTAGGAAAGCAAGTAGTGAATTTATCAAGATTAGCTCTTGTTAATTATGATAAGTCTTGGGAAATATTAACAGATACTTTTGTTTTTGCGTTATCTAATGGTCAATATTTTCAAGCATTAGCTGACCAAGAAAAAGTTATTTTCAAAGAAATTGTTTCAAACAAAGAAGAATATATGGTAAGTTTCCCAATAGAAGCTAATGAATTAATTACAATATCTCCTATTGAAGAACAAATTGAAGTTCCATTTATTATAAATAGTATTACAGAAATATGGTCAGGAAAAAAAGATTTACTTCTAGTGGCTGTAAAGTTTTTTGATGAAGACAGAGAAAATATTTTTTCTCTTTTGACAGAAACAGACGATATAGTTTTGCTTAAAGAAGAAGAAAATAATTTAATAATCGAACAAATGATATTTGATTATCATCTAATTATTCATCATTGGTATGATTAATCTTAACAAAATTAATATCTAGTATTAAATTATAATGTGGTTCTTCTGTATCTCTGAAATTACCTGAAGATTTGGGAAGGGTTATAAATCCAGATGGTACATTTAGCTCTGCTACTCATATTAGATTAGTACCCAGTGGTTCAGGTGTAAAAACAGCTTATCCATTTATAGAATGATGAAACCAGTTTTTACTAAGATTAAAACAAATTAAGGATTGGATGTTTATGAATAGAAAACTTGAATTATTAAAACGAGTATCTAAAGAACTTGAATTAAGTTTTGAAACTCAGGATTGGGGAATAATTAACTCATCATCAGATAGAGTTAATGAGTTTGTGCAATATTTTGAGGATAATCAGATATTAGAAAACTCAATTAAATATGAGTTATTTGAGTTGATTATTGCATCATTCAATGATGCTATTTTAGAAGGAAAAATGGATAAAAACCTCAAATCTTTGTTTAGGGATTTTTTAGATAAAAATTCTCACAATACAACCTTTAAGCCAATAATAGATTATTGGAAGAGTATTGAAAATGAAGAATACCCAGTAGGGAAATTGCTTGAAGAAATTAATAATTGATAATGAATATTGAACTGAAAAAATCTTATCAAGCCACAATTATTGATGGAGTTTGTCTTCCCTTTAGTCCTAGATGGGGTTTAAGAGAACTTTCTTTAATTATTGGAGAATATCAGAGTGGAGATGAACATGAACAACATTTTTTACAAACTGTTGGAAGCGGTAATTGGTATAGATCTGAGTATGATGAATTTCGATTTAGACAAGATAATCACCAACTCGAAAGTATTTGGTTTCATCTCCCTGAAGTTAACATAGAACCGGACAAACAAGATATTATTTCTCTATGGCAATTTGAGACTCCCATAAAAGGTTTATTAAGCCTTTTATCGCTACAAGGTTTTAACCCAGAACCAATGGACTTTCGCTTTCTAGAACAAAATGGAAACTTTCTAGCCTGTATATCAGAAATGGCTTTAACTACTACTAAAAATAAAAATCGTCTGAGACTGCGTATTGCTAAAGATTTTGACTTATTATTTATAGAGCAAAAGCTTTGTGGTTGGTTGCTTTCTCATCCAATTAATTACTTAGTTATGTCTTGGGATGAACCATCTAGTGTAACAATTGACGAACAATTTGTTAGTATTGTGCATGAATACTTAAATTTAATTGCAGAACCTAACATTGAAAAAATTGAAGATGAAGATCCGGAGATATTAGAGTCGTTATTAGCCTTACACAAGCGTATATCAATATCTACAAAATATACTTATCAGTTCCAAATTGTTACTAATTGTATTCAAGAAATTGTTGAGCAATTCTATAGTTATATGATTTGAAACAACTATAAATAAATTGGGTGCGGCTGTTTATAGCTCAACAATTTGCCACTGACACCACAGAAATGGTAGGAAGTACCACTAATAGATATATTATAGAAATACAAGCTATAACTGACACCAAATAAGCGCAGTATTTTCCCAAATATATTTTCTTTGTGGAATTACCATCCCAGAAACTTTTGACCTCAAAGGAGTATTCAGTTTAGTAACACAAATATTAGGGCTAACTTATGAATCTATTCGTGGACAAGCAGTAAATAGATTAGGAGAAGAAAAAGTTAGTTATTTAGAGAAAGGTGAAGAAACATTTAAAATATTAGCTACAGAAGGATTACCAGGAATTTGGTGGAGAATAAGGCGGCAGAATGGAGAGGTAAAGCTAAGGATAAGTTGACAAATAGAGAAGGATTGCTGGCATAATTTTTAGCCTTCTCTGACTTTTAAAACATCCTCTGATAACGAAGTCAGGGGATGGATATAAAATTTGCACATCACAATTATGAATTTTTCTTACACAAAGCCTATACAGTCAAGCAAAAAGATGTCACAATAACAATACCATCTGCTGATTGAATTCTAGGTATACCGATGCAGAGCCGTGAAGCGTCCCACCCCTCAAAATTTAGCCAACATTCTGCACCTGTACCAGTATCGAATCTCTTTCCGGCACGACCGTTTGGCGTTCCTACCCCAACAGAATCAAAAACAGAAAATACAGGATTAGATGAGGCTAATGAGTATTCCTCACATCCTAGTCTAGACTTCGCCCATATC
>CAINGU010000091.1 GCA_903848645.1 uncultured cyanobacterium | reverse complement strand
GAGGACGGAGCGGGTAACTTATTATTTGGTTAGTGACAAAGATTTATCCTATTTAGCGGACTATTACCCTAATGCTAGGTTTATTAAGTCTGATGCTGTTGATATTTGTCCAGCCGCAGGGACGGAAATCCAGCAGACACGCAAGGGTATATTAACAGCATTCAAGCAATTGGTGGCAGAAGGGGTGACAGATTGGCAGCAGGTTCGTCAGGGGGTATTAGCTAAAGCTGCTGGGATTTCTCAATCATGGCTCAGTCAAGTTAGTCAGAAGTATTTCGGGGGGTGGAATAGCTTTAAAAAATTATTACTACTCCTATATAACTCTCTATATAGGGTTAGTAATAATTCTCTGGAGGTTTTGACCAAGGAGGAGCAGTGGTTTATTGATGAGTATTTACCTCTGCTTAAAAATGGCTGTGAAGGGGGTAGTGAATCGGCGGAAATGATCATTGAAGATGTGATTACGTTTAGTGAAGATATTGGCTGGCAAGGGTTTTCTAGGGCTGTGAATGCAGCAACAATAGAAATCAAAGCTTTTTTAATTGCCTGTTTGATATCTGTGCTGCCGCAGGAGATTCATGATGAGATTAAGCGGTACTTGGTTTCCTACTTAGCTAAAGTAGAACCTGAATATTAAGTTTCTACTTAAACCACCTAATTTTTTATAGTTGGATTAAAGCAATACGATATTGCGATGTAGCTTGCTGCTCTTTTTTAGGAGTGGGAGCAATTTCTTTTTGTTAAGAAAAACTACATTGCTGCATAATGGGCTGTTTTAAAAATGCTATAAAACCCCTTATGGTTGCTTTATGGGGAAATTATTTTGAGCGATCGCTACCTATTCCATCTATCACCCGATAAATTATTTTAAAATTAGATAAATTACAATTGTAAACTTGTTTATGAGTGTCTTAATACCTGATGATATTCTCCGAGCCAGCAAAATGACGGAAGGGGAACTAAAATTAGAAATCGCTATTATGCTTTATCAGCAAGGAAAAATTAGTAGTGGTAAAGTTCGTGCTTGGACTGGACTCACAGTAATTGAGTTTCAACATCAACTTGCTTTACTGGGACTTTGTATCAATTATGATGTAGAGGATTTTCAATCGGATCTCAAAACCCTAGAATCAATGGGGTTATTGTGATTATTGTTAGTGATACATCACCAATTACTAATTTGGCAGCAATCAATCAGCTAGACTTACTGCAAAAACTTTATCGCCTGATTTACCCTAAAATTATATAAACTAAAGATTAAACAGCAGGAAAGATCATGAATTATCAAGACATAATTACGATTGAAGCTGGAAAACGTAGTGGTAAACCTTGTATTCGCGGAATGCGTATCACTGTGTACGACATTTTAGAATATTTAGCAGGTGGGATGACAGAAGCCGAAATTTTGGAAGATTTTTCAGAACTGACATCTGAAGATATTAAAGCTTGTCTTTCTTTTGCTGCTGACCGAGAGAAAAAGTTATTTGTTGCATCTTTATAAAATTGCTATTAAGAGATTTTAAGCAAATGTCTCTGAAATATATTGTAAATGTTTTTGTACTGTAACAATAATATATCGCTTTACTTTCTTATTTTTGGCAGATAAGAATGACGATAATTGTTCTTAGCCATCAGCCTAGCCTCACGCCTTGTCCAACATTTTTGTAAAGGTACATCAGCCAATCTTTGCAGCAGCATAAACACACTATTATCTTCTGTCAACTTAGCAATTGTTTGAGCAATAACCTTACAACAACTCCAAGGATGACGCACCACCTGAATTTCTGCAAACCTGATTACACCCCAATTCCGTTCTAAGAAAAAACGATTACGAATTTTATCATCATCAACATCAATACAGTGGTGAGGTTTCCCCGTATTTCCAGTATAAGGTTCATCAATTTCAATATCCAAAGCTAACCCAGATGAGTGATGATAAAAGATAAAATCAGCCGAGTAACGGAGAGGATAACCTGGAATTTCAAACTCAACCGCTTGACAAATCAAATTTCCAGAAAAAGCTGCCAGCAAATGCCGAAAAAACTGCTTTTCACTCACACCTTGCTTGGCTGTACTCTTATCATCTGGTAATGCAACACATCCTTGAAACGAAGCTTTCAGATGCTTCTGTTCTTGATTGTCACCAGTAACCCGCCTAGCTAACGGTGGATAAAGAATCAGGGGATAATAAGCAGTAGACATAACCAAATAACCACACTTTTTGTAAAAATTTACCAATTCAAAAGCAGTGGAATTAACTAATAGTTAAAAACTATCCAATCTAATATCTTTCCAAATATCAGAAACCTGCCATCCCGTCTTGCCAACAGAGTGAATTATGGGATTATATCGTAAAGGAACATAATTAAGTTCTTGATAATTAGGTTCTTGATAGTCTATCCCTAGTTTAGGCTGTTCTGCACCTGTTAGATCTTCAATATTATTTACAAACTCAGGATTATTTGCAAAGATAG
>CAINGU010000090.1 GCA_903848645.1 uncultured cyanobacterium | reverse complement strand
GAGGACGGAGCGGGTAACTTATTATTTGGTTAGTGACAAAGATTTATCCTATTTAGCGGACTATTACCCTAATGCTAGGTTTATTAAGTCTGATGCTGTTGATATTTGTCCAGCCGCAGGGACGGAAATCCAGCAGACACGTAAGGGCATATTAACGGCATTCAAGCAACTGGTAGCAGTAGGGGTGACAGATTGGGAGAAGGTTCGTCAAGGAGTATTAGCTAAAGCTGCTGGGATTTCTCAATCATGGCTCAGTCAAGTTGCTAAGAAGTATTTCGGGGGGTGGAATAGCTTTAAAAAATTATTACTACTCCTATATAACTCTCTTTATAGGGTTAATAATAATCCTCTGGAGGTTTTGACCAAGGAGGAACAGTGGTTTATTGATGAGTATTTACCTCTGCTTAAGTATGGCTGGGAAGGTGGTGGTGAATCAGCGGAAATGATCATTGAAGATGTGATTACGTTTAGTGAAGATATTGGCTGGCAAGGGTTTTCTAGGGCTGTGAATGCAGCGACGATAGAAATTAAAGCTTTTTTAATTGCTTGTTTGATATCTGTGTTGCCGCAGGAGATTCATGATGAGATTAAGCGGTACTTGGTTTTGCACTTAGTTAAAGTAGAACCTAAATATTAAGTTTCTACTTAAACCACCTGATTTTTTATAGTTGGATTAAAGCAATACAATATTGCGATGTAGCTTGCTGCTTTTTTTAGGAGTGGGAGCAATTTCTTTTTGTCAAGGAAAAGTACATTGCCCCATAATGGACTTTTATAAGTGATTGAAATAGCATACCAAATACGGTAAAATCGAAAATTTTAAGGTAATATAAATGGCTTATAGTGATTTTACATTGAGTAAATTTAAAAAGGATTTCCATATTCATATTAATGAAGAAATGGATTTATTTGCTAATATTGAACCTATCCAAATAAGTGAAAAACTTAAAAATAGTTTAGAAGAAACTACGGAATTGGCATTAGCAATTAATACTGAAAAAGCTCGTTCTGAAATGATTATTACGCCTATTTTATTAGAGGTAAGACGTAGGGCTAATTCTCAAATTAGTTTATTTTCAGGAAGTGATTTTAATGTTGATGTTGAAAAAGGTTTAAATGGTTATTGTGATTTTGTAATCAGTCGTTCTAAGGAACAGTTAACAATTAATGCACCTGTAATGATTATTGGAGAAGCAAAGAACGAAAACATTAAAGGTGGCTTAGGACAATGTATGGCAGCAATGTTAGCAGCACAATTGTTTAATGAGCAGGAAGGTAATGAAATTAAAACTATTTATGGTGCTGTTACTACCGGAGATATTTGGAAGTTTTTGAAGTTGGAAGGAACTGATGTATTTATTGATTTAAATAATTATTATATTAAGGAGTTAAACAAGATTTTGGGCATTTTGTGTCAAGGGGTTCAGGGGTGAAAATTATTTAAATACATTCAAGATAATATCTTTGGTTTCAATAACAATATTATTTTTGTAAAATTATTGCTTCTACCGCTCCCCTTATAGAAAAGAATATTAATTTAATTAATGTAGCGACTGTCTTGATTGTCAAGTGATAATCCAGACAGTCGCTACATTAAATTTTTTTACGTAAAGGGAAAGGTAGAGCCATCATTATTAATTTCTTCCAAAATCCCTTGTTCATTAATTTTAAAATCTATATCTGCACAACTTTCCATCAAAGTCAATAATCCTAAAGAATGAACGGGAAGACTTGCAGATAAAAAAGCTTTAAAAGCTGTATCATCCTGAAAATCTATCATCTGTCTAAATTCATTAAAATTAATAAATCCTTCCAAAAAAGCTTCTATAGCTAATGTATTGAGAACTTTTTGGGATAAATCCTCTAATTTATCCTGGATTTTATCTGTTAAATTATCTGGTAAATCAATTGTGATTTGCATAATTTGACAATCTCCCAACTCTACATTTTTATTTTACTTCTTAAAAGACGTTTAAAGTTCCTGACATAAAAAAAGATGTTCAAAAATCAAATAGGAGTCCTATGTAACGTCTCTATATCCAGGAATCAACCATATCTTTATAAAAAAATTCTATCACTCTCCTAACTCTTGTTCCTTTTTAAGTAATTGACTACTTTGATTATACTCCATTAACGCTATCAGTTTAAACTTTTCTATTTCTGCCTCTGTTAATTGATTTGTAGTAACTTGAAACTGGGCATAATTTGTTTTTCTCACAGCATTTAAAGCAACTTCGGCTTCAGAATACAAATGTTGCTTTCTTTTCAAGATTAAAATTTGCTCCTCTGTCGCTGTAACTTGTAGTGAAGCAGTAAATTCATCTGATTGATAAACTCTAATCTTTCCATCTTCACTATCTTCTACTAAACTTTCTTCGCTCATTAACCTTGCTATCATCAAAGGAATGACGTACAACATAATGTCTTCTTCATATATTTCTGTTTGGTTTTCTTCCTGTTCATCTACCAAAACTATAATTGAATCATGATTGATTTGATCGAGATTGTCTTTCTCATTTTCTATTGTACTCACAGTTAAATCATCTGCCAATATAACTGGTAATTCAGGAATAAACTCTGGGTTTTGTACCTGGATATCCTCTGGTTCAAATGTTATTATAACAGATTCTTCCATAGTCCTTCCAGAATTGAGACTAGCAATAATAGATGCCAGTGTTTTAATAGCATCACTTTGTTCTTCGACGCTTACAGTTTCTGTGGCTGGAATTGATTCTAATTCATTGTAATCAACATATTCGAGAAGTTGGCTTAACATATAAGCAGCCTTAGCAGCGGAAATATCGGGTGATATTTTAGTTGATTCTTCAGTGAGTATAGCTAACGGATTAGTTGTCATAAATTTATGCCAATGAATTGAATAAAAACTAAGTTGATTAAATATTAAACTTGAAGATATTGATTTTTAACTGATGCCAAAGATTGATTGATATTATTGTTAATTTCCTCAAATACATCAATAACTTCAGCCGACACTTGACTCTGATTAATTTGTCCTAATTTAATATCGAGTAAAACAGTTCCATCTTTTTTTATAATTGTTAAATCTTTGTGAGAGTTATTGATTGAAATCAAGTATTCTTTACCTTGTACTATAACGTCTCCATTATCTTGAGGAATGCCAAATACATCCCCCATTCGTTGAGCAATTTGGGTAAGACGATTGATAGAATGTAGTTCTTGAAAATCATTATTCATTGCTACTACTGCTTTTTCTGTTAATTCTACACCTGACTTAAATTGATTACCAACCTCTGCAATTCGCTGAATATATTCTGCTGACTTACCTAACTTTTGTGCAGTCAAATACCAAGTTCTTAATTTTTCTAATGTTGTTTCTTGATCCTGAATAGTTTTATCAGCAACTACCTCCTTTTGAACAATGTTGGATGAGGAAAAGGGTCTAGAGTTAGGCAACTTTAGCCCATGAGATGACATCACAGATGACGGCTGTGATTGTTGATTGGTAAGCGTAGTATCTTGTTCTAGCTTGACTGCGCGTGTGTACCCATCATTTACAGCTTCTAGCTTGTATCCCTGTGTTTCTAAATATTGTTTTACCAGTTGGTCAGTACCAGCAGCATTACCCACTACAAAAGAACTTTTGGAAGCGATCGCTTGATCAATTAACGGTACATAATGATTATTGAAGGTGTCCAAAATTTGTTGTTGAGTAACACCCCTCCAGGGCCCAGAACCTGAAACCATAATTGTGTCATTGGCTGAATACACTCCTGTATTTGCCCTTTCCCCCCAAGCTTCTTGATAATTACGGGTGCTAGAGGGTGTTTCAGGTGGTGCAGATGACATACCAATGAATTGAGTAGCTACTTCAGCCATTGCCACATCTTTTTGCATATGTGTCGCTACAGCAGCATTCAGGGGTTGAAGATTAGTAAGTGGGTTGGAAGTTTTGGGGGAAGTAATAATTTCTTGGACAAAATCTTTGGCTTGAGGTGTGGATAAAGTCGTAGTCGTTGGTACAGGTTCTTTTGGTGGTATTTCTGACGATGCTTGGGTAATAGTCTGAGAATTTTCCAACACTTTAGAATATCCCTCAATCAAAGCGCGAATAAATGGAGATTCTTTACCCTTGTCTTCCCAGTAGTTATCTCTGGCAGAAGTGACATAGTGAGTACAGTTTTCCAGCCATTCCACACCTCCCCTTTGGGTGATAGCTGCAAACAACTTGGGGTGTTGTTCTAACTTAGCTTGAATGATTTCTGCCATTAGCTGTATTCGTGGTTCTCCCAAAGGTACTGTTGTTTTGTAGTGTTGATAAGCTTCTTCAGCAGAGACAAAAGGTACTCCAGCAGGTTTATCTTGGGTGTAAGTTTCTGGTCCATATTTACCGGCGGGTACTGCGGCGTTATCACGGAAAGATACAGGATATTCTCCTTGGATTTTGCCTAACTCCTTGGCTTTAACAGTAGGATTAGTCATAGCCGCACCTAGAGGGTCAGAACTTCTCGAACCGATATTCACTGGAGAAGTAATAACAGTAGCTGGGGGTGTAGCTGTAGATAAAGGTGGTGGTATAGGAGGTGTAACTAATGACTGTTCAAGTTTTGCGCTGGGAAAAGGTACGATTTTACCGTTGACATAATCTCCCAATGCTTCCATGTTCAGTCCCCACACTTCGGGTTTATCTCTAAAAGTGGCCAATTCTCGACTGCTGTGTTTTTCCATTGCGCCCCATTGTTGCTGATATGCTGGATCTGCAATCATTTCTGGGGTGATGCGGTATTGTTTACCTACTCGAAAGGCAACTTGTTGGGAAGTAGAAGCAGGAATAGTAGAATGGCCACCTACGGCGATTGCGCTTCGCGCACTGCCGGAGGCAATCGCTATATCCCCCTCTTTAAACCCATAAGCTTTGTACGGTTCATAAGTCCTGGTTGTGTGGCATCTACCATATCCGCGCATAGCATCAATAGTAGTGCTGACAGGTAAAGCGTTGGGTTCACCGTGCATTTTCAGAGGAAATACCATTTGCACAGGTTTACCCGAAATCACAACATCCTTCTCTTCAGGTTTGGAGACAATGGTGCTATTAGCAGGTAATACCTGAGTTACTGCGGATATAGTTTGCAGATTTTCAGGAACTACAATTGTTTGTTGTGGTGGATTGTTATTTGATAAATTGGGTGTAACTATAACAGGTATTGTAGTTGTAGCTAATTCCTGAACTTTATCGAGTCTTTCCCCTATTATATGTGGTCTATTGGGAAGGGAATTAACATATTGATTGTAAGCACTATTTTTTCCGTCAGCACTTAATGGTTCTCCAAACTTTGCCTTTAAAGCATCAAAATCATCAGATGGAATTGTACTACTAACCAAGTAAATTACAGAAAGACCTTTTTTCGTTTCTAGTGGTACATCTTGTGGGGGTAAAACATTAAATTCAATATTTTTAGATTTAAACCAATTCTGAACTAATTCTGTTTTGTGGTTGTCCACTGCTATTCCTATTAATCCCAGTACCTTATCTTCCTGACTAGTAAACAATATTGTCGGACGTTCTTTGATCTTCTCCAGCAATAGCCAACTTTTTTCAACCATCACCTCTTGCTTTGTTACCGTATTTAATTGGGAATTATCTTGAAAAGCTTGAGATTCCTTTGTCCAAATTTGGGGATATTGTACTGTGTTGGGTTCAATATTAATAAAAGTGTGAGAAAAATTACTTTGTAATGTACAATTTACAGAACCTTGTTGACCATGTTTAAGCACTCCCAAATTTTGTAGTGCTTCCTTATCTTTTTTGTAGTGGAGAACTCCTAATAATTCTCCATTAAGAAAAACAGCATCCCTATTTTTACTGGTTGGTACTTCTAAACTAACGCTTTTATATTCTTCTCCAGTAAAAACTTGTCCTTTAAAATCATAAACATTAATTTTATTAATTTTTAACAAATTCCCATGAGGTGATTCAGCAATAATAAAACCACCTTCATGTTGACTATCACCAATAGATTTTAATTTAAGTTGTAGCGGATTACCATTAGCCAAATAATTTATCTTTCTTAATTCTTGAATTGAATCATTATCCAATTCTCCTAATGTTTGACCAGCTAATTTAATTTTAGCTGTGTCAATAGGAACTGGTACATTACCAATAGCGAGTGTGACTTGTTCATTATTGAAAGTTTTACCTGCATGAGAAAATTTACTAATTTCTCTGATAGTAATGTTGATTGGTGGTTGTGATGGTAAATTAATAGTTGCCGTAGCTGTATAAGATTCACCTGGTTTAATATATGCTTGTGCCTGAGTACCAATTGGTAATTGGCCTGTTCTTTGTTCCAAAACAGCAAATTCTTTGTATTTTTCATCATTGTCTTTGACAAATACCAATCTAGAATTATGTCTTTCATGTCCTGGAGGATAGCGACTGGCTTGTATTTCTATCGAATATTTTTCTTGCGGATTCCATTCTCTATCAACAAAATTATCTCCTTCCTTACCAATTCCTAATACTTTGAGTTGTGAAAATTGTAATTTATCTAATTGGCTAACTATTTCCTTACCAAAAGTTGCAAATACAAAGTTAGAAACTTTCTTACGAGAGTTTAAACTTGAATTATCTCCTTGTTCTAATTCATCTTGTCGAGAAGCTGATATATTCCATGTTGCGGCTGCGGCTGGTAATTTTTGGTCTTCAGGAATTAAATTATAGAAATTTTCAGCAACAGCATAAGCTTCTTGAAACAGTAATTTGATTTGACTTTCTCTCAGTTCAGGTTTCAGTTCAACTAATGTTGCTCCCTGAGTTATCATTCCTGGTTTAAGTTTATAGTCAATTACAGATTGTTGACTAACTGTTCCCAGTTTGCAATATTTAGGTTCTCCATTTTCCGTTTCTCCATCAATTTGCGCTATTGCTAACAAAGTATGGGGACGTTGCAAAGACCGATATTTTTCTGGAATTTCTTCTAAACGAATATTGAGTGTAGAACCTTTCCAAATTCCTGGAGGTTCGTAGCGAGTGAGATTAGTAAGGGTAATTTCTGTACCATTGCTTGTTTTGACAACAGCATAAGGTCCTTGTTCAGTTTCTCGACGTTTATTCAATCTGGTGGCTACATTGAATTTATCATCAAATTCCTGTTTGGTTAAAATAGCCTGAAATTTTTGTTGAGGAGTAAATTCTACACCTTTAAATAAATCTTGGAATTGGATAATAGGACGTGATTCTAAATGAGATGCTTCAAAATATTTATTAACTTGGTTGATTAGTAATTCCACTGGTGAATAACCAGTAGTGTTAATACCTTCCTTTAAGTAAGCAGATGAAGATTTTTTATCTTTTATATAATTAACATCTCGATAAAGATAGCGTTTGTTTTCAGCTATTACCTCCATATCAGGTTTTTTGGCACTTTTGAATAAATCCACCGCAATTTGATTTTGGAAACAAGCTGCTTCAATCATTTGTCGGTAAATATTGCGATTAATTGCCATTGCTTGTTCTATCACTTGAGAATTTCTATCTTGAACAGATGCAAGTTGGAGAAATTCCTGCATTTGTTCTCTGTATTCTTCCCCTATGACTTGAGGATGGTTTTGATTATTTTCTAAATTGACTAATTTTTTATAATGACTACCAACTTGGTCTAAATATTCTGTTTGTTGTTGAGAATTTCCATAAGTTATTAAAGTTTCAATTTCTGACTCTAAAGCTTCCAGTGCTGTCACATGATTATTGATAATACCAACGCTGATACCATCACTCATGTGAATAGCGATTTCTTCAAATTCAGGTTGTGTACCATCTTCTCTGTAAAAAGATTGCTTTTTCAGTTTGACTGTGGGAGCATAAGCATTTTCAGGCAAGTTTTTGTATTCAGCTTCGGCGGTAAAATTAGGATATTTACTGGCTAATTCCACACCAATACAGTCACCATCAAAGTCTCGACCTTGACGTTCTGATTCTGTTTCTATGGGGTCTAATTCTTCAGTTTCAATACCTTGTGCTTTTAGGGCTTCAATCCTAGCTTGAATGCGTTTGTGGTCTTCATCATTAACTACAATAATTCCTGCCAATGGGTTGCCATCTGGTCCTAAGTAATCTTCAATATGTTTGTTGACGGAAACACATAAACCATTAGCATTGAGGAAAGGGGAGCGAAAATTGAGAATTTTTTCACCCTCAGCTATCCAAGGCACAGAAATCTCGCCATTTTTAAGTTCTTTGGAGGGAATAATCATTCCCCGGTCAAAGGTGAGGACACGACCAAGGGCAATATCCCGCCATTCATTTTGTACAAACCGACTAAGTTCTTGTTTAACTTTCTCAGTTTCCAAAAGTTGGGCATGACCAAGTAAGTCTGTTTTGATAATTTTGTACATCAACAAGTCATCTTGTTCAGATTCACTATCGTCTTGTAAATCATCTGCATATAAATTTTCATTTATCTTAGGGTCATCAGTAGATAATTTCACCGCTTTTTCTACAGCTTCATTTACTAATTGTTCAGTTTTTTGCTGTTCAATAAAAGCTTTACGTTTTTCATATTTTTCACAATATAACTGTGCTACTTTTCTGGGGTCTTTCTGAATTTCTGCAAGTTCTTGTGCTTGCTTTTCTAATTCTTCGGCAAAGTCTTTGATACCTTGGGGGAAAGAAGCCAGTAGTTGAGAAATGGCAGTCTTACCTTTTTGAGACTGTGATTTTTCACCTAACCAAATAGTTTGATTATATAAACCTGGTTTGATTTGGGGTTTTATGGGTGCAGATGGGTTATCTTTATCTGTTCCCTTGAAGCTAGATATGGGGATAATGAGATCAATTTTAGGTTTGTTATTTGAATTTGCATATTTTATTTCGTCTAAGTTATAAGGACGAAGTGTGCCTTTGCCAAATCGGTATTTGGTGTCCTCTCCATCATGTTCTCTCCAACCAAAGCGATGCTGTACTACACGATAACTTTTATCTTTTTGTTCATTTCTGTTAGTTATTTGGTCATATAGTTTAGTGGTAATCTGACCATAGCAGTCACCTACAAATTTATATGCTACATCATTTGGTAATATGCCTCCATTTTCTCCATTAGTATCATCTACTACTAAAATATTTAACTTTTCATGGATGGCATTTTTACAGGAACCTAAGAAAATGGAACCGTAAGCACCACGGTCTTTGCGATCTGGGCAAAGTTTTTCAATGACTTCTAAACATTCTACTGAACCGTAGAGTAGTCTAGTTTTGGATGACAACAGCAGAACATCACCATTTGGATGATTTTTTAAATTTGCTGCCGTGGTATTTTCATCCATCTGACCGAAAGAGAAATTCTTTTCTGGTAAGAAAAATCCTAAGAGTGTATTATCTAGATTTTCAGTTAAAATTGAGTTGGCATTTTTGGTATTGCCATCTGTATGAATCCATTGATTTAGTCTAGTGTCAAAGTGCTTGAATTCTAATGTCATAATTTTAGGTAATTTTTATCCCAAACCAAATTTTTATTTCTTGAGGTTTGATTATGTCAAGATTGACTCGTTGGTTAAATATGCACCGAGGAGAGTTGAATTTAGACGGAGTTCTCAAAGACGAAGCTAGAAAACAAATGCTATCTATAGGAATGAATAATGAATCAATTGAAGACTATGTAACTACCTTAAAAGTAAAATATGAGCATCTTAAATACTTGGATGAAACAGAACCTGAATCTTGGGTAAATTACACTGCTTATGACTTTTTCACAGAAGAAGAGAAGCAGCAATTTAATGGTGATGGGTCACTGAAACCGGAGTATGTAAAATATGCTCATAGTATTGGTATTAGCGTTCAATCACTGGAAGAAATGGAACGTCGTAAAAAAATTGAAGTTGACAATTACAATAAATTGTCTGCTCGATATGCTGAACAGGGCATCAATTTTGGTGAACAGCAGATGCAAGCAAGAATTACTGATAACAAAACCTATTTACAACGCAGGGAGCAGATGGAAATAGATTTGCGTAATTTTGAGGATGTTGATACTCTGCCCTTTGATCAAGACACACGATATTGAAACAAAGCGAAATTAGTAACTTAGACATCACAGATAACTACTAATAGTTCCCTCAAATTAGATTCTAAAAGTTACTTCAGTGATGGTGCTACTGAAAAAAAGTAGAAGTGGAGGTAGGTTTTATTTTGTGTTTTATATCATTTGATATAAATCTGAAGCATTGCTGATAAAACCGTAAATTTACTCCAATTCTCCTTGATTTTCTGGTTCTTGCTGCTGGTTGTGATTCAATAGCAACTTTTCGAGTCTCTCCAGTATTATTAAATCTTCGGATGTCAAACCTTTATCTTTGCTTTCAGCACCATCACGGAGGGGAAGTTCTGCAATTTCTTCTCCACTTTTGCGTCGCAGTTTGAGAATATCTCTTTCTAGCTCAAGGTCGTAGTATTTTCCTGAATATGTTTCAGGTTGCCCTGCTTGCTGCCAGAACAGGCGGATAATGGGGTTGATGCTGTTAGCGTAGTTTTTTGGTTTAGTACCCTGCTGGTGTGCGCTCAGGGCTGGTATTACATCACCTACCCGACCGGAAGTTTGGTTATTTCCGTCTACAGAAAATGCACTGTTAGGTTCACTGTCAAGAGCATTTTTTGAAGACTTTTCTGAAGCGATCGCCTTTGGCAGTGCGCTCCGCGCAATTCCTGCGGGGCGCTTCGCGATCGCTTGATTAGTCTCGTTGGTATTTGTATTAACTAATGCTATTTCGTCCTCTGGTGACAATGCTGCCATCATTGTTTTGACAGTAGTTTCTGGCATTTCAACCTGTTTTTTACTCCGACAGGAATGTATTGCAGGTAAGTCCCGTTCAGGGTTATAAGATATGCCTCGTTTTTTCTGAAGCCCTGGAAAGCTATATGCTGAACCTAATTTATAGCCACCAATTTTGACACCATTCATTTCAAAAGCGATCGCTTCTTTAAACAACCCCCCAGCATTAAATTGGGGATGAACCACAACACCTTGTTGCTGAAGTCTCTGTATCAATTGGGTAACAGTTGGTTGGTCTTTCGTAGCTGCATCAATGATGTCCGCTAACAGTTGGGTAATAGGTGGTTGATTAGAAGAGTGATGTTTCTGTTTTTGGGTTTGAGAATGGCGGTTACTAACAGTTGTTTCAAACCCACTCTCCTCTTGAACTCTTTGAGCTACTCTGTCACTGCTACAGGATACAGCCTCCAAACCGTACTCTTTTTCCAATTGTCGTAATATCACCTCACTGCGGCGATAATCCCAGGAATCTGGTACAACTGAGCCATTCATGCGAATACGAGATGCAATGATATGAATGTGTTCGTGGTTGGTGTCATGGTGACGGGCAACAACGTATTGGCTTTGATTTAATTCATCTCCCAAAAATTTCATGGACTTGAGCCAATGCTGGGCAATTTCTGTGTATTGGTAAACTTCTCTGATTTTATAGACAGACATTACCAAATATAGATAAATGTATTAAGATAGTTGTCAAGGTTGAGAACAACAAATATGAAACTATCAGATTATGCTAAATTAATAAGAGTGAGCTATAAAATAACCTGGTGAGTTTAAGACTTTGAAGAAAAAATAAAATGTCTTCAGGAGGATGAATGCAACTAGCTGAAAGACACATCATCAAAAAAACTCATAAAAACTATCAAGAAATTGATAGGCTTTGCTTTCTGTCTAAGAATCTCTATAATATTGCCAACTACTTAATTAGGCAATCCTTCTTTAAAACTGGTGAAATTCTCAGTTATAATCAGACTCAAAAACTATTACAAAGTCAGTTTGATTATAAAAATCTGCCAGCGAAAGTAAGTCAGCAAATATTAATGATTTTAGATAAGAACTGGAAAGGATTTTTTCAAGCACAAAAGGCTTATCAAGAAAACCCATCTAAGTTTTTGGGTAAACCAAGATTACCTAAATACAAACATAAAGAAAATGGGAGAAACCTTTTAGTTTATACCATCCAGGCTTTGTCTAAACCATTTCTATCGAAAGGACTTATTAAACTTAGCCAGACTGAGATAGTTTTCCCTACTCAAGCTAAAAAAATAGCACAAGTGAGGATTATTCCCAAGCTTAATCATTATGTTATTGAGGTGATTTATCATCAAGAAGAAAAACCAAAACAGGTAGATAATAAGAGAATCGCCAGTATTGATTTAGGATTAAATAATTTAGCTTCTGTAACTTTCAATCAAGCAGGTTTAATACCTTTCTTGATAAATGGCAGACCTTTAAAATCCATTAATCATTTCTTTAACAAAAAGAAAGCTGAATTACAGGTTATTCTCAAAACCAGAACTTCAAAAAGATTACAGAATCTATGTGTAAAACGCAATTTTAAGGTTGATGACTACTTACATAAAGCCAGTAGATATTTAATCAATAAGTTGGTTGAATTAAATATAGGTACTTTGGTAATTGGCAAAAATGAAGGTTGGAAACAAGAACTGAATATAGGTTCTAAAAATAACCAAAATTTTACTCAAATACCACATACCAGATTTATTGAACAGTTGACCTATAAAGCAGAATTAGTGGGGATATCTGTAATAATTACCGAAGAAAGCTATACATCTAAATCTAGTTTTTTAGATCAAGATGTACTCCCCAAATATAAAAAAGGGGAAAACCATTCTTTTAGTGGTAACAGAATTAAACGTGGTTTATATAAATCTGCTGAAGGTATTTTAATTAATGCAGATGTAAATGGGTCATTGAATATTCTCAGAAAAGCAATCCCTAATGCTTTTGCAGATGGGATACAGGGGATTGTAGTTTCCCCAGTAAAGGTAACACTTTCAAAGTAAAAGATATGTGTCTATATTTTTTACAACTATAGAGATTCCCCCAGTATTAAAGTAGGAATGGGTGTGCGATTAGCAGATGTGTGGGCGCTGTATCAAGTGTTGTTTGGTAGTGGGAATCTAATTGCTAAAAATAGTAGTTCTGCGACTAATAATGCTAATTCTACTGTTTCTGGGAGCAAGGTTGTAAACCTGTCTTCACCAAAGCCAAAGGGCTTTTTGGAAATGCCAGATAGACTTTGAATTTGTTAATGAAATAGAGTTTTAAAAACTGGTAGTTAATTGTAATGATTAGTCATCATTGTATCAATGATTTTCAATAGCTTAACTATTTGTTATTTTGTTAACCCTTGCTCGTAAAGTTCTCGAATTAACTTCCATTTCCACGCTTCTCTTTCAGTAAAATTACTGATTATGGCTTTAGTCTTTAAGTGTGCTATTGTGATGATAGCAAAGGAATTATTACTAGATTCTAGCTCATCCCAACATCTATCTTGCTAAAAACTAACGGAGCAAACTGCGGGTAATTCAAACCATCAGATAATAAATCATATTTATTTTCGTCCACTTACTGATATATCAGGTGATAGTAAATGAAAGATTCAGAAATTATGTCAAAATCATTAGAGCTTTTAGCTGATTTCGGTGAAGTTGCTTTAGATGTAACTTTGGAAGAAGGATTGTTGAAAGATATACCTGTTATTGGTAGTGCTATAAAAATTGCTACCATAACAAAAAATATTCCCAATCAACTATTTTTATCAAAGATGAAAAGGTTTTTACAAAAAATAGACAAAATATCACAAGAAGACAAAGAAAATTTTATTCAAGATTTAGATTCTAAACCTGAGCTAAAATCAAAAGTTGGTGAATACTTAGTTTTAATAATTGATAGGCTTGATGATATGGAGAAAACAGATATACTGGCAGAATTATTTATAAAATATGTCAAAAACAATATAGATTTAGAGACTTTTAGAAGGTTGGCATCTGCTATAGATATTGCTTTTATAGAAGATATAAAAGCTTTAATTATGAATTCTAGTGATAATCAATGTTTAATTAATTTAGTTCGCTCTGGATTGTCAGTAGTATCCTCAACTGGAGTACCTGCTATGGCTTTTGGAGGTAATGTAATTCATATAGGAGTTCATATTTCCGATATAGGTAATTTATTTATTAAGCTTATGAATGAATAAACATTAAATTTAACATTCTCGTAAAAGCTTGCACTTTTTTTACCTGAAAACGGCTCAAACCCTTTACCTGTAATCTTTTCATGTTTATCCAGCAAGCCCTAGATACAGCACTTTTCTCGATGTTAAATACTTCTGAGTGCGATCGCTAAAATTCAGCCCAACGTAAAAACACCGTAAAAATTATGTATAATAGATAGCGAGATTGCAAGCAATTTTAGGCATTCTCCATACATCAAACTTTTTCTGTAGTGTAATCATGAAGTTTCCTGTAGCTTTTCTTGCTATTCCACTTGCATTTATTATTCAGCAGGGTGCTTTCGCACAAATTTTTAATCCCTATTCAGTTCCCATGAAGTTACGTGCGCCAATAAGAACTTGGGCGGGTAGTGATGGTTGCCTATGCCCTTATGATCAAGTAGTGACGGAGGGTATGAGTTTGGCATTTCCTAATGAAATTCGTAGCTGTGATGGAGTTTCCTCATATGATAGAACTGGTGGACGCGACCCTGCTTGTTTTGTAGGAGATAGAATTCCATACGCTCATGAAAAAGCGAGACAAATTGAAGAACAATGTAGGTCTATGGATTCACGCGCCTGTTATGTTGACTTCATGAACAGATTTTAGTCGCGTAAACCTCTATCTTTCACCAGTTTGATTGCCATTGAAGAGTGCAGAACCCTAACCCAAAATGGCATCGTATTCCAAATAAAAGTGCTGGAGCAGCAATTCAAGAGTTTGTCTGTTCTACACCTGGGAATTAAGACGGGCTAACGCCCGATTGGTAGTGAGGATAATTTAGGAGTAATCTTAAAAATATATAGCCAAGATACATATAACTCCGGCAAGATGGAATTCTATAAGACTTCCTATTCCAAAAAGAAGTGCTGGGGCAATGATTCAAGAGTTTGTCTGTTCTACACCTGGGAATTAACAGGGGCTAACGCCCCGGTTATGGTGAGAGGTAATTAGGAGTAATCTTAAAAATAGAGCCAAGATACATATAATTCCGGAAAGATGGAATTTTATAAAACTAAAGTGATTGGAGCAACGATGATTTGTGAATCCTAGTTAACTAATTCTTGACTTTCATCATTTATCTATCACAGCTAAGGGGGCGTTACCCCGTTCATTATACCATGAAAAAATGCAAAAGTCAACAGTACCTTAACCGTTTAAGAGGTAGCTTATTAATCATCAAAACAACCCTTTAGTTAGGTATTATCTTGTATCCTTTAACTCCCTCCTTCTTTTGTGAGAGTATTTGCATTTGATTCAGAAGGCCGAGAATATCTGTAAAAACTCTAATCACCAGGGAGACGGATTTCTAAATGCAGCGGCAATTGCCGCAATATTTATGAGGATTAAAACACGTTAACCTCAAAAAAATAACAAGCAAAGCTGAGTAGGTTAATGCCTAATTAGGCGAGAAAAATAAACATTAACAACGCTAGTTCTCGAATTAGCGTTTTTTTTATTGGAGGAAAATATGAAAAGACGCAAACAACCAAACATTACTCTTGTTGTTGGTATAGCTGGCATTTTTGTCAGCGGATCTGTTGGTGTAGTAGTAGCAAAGCATATTCTTTCTGTAGTTGAATCATCTGACTGCGGAGCATCGGTAAACTTCAAATCTTCTCCATCATCCTTTTTGGAATTTCAAATTAGAAAAGAGCCTTGTAGCAATTCCCCTGAAACAATAGCTAAATAGGAAAATAGGAAATACATTTAAGTAATAGCTGAAAGCTAAGTATCACAATGCTTTCAGCACTTATTTTGATTTCTTACCGTATATTCCCCGGTTTTGGTACAGTCTAGCCAGATATAAACGAAAACGAAAATGGGGTTAAAAATGCTGTATGTAATGTTTTTTAAGTATTCATTATCTAACTTAAAAAATAAAAAATAGGTATTAGGGAACTACTTCCCCAATACCCAGTTTTGAAGTAATCAAAAACCCTAACAGTAATTTCAAAACAGAGTTAGTTGCACACCTGCTACCTTCTTTAGACTGCTAGGAAAATCATGAATTTTGCTAATTGTGCTAGATGTAGGAGGTTGGGAATTAATAGGTTTGATAGTCGTGAGAACTTGAGAAATATCACTAATCCATTCGATATCTTCCGTGCTGCGACTAAACAACTTATCTACTATTCCTGGGTGAATATGGCATTCTTGAATACACCTTTCATCATTTAGCCAAAAATCATCATCACTGTCTTCACCATTTTCATCATTAGAAGATAATTCTGATGTATCTAAAGCAGCTTCATCTTCTTGTAAGATAGCATCAATTTCCTGCAATCGTTTGGAGACATCATCAATCCTCTCTGAATGTGGAAAAGATTGTCCTACAAGAGATTCTAATCTTGCTTTTTCAACCTTTGCATTTTCCAATTCTTCCTGCAATCTTGGTAGATATTCCGGTAATGAATCTATCATAGTATCAAGACTGATTAAAGGATGAGAACGTTGAAACTCAATACTTCCTTTTTTGTTGTCAATAACCCAGGGGAAATAATACTCATTTCCACAACATTTGATGTAAACGCCTAACTTATTATTACCAGGACGATAATAAGCATACACATCAAATCCTCGGTAATCAGCAACCTTTCTTGTCGAAGTATTTTGATTTTGGAAAATCTCTTTGCACTCCAGAGATATTCGTTTAGAAATTTGCGTTGCTTTGATTTCCTTGAAAACTGGCTTGATTATTTTCAAATCTTCCTGAAGCCAGTCAATCTTGCGTTCTAAATCTTGAATTTTGCGATTCCAGTTATCTATATTCCAACCCAAACTAAATTGTTGTCTTTGATGACTTCTTTGTTGAATGAGTAGAGAATTCAATTCACTACGCAAATTAGACTCCTCAATTAACAGAGAATTTCCTGTAGCCATTGACTTAATTTGAGCATAGGAATAAATCCCTTGATCACAATCTTCAACATTATCCAAATCCTCACCATTGAGGAATTTAGCCGTCATTTCCTGCTTCCATTGCAAAGTTTGCCATCTGAGAGCATCTAGACGTTCAGTAATATACCTAAATATCCACACAAAAGGTAGGGTAAAACCCATAAATTCCCCATTTCCCTGCCTGATACCTCTCCCCTCACGTTGAGTTAAATCGGAAGGTCGCCAAGGGGCATCTAGGTGGTGTATAGCCCATAATCCGCGACGGTGGACATTGCAACCAGTACCTAATTTCTTCGTGCTTCCCAGTAGAATACGCACCGCACCAGAATCAATTAACTCAAATAGTTTAGTCCGTTTAGATTTATTAAAATCATGGACAAACGCAATTTGTGATTCTGGAATTCCTAATGCTATAAACAGCATTTTCAAATACAAATAAGTGCTGTATTTATCTGGTTTAGGAATACTTGCATCACAGAATATTAATTGAGTTCCCTTGACAGTATTCGTCAGTTTCCAAATTTGCCAACTATTCCAAACACATTCATGCAACTTACTGATATCTGCTTCTTTAGTTTCCCCCAATAAGCGCATAGTTAAAGCAGCTTTTGTGAGATCCGTCGTTACCTTCAGCATATTATCAATGCTGGGTGCAACTTGCCGAGTGTAAATTTTCTCAGACCTTTTGAGAGCATCCCTAAGAAATTGTAACTGTGCTGGAGATGGGTCTACAATAACATCAATAAACTTAGGTTTTGGACGTTTTAAAACATCACCAATGTTATCATTTGTGCGGAGGTCAACAAATTGATCCATTAGCCCTCGGAGAGCTTGGATATTGCAGAAACTCTTAAATCGAGTTACTACTTTATATTTACCACTAGCAGTAACTTCAGCCGAAGAAGTAGGTTCTGCAAATTGACTAGCCCATTCATCGAAAGTTTCTATTCCTAATTCTCGTAATTTGGGAAGTTGAAACATCCGCATCCAATTAAATAATTCTGCCATAGTATTGGACAGAATTGTACCCGTTGCACCAATTACTTTTCCTGTGAATTGGGAACAAGTTTCTGTGAGCATATCTCCCAGAATATGCAGAATCTTCATGTAGGTATCACTAGCACGTTGACTCCAATTTTTGGGAATACCTCTGATGTTATACATCTTGGTAATAATCGAGAGATTCTTAAATTCATGAACCTCATCTATCACCAACATATCTGTCAAATTATCAAAATCAATGTGATTGTCTTTTCTTGTTGATGCTGTTACCTTGTTGATTTTACTTTCTAGGCTTTTTAACGCCTTCTTTAGCTGTTTAGTAGTGATTCTGTCATTTGACTCATTTCTCAAGAAAGCTTGGAGAATTTCTTTTTCTTGATTGTGGAACGCTAATTGATAATCCTCCGATAATGCTAAACTAAAGAATTGAGAATGAGTGATGATAGTGCAATCAAAATCCCCTGTTTGAATGGCAGCAGTGAAAATTTTTCTCCCTTCGGCATCTAGCTTTTCAGGAACTAATAAGTTTGCCATTGGATAGAGATATCTAAAACTCTCTTCAATTTGTTTTTCAGTGCCATTCAACACAACTAACATTGGCTTGTTAGCTAATCCTAATCTCCGACATTCCATGATAGATGCAATCATAGTATATGTTTTACCAAGTCCTACATCATGGGCTAGAAAAGTGGCATTTTCTTCAAGGATTCTAGAAACACTATCTAATTGCCAATAGTTCAATTGCACATGAGGATTACTCCCTGGAAGCTGGAGGTAATTACCATTATATTTTCGAGCAGAGAAAACATTAATTTGTGTGTTGTAATATGTATACAATTCCACACATCTTTGTTGATTCTCCCAAATCCAATTTCTAAAGGCAAATTTGATGACTTCTAATTTAGCTCTGGCTTCTTCTGTTGCTTCATTAGATGCTAGAGTATTAATAGTATCCTTGCTTTCGTAAATAATGATTCTGGGGTCTTGACGATTTAATCCTTTTTCTAAAAGTTTGGCACTATCTATATAACTTGTGCCATATTCTGTAAGGTCGTCAGAATTTCCTCCTATTGTCCAAAAAGATGTACTAGATGAAGTAATGTGAGATATCGTTACTTTGATTTTCAATATCTCTTTCGCAAACTGCTGGTAAATTTCTGGTTTAATCCAGTTTGTACCTAGCATTATGTGAATTTTCTTGTTGAAGATTTTATCTTTTTGGGAATCTGTGAGAGAATTCCAGTCAATATTTGATGTTTCTAGACAAGCAAGTTTGATATCTTCTGTAGCATCTGGGAGCATTGGTAACGGTTGAACTGCTTTGAGTGCTTCTATGTTTTTCGCTAAATTAGCAGCAATCGCTTCTTGCAGTTTTCTGTAAACGTTACCAGATAAATATTGAGCAGCAAGTTCCCATTTCCGGTTAATTGGATTATAAAAGATGAGATTATCAGCATCGAGTTCTTGAATAATTTCCTCTGAAGTCAGGTTGCTAATTTCTGAGATATAATCCAAATCTAAGCAACCTTTTATATTCAGAGAATGTGTCAAGGCATCTTGGGCTGAATTGACTTTCGTGGGAGCAGAATATGAACGACAGACTCGTTTAGAGAAAATATCAGCTAATTTGTAATTGCTCTTTTCTAGAGTTCTGACTAAATAATAGTTGGGGTCTTTTCCCAGATGTATTAGGTTGTACTTACTATTGATTCTGCCCCATTTACGAATGAATGAGTTGTAGCTGTTTTTAAGTTCTTGTTGGAGTTGTGTTAATTCCTCATCATTTACTGTTTGTTGGGCATTGATGACTTTTATTAAACAGCTACGGAGTTGCCAAAAATCTTCAATTCGATTTCTCTCTACTGTTTCTACTAAAACTAAATGGCTTTTCGCTCTTTGATAAATTTGGTTTTCATGAATACAAAAAGCCATTTCTTTAATATGTTGCAGTTCAGGGGGAACTAACAGAAGATATTCAGTTTCCTTTCTAGGAGAGTAGTTAACATTTAGAGGTATTTTGCACAGGGATTCAGATAAATCTCTGCCGTCATCTAATAGTGCAAAACCTTCACCGTACAGTTTATTAATGCTTGGTGTACCTAATAAGTGATGTACATGAGGATAGATTCTCTGTTGTAAATGTGTGTATTGGGGAGATTTTTGCAGTTGGTTTTGATAATATTTATCAAAACTTCTGCCTTGAAATTCACTCAAGAAATATTCGTTGAGATGAGCTTTAGTTTTGTCACCTTCATTACCCCAATCTTGAGGAACAATTTGTACTTCTTGAGTATTTATCCATTTTGATGTATTAGCATGACGAGGATTTTTGACTTTTTGAAAGATTAGTAGAATGGGACTAACTTGAGTTCTAGCTATGGTGTTAAATACTCCACTAGGAAGTCTTACGGCTGTTACCAGTTCTAGTTTTTGTCCTAACCAAGCTCGGAACTTTTGAGAACTAGGAGCATCTAAAGTGTATGTAGAAGTAATGACTGCAATTAACCCTTCTTCTCTTACCAAGTCGGCAGATTTGGCTAGAAAATAGTTATGGATATTGACTCCGAGAAAGTTATATTTTGAGTCATTTACTCCATAATCACCAAAGGGAAAATTCCCACATACCAAATCAAAATATCCTTCTGGGAAGCTGACTTTTTCAAAACCCTGATTATAGATTTGAGCTTCGGGATATAAATGTTTGCCTATTGTAGCGGGTGTTTTATCTAATTCAATTCCAAATAGTTTTGAGTTGCAGCGTATATCTTCTGGCATTAATCCAAAGAATAAGCCTGTACCGCAAGCTGGTTCTAAGATTCTGCCTCCGGTAAATCCTATGCGCGATAGCATTTCCCAAATACTACGGATGATTTTAGGTTCTGTATAATGGGCATTTAATATGCTACTAGCAGCGTTATTAAATTCATTTTGTTCCAGTAAAGTTAGCAATTCTTTTTGTGCTTTAGCAACCCATCTGCTTTGTGGATTTAAGCTAAATATTTCTGGTAAACAACCCCATCCATTGAATTTGGCTAATGTTTGTAGTTGCTCTTGGTTGGGAGTGGTGTTGAGTGTTTGCAGACTAATAATTGCCTGTTTATTGTTTTCCCATCTTTGTTGGGGTGTGGCTTTTAATTCTGATTCTATTGTTGAATTGATTGTAAACATATACCATTGCCAAAAAATAGTTTTGGTAATGGGCGCATAGCGCAAATTTACGATTTAAATAATTAGACCTCTGGTAGAATCATTTTTATGGTGTGATTAAGGGTGTAGTTGAATGCTAGATTAGGCTGGGTAATTAGAAAAGGTGATACCTACCTATAATCCTGTTGATTTTTCTAAGCATCAGCAATGGAATCATCAAAGCAGATGGAAGAATGCTCTCAATAATCTCTGTTTAATTGTCCAACTTCTTTTATTATTTTGGTTGATTTATCCCTGGCTTGATATTTTTTCTTAATTCTGGTTTATTACGGGGATTCACCAACTCATTAACGCTATGAATGGTTTCAAACATCCTCTAAGAAAGGTTAGCTAGGCTAAAACCCCCTTTCCTCATGCCCTCAGCCTTCCCCCAACCAAAATCACCAAAAGCTTGCAAGAACCCATAAAGTGAGCTAAAAGCTTATTTTATGGGTTCTTATCACATCTGCTTTTGGAATTATCTTAAAGTTTGAAATCCTTGTATTCGCGTAGTATTCCCACAGGGTAGCAAAAATCCCCCAGCTAGAAGCCGTGGGGATCATCAATTTGAGAATGTAAAGATGTTGTTAGAGTAGCAATCACAACATCATCGTTATTAGTTTGACCAGTTTTGGTTAGTTAAAACAGGTTTCTGTTGAGGCATCAACTGTTTGCCAAATTTGGCATAGAGTGCAGGAATGACTAATAAGGTCAAAGCTGTAGAAGTAAATAAACCGCCCAAAATCACGATCGCCAACGGTTGTAGAATTTCATTGCCAGAGCCACTCGCCAGCACTAGAGGGAGTGTTCCCAAAGCGGAAGTAAGTGCGGTCATCAAAATGGCATCAATTCTTTCCAGGGAACCTTTAACAATCACATCTTTAAGGAGCATACCCTGGGCAAACTTGTTGTTGTAGTTGTCTACCAGCAACAAGCCATTGCGAACAGCAACGCCAAATAAGGTAATGAAACCAACAAGAGAAGCAACTGAGATGACACCACCACTTAACAGAATTGAAACAATACCACCCACCAAAGCCAAGGGCAGATTGAGCATGATGGCGATTGTCGCGGGGAGCGATTTAACCGAGAAGAACATTAACACCGCAATGATGATCGCTGCCAAGATGCTAAACACTAGTATGTTATTGGTAGCACGCTGCTCCGATTCAAACTGTCCGCCGTATTGGATGAAATAGCCATTGGGGAGTTTGATTTTTTGTTGAATTTGGGATTGAATATCGCCGACGACACTGCCCAAATCGCGCTCGGCAACGTTTGCCGAAACAACGATCAGCCGTGATACATCTTCCCGATTCACAACATTCGCTCCCATACCGTAGTCTACCTTGGCTACAGCCCCCAACTGGATGGTTTTTCCGGTCGGGGTAATTAGAGGAATAGCGCGAATAGCATCTAAACTATTGCGGGCTTTCTCCGTCAAGGAGATAGAAATATCAATAAGCTGCTGATTTTCTGCCACTTGCGATACCACACGACCATTCAGGGCAGTTTCTACCACGTTTGACAACTGCTCCATACTCAATCCATAGGTTGCGGCAGTCGCCCGATCGTAATAAATTTGGACCTGACGAATGGGTAGTTGAGGTTCTAGTTGCAAGTCTACAACGCCAGCAATAGGCTGAATCACATCTCGCACTTGTTCCCCAATCTTTCGCAGTTCAATTAAATCTGGACCAAAGATTTTCACAGCGATCGCACTTCTCACCCCAGACAACACTTCATCCATGCGGTGGGAGATAAATCCACCAATATTTGATGCCACACCCGGCAATTTGTTGAACGCTTCGCGCAGTTGTTTAATGCTGGCTTCGCGGTCTTCCATCGCCCGGTCACTCAGTTCTACATCCACATGAGCCATGCTCACTCCTGCCCCATCAGCATCACCAGGAGCGCGCCCAGATCGTACTTGCACCCAATCATACAGAGGATTATCTTTGAGTGAGGTGTACAGTGCTATACCTGCGCGATTGGTCATATCCAGCGACACGCCGGGAAATAAGACCATTGAGTTGACCATCGATTTTTCTTGAAATTCGGGCAGAAACACCCGTCCTAAACTGGGAACAGTCGCAAAAGCAGCAACTAATGCTGCAAGTGCTACACCCAGAATAATTTGTGGCGATTTTAGTGAGATGTTGAGCAGTGGACGATAAAGACGCTGTGCCAAGCGAGAAACAAACGTATTTTCTTGAGGCAAGGTTTGATTCGCCAGTAAAATGGCACACAGCGCAGGGGTGAGAGTCATGGCCACAAATAAAGAAGCCGCGATGGAAAGCAGATATGCCCAACCCATTGGTGCAAAAATGTTGCCTTCTACACCTGTCAAACTAAAAATTGGTGCAAATACCACAATGATAATCACCGTGGAAAAGACAACTGCTAATCGCACTTCTACAAATGCGTCAAACACTACCTTAAAAACAGGGATGGGATGACCTTGCGCCTGATTTTCTCTGAGTTTGCGATAGCAGTTTTCCATGTAGACGATCGAGTCATCGACGAAGCCGCCTAGAGCAACCACCAATCCACCTAAAGTCATGGTATTGATTCCCAAGCCAAAGGCTCTCATCAACATTACGCCAATCAACAACGACAAGGGAATCGCACTCAAAGTAATTAGGGCAGTGCGCCAATTCATCAGAAACAGCAGCATAATCACCGACACGATCACGATGCCTTCGATTAAGGAACTGCTAACATTCCGAATGGCAGTATCAATAAAGTTGGACTGCCGGAATGTTTGTTTCACTTGCACATCAGGGGGAAATGTCGCCTGCAAAGATTGCAGCACCGCTTCTACTGCTTTTGTCACCGTAGGAGTATCAACATCAGGCTGTTTGTTAATCATCATTACCACAGCCGGTTGCCCATTAAAACTAGCATCTCCCCGCTTCAGTGCTGCACCCGTTTTTACTTCTGCCACATCTTTGAGCAAAATCGGTTTCCCATCTTGCACCTTTACCACAGATTGCTGCAAGTCTGCAATTGATTTTACCTGCCCAATACCGCGTACCAACAGTTCTTGACCACCACCAATGAGAAATCCTCCAGGAGCGTTAGAATTTGCGCCTTTGGCAGCATTGGTAACTTCGGTCAGCGAAACGTTGAGCGATCGCAATTTTGCTGGATCAATTAACACTTGTTCCTGCCGTTCATCCCCACCGTAAACGGTGACTTGGGTGACTCCCGGTACAGACAAAATTTGGTTGCTGAAGGTGCTATCTACCAGATGGCGCAAATCCAACAGCGAGGTTTTCCCCTGCCCATTCACAGTAAAGGCATACTGTAAAATCGTACCCAAGGGCGATGCTAATGGTGAAATTTCCGGCGGATGCACCCCTTCAGGTAACTGATTTGTCACCTGTTGGAGTCGTTCTGTCACTGATTGCCGGGCTTTGTAAATGTCGGCATCCTGGTCAAATACCACCTGCACCATAGACAGTCCGACTTTGGAGGAAGAACGCACCGTAGTCACCCCTGGCAAACCATTCACCGCGCTTTCAATCGGCACGGTAATTTGTGATTCTACTTCCTCTGGAGCTAGTCCAGTCGCTTCGGTGTGAATATCCACCTGGGGGGCGCAAATTCAGGAAATACGTCCAGTGGCATCTGTGTGGCAGTGAACACTCCCCACAGCGTTACTAAAATCGCACAGATAACTATGAACCAACGCTGGACAATTGAGGTTTTGAGAATCTGATTCAGAATGGAGTTAAACATTTCAATTAAACTCCTCCCTTGTTCTTGCGATTGCCTGCGATAACAGCGATCGCTCCACCCACAAGTACGACTCCACCACCGACACCTGCTAAGATACCCATCGGGAACCCGCCCGATTGCTGAGTTGTTTCACCAGCCTGTGAGACGAGATTACCGCTAGTATTATGGCTATGAGGTATTCCTTTAGCATCTGCCTGAGCATGGGCTGCATCAGTTTTTTTAGGAGTGGCACTCGCGGCTGGACTGGTTGCTGTATTGGCGGTTTGAGTTTTACGCGATTCAGCATAGAGTGACAAACTACCTTGGGTAACGAGCTTTTCTCCAACTGACAATCCTTTGGTAACATTGATTAGTTCGCCTTTGGTCGCGCCAGTTGTAATTTTCACTGGCTCATAAAAATTCTTATACTGCACAAAGACTAGTTGCTTGCCATCAGCATCAACCAATGCCGTCACCGGAATCATCACCGCAGATCCAGATTTGGCAGAGGAGGCGATCGGTGTTACCACAATGCCTAATAGTTGATCGGTTTGGGGATTGACTTTCACGCGATTAATGCCGCCCGTTGCTTGAAATTCATCACCATGTCCAACGTGAGCAAACACAACTGTGGGCGCACTGATAATTAAACTAGCTGTCAGAATGGAACTCATTAGCATAAAAGGTTTCATAATCACTCCTCACAATGGATACTGAATTAAACAAAAGTTCTCCATAGTTTGCCAAAGGGCAGATGAAATCCAGGTGAAATGGCAGATGTTTTTGTAAGATCAGAGCTTCGTGGTTGATTTCCCTGAAGTGATGCGAATTTTACTGGTGGAAGATGAAGCAGATTTGGGACTGGCAATCAAGCAAGTTCTGATTAGCGAGAGATATGTTGTGGATTGGGTGACAGATGGCACTGAGGCATGGCTCTGTCTTGAAAGCCAGTGGACAGACTACACAGTTGCTATTGTTGATTGGCTGCTGCCCGAAATGTCAGGATTACAGTTATGTCAGAAGCTCAGACTATACCAAAATCCCTTACCAGTGCTGATGCTGACAGCTTTGGGGCAGCCCGAAAATCGCGTGGCAGGGCTGGATGCGGGCGCGGATGATTATTTAGTCAAACCGTTTGTGATGGAAGAGTTGCTGGCGCGGTTGCGGGCCCTTCAGAGGCGATCGCCTCAACTACAACCATCCACCCTGACTGTTGCAGGTTTTACTCTGGATACAGCAAACAATGTCCTCCAAGTAAATTCAGATGGATGTACACCCCTAGTCATTCCCTTAACCACCAAAGAATTTCAGTTGCTCATGTATTTGATGCAGAACCCCAATCGCATCATTCCCGGTAGTAAATTGCGTCATCAACTTTGGGACATGGATGAAGAGCCGATTAGTAATGTAGTTGCAGCGCAAATGCGCCTACTACGTCGCAAGTTAGCAAATCATGGTTGTCCCTGCCCGATTGAAACTGTCCCCGGTGCAGGCTATCGCTTTAATTCTCAACTTGATTCTCGGCTATGAATAGCTATTCTCTTTTTCGGCGCAGTCGTCTACGGTTAGCCCTCTGGTATGCCGGAGTTATGGGCGTGATTTTAAGTGTTTCTGGTTTGGGAATGTATCGAGCAACAGTACAGACAAACTGGGCAGCAATGGAGCGTGAAATTGAATCAATTGCTGGAACTTTACACGATAGCGTCGAACCACTACTACCGCCTTCTGAAGAACCGACTGCTGTGTTGCAACAAATTTTTCCCGATCTTTGTTTGAGTGGACAACCCTGCAAGGCTACGCCGACGCTGATTCAACGGCACACCATCGGCATCAGCGATCGCACCACATATTATATTCGTCTATTCAATCATCAAGGGAAACTCCTGGCTTTTTCACCCAATCAACCGCTATCTCTGCCGCCAACTCTCAACCGCAGTTCATGGCAAACTTTTCGCACGGCTAACGGCATTCGCTATCACCAATTCACCACAATTTTGCATAGTGCCAATACCCATCCTTTAGCTAATGAAGCCAGCACCCATTCATCCTGGGGCTATTTGCAAATTGGCCGCACTTTAGAACATTTTGATGCCGAAATCAGGCGGATTCAATGGATTATGGCGATTGGGTTGCCAATTGCTCTGAGCTTGGTTGCTACTTCCAGTTGGTGGCTTTCAGGATTAGCAATGCAGCCGATTTACCAGTCCTATCAGCAACAGCAACAGTTTACTGCTAATGCTGCCCACGAATTGCGATCGCCCCTGGCTAGTCTGTTGGCAACTGTGGAAGCTATCCTCCGCATACCGCAATCCAATCAACAAGATATGCAAATCATGCTTCATACTGTTGAGCGACAGGGACGGCGGTTGAGCCATTTAATCGCTGACTTACTCTTGTTAACCAGTCTGGAACAAAATTCACTTGAGCAAAATTTAGGGGCAAAACCTTTTCAGCCCTGTTGCTTAAATGATTTGGTGAGCGATTTGACCGAAGAATTTTTAGAACTGGCCACTGCTGCTGATATTAACTTAAAGAGCCAAATTCCCACTTGCGAGATTTACGCTCTAGGTAACGAATCGCAACTTTACCGTTTAGTGTCAAATTTGATTGCCAATGCCATCCAGTACACACCCAGAGGGGGATATGTAACTGTTAGCTTAGTCAGGGGTGATTACACTGCTGTGATTGCTGTGAAAGATACGGGAATTGGGATTGAGTTTGCTGATCAGGAGCGAATTTTTGACCGCTTTTACCGTGTTGATAGCAATCGCTCTCGTAAAAACGGAGGTACAGGATTGGGGTTAGCTATTGCTGTGGTGATCGCCCAAAAACATCAAGCGCATCTGAAAGTTGAAAGTCAGGTGGGAATAGGTAGTATTTTTACGCTAGAAGTAAAAATTGTATTGTCTAATACATAGAAGCTTGTTCAGATATAAACTTCGGAAACTGCGGTTTTAACGTAGCTAGATGCCTTGGTTTGTTACACTAGCTTTATTAGACACACTTTCCAGAACCTCTTCTCCAAATGAGGACGAACATAAGCTATTTAGTATATAGGTTTGTATCTCATTCAACTGCATACCGCCATATCACGGTAAGCAAGAACTAGAACCTTTAATTACAAATCTTAAAATCAAGATATCTCAAGGTTTGGAAGTTTTCATGTTATAGTAATTTCTATTTAAGTAAGCTATAAGCAGTAATAATTAAACGCAGATTGACGCAGATAAGTTCGTACTTTATTAGACTAGGAAATTCTATATCTGCGTCTTTAAAGTAAAATGATATCAGAGAAAAAATATAGCTTACATTCATTAGTAAGCCATATTATTTTTTGTTTATTTTGTGAATATTTATGGTTGAAAATTTTACATTGACAGGTTGACAAACTTAAGAATTTGAATGTGAGACACTATTAGATATGCCTCCAAAAATTCTTACTAATAGTTTTCAAGCTGATAACTTTCCTGTTATTAACAAATTCTTCTGTATTTTGATTTTGAACAGATTCAGTTGCTAATAAAGAGTTTAGTATTGATAGTTGGTGGTCTACGTCTCCTACATGACGGTATATTAAGGATGGTATTATTTTCATGCCCAAAGGTGTAGGGACAATTTTGAGATATTGGTTTAATGTCTCTAAATAATTGCTATTTGCAAATTGTCTTTCAGCTACATAAGGACGTAATATCTCTAGCAATTGAATAGCTCTTTTGATTTCCGAAGAATCAGAATTATTATCAATTTGAGGTTGGCTTTCTCGGTAGCCTTTCATTTTCTTTTCAGCAACGAGATTGTGAAATTTAGAAACTGCTTGTTGAAAATTACTAAAAGAGTGAACTTTCTGCTGAGATTTGTAGCCTACTCTACCCCACTCAACAGTTAAATTTTCTTGCTCAACTTTAGCACTCCAGAACTTATTGCTATTCTGGGCAGCATCTACGAATACTAAATATATTTCCATGATGATTACAACAATATTTCATGGTGGTAAACCGCTAAAAACTCCAATTGGTATTTAGCGGTTTAGTGATTTATGGCTTACTTGACTACTGAAAGCGATAGCGAAGCGCTGCTGCAAGCAGTTCGCTTACTTCTGTGCCGGAGGCAATCTAATTGGTACGGAATTTAGAGGTACGAAGACTTCTCTTGGAAACCTGCACAGGACTAGAAGCTGGTCGTGCCACCTTTGACCAAGACTGCATCCGCTCAACAGCAGCAGCATCTTGAACAGCTAAAGGCGTAATATTTCGCTGGCAATTTTCTAAATCAGCTAGTGTCACCTGCTGCGGTCTTCCTTCATCAAAAGCCAGTAGTGCGGCTTCTGAGGCTAGAGTTTCTAATTCAGCACCGCTAAACTTGCTGGTACTAGCAGCGATCGCTTCCAGATACTCTTCAGGAACTTTTATACCGTAGCGTCCCAGATGAATCCTGAGAATTTGACAACGCTCAATTTCTGTAGGTAGGTCAACAAAGAAATTCTCATCAAACCGTCCTTTTCGCTTGAACTCAATTGGTAAAGCCGTTGGGTCATTACAGGTTGCTACCACAAACACCCCTGCTGTACATTCAGACATGAAAGTGAGGATATTCCCTAAAATTCTTTGTGAAACCCCAGAAGTATCGCCATTAGCGGAAAGTGCCTTTTCTACCTCATCAATCCACAGGACACAGGGAGCGATCGCTTCTGCTGTACTGAGTGCGCGGCGGACATTACCTTCAGATTCTCCCACTAGGCTACCCAGCATTGAGGCAATGTCTAATTGCAACAATGGAAGATTCAGGATGGTGGCAATATTCTTCGCTACTATTGATTTACCTGTCCCTGGTGGTCCCGCTAGTAGCACTCCTTTAGGTTGGGGTAAATTGAGCGATCGCGCTTCTTGGGAAAACAACCGACGACGGCGTTGCAGCCAATCCCGCAGTAAATCCAAACCGCCAAAAGGTATTGTTGTGGGTTTACCCAGTTCGATACCCATTTGAGCTAATAGCCGGGTTTTGTATTCGACAACCAAGGAAATGACTGTAGCATCTATCACAATCCCTTGAGAAGTGAGGCGTTCTTTCACAGTTAGCCGCAGGAAGTCACTGATTTCTTCCAAAGTTAATCCTAAAGCTGCTCTTGCCAAGGTTTCTTTATCTTCAGTGGTCAGAGAAACTGTAAAATTCACCTCTTGCTCACTGGCAGATTCTTGCAAATAGAGCAAATATGATTCTAAGTGGTCTTGAATTTGTTCAATGCTGGGTAAAGGAACTTCACAGCAAGGAATAAGCCTCAATAAAGATTCATGCAGTTGAATGTTTTGACCCAGAAGTACAATGCGCTTTTCAGTTGGTTTGAGACGATGGTACAAGTTTTTGACTCTGGTGAGAACTTCCCAACTTAATTGCAGTGAATTTTTACCCACAAAAGGGTGAATATCTCCCAACACGAAAACCCCATTCCCCTCGAAATTGTTGATGTACTCGAATACATATATTAAAGGGTCTATGTGAGGAGGCTTTTTGTAAGTCTCAATTGATTTGAATACCAGTCCACCGTCGTCAGCAATTAGACATTGCTCCAAGCTAGAAACTCCTAAATTCCAGAAATACACAGGACTGTTGAGTTTATCCATGACTTCAGTAGTTAACCATTGAATGATAGTGGCTTCTTCAGGAGATAGAACTTCCAAAGCCACGATGGGTATTTGAGAATCAATGGTGGTAATTAGGTTTGATAGTTTCATGGTTATGAATAAGGAATTTTGTTTGTTTCTCAGTGAAAATGTATTGATGAAATAGCAAAGCTTGTTTAGGCGAAGGAGAGGGAGGAATATTGAAGATATTTTCCCCCTCCCTGGTTTGAGTTTATTGATGCAGTCGGTGTTGGTGAGTATTGGTGCTACGAAGCTGTTGGTGGGATTCGGGCTTGTAAATGCGATCGCTCTCTACTATCCCCAAAGCTTCCTCAAAAGGTTGGGTTGCTTCTAGACATGACAATCCCTCAAATCCCTCGGCTTCTATTTTTACTTCACCTGTAGCAGTGTCAAAATGTATCAATATTGCCCGTTCCATAGATTACCTCCGTACTTGTTGAGTCTGTTGATGTGCTGAAAATGCAAGACGTAAGGTATGTACCTGACCCTTGGTTTCTTCTGTAATTGTGCATTCTCCTAGCTGTTCCTGTAACTGTGCTGCTTTAGCGCGAACCATGTTTTTACTGTAGGCTTGCATAAGGGTATGAGAAAAGAAGTTTTCTCCCAGTCGAGGTACGGTTTCATAGGCATCGTGGATGATTTGATACACCTTTACTTCTTGATCCCACAGAAACCCGATATCTGCGCGGGCATTTAAAGTATGACCAGGGACAACAATCTCTGCACTTTTGCCTTCAGAGTCGTCGTAATAACCTTTGAGCAATTGTGGTTTCTCATAAACTTGCACGGTAAGCTGCAAATCTTGTAGAGCATCAACTAAACATTCACGATTAGTTAATTTTGTGGTGACAGTTGAGAAATGTGACATCTTAGTTACTGTGAATTGGGAAATTAAGACTGATAAACAGGGAAGCAAACAGTTGTTATTACTTCCTCTCTTAATTGCGTAGCAAGTGTATGAGGTGTATTATTCTCATCTACACCTCACACCTCGCGTTTGCTCAAAGATGATACAGACAGGTTTTTCTACCGAAGTTTGAGAGACATGGCTGTAGCTTTGCTTAACCCCATACCCTCATCACTTGCTAATCTTTGAAGATGACGTTGTTCATCCAGTAGCTTGGCGTAAATTTCGTCCATTTTTCCCTCTAATTGAGAACGCCCCTGTGAATCAAGCCTTTTGGCATCTACAGAAGCGTTTTCGAGAATGTCTTCTAGATGAGTCATCATTTGTTCGAGACTGCTACCTGCTTCAAAACTGGCGTTACCCAAAAGCATTTGCACTTTCTTAAAATGACGTTCCATCTTTTTCTTGAAGTTTACTGGCTTGCGTCCTGGTTCCCAATTGCTCAAATCTTCGAGTAATTGCGCTGCTAGTTGTTCACCACCTGCGATCGCTGATTCTCTGAGTGTTTGTTCTAAATTTGTGTCATACTGCTCGATAAATCGAGTTATTTGCTGCAAACATTCAGCTTGTTGTTCTGACAATTGCTCGCTAATAGCAGGAATAATCACAGGACGACCAATTATTACTTGTAAATAGTCTTCTAGTTCCTCTAAACAGGGAAAAGCTTTTACTAAGTTTTGCTTAACTTCTTGTTGTTGTTCTACAGATAACTGCCAAGCATTCAGTGAGAGGAATTTATCAATTCGTTCTTGGTAATCTGTGTAACCCTCGTCATACTCCTCTCTCAATTGGGTGCGTAAAGTAGGGGCAATACTATCTCGAATTTCGATTAATTGACTCCAGACTATGGGTGCTAAATCTATGGAACAAATCCAATCACCATTGTCATAATTCATCCATTCTTGGACTGATGCAACTTCTTGTCTTAATTTGTTTGCGGCTTTATCTAAAGCTTTGAAAACTTTGATGCCCTTTAAACCAACTTCAGAAGTTGTAACTTTTACTAAGTCTGATTCTTGCTCATTTTGGGACGTTTTAAGAACATCTGCCCATTTCGGAGCATTGCTTTTAGTTGTTTTCTTTAATTGAATCTTGAACCGGATGCGTGTTTTGTTTAATTTGGAGAAGTTGTATCTTTCAACAACAGCGTTTTTTAGGAAGGTTTCATTTGAGTTGGGAATGACTGCTTGTAGCATATTGTTTTGGGAATCATATTATTTGCTCACTCCCAGATAAGCGTTAGCTTGCAACTGATAGCTACACAAATTTGTTCCTAAAATCTTTTTGCCTGTTAGGGAGTCAATGAGCAATTGAATAGAAAGTTATGCTAAGGCTGTAAGCCATACTGGATAATCATTCTGTCAATCAATATTTTTGGTAATTCTCAACATACCAATTAACCCAAAGTTTATTTGATACAGCATTTTACAACGTAGCCATAAGGATTTCAGATTACAAAAACTGGAGGCTTTCAAATGGTACAATTTTATCCATATCTATCAGGATGTTACCAGCAGGTTGTCAAGTCCTTATCGTAACTTTCGGAATCATTACTCATTTGACTCTGTATTGCAATAGTGCTAAAATATCGAACTTGGACTGTGTGTAGCTTTTGAGTTGTCGTTGCTAACGACTACAAATCTACTACATCAGCCCTCTTTTTATACTCTTTTTTTGGCTACAATATTGAATATTAGTTATGAATAAATTTTGGCTTAAAACTTTTTTGACTGTAATGTTAATTGAAACGCTGTTCGGTTGCACTCAAACATCTCCTACTCAAAAAACTGAACAAAATTTAACAACTCAAAATAGTACAAATATATCCTCAACACTATCTTTTAAAGGAGGATTAGTTATCAAAGGTGATTGGACGAAACCAGTTGGACATCCATGCGGTGTTATAGATGTAAAAAATGCTGCTATTAAGGGTGCTGACGCTTATTTAAATCCTGCTATTCAAAAATTAAAAGTTGTTGTAAAAAACGCAAAGTCTGAAGTAGTGGGATTGGGGCAACCGAATGATGGACAATTAATTAAATTAAATAATCAAGCTGTCAATTATTGTTTATATCCAGTCACTATAAATAATTTATCGTCATCAGAGTTTTACACCGTTATTATTGGAAAACTGGAACAAACTTTTAGTAAACAAGAAATACAGAAAGGCGATTCTTATATAATTACTGATAATGATACAATTGTAAATATGATTGTTAATTAACATTATTTCTAATTAATATAGGGTTACAGCCGGGATACCTGAATTTTAGGGCATGATGTGTATCACATTTTCAACAATAGAAGTAATGGAGTTTGTTTTTAACTATGAAACATAAACGAGAAGTTATAGAGTCATTATTAGAGAGTTTGTCTATGCTAGAGACTTTTTATGATTCTCCAGATGTGATTTTCCGACACTTTTCACATTGGATGAATAGTGTTGGATGTATCTTTAATGATACAGACATGAATGATGAATTAAATATTTGGAATAATGCAATAAAAGGCTATCAATATTCAGACGATGGCTCTTTAGTTGTGGTTATGCAAATAGCAAAAGCTACTCTTATAGCTATTCTTAGTAAATTAGAAACTACCGAAGTATTTAATACACCCTATCTTAATCATGAAGATGTGATAAATGCCTATAAAATGTCTAGTTTATATGTAATACTTCATTGTTACGAAAATTCAGTTCGTTGTTTTATTGAACAAATACTTTCAAGAGAACTTGGAGATAATTGGTGGGAAAAGGCTAAAAATAAAAGCACAATAGAAAAAGTAGAAAGAGTCAAAAATTTTGAGACTACAAACAAGTGGATTTCCCCAAGAGGAGGTAGTTCACCTCTTTATTGCATTGATTGGGGAGATTTAGTTTCAATTATTAGAAAGCATCAAAATTTATTTGTACCTTATATTGGAGACATTAAATTTATTGAAAATAGATTTGGACAATTAGAAGGTTTGCGACATATTATTGCTCATAATGGAGTGTTGCCATCTGATGATGATTTTCAAAGAATTTTTATTTCGTATAGAGATTGGTGTCGTCAAATAAAATGTTTGTATACATAAAACAGCTACAGATAACAGATATTTGATTATTCAAAGTATGAATAATCCTAAAATTTTTAGCTCTTCTAGACTAGTTATAGAAAATTAATACTTGATATCAGGTTAAGTCTTTACATAGTAGGGGATTCAAGAATCAGAAAACATATTTTTATTAAGTCTTTGATTCTATTTGAGCGAAACCTAGTTATATCAGGTGTTTTAGGTGTTTTTTAGTATTAATTTATCAAACGAAGTTTAGGAGAGCTAGAGTTCCGTTTTAACAAGTTTTACAAATTTCTATGCAACGAAAAAGACCTTTAAAACCACCAAATTGGCCTAGTTCTTTATACCAATAAGGTAAATGTCCTTTAGGAGCATTATCAAAGTCATTGAATTTTATATTTGGATTATCAAAATTTTCCCATTCGATAGTAGATGAAAATTCTTCCGAAACTTCCTCTTCAGGGCGTGCTTCAGGGCGTGCAGGATCAGGATATCCTTGAGGTGAATCATCTAAATTCCCACCAGCATTTAAGTAAATATCCTTTTGGACGCTAAACCCAAACTTTTCATCACTATATTTTTTCCAAAGTTCGTCAATTTTATTGAGGTTGTCACAAGGAAATTTCTGAAAACCTTTTGAATCTAAGTGCTTCCCTTCAGGTATGAAGGTTTCATTTATTTCATTATATATGTCACGCACAATTGTCATTGTTTTTTTATTAGCTTCTTCCCATTTACCTGATTCTAATAAGGTCTCAAGTTGTTCCATTTTTCTTACATTCACTGTCTAAAACTCCTATATAGTGAAAATTTAAGTATAACTCTAATTTTAAGTATTCCCTATTAATGCCAAAAACTATCAGTCTCTAACAAGAAAATCAACTGAGGGTATGAATATAGAAACGTGAGCAAAGAAAGCTAACCAGGAGTTGAACGCTCTACAGTAGCCCCCTTTCTTTCAACGTCGTCATACTTCCATTTACTGACATTATCCACAGGTGACAGCATTGATAACGCCGAAAATTATTGACAAAATACCGTTAAAATGCGTAAACTAATAAACACTAATTTATACCCTAAATTAATTTTATGACTGACGAACAACTTACGCCATTACAACTTGCAAAACAAGGTAATCCACAAGCCATTGCCAGCCTGATAAACCGATCTCTCAAATCTAAAGGTATTACTACTAAAGCTACCTTAAAAAAGGATTGCCTTGAAATCATGCTGGAGTCTATTCAATCCCCTAATCAGCAGATTTTAGTTGCATTTATAAAAAAAGGTGTTATGAGTTTAGGTAACGCCACAATAAAAAGACTAAAGATATATGGGAAATGTTCAGGTGAAGATTTTCCTGATTGGATTGAAGAAATTGAATTAGACAGAGAAAATGGACAAAACCCAAAATTAATATCTATTAGTGAAACATCACCTTTAGAAAATAAAGAAAATAAAGAAACAAGGCTTTTTAAAACTAATTTAATATATGAAGTATTAGAGCAGTTCTTGAATTTAAAAGCGAGAACATCAATTGGTATTAGCTATCAAGAATTACCATCTGTATTAGGTATAGTAAAACTGGCAGTTCAAAAGTTTGAACGCTCACCTGATAGCCAAGTTTTTCCTTATTTAACTGATTTGATCAAAAAAATCATGATTTATTATGAACTTTCTCTAGAATGTTTAGGTAAGAAAATTAAGCGTACTAGCTTTGCTAGTGCTGTTTTCATTGGTCTTGGCTCATTGACAGGAATAACAAAAGATGAACCTCTAGGTAAAATGATGCAGCAAGATTTTCCCAATATACCCCCATCTTCCATTACTGGTTTCTATGGATTTGATACTGTAGTTTCTACACTTTGGATAAAAGCAGGAGAATTAACTGATGAATTAAATGATATTTTAAGTAAACCAATTGATTTAGAGACATTTAATACATTAAAGCTAGAAACAGATAAACAAAAAATTATTTCCTTTCAACAACTACCAAAAATTGAAACTAGCCCAACAAACATCAGCACAAAAGTAATAATAGGCATCAGAACAAAAGTAATAATAGGCATCGGGTTAATAGTGATAGGTAATACTGTATATGATCAATTTTTAGGTGATACTGCAAGTACCAGAAATTTAAATAAAAAATTAGAACAAATTGATCGAGAAGAAAGAAGAGAAAAAATAAAAATATTGACTGAGGCAGAAAGTAATGGCTACATATCTGATGATGGAAAGAAAGAATTAGCTAAATTGAGAGAAGAGGAAAAAAATGACTAATATCATGATTATTGAATATAAAGTATAGCGTTTGAACGAAGGTTTTGAGAGATTGGCTACGTTTAAAAAGTATTGTTTGGGGGTTCTGTAATAGAGTAGCTCCTACCCATAATGAGCAGAAGCTGTTTACCTCACCTTTGTTTTATTAACAAATGGTATTTCCGAGTTTTATTGCCTCCTTTTCTTTTGTTTATTCTTCCCCTAAAAGGGCTTCTATCTGAGCCAGTAGTTTTTCCAAAGCTTTTTGCTTTTTAGGATTTTCCCAAACCTTCGCTTTTTGTAATTGACTTGATGCTTCCTTATAACGGTTTTTGAGTGAAGGTGGTTCTGGGTTTACCTGACGACTTGCTTTAATTCTTTCGTTAATCTGAGTTAGTGATAGACTGTCTGCTATCGTCTCCTCCAGGAGTGCAGTTCGTTGTGCTAAATCTTTCACACGAGCGATCGCAGTAGCTTTGGTATATTCAATTTCACCTTTCCACAAAGCATCTAGGACATCTTCTGGCAGTTTCAGTAACGGTAGACGACTGCTGACAAAAGATTCCCAACTTATCATTCCCAAGGCATCAAATACAGCTTCTATTGCTTCGGAATCTTCACTACCCAAAACGTTTTGGGTAACTTTACCTTTAGCCTCATTTTGCATTCGGTAGAGAAGTGAAACCACGTTATCAGTATCTTGATTTAACCTCAAACTTAAAAGCTGAAGTATACCTTCAGTTTCTTCGATTGGGTTCAAATCTTCTCGAATCAGGTTTTCAACAAGGGATAACTGCAAGGCTTCTCTATCGTTGAGTTCTCTAACAACAACAGGTATTTCTTTTAGTTCTACTTTCAGAGCAGCTCGGTAGCGTCGCTCTCCTGCAACTAACTCATATTGCCCTGCTTCTAAAGGACGGACTAATAGAGGCTCTAAAATACCGTGTTCTTTAACTGATATTACCAGTTGTTCTAGCTTTTCTGGATCAAAGTAGCGCCGGGGCTGAGAATTAGGCAGTTTGATAGAGTCAATAGAAATTGTATGCGGGGTGGTAGTAGCATCTTCAGTTGGGTAAACGCTATCTCCAAGCAACGCAGCTACGCCTTTTAATTGACTGGTATAAGGTTGGTCTTTTTTATTGGTATTCACTTCAATTTTTCTAAACCTAAAGATATTTTTTCTAATACATCAACAGCAGGATGTTTGCGATTGAATAATGCTAAAGGCAATCGTGCCTCACTAGCATCGGCAAAAGCAATAGCTTTGGAAATTGGGTCGTAAACTGTAGCTAGTGGTGACAGTTGTTCTGAGATGGCTTTGAAAGTTCTGCTTTCCTGAGCAGTGCGAGCGTCATACATTGTCGGGATAAAGCCAGCGATCGCCAAAGAACGATTTGCAGCTTTGCGGAGTCTCGCTACCGTATTTAATAGCAAATCTGTTCCTTGAAACGATTTGAATTGACATTGAATGGGAACTAAAACGTGGGTTGCTGCCACTAAGCTGATCACACTCAAAATACCCAAACTGGGAGGACAATCTATCAAAATAAAATCATATTTGTCCAGTATAGGAGCGATCGCATTTTTGAGGCGCATTTCTCGCATCAGGGCAGATACCAATTCTAGTTCAGCAGCACTTAAATTAATATTTGACGGAACTAACGACATTCCATGAATTGGTTCAGGATGGATGGTTAATGGTTCTTCCCCTACAGCAGCTTCGTACACAGTTTTTGTGAGATTCTCTGGTTCCAGTCCCATAAATGTGGTCAAGCTTGCTTGTGGGTCCATGTCAATCAACAGCACCCGGTTAGGATGACGCTGCGCTAAATGATACCCCAAGTTCATTGTTAAAGTGCTTTTCCCCACACCGCCAGACTGGTTAAATAGCGCAATAATGCGACTCATGCGGTGTCTCCTTACAATAGAGTTTTTATCCAATATTACAATCAAAAAGAGATTTTGATTGCCTACGGTACTGGCGAAGCCAATCATGGTTCGCACTTTAGTTTACCGTAAATTTTGCAGAATCTTATTTGTGATAGTACAGTGAGGCATAAACAAACGATTCCCAATCTCTCAAAAGATTGTTTTGTATTGGTTTTGACTTCCTCCCTTGGAGATACAAGGGTGGAGTTGACTTCTGCGAAGTGGTACTGGAGACTTGTTGATTGAGAATGTCCCAATCAAGTTTTTTAATTGTTGTCTTGATAGAGATATCCAGTGGTATTTGATTTTTCAGCAATTTCTGGAAATATTAAACCACTTTTTCAGAAAAAAATTATCTGCCCACAGAAAAAAAATACCTCTGGCAAAGTAGCCAGAAGTAAGATCATTAAAAGGGAATGTGAGAAATATTAGTATTCGGAGAATGTCCGTTGTTAGATGCTGTAGCTACACCAGCACCAACTAGCTGTTGAGTATTTTCCTGTGGAGTTGGTTGAACAACAGGTGTAGCAGTTGGTAGAGGATTCCGATTACCAGTGGTAGTGCAGATGAAGGTGCGGATAACCAAGGCTGTTTTCTTTTCTTTATATCCCTTACCGCTATCCACTACGTTAATATCTAAATAGCCCATAGCGATACCAGTAGCATTAATTCCTGATTCAGCAATGGAAACTGCTGCTGCTCCTTTGGTTCTGTAGGGAATTGTGTCTTCCACTACGCCATCTTTTGAATAGTAGGAGAAAACACATTCACCATAGACAATCTTTACACCTTGACTGTCAAAAGCTTCATCAATACTGAGCACTCGAATGGTTTGAGTTAATCATGGTCTATTCCTTGTGATCAAATTGTCAATTGTTCATAAAAATTGCGCTTTGCGCTTTTCAACCACAACATCCCACAGACAAAATTGATGCTGCGGGATGTGGTTAGTTTTCTAGAAATTGGCGTTAATTATGGAATCTTGGTCTTCACTGGTTTCATTCGAGTCTTTACGTTGAGCAGAACTGATCAGTTCTAGATTGCTGACACGAATGATGGGCTTTTGTCTGGATTCGTTGGTGTTTTTATCTATCCATCTGTCAAAGACTATTTCACCGGTGATCCCAATGGTTGAACCTTTTTGAACCCAGTCTGCTGCAACTTGAGCAATATTTCCCCAAAGTTCTAAATCAAACCAGAGGGGATTTTCACTTCTGTAGGGAGGTTTGACAGCAAGAGTTAGGGATGTTTTCATTGCACCTGATTCAAAATAGCGAACATCAGGTGTTTGACCAACGCGACCAACTAAATCAACTTTATTGACGTATTGCTGAGTCATATTATTTTCCTTGGGTAATCTATTTTTTCACTGTATTAGCGCGATAGCGCATTCTCGGTTATGCAACCAAATGAATGATTTGCTACAGGCTGATTTGAGGCTTTTTGGGATACAAGCCCAGCGTCAAACCTGATTGCGCCTAGCGCACTATTACCTACGGTATTGAGCGCAAAACCTACAAAAAAATAACCCAAAAGCTGCTGGAGATTTGAGGTTGATGACTATTACAAAATTTGTTCTTTGGTTGCTAAACCATGCAGTTTGGTTACTAATTTCTCTTCTTTCATGCGAGAGAAACCAGGGATTTTGTGTAATTTAGCTAACTCCTTTAGTCTTTTTAAAGTTAGTGTTTGTAAATCTTCCAAACTTGCTAACTCTGGAGAATCGGGAATATTTGTTATTTCTGAGGAAGAGTTATCAGGTGTAGGAGAATCTGAATCGGTGATTAGTTCTGCTGTGTCGCAGGGAATAATATCATTACTGCCACTGCTATGATCAATATCTTCACTCACCACAGTTACAGTATCGCTACTAGCTTCACTAGGAGTATCATCTGGTGAGAAAGTAGATTCAGATGATGTTGGAAAAGCGATCGCTTGTTCTATTGAATTATCCTCAATCTCTTCGTTTAAGGTAGGCACTGTATTAGCACCATCTTCACTAGGAGTATCATCTGTTGAGGAAATAGATTCAGGTGATGTTTGAGCGATCGCCTCAACTACTGAATTATCCTCAATATCTTCGTTTACGGTAGGCGTTGTATTACTACCTGTTTCACTAACAGCATCATCTGGTGATGAAGTGATTTCAGAGGGTGAAGTAATTGCATCACTACTGCTGAGGTTAGGCGTTTCTGTTTCCGCACTGGTGTGACTAAGAATTTGCTCAATACTGGCTACAGTAGGTTCTTTCAAAACAGTGATTCTGTGGAAATTTCCCACTTTCCTAACTGAGATTCTTGCTCCAGCCGTGCGGAGTTTTGTGGTCAAGTCGTTGAGCAGGAGAAATGCTACATCCAATTGACGGTAATTATTGATAATGGCACTCATGGTTTTTTGTTTGATTTAGTTCACCACAAGAGCGCATAGCGCAATCCTTTTATCCAAAAACGTTTTCGGTATCTTTGATGATGTTTAGATAGATTGCGTTAAAAATGTAGTTTTTGGTATTAGTCAGGAAATAGTAAAACTTCCCATACCAATCGGGGAGAGGCCATTTTTAACAGAGAGTTTTTGGCATCTTCCAATTTCAACAGCCAATTTTGATCACTGAGAAATTCCTTCCAGCAATGTTGCAGGTAATCTATCAGCCATAGTTGTTGATGAAAATCTAATTGCACCTCAATATCTTTGGCAATACTTAACGCTGTTAACAGATTGCTAGGTGGTTGAATTAGTTGTTGCAAAATTGATTGTGGGATAGATTGGAGTTGATCATGGTAAGCGATCGCTATTCCAGGAGAACCACCCGCAAACCCAATACTGCTCGGTTAAGGAAAATGGGAAGTAAAACCAAGAGAAAAGTGTTCGCGGTTGGTATACGAGAACAATTAAAATTGAGAGACTTACTTTTTCTCTTTGAGGCTATCGTACAAATCAACCCAATTTTGTCGGAG
>CAINGU010000089.1 GCA_903848645.1 uncultured cyanobacterium | reverse complement strand
GAACTTTTGGAAATTTAACATTAAATAGTACAGGAAAAACATCATTAAAAGCAATTACTGCCACTAGTTTAACCACAAATGCAGGTGGGACAACACAATTAAATGGTAATGTGACAACCACCGGAAATCAAACCTACAATGATACAGTTAATGGTGGAGATTTAACTTTAGACGCAGGAAGTAGCAATATTACTTTTGCAGATACAGGAACTTTTGGGAATTTAACATTAAATAGTACAGGAAAAACATCATTAAAAGCAATTACTGCCACTAGTTTAACCACAAATGCAGGTGGGACAACACAATTAAATGGTAATGTTACTACATCAGGAAATCAAACTTACAATGATGCTGTAAATATTGCTAATAATCCCACATTAACTGGTAATGGAATTACTTTTAGTGACACAGTTAATGGTAATAGTGATTTAACCGCAAATGCTGGTACAGGAAAACTCACTTTTGAAAAGACAGTAGGAACTTCCTTAATAAACCTAACAGCAAGTGGTAACACAATAGATATTAAAGAAGATATTACCACTAATGGTTTACAAACTTATACTGGTGCAGTAAATCTATTCAAAAACACTACATTTACAGGAAATGGAATTATATTTAATAATACTGTCACTGGTACAAGTTTAGATTTAATCGCAAATGCTGATACAGGAAATTTAACTTTTACCAATGATATAAATTTAGGAAATATTACCGCAGATAGCACAGGTACAACCACATTTAATAAAGTTACCGCAACCAGTTTAACAACTAATGCAGGAGGTACAACCCAATTAAATGGTAATGTTACCACATCAGGAAATCAAATTTATAATGATGCTGTAACTATTACTAATAATCCCACATTAACAGGAAATGGAATTGCTTTTAATAATACAGTTAATGGTAATAGCAACTTGACCGCAAATGCAAATAGTGGAGATTTGATTTTTGCGAATGCTGTAGGAAATACAGCAACTTTAGGAAATTTAATTGCTAATAGCAGCGGAAATACTATCTTTAATACAGTAAAATCTGCTAGTTTAATTACTGATGTAGGTGGGACAACACAACTTAATGGTAACATCACAACCACAGGAACTCAAACCTATAATGATACTATAACTATTGCCAATAATCCTATATTATCAGCTAATGGAATTACCTTTAAAAATACAATTAATGGTGACAGTGATTTAACTCTAAATGGTGGTAATGCTAATATCACTTTAGAAAATACCATTGGAGATACAACAATTTTAAGAAATTTAACTACTAATGGTACAGGAACAACGGAAATTAAAGCTAATATTATTACTAATGATAATCAAACTTATAATACAAAAGTTTCTTTAAATCAAGATACTACTTTAAACGCAGATAGAGATGGTGACAATATAGGAACTTTGAATTTTAATGGTAATACCACAACAAATAATCATAATCTCACAATTAACGCCGCAGATGTGAAATTAACTGGTACTGTGGATTTGGGTACTGCAAATTTAATTTTACAACCTTCTACTCCTTTTGCCTTGGTATCCATAGGTAATACTGGTTTTACTAATGATTTTAATGTTAGCAATAGTGATTTAGCAAATATTAATACTACAGGTGATGTTACTATTGGCAAAGTGGATGATTCTATTCATATAGCATCTAGTAATAATCCTATAAATTTAAACAATAAAGATTATAACTTGAATGTTTTAGGTAATATTTATCTCTATAGTGATATCACTACCAAAAATAATCAAACTTATACTGGTGATATTTTATTATTAAACAATACGACTTTAACAGGTAAGAATATTACTTTAAATGGTAATATTGATAGTGACACAATTGGCGGACAATCTTTAACTATTAATAGTAGTGAAAAAACTACATTAGGTAAAGATGCAACTCAAGAAATAGGGGGAAATACTTCCTTGAATTCCGTTAATTTTAGTGGTACGGGGATAACAATAATTAACAGTAGTGCATTAAAAACAACAGGCACACAAGTTTATAATAATCCTGTTAAAATTGCTAGTGATACACTTTTAGAAAGTAGTAATAATGGAGATATTAGTTTGAATAAAACAGTTGATAGCAATATTAATGCTGAACCTCATAGTTTAACAGTGAATACAGGAGGAACTACTAGATTTAATGATTTAGTAGGTTCTGTTAGTCCCCTTTCTGCTTTAATTACCGATGCTAATGGTAGTACAGTAATTACAACTACCAAAGTTACAACAACAGGAGATCAAACTTATGGAAATAAGTTACTATTAGGAAATAATATACTTTTAGAAAGTACAAATAGTGGTAATTTAACTTTTAATGATACTATTGATTCTCAAGGTATTGCCAGAAAATTAACTTTAAATACTACAGGAATTAATTACTTAAATAATGCAGTAGGTGGTAATAGTCCTTTAGACTCTATAACTACAAATGTGGGAGGAAGTACAGAAATTAATAATAATGTAACTACTATCGGTGCAAATGGACAAACTTATAATGATATAGTGAAATTCACTGGTAATTCAATACTAAATACTAATGCTTTAAACTTTGGTAATAATGTTAGTGGTACAGGAGTAAATCTAAGTATCTTACCTTTAACAACAACTCAAAATATTATTTTAGGAGGAACAGGTAACGATACTCTAGGAAGTTTAGTCTTGAACACCGCAGAAATGAACTTCATCCAAGATGGATTTACTTCTATTACCTTTGCTAAAGTTGATAATAGTGCATTAATTACATTAGCAGGTGATTTTAATTTAAAAAATCCATTAATATTGCGATCGCCCATCGGCGCAGGAACAATCACCGGAAATGGTAATATTAATGGTACAAATAACGCCAGTGTCACTCTCACCGCTAACCAAAATATTACTACAGGTGATATCCTTACTCAAGGGAAACCAGTAAAAATTACTACCCCTAATGGAAAAATTCAAACTGGCAATATTAATACTAGTTCTACTACAGGAAATGGTGGCAATGTAACCCTAGATGCCTACAATAATATTAATACCAAAGATATTAATAGTAGTGCAATAAATGGTATAGGTGGAGAAGTTACTATCAAAGTTACACCTAGAAATATTCCAGTAGAACAATTAACCGCAGAAATATTAGCTAATGGGTTAGTGACCACAGGTAATATTAATAGTTCAGGTATTAATGGTGGAGATATTACAGTTGAACCATTTTCTAGTTTAAGCACTGGTAAAATTAATTCCAGTGCTACTTTTGGGCAAGCTGGGAATATTAGTCTAGGACTCAGTAATCAAAATATTCAAGTTGGCTCAATTAATGCAGAAAGCAGCAGTGGTCAAGGTGGTAATGTCGCCATTAAATCATTAGTTTATTTCATTGCTAACAGTAATTTTCCTTCTTTCAGCGGCATAAATGCGAGTATCTCTACACTAGGATTAGCTAAAAGTGGTACATTTGAACTTACTCATGGCGCATCTGTATTGAAAGTAGGTCAAGTTCCACTTCCCCTGGATATTCAAGGCAATCCTACTGGTAGTGGTACAGTAGATACAATTATAGTTGGGGGAACTCAATTAAGTAATATCAACATTCCTGGTAACTATCAAAATAGGGATATTGATATTATTAGCAAAGAACCACCACCCAATGTTCCTAGAAATAATTTTGTCACAATTAACCCTACATCATCAGTAGATACATCTGAAAAAAGCTTAGGAGCAGAAGCAAAAATTGACAGTGAAGTTGCGAAAGAATTAGGTGAGGACGAGAATCTTTTGGATGAAAAGGTTATCAAGGAGAGATTGCAACTAATTACCAATAGGGGCTTACACCCAGCGATTATTTATGCTGCTTTTAAGGCAAATAATCAAGAATGGTTTTATCCTCAAAATAAATCAAATTATCAACCTAAACCTACAGACGAATTATATCTAGAAGTGATCACAGCCAATGGAGAAAAAATTAGTCGAGCCGTAAGAAATCCTAACCAAAGTGAAAATCCTCAAATCATCACTAGACAAGATATTCAAAAGATTCGGAATGAATACATGGGAATAATTAGAGACCCTGATTTAGTCGGAAGTAATATGTATGAGGAAATTAGCCAAAAATTATATAATATCCTGATTCAACCAATTACTAAAGATTTAGAAGCAATGAATATTGATACTCTAGCTTTCGTAATGGATACAGATTTGCGAGGTTTACCACTTGCTTCACTTCGTGACAGTGAGAATAATTTTGTGATCAAAAAATATAAAATTAGTGTTATGCCTAGTGCCTCCTTAACACTAAGTGAACCACCAGAATTTTTTAATCTGCAAGACACACAAATTTTAGCAATGGGGGCATCAATATTTGAAAAATTACCGCCATTACCAGCAGTACCAGCAGAATTAGAGGCAATTACTCATATCTGGAAAAATAAATTATCAGCAGATAAATCTGAAAAAACTAAACAGTATTATCTTAACCAAGATTTTACAACTAGTAACCTAAAAACAGCCCGGTTATCAAATGGATTTCGGATACTTCATTTAGGCACTCATGGTAGATTTGATAAAGTCATCAATAACTCTTATATCCAATTTGGTAATGAACAGGTAAAACTTGGAGAAATTGCAACTAAACTAAGTTTGGATAAGCCCATTGTTGATTTAATGGTATTGAGTGCTTGTGAAACAGCTATAGGTAATAATGATAGCGAAGCAGACAAAAAAATCGGGATGGGATTTGCTGGTCTAGCAGTAAAAGCAAAAGTTAAATCAGTTTTAGCTAGTCTTTGGTCTGTAAATGATGCTGGGACATTAGCATTAATGGCTAGTTTTTACAAACACTTACAATCACAATCTCATCCAGTTAAAGCGGAAGCCCTGCGTCTAGCTCAAATGGATATGATTGAGAAAAAAGTTAAGTTCAAAGATGGTTATTTAGTGATTAATGATGAGCGTATTCAAAAACTACCTGAAAGTTTAGAAAGTTTAGGGGATACAAATTTCTCTCATCCTTATTACTGGAGCGCATTTACTCTAATTGGTAATTTTTGGTAATTAATTATGAATGTAATATCTCGATTAAAATCAAGGATTAATGCTTTCTTATCTAATCCACAACTTTCTCAGGGAATGTCTAAATGGAGTAGTAAAGTATTAATTATCAGTGTAGGCTTAACAATCACAATATCAGGAGTCCGGCAAGTAGGATTATTACAGTCTTGGGAACTTCAGGCTTTTGATTGGTTAGTTACTCTCCGATTACCTGAAAAACCAGATCATCGGTTATTGGTGGTTGGCTTTAAAGATGATGATATTAATAATAAAATTCCCTATCCTCTACCAGATGAAAAGTTAGCTGAGGTCATCACAATTCTTCAAAATAATAATGCAAAAGTAATTGGTTTAGATATATTTCGGGATATTGAAATTGGTAAAGGTCGTCCTGAATTAAATAAAGCTTTTGAAGATGGTAACGTCATTGCAGCTTGTGGGATGAGTGATGCCAAAAAAGATAAGGGAATAGCACCACCATCTAGTATTAATCCTGCACAAGTAGGCTTTGTTAATGTCCGTCCCGATTATGATGACACTATTCGTCGGGCTTTATTAATCTCTTCACCTCCAATTCCTTATCCAGAAAAACATTTTTGTAATGATCCTCAGCAAAAGCTGCAATCTCTAGCTTTCTTAGTTGCACAATACTACTTACCTGAAAATATCAAAATCGAAGTTCCCACCAATAACACACCTCTGAAGATTGGTAAAGCTGAGTTCAAACGCCTCAAAAGTAATGCTGGAGGTTATCGGAATTTGGCTACCAATGACTATCAGATTTTGATCAACTACCGTTCAAATTCTGAACCTATTGAGATAGTCAGTATTTCTGAACTGCTGAATCATCAAGTAGATGCAAAAATCAAAGATCGTGCAGTTCTCATTGGCTATACAGGTTCAAGCTTTAAAGATACTTTCCCAACTCCCTACACCAAAAACGCCGTTACCCCAGGAGTATTAATTCACGCTCAAATTGCTAGTCAAATTATTAGCGCGGTTGAAGATGGCCGTTCTCCACAAATTTTGTATTGGGATGAATGGCAAGACTGTCTGTGGATTTTGGGGTGGGCGCTAGTAGGAGGATTACTAACTTGGCGAAGATCCCCAACATGGTTAGTTGTTACATCTGTAGTCATCACTATGGGCGGATTATTTGCTGTTTGTTGGGTAGGTTTAAACTCCTTTGCATATTGGTTACCGATGATTCCCTCATTTTTTGTCCTGGCGGGGACTTCGGTAATTGTATTGTGGAGTGAACGGATTCGTATAGCTCCCGAAATTGATTGGGATAGTGTGCGCGAGGAGGAAAGTAAAAAGAAAGAACAAGCTGAAAAAATTGCCCGTAGCGAGTTTTTTCAACAATTACAGGAAAAAGCTGATGAGTTAAAACAACAACTAGTCCATGAAAAACATGATTTAATTCAAGATTCATATCATGATAAAAATTCTGAATTATCTACTTTTGACAATTGGTTAGAGGAATTACCACCAAAGGCAAAGCAAATGCGTCAGCATTGGAAAAATATTCTCACTCAACCCTTAGCTCAGAAAAAAGAATCTATTCGAGCATTGGCAAAGAGATCCCAATACCTATTAAACCGTTATGAAGACCCTAATACTTAATAAAATCCAGAGGATTAACTAAACTTATGACTAAGATTATATCTCTTTACTCATTTCGAGATGGTACAGGTAAATCCACAATCGCTGCTAATCTAGCTGCGGCGATCGCTAAGAAAAAAGGTAATGTGGGGATTATAGATACTAATCTTTATGCTCCCGGATTACATCATTTTTTTGCAATCCAAAACATGAACTATTATCTGAATGATTATCTGATTAATCCTGCTATCAGTATTAATCAAGCTGTACATACATTTAATTTTAAAATTGATCAGAAAGAATTTAAAATAGATATTGTTCCCTCAAGTCCAAAAATAGGAGATATCGCTAATATTTTAAGGACGGAATTAGATTATAAATATCTTTGTCATGGATTCAAGGATTTAACTGACCAGAAGAAAATTGACTATCTAATCATTGATTGTCCTGCTGGGATTAGGGAAACAACCTTACTAAGTATGAGTATATCTGATGCAATCATCATAGTCTTACGTCCAGATAAACAAGATATCCAAGAAACTACTATGGCATTGGAAATTGCTCAAAAATTAGAGATACCTAAGAAAATGTTAATTATGAATAAAGTTATCAGTAACAACATTGATAAAGATGATTTAACCGCTAAAGTACAGAACTTTTTCCAAAAACAAGCTACTGTAATTGGTCTATTACCTCAATCAGAAAGAATCATGGAGTTTTCTATACCCAAAAAATTCCAAAAAATATCTTCATTACCACCAAGTGATGAATCCGATATATCAGGATTATTCTATGCAAATTATCCTGAAGATCCTTGGAGTAAAGAAATCGAAAAAATAGCTAATAAAGTTATTTCTCGCATCTATTAAAATTAATGTAAATATCATAGGTAAATAAAAACCATATTAGATACATGAATCAACACAATTTAACTATCCAAAAACCTCTAAGTTTGATCACAAATCCCGCAGGCATAATTAGCGCTCAAGCTGGAAAAAAGTTAAAGCTGAGAGTAACAGTATTCAATGAAGGCCATAAAAATGCTCTAGTTAATGTTTATATAGAAAATATTAAATATAAAGATAGTACATCTGGAATTAATTTAGCTCGTCTACCTTCACCTCAAAGATTAGGTTTAAATCCGGGACAAAGCGGAGAAGTTGAAATTGAAATTGATATTCCACGAGAGCTACAATTAGGTTTATATGAATATCTTTTAATAGTAGATGCCCCAGCACCAGAACACTATCCAGAAAAACGTGTTGAGCATATTGGTACACTTCTAGTTAAGTCTTTTATTCAATCATCGGATATAACAAGTGACCCCACTTTCTCTCTTGAGCCATATAGTAGCTCATCTAAACCTATTCCAATCAACGTGGGAGAAAAACTAGATATCAAAGTTAAAGTTGATAATCGTTCACAACGAGTAGATAGATTTTCTCTAAGTTGTCCAGATTTAAACCTGATTTGGACAGATTTCCCCCAGGATAATTGTCAGATTAAATATCTGAAAAACTCTAGCGGATCAAAATTATTATCTACAGTCAACTCACTAGAGTTAAACCCTGGAGAAGAAGGGGAAATTATTCTGGAGTTAACTGTTCCTAAGACTAGCATGGCTGGGATTCATTCCCCCACAATTCGTCTCCATTCAAATAATCAACCTCATTTAGTTTTACTAGATATATTCTATATTAAAGTTAGTGATGTTTATTTATTAGATATAGCAATGCTAACAAAGGTAGGTAAGGTCAAAAATCTACCAGGATTATTTCAATTACAATTTTATAATCAAGGCAATACGTTTAGAGAATTAAAACTTAATGTTGACAGTACGGATCAGGAAAAATTATGCACTTATATTTTAGATTCAGAAACAATATCTTTATTACCTGGAGGATCAAAAAATGTTAATTTAAAAGTACAACTTCCCCAATCATGGTGGCGCAGACCTTTTTATGGCAAGCTGTTCAATTTTATTGTTGAAATTGAAGATAGTTATAATTTTCCCTTAATTAATAATCGCTTTCAAGGAGCATTGATTTGGGAATCTCGTCCTTGGTGGCATTTTCTCTTTTTGGCTTTATTAATTTTAGGAGTTATTGTCAGTGGTGCTGTTCTGGTGTGGTGGCTATTATTAAAACCTAAACCAATGCCAGCAATTGTTCAATTTTATCCACAGAGTATTTTTTATAAAGAAATTAATAATGATGCAGTACAATTAAATTGGCAAATTACTGAACCAAATAAACTTAAAAATATTAAAATAACTGGTTTTTCTCCTGATGGTGCTATTACTAGCTCACCTGTAGTGTATGATTTTCAAGAGGGCATTCCTAAACAACTACAACAGCTTTGTACTAATGAACAGCAGATTTTAAATTGTCAAAATGTGATCACTGATGCCCGTAAATCAGGGAGTTATAACTTTGAACTCACAATTTTTTATCAGCAAGGAAAAGAAATTATTTCAAAATCTCTGAAAACTAATAAAATAATTGTTGAACCAATTCCTCAACCTCAAATAACTTTACTAACATCGACAAAACCAGTATATGAAGAAAATTCAGTAGATAATAAAATTTTACTTAATTGGGAAATTAATCATCCAGAACAAATCCAAAATTTAACATTAATTGGCAAATCTCCAGAAGGAGGAATTACTAGTCCACTTCAGAGATATGATATCAATACTATTTCTCGGTTAATGCAGCAGTCTTGTCAAATTACTTCAGAAAAATTGATTTGTAAAAATATACCTACTGCTGTTAAACCCGGAAATTATATTTTTGAATTGGCAGTTATACCTAAATACGGAAAACCAGAAAAAATAGAATCGAAAAAAACAGATTTGATAAAAATTAAGTCAGCAGCACCGATAATTTCTGAATTTAAAATTGCAGGAGAAGAAGCTAAACCAACTTATGTATTTCCGCTAGTCCCTGGTCAACAAAAGAGTTTGGCTATATCCTGGAAAGTTATAGGTAATAAAAATACTAAAATAGAGCTTCTTCCTGCACCTGGGACTGTTCCTCAACAGGGCGATATAGATTATCATCTCAGTTCCAGTTCTACCAAGTCCACAATTACTTTGCAAGCTACCAGTGAATCTGGGGAAAAAGTGAGTCGTTCCACAATTATTGAAACTGTTCTGTCTTCTATACTTCCTCTAGGTGCTTCTAAACCTGGAGGTTTACCTGTAAGTCCTTCTTTATCTCCAATTAAACCATCTCATGGTAATCAGTCGGAGAAAAATCCCAATCTACCTAGTGTCAAACCTAATGTATCTCCGTTAAGAGTATCCCCGCTCATAAATAATCCTGAAAGTAATTCTTTACCACCTGCGGAATTACCCCCCCAAGCTCAATGATGCAATCAATTCAATCAACTCAATCAATTATTATGGAAATATAGCTATGCGTTATTATTGGATAATACTTGTATTCTTATCTGCTTTTTTTAGCTTAGATTTTCCGGGAAAAGCTGCAAATAAAAAAGATGTTGAAAAACTGTTAACAAACGGAGAATGTAAAAAGTGTGATTTACGCAATGCCAACCTCAGAGGGCTAAAGTTCGATAGCGCAAATTTAGAAAGTGCTGATCTCAGAGGAGCTAAACTTACAGATATTAAGGCTACAAGAGCCAATTTGGAAAATGCAAATTTAGAAAAAGTTGATTTACAAAATGCTGATGTTACTAATGCAAATTTCAAGTTATCCAATTTAAAAAATGCCAACCTAATGATGACTGATATGTCAGGATCAGATCTGTCAGGAGCTAATTTATTAATGGCTAATTTAAAAAATACAAAATTAGGGAATGCTTTACTGAATCAAGCTAACTTGAAAGGTGTTAATCTCGAAGGTGCTGATCTTAATGGAGCTAATTTAACAGGGACTAATCTCGAAGGCGCAAATTTATTTCATGTTGATTTAAGAGCAGCCAAAATTAGTGATGCCACAGTTATAGATCGCAAATGGTTGTTTGTCTGGAAACTTGTTAATCAAGCTACTAGTAAGGAATTACCTGGAGCAGATTTAGCTGGAGCGCTTTTACAAGGAATTAATCTTGATTATGCTAATTTAGAGGGGGCAAATTTAGAGAAAGCTGATTTATTTATTGTGAGTTTGCGGGGAGCAAATTTAACTCAGGCTAATCTCAGTAATGCTAAACTAGCTTATACTGATTTAAGTGGAGCTAATCTCAGAGGTGCAAAACTCCTGGAAGCTGATTTGCGTCATACTAATTTGTCTGATACCGATCTGAGACAGGTGAATTTAAAAAACACAAAAATTAATGAGGGAACTATTATTTCTCCGAAATGGCGTTTGGTTTGGGAAATTGCAAATCAGGGTGGAGAAAACCGCAATCTCTCTGGAGTAAATCTAGAAGAAGCGGATTTAAGTGGTATTAATTTATTTCGAGTTCGATTGAGTAATGCTAAACTGTATGGTGCAAATCTAAGTAATACTAATTTTCAAGAGGCTAATTTATATAGTAGCGATTTCAGAAGTGCTAACTTACAGGGAGCTAATTTGACAGGAGCTAATTTAGCAGGAGCTAATTTAGCAGGAGCTAATCTCAAATCTGCTCACTTAGAGAGAACTAACTTGAAGGAAGCCTACTTATGTAGAGCAATTATGCCTGATGGAAGTGAACACAGTTGTGAAAATTAAAGGTAAATACACAGGAGAATGAATGATGGGAACTAAGGACTGGAAAAGAGATATTGGATTTCCGATTTTTTCCCATTTATCTTCTTTGTTGCTGTTGAGTTTTTACTGTTTAGTTTTTACTGTTTACAGTTCCAAAGCTGTTAAAGCTGAACAAGATTTAAAAGATTTTGATTATTGGGCTTCTTTATGTAGTGCTTGGGAAAATGCAGTCAATAATCAGAAGTATGAGGAAGCACTGAAAGCTTGTGATAATGCTTTGGCGATTCAGCCTAAGCAACCAAAACTCTGGCTGGCTCGTGGTAATGTTCTCTCAGCATTTAATAAGTTTCCTGAGGCGATCGCCTCCTATGAACGAGTTGTTAGTTTAGACTCGAAAAATTCTGAAGGTTGGACACAAAAATGTTTGGCTTTGTCAGAGTCAGGACAATATCCTCAAGCGATCGCTGCTTGCGAAACAGCTTTACGCATAGATAACAATTGGGGTAGGGCGACCGCAGCCGTAGCTTGGAATTATCGTGGTATAGCACAGAGTAAATTCGCCCAGCCGGAAGCAGCCCGGTTATCTTTCAATTGGGCTACAAAATTAAATCCAGATTATTCTTTAGCTTGGACAAATCAATGTTTGTCTTTTTACCAAGCTGGTAATTATCAAGCTGCATTAAAGGCTTGCGATCGCGCTTTGGAAGCCAATCAATTTTGGGGAAATTACTCAGCCTCCATTGGCTGGGCTAATCGGGGGAAGGTGACTCAAGCTATGGGTCTATATGATGAATCATTACAAGCTTATAATCGAGCGATCGCTAGTAATCCAAATAATCCCCAGATTTGGACAGACTATGGTATTATTTTACACAAATTAGGCAAATACGGACAAGCACAAACTGCCTTTGAAACAGCATTAAAATTCAATCCTAATTACACATTGGCATTGGTCAATCAATGCGCCAATTTCAATCGGATGGGACAGTATAAAGAGGCTGTTACCGCCTGTGAAACTGCCTTACAAAAGGGAGATAATATCTGGGGGAAAGAAGGGGTAGCCCTGGGTTGGAATCAGTACGGTAACGCCCTCACAGGATTAGGAAAATACGAAGAAGCCCTAGCTACTTTAAATCGAGCGATCGCCATCAAACCAGATTACGCTAGTGCTTGGACTAACAGGAGTGTTACTCTTTGGCATCAGGGAAAAAATGATGAAGCCTTAGCATCTAATCAACGGGCTTTAGAATTAGATCCTAATTCTACTCAAGCTTGGTATAACCAAGGCAGAATTTTGACCTCATTATTAGCCAGCGAGGAAGATATTATCGCCGCATATAATCGGGCTTTAAAAGGAGATGGTTATATTGGCGATAATTCCATGTTAGCGGAAATTTGGGTGAATCAAAGTGCAGTATTGTTACGCATGAAACGCTACAAAGATGCAACTGTTGCTGCTGAAAATGCCCTGGTATTTAACTCCAAATACCCAGAAGCCTGGTATAATCGAGCTATAGGATTCATGGCTTTACGTCAGTATCAAAAAGCTTTAGATAGTTACGAAAGAGCGATCGCTATTGATGCTAAAAATGCTAATTATTGGGCGGGAAAAGGTATTGCTTTGAGGTTTTTAGAGAGATATCCAGAGTCTTTAGTAGCTTTAAAAAAAGCCTTAGAACTCAATCCTAATCATCCACAAGCATTAATTAACCAAGATATTGTTATGCAAAAAATCCAGCCACCAATTCCTTAGTATCCGACATTCAAGAGATCAAAGATCCCAGAGTGGAGAGTTTTTATCATTAATCATTAACTGTTTCACCTATATATCTAAGAATAGAAGATAGCCAAACAAGTGCATACCCAATTGTTGGACTATCACCCAGTAAAATTTTTTGTAATTCTGCCCAGTCATCTGTTAGCTGACCTAAATCAAATTCTAACGGCTCTTGATAAGGATCGTAACGAGTCTCTTGGGCAATGTTCCAATAATAGTCAGATGAAACTTCAATAGAATGATATCCTTTTTTTTCTAAGTGAGATATTAGCTGCTCAGTTAATGTCCGAAGATCGGAAGTGCTAACTTGCATTTTATTTTTTAACTCCTTTAAAATTTCTTACAGCACTTTGCACATCTATTTGGTACAGTTCATATCCTATTTTCCAGCTTGATGTAATAATTCTGTCTTATATTTTTGTACCTAACCGTTACGCAAAGTGCTGTATATTTATGGTATTTTTTGATAATTAGACCTCTTGCAAAATTACTTTTATGTTATAATAGGAGTCTGGCATTTTGAAACTGCTAAATTTAACTCATAGTTATAAATTGCTGCTAGTAAGTTACAACGCAGACCATAACCACGACGGCGATTACGATATCTATCACCAAAAATCTTAAAAATTTTCAGGCGGCGATTGACGTGTTCAATGCCAATTCTTGCTTTTGCTAAAACACGATTATAGTCTTTTTCTAAAGTTGAAAGTTCCCTCTTTTTAGGCTTTTTCTTGGGAGTGTAACTGTTGCTGTGATATTTGTTAATTCCTTGATAACCACTATCGTGTAAACCTTGTATTTCTGGATGAAAATGAACCCCACTAGCTTTGAATAAGGCAAAATCATGGCAGCGCCCTTTACCAAAGAAAGTACAAATAATTTCTCCTGTTTCTTGATTAATGATCAATTGGCTTTTGAGGGTGTGACGTTTTTTCTTTCCTGAAAAAAATTCCTGTTGTTTTCTTTTTGGACGTTCAATAGGCGTTTCGGTTACATCCATTACTACCACTTCAGGTTGGCTCAAACCACCTTTAAGCAAGGCTTTTTTCCCGGGCAGCCTGAACATTCCTGACTGCATTAGTTCTGATTCTATACGATGGACAATGCGATAAATAGTTGATTCTGATACTCCCCAACTTGTCGCAATATGAAAATAAGTTCGGTACTCTCGCCAATATTCCAATGTTACTAAAACTTGTTCCTCAATCATAAGTAGAGGTTTTGATCCACTTTGGCTCTTTTTGTTAATAGCTTGAAATTCTTTTAGAGTTTTAACCATTTTCTTAAAAGTCTTTCTCCTCACTCCAAAGCGGCGTTTAAATGCTCTTGGTTTTAGTTGCTGGATAGATTCATATTTCATTTTTTCATCACCTCAGATTCTGATAATGACAGAATTTGATTTTATCTTTTTTTGGGGATGTTTTTTCTGTCAGACCTTCCGCGATTACAACTATCGCTACAAATACCCCAGGTATCAATCTTTTTCATGATGAGATTAAGCGTTACTTGGTTTTGCACTTAGCTAAAGTAGAACCTGAATATTAAGTTTGTACTTAGACCACCTGATTTTTTATAGTTGGATTAAAGCAATACGATATTGCGATGTAGCTTGCTGCTCTTTTTCGGAGTGGGAGCAATTTCTTTTTGTTAAAAAGAAGTACATTGCCGCATAATGGCGTACAGCCGGGATATCTGTAGTTTGGGACAATATCTATGCCTACGGCACGCTGCGCGAACGGTAAGCTTGGCTAACACACTTTATATATTATTCAAGTTATAATAAGGAAGATTAGGTTATATATTCAAGAGAACATGACACTAAACAAATTATTAGAAACTCAGGGAATTATTCACTGCGATCCTGAAATTATGAGTGGAGTTCCAGTGTTTGCGGGAACTCGTGTTCCTTTACAAACATTTTTTGACTATCTTGAAGGTGAGGGTGGATTAGTTGAGTTTATTAATGATTTTCCCTATTTAGAAACTCAAACTATGAAAGTTTTAGAAAATGCAGCTAAATTAATAATTGCTCAGGAACGTTGTGCTTAATGATGATATTGCTAGATGAAAATCTTTTAAGTAAAAAACTCAAACAACCTTTTTTACACAAAGGTTATATTGTTTACAATGTTAATGATATGGGGTGGCGTGGTTTTAAGGATCACCAAATTATTGATTTGGCTGAAAAACATCCTTTTGATGTGTTTATTACGGCCGATAAAAATCTTCCTTATCAGCAAAATTTAACTGATAAAACTTTGAAAATTATTATTTTAAACTCTCGTAGCACTCGTCCTGATAATTTAGTACCTCTAATGAAAAAAATTAGTGAAATGATCTCGTCTTTATCAATGGGTTCATCTGTATTTATCAATGATGGGGGTGAGATTGAATCGGTTGATTAATTATTTCTAACAATTTTCACAACCTCAATCTATTCTTACGGAGCGCTAGTTCCCTTCGGGACGCTCCTCGTAGCTTGCTTCCCCGCAGGGGTACGCTATCGTACCCATCGCACCCCCAAACAGCACACAATTAAAATATAGCTTTATTTTCTCTAGTAATTCTAATCAAAAATCGTAAAGCTTCATTAACAGATTCAGAATTAGGAAATAATTAGGAAATAATTCGGCAACATCTGAATCTAATTTAATGATTGTATTGCCAAAACTTGTACGTTTAGCTCCCATTTTTCTAATTTTTAAACTTTTTAAATCATATTCGTCTCTAAGTTCATCTTCCATTTTTTTAACCCTCTTGATAAGCTTTTAATTCTTGTTTTGTTACAAGTCTTGCACTAATAATTCTAATTTTATCCCCTCTTTCTGTATAAGACACCAGCAAAATCCGACTTTTTGATGATTCTCCTATAATAATATAACGATGTTCGTCTTCAGGGTTATTGTGATTATCAGGGTTATTGTGATTATTGTTAGTGATACATCACCAATTACTAATTTAACAGCAATCAATCAGCTAGACTTACTGCTTTATTTTACCATTTTTTGCAGATAAGACTGACGATAATTATTCTTAGCCATCAGCCTAGCCTCACACCTTGTCCAACACTTTTGTAAAGATACATCAGCCAATCTTTGCAGCAGCATAAATACACTATTATCTCCTGTCAATTTAGCAATTGTTTGAGCAATAACCTTACAACAATTCCAAGGATGACGCACCACCTGAATTTCTGCAAATCTGATTACACCCCAATTCCGTTCCAAGAAAAATCGGTTACGAATTTTATCATCATCAACATCAATACAGTGG
>CAINGU010000088.1 GCA_903848645.1 uncultured cyanobacterium | reverse complement strand
CCACTGTATTGATGTTGATGATGATAAAATTCGTAACCGATTTTTCTTGGAACGGAATTGGGGTGTAATCAGATTTGCAGAAATTCAGGTGGTGCGTCATCCTTGGAATTGTTGTAAGGTTATTGCTCAAACAATTGCTAAGTTGACAGGAGATAATAGTGTGTTTATGCTGCTACAAAGATTGGCTGATGTACCTTTACAAAAACGCTGGACAAGGCGTGAAGCTAGGCTAATGGCTAAGAATAATTATCGTCAGTCTTATCTGCCAAAAATGCTAAAATAAAGCGATATATTACCGCTTAATGGCAAAAAAATTTACAATTACTTAGTGATCTTTTCTAGTAGCGATCGCTTATTGAGAAAGGAAAGGGTGAGCGATCGCTAAAATCATTACGGTGTTAATGGATAAATATAGTCAAGAGGAAAATTCTTGTATATTTGAACTTAATAAATTTCCCTTTTCAGCTAATCGTTTCCAATTAAATATAATGTCATTACCTGAATTATTAGAATTACCTTGTAAACCAATCAATACCTCTATCATATTACTATTATATCCATAAGCAGTATGAGATTGTTGATTAAGTTTTGATAAAACCTCTTGTAATGTTTTCCATGCAGATTGAATCCGAATCATTTTAGTAACTGATTCACCAACATGGAGAACAATGAATAATTCATACTTGTTTTGATTATCAAGTATACACATTTTCTGCCACTCATTTGGCGTAATCCTAATCACATCATTATAATTAGGATTAATGGTTTTGACTTCTACAAATAATTCACTGTTTGGTTTAGTACATCGAAAATCATAACCAGTTCCGTCTGGTTGTTTGACAATAGTATAACCTAATCTTTTATAAAATAATTCAGCTTTATCTTCACCAAATTTACCCCATTGTTCTGGTTTATATCCTTTACCTGGTTCGTCAATTGAAATAACACTACTTGTAATTGAAGTCTCTATAGGTGGAATTACTTCAGGTTTTGGTGGTTCAGGAATATCAAAACCACCTTCTCTCAGATAACTAATTACTTCCTCTAAAGGATCATCTAAGAAATCTAATAATTTTTCACTACTAATTTTTCTCTCATCTAATCCCAATGCTTTAATGAGATATTCACCAATTTTAGCATTTTTCCTGCTATTCCACCGACCAACATAAAAAATTCCATTATTACCATAAAAATTATAAATTGCTTCTTCATAGTCTATATCTTTAATAGAACGATAAAGTTTATTAGGATTACTAATACTAAGTTGAGATAAAGCAATAATAACTTTTTTAGTTTGCTCATCAATTAATTCAGGAATAGTAGAATTTACTAAGTAAACACTAATATAGTAAAGTCTATCATGTATTAATTGCGGTAAGATTGTACAGGTTTTATCTGCATCATAATAAACTGGAGCATTTTGAATTTTTTTTACATGAAAAGCAGATAATAAATTTTCAGCATTATAACTCCTCAAACTTTCTGGAAACTTAACCAGTCGGGGATTTTGTTTATAAGGTAACTCCAGTGATGAATCAAGATAATATAATTCATTAGTAGGATGAAGTTGTTCATCACAACCAAGCAGTTTACCAGTTTTACTCCATTGACTAATCAAAATTTTATCTCCAGAATTTCCACTCTGTAAAACTTTCAATAGTCCTTCATAAGCAGACAACAATTTTGGTATGTGGTTTTTTGAAAAATTAGCATTTATATTATCTATTATTTGTAGATATGCTTTAACGTCTAACGTTTTCTTAATTCCTAAAAAAGATTCTATGTTACTTGGAAAATCTATTGATGATACAGGTAAACCCAAAGCGATTAAATCATTTTTGGTAGGAATAGAATATGAATAAATTTCAGCAGGTTTACGACATCGTTTATCTATGCAAGGAATTGATGGATATTGGGTAAATAAAAACTTGAAGTAAGAAAAAACTTTTCGTCTCTTGTCAGAACTAATCCAAATTTGGGAATCAGCTTCTAAATTGATATTCCAAATTTGCTTCAAATATGACCATAGTTGGTAAGCAAAGTCATAGTTTTGAATATAATCCTCTATGTCAGTAATTTCAACAAAATTTTCCATATCATAGCTATCAGCATAATCCACTTGAATATATTTTAAATATGCTTTTTCTACATCTTTAGTAGATATAAAAGATACTCGTTCCTCATATTTTAAAACTCTAAGCTCTTCTGCGACTTGAATTTTGACAAAAAATTGCTTCCATAATTCTGCATTATTTTCAGTAATATATTGAGAACTTACAATTTTGTGAAATTCTGTACTAGCAAATAAACTTTCTAAATCTTGTTTAGGATGATAATCATTAGATAGATAACATTCATTTGCTGGTGCAAGTTGACCGTTTTTTACTAAGATGGGTAGTTCAGATAATTTCTGAAAATCATCCTGTGTTAAATCACGGTTATAATTAAATATTTCTATAGTAATTTGAATAACATTCTTGGGATTAATAAAATCCTTGTTAGTTTCTAACAAAGCAATTTTTTTTCTAATTAATTCTATTCCATTAACCTCTTTAACACCTATATTAACAAAAAATTGTCTCCATTTTTCTGGAGATTCATTACCACTGCAATATTGATTACTAATACGGTTAGGAAGTTTAAATTCTTGTAGAAAATTTGATGATTGAGAGACATTAATGTAAAATTCAGATAAATTACATTCAATAACTTGTTTTAACCCTTCATTAGTCAGCAATAATAACTTACTAAGTTTTTGTTTAATATCAATATTGATTATTTGGTTATGAAGTACACTAAACATAAATCTGGTAATTTGTATAGTGTTATTTTCATTAATTTGATTATTATCAATCAGGGGTAAAATATACTTTTTAATAATTTCTAACCCATCTGGTTTAACAATATTAATTTTAAGGAAAAATTGTCTCCATGAGGTAATATCTTTCTCATATTCACAGTAATCAGATGCAATAAATTGAAAATTATTAGCAATTTTATTATTTTCGCCTAAATTTTTAGCTACAGACTCTAAAGCATATTGTGGTTGATAGTAATCAGATAAATAGCAACTAGAAGCTACCGCAGGAAAATATTTTTCCTCTATTCTATAAAGAAGTTTGAGATTACTTAATCGTTGATATTCAATATCAGTAAGTTGATGACGGTTTTGAAAAATAAAACGAATATGATTAATATGATCATTAACTGTATTAGCTATAGGTTCATATTGACTTTTTCTCATTCTTTCTTTAATCACTTGTATAGGATTAAAATCTTTTACTCCTAGTGATGTTAAAGCAGAATGCAAATGAGTATTTTCATAACTGTCCTGATCTAGTTGAGGGAGAATAAAGGCAAAATTATCAAAAGTCAATAACTTTTTCGATTCTATTGATGGTTGAAAATATACAGTTTGCTCAGATGTAGATACTATAATTTTTCCATTTTCACCCCAAATCATTGGTAATTGTCTTTCTTTTATCTTGGTAGCATATTTTTTATTTTCTAAATGAATAATAATTTTGATATATTCTTCTAAAGATTCATAAGAATATTGCTTAAGTAAATTAATAAGCTGATTCAAATCAAATGTTTCAACACCTAGTCGCTGTAATTTGTCAGAATTTCTTAATGTTCTACTTACAAAACACTTTTGAATATTTAAGATAGACTTGACTTTTGAAGTAGGAATGATTTCAGTAATACCTGTATTGTCAATAATTGCTTCATTTACTTTCAAAAGTTTATCTGTTTCATCTGATGGGATAAAGGCAATATTTTCTATACCTTTAGCAAATCCATCATTAAAACTTTGTGATACCTTTTCTTTGCTATTTAATGGAGAAGGTATTAAGTCAGTAATATAATTTCTATATGTTGGATAGGAATTACATATCCGAGCTAAAAATTCAAAAATATGGTAGCCTATTTGTTCAAAAATAAAACAATTCCAGTCATTATCCCGATGTAAATCTTCACGATCAGCTTTAGTCAAAAAATCCGCATTAACTAACAAAGGAAACTGATAATCTTTAACATTAGTAGGTAAATAGCTAAATAATACTGATTCATCAGTTGATAGAGCAATTAATTTTTCATTCTCAATTTTAGTACCAAAACTTAATTTTGTTTTTGTAGCTTGTTGTAATTTTGTAGGTACACTGTTATCATTTTTAACTCTATCCCTGACATCTTGGGTAACTTCAAATACAAAATCTTCAACTAACCAGTTATTTCTAAATTTACCATTAGATGATATTTTACTAAACTTGTTTTCTCTATCTAATTGCAAGCTGATTTTTAAATCATGAACTAACCCTGATATTTCTATTAAATTTACATGACGTAAAAATAGCATAAATCTGGGTTCAGAGAAAATCTCTTTAATTTTTTGTCTATATTCATTTACTTTATCTATTCCAACATGAACACCAATTGCGACAGGATATTCAAAAAAATCGCCAGCTAATCTTATTTCTTGTGGTAATTCATGTTTATCTGTCCATATTGGTTTAATTTGCCAAGGAGTTATTTCTGGTTTTTTATAGTAGTTTTTATCATATCTAAACTGATAATTACCGGAGAATATATAAACACAGTCTGCATGAACAAAAACAGATTTAAAACCAATACCTTTATAGCCTGTTTTAGAAGCATCTGTTGATTTCGTACTATTGCCAATCCTACAGATTGCTTCTACTTCTTCTTTAGAAAACGATTTACCAGTATGAAGAATCAATAAATGCTCTTGTAAAAGCATAAATTTAATTTGTACCTTTCCTGATGCTCCTGGAAAATCATCAGCATTCTGTAAAAGCTCAAAAATAAAACGTTCTGCTTTTGTGTATAAATCTTCAGAAAAGATATTTAATGAACTGGCTATATCTTTAGCATCTTCTTCTGTTTTTCCCTTTCTATCAAATATTTCTTGCACCCAGCTTTTATAATTTTCAAGTTTTGGCTTTGGTGTTTTAATGACTAATTTATTTGAATCTGTATTATTTTTATTTTCTTGATTATAATCAAGTTTAATAATTTCCTGGCTTGTATCGGTTTGAATCAGAAAACGATTATTTTTATTTTGGCTTTCTTTTAGAGATGCTAAACAGAACCTAAATTTATAATAAGCTCCTTCCTCTAAATCGTCCCGATAAATATATACACTAACTTCATCTAATCGCTGCGGATATGATAAAAGTTTACCAGCTTTATTCTTAACATTATTAAAAAAACCGAAAGGTTTGTCTTGAACTCTCGTATATTGTCCCATCAGTATTGGTTCTGACAATCCCCAATATTGCAGAAGTTGCTGCATGAGATTATTATCATCTTGACTAAAGGGTGTTGCGATTTGGTTGTTTGTCATAATCTATGGTAATTGGGTTACTTAGTCAAAACCGATTATACCGAGTATAGCAAGTTCATAGAGACAAAATTTACATCTATACCCAACAATACTATTGCCAAACCCCTGAAACCCTATTGATATCGTCACGATTTTATTGGGTTTCAGACATATTTGAGAAAATTGGCAATAGTATTGTACCCAATCAAAAGTTTTAGTAACCGCCTTCTTCCAAAGCCGATAACAACCTTCCCTCTCCACAGCATCCATCTTTGATTCCCAAGTCTGATCTAAAAGCCAATTATCAGACAACTCCTCCAAATTACTCCAGAAACCAGTCGCCAACCCAGCAGCATAAGCTGCCCCTAAAGCAGTAGTTTCTGCTACCTGGGGACGAATCACTGGCACACCTAACACATCGCTTTGAAATTGCATCAGCAGATTGTTATAAACCATCCCACCATCTACCTTCAAAGCAGTTAAATTTACCTGCGCGTCTTCTCTCATCGCATCCAAAACTTCACGAGTCTGCCATGCTGTAGCTTCCAACACCGCACGGGCAATATGACCTTTATTTGTGTAGCGAGTCATACCCACAATTACACCCCTAGCATCATTGCGCCAATAGGGAGCAAATAACCCAGAAAACGCAGGCACAAAATAAACACCACCGTTATCTGTAACTGTACTGGCTAATGATTCTACCTCTGCACTGCTTTGAATTAATCCCAAATTGTCACGCAACCATTGAACCAAAGCGCCAGCGATCGCAATACTCCCCTCCAAAGCATAAACTGCCGGAGCATCACCCAACTTGTAAGCTACGGTTGTTAATAAACCATGTTGGGAAATCACTTTTTGCTGGCCTGTATTCAGCAGCATAAAGCAACCTGTACCATAGGTATTTTTGGCTTCACCCACCTGAAAACAAGTTTGTCCAATTAATGCGGCTTGTTGATCACCTAAATCAGCAGCAATGGGAACTCCTGCCAAAATACCCGTAGCTTGACCATAAATAGCCGATGAAGGGTGAATTTCTGGTAACATTTGCCGGGAAATACCCATAATTTCCAATATTTCAGTTTCCCAGTCCAGAGTGTTCAAATTCATCAACAAGGTACGACTAGCATTAGTCACATCGGTAATGTGCAAACCGCCTTCTGTACCACCTGTTAAATGCCAAATCAAAAAAGTGTCAATTGTGCCAAAAAGAGCATTACCATCTGCGGCTGCGGCTTTTAATCCTGGTATGTTTTCCAGTAACCACTTAATTTTGGGGGCGCTGAAATAGGTAGCCAGTGGTAAACCTGTTGTGGCGCGAAAACGGTCTATCCCACCATCTGCTGCTAGTTGATTACAAATATAATCAGTTCTGGTATCTTGCCAGACAATGGCATTGTAGTAAGGTTCGCCTGTGTTCTTATCCCAAACTACTACTGTTTCTCGCTGATTCGTAATGCCAATCGCTGTTATCTCAGCAACAGTAATATTACTCTGCTCTAAAGCATCTTTAATTACAGTTTGAGTAGATGACCAGATTTCCTTGGGGTTGTGTTCTACCCAACCTGGCTGGGGATAAATCTGCTGATGTTCTTTTTGGGCATAGCCAACAATTTTACCCTGCTTGTCAAACATGATAAAGCGGGTACTGGTCGTTCCTTGGTCAATTGCAGCGACGTATTTAGTCATGGGTTTATGTTGCTTGGCTATGCACTGATGAATAATATCAAAGTTCCCAATCTTGAGGTTGTGGGATTTGGCTATGCTTGGGTTGCATTTTACTATCAGTTAACAGCTTATTCCAACCCGCTTGACCAGGAAAAACTCGTTTGGCCTGTGGTAGTTCAGCTAATATCTCAGATACCAAGTCCTCATTCTCATTATCTTTAACCGCGATGATCACTGTATCAAGTGAGCGTAAAAATTCTAAAGGTATTTGAGAGCGATCGCTCGGTGCTGCTGCAAGCAGTTCGCTTGTGGCATTGTACTCTCTCTCCATGCCTACACTCCAATACAATGTTGGTTGCCGCTTTCTTTTGTCAACAGTTGATTCTAAGGCAATAACAGAAAGAACTTCGATAGGGTCACTCAGTAGCACTGCTCTTTTGACTGTGGTATCCGTAGCAATCCAAAAACCACCGTTTTTCGTAGGTTCAGAGTTGAGAGGAATAGCAGTGAAGTCACCTGTTGGTTCTAGCTGCTTGGCTTGAGTGGGAATATCATCAAGTGTGCGTTCTACAAATACTGGTTGACCTGTTTTACTGGGATATAGCCAACCTTTTTGATACAGTTCTGTGAGCAGAGAATTGGGTAAATTGTACTGCTGGTGTAAACTTAGGCGTATTTGTTCCCAGTTTGCTGGTTCTGGTGTAGGTGAAGAATTTGGTTGCTTGATAGGTGGTGTTGAATGGTCAACTGTTTGCACTGTCAGTCTTTGGACGAGTTCATCATCTTGTTTTGTTCTTACTTTTGATGTTGAATGGTCAATTGTTTGTTGGATTTGAAGATGTTTGTCATTGTGTTTTTGAGCAACTGTTGGTGTGGAATTTTCAACAGGTTGCCCGATTTCAATGTGTTTCTTATCCAGTGGTGAAGCAACTTTTATTGTGCTATTTTCAACATTTGCCTGAACTTGAATGCCTTGCTCGTCCTGGTTTGGTTGATTGGATGTAACATTTTCAATATTTCGCTCTGTCAGTTTTTGGATGAGTTGATCATCCCGCTTAGGAATATAGCTGACACCTAGATGTTTTTGTAAACCGGGAAAAGTATATGCTTTACCAAGATGCGTCCCACTGAAAGCCACGCCATCAAGTTGGTAACTAATGCCTTTGACTTTGCCTGTGCGAGTATAACCAACGCAGACATTAATACCTTGTTGTTGCGCTTTCTCTATTAACTCCGGCATAGTTGGGTGGTAGTGGGTTGCCTCATCAAACGATAGCGAAGCGCTGCTGCAAGCAGTTCGCAACGCCCGCCGTAGACATCCCTGAAGTCTGACTCTAACACTTTCCTCTCCAGTTCTAGCAAGTTGTCTGCGTTCACCAGTAGTAGGACTACGATTCTCTTTTCTCTTGCTTGATTCTACTGATTGCAAATTGTATTCTTTTTCTAATTTGCGAATCACAGCTTCGCTTCTAGGATAGTCCCAGCTATCGGAAACTGTAGTTCCATCTAAGCGAATACGATTGGCAACAATATGTGCATGATCATGAGTCCGGTCAGTGTGTCGCACTACGATATATTGGTTCATAGTAAAACCCATTGCTTGCAGATATTTCTGGGCGATTTCATGCCAAGTGTCATCATCTAAACTCTCATTGTGGGTCAAGCTGAGAGAAGCATGATAAACATTTCTAGTAACTTTTGGGTTAATGCGTGTAGAAAATTGCAACTCAGCCGCTAATGAACGTGGGGTTGTTTCGTCCATATTGCCACCAATTTGTCTTGCTCCTTCCTTGCCAAAAAGGTATTTGAGCAATTTGATAAAACTTTTACCTTTAACCTGTTTACCAATCAATTTTCCTCATTTTGTAAATCAGTGGTTAAATCAACTTCCGTAATTTCTCGCCGCACTTGTTTGACAAATCAATCTTCCTCGTCTTGTAAATCAGTGATTAAATCAACTTCTGTAATCTCTCGCCGCACCTGTTTCACCAAATCTCTTACCTGTTCCAACAATCCTCTATCAACAACCACTGGCTCACCCATGAGTACCGATGTATTGATAGCTTTAGCTATTTGGTTGAGGTTATTGCCTATTTTCCCCAATTCCCAGTAAGTTTGACCTGCTACTTTGGTGACACGCCTGGGTAATCTATTTTTGATAGTCTTAGCACGGAATAATTCTGCCATCGTCAAGCTATTTTCTGCTGCCATTTGTCGCACCTGTTCTTTTTCTTGCGGTGTAAGGCAAATATGAAATCTAATTGTGCGATCTTTTTGAGGCATGGCTTAATTTATTGCAAAGATTATGTTTTATTTCCAGTTTGAAATATGTAAGTCAATTAGTCATTAACCAAATGGCTATTTTCGATTTGAATTTCACATCCAGCATTGAAAGCGAATACAAGTCCTATGAGTTTTGATTTTTTCGTATATTGAGAGTGAAGGCAAGTCCTGTGAGTTTTGATTTTTTTCGTATCATCCTCCCCTCCGTCACGGTGGTTAACCTACTGAGGTAGGGGAACCGTGAAAGGAGGGCAAGTCTGTCGCTGCTTCCCTGAAAAGTACAAAATTTTTGCATCCTAGAGATGCACATTGCGACATGGCTTGCTATGCTCCAAACGTTTTTTTAGTCTGCTCAAATCAAAAATATGAGTGGAGTTTCAGTGGAGTACCAATGGAGTAGGAGTGGAGTTTCACTGCCAAAATTATTATCAACAAGCTTTTTTATTGACAGTTTCTAACTATACAAACAGCAGACAATGGCGGTTGAGTGGAGTTTTACTGGAGTTTTAATGGCGGTTGAGTGTAATTCCAGTGGAGTTCTACTGGAGTACCAGTGGCGTTGCATTGCCATACTTTTAGAACTGGATCAAATTAACAGAAAAGCCAAGAATTGAACAACGATTGTGAAAAAAATAACCAACTGGCTAAAATTTGCAGCAAAAAAATAGTCAATAGAGTGATGTTCATAAGCAATATTTGGATTTAAGTTAAAAGCAGCTTTTACGTATAACCACAGCTAATGTCAATGTCAAACCTGATAGTCAGTTTTGACCCTGGTGCTTCCTTGACCAAGATTGTTTACGAACTAGCAACTGAAGGCCAACCATGTTTAATGACAATGGAACCAGAAATGCTGAAGTTGCCCCAAAGTTCGATTGACGCTTATATGTCAAGTCGCAAGGGTCTGGAATCTTCTAAACCAGTAGATGAAGCTTGGGTGTCTTGTGCGGTAGATGGTGATACACAATGTACAGTAGTTGGATTCCTGGCACGTCAGTTTTCAGCATCCGCCAGACTAGATAAACTCAAGTACGAAACTTCAATTGACAAAGCTCTAGCAGTAATTGGTGCGATCGCTCAACACAATAAATTGCCAAACCGATTTTCACTATCGCTTACCTCACTATTACCCTATGGAGAATATCAAAATCGCCAAGCCTTTGAAGAACAGTTGCGGGTAGCACTCAAAGATTTTAAATTTCGGGGTCAAAGGTTGCGGGTAAAACTGGAACGATTCGAGTGTCTGCCTGAAGGTGCGGGATTAGCCATGATTCGCCAACGCCAGAATGGGAAAGAATGGTTTAACTCCCAAACCATTGCCGTGCTGATGTTTGGGCATCGCAATACCAGTCTGCTCTTATTTGAACGAGGGAAGATGACAGCGGGTTACACCAATGGGTTGGGTTTCCACCAAATGGTAAAACGGGTAATTGAACGCACATCTGGACAAGATGCCACCACTTTGACTGCTGCTATCTATGCAGCCGGTTCAGATATCACAGCAAATAACCAAGCGATTCGTGCTTTGGTTAAAAGTAGAGACGCAAAAAACATTGATTATGAGTTGCAGATGATTGTTAATGCCATTGCGACTGCTAAATCTGAGTATTGGTCTAGGCTTTACGATTGGCTGGAATCAACTTTACCTGCGGTCAACGAAGTGATTTTGAGTGGTGGTGCAGCTTTGTACTTAGAGCAAGAATTACAAGAATGTTTTCAAGAAATTCCCACTTATTGGGGTACGGATTTACAGCAGCAGGTGCAAGCAGCTTTCAAGAATGCCAATAATGATTATTACCATAGTTTCCGAGAACAAGAAGCTTTGTCCTTTAGGTTAATTGATGCTTTTGGCTTGTTTATGCGATTTAGAGCGCAAATGGAGAAAGTGGCATAAATATGACTAATAATAAATTACCTAAAAATCATGACCCTAATAGACAACACAACAGACAAAAGGAAGATTTTAGTTTTCGATATCGTCCTCTGGCAAATACTGTAGATGGGAAACTAATTGCATATTTACAACAGGGAAATAAAGCACAAACTGGTAAAGAAATGGTATTACAAGCAATTAGAATATGCTGGTTGCCATTAGCATACAAAGCCCAAGTAAATACAGGTGTAGATATTAGTGATCAAGAAGTGCATCGGATAGGGTTGATTTGTTGTCATGCCCTAGAGCAACACCTAGCTTATTTGCGAATGGAATTAGGATTACCACACAAATCAAGTGATGTTTTAGCTGTACCTATAAGTACGATAACTAATCCTCAGACAATGGCTACTATGTTCGATTCAGATGCTGGTAATTCCAGTAGTAATGATGATAGTAGTAGCCAATACCAAAGTAATAGTAATCAGGCAAAAAATCAAATTGATTCTGATTCTTTCATTCCTGGTAAAGGGTCTTTTTATGATGACAATAATGATATGTTTACAGATATTTAAGCATCTATAGGACTCTATTAAATTTCTGACCTGTTTTTCAGATAAAACCCTGTTTAGACAGAGATTTAAGTCTCAGCATATTTTCAAAATTCAAACCAGATTCCTATATGAATGCACAGTTAGTCAAATCACAAAGGAGAGAATAAGATGGCTACAATTCACTTCATTGATGGTGAAAAAGGTGGTGTTGGCAAGTCTTTATTTGCCAGAGTCATGGTGCAATACTGCATTGACAATAAATTACTTTATGAGTTGGTGGAAGCAGACCAAAGTAATCCAGACGTAGGTGCATTTTACCCAGACAATCATAAAACAGCCATTTTTAGTGAATCAGAGCGCAAAGCTTACGAAGCTGATGAAATCTTTAATTTGGCACTGACAAATTCTGTAATTGTCAATTTACCTGCTCAAGTCTACCCAGCCGTAACTGATTGGATTGAGCGTAATCAAATTCTAGAAATTACTGGCAAAAATAAAGTCAAGATAAATAAATGGTTTGTTTGTAGTGGAGGATATGATAGTGTGCAGTTATTTATGCAATCTCTTCAAAGATTTGAAAAAAATATTAAACATATATTTGTCCGTAACTTTGGTTTATGCGATGATTGGAAACACATAGATGGACGTGAAGATTTACAGGATTTAATTAAGGCTTATAAAGTAGCAGTCATTGACTTTCCCAAGTTTAGTTATCGAGAACGGGATCTCCTTGATGCCCATCGGATAAATTTTTCTCAGGCTAAAGATTATGGAGAATTAGGAATATTAGGTAAGCAGAGACTGCACAGTTTTCTCAAAAAAGCTTGTGAGGAAATTGAAAAAGCTAAAATTTGGAATCTACCAGCAGCTTCAATTACTCCACCGTCAGAAAAAGCTGATAGTTCTAATACTAATGGCAAAGTCGCTACCAAGAAATAACCTATTTAACACTCTTCAATCTAATAGCGGAGTCTGGCTTTAGTCATAGACTCGCTCGTTTCCTAATTACCCAGTTATCCTATGAAGAATTCTCACACCGAAGAACTCGATTTAGATGATGATTTTTTGGATTCAGTCGCTGCTAGAGGTAGAGGTTTAAGTCGAATTCCTTACCCTACTTTACTAGACTTAGCAATTCGTGGTAAGGATGATGCTTTTAAAGCGAGGGTTTGGGAAATAGTTGTTCAAACCGGACTTGACCCCGATGATCCAGCATTTCTAATGATGATTGCGACTGGCAGACTACAAGTGTTGTTAGAAGACAGTCCTCAAGAAATGGAGACAATGTTTGACCAGTGGCAAACCCAACTTTATGAGCATCTGCAAAGCTATGAAAAAGCAGCAGTCAAAGGACAGCAGAAAGCGATCGCTCATGCAGTCACGACATTAATTAAGCATACAGAATTTGAGCGTGCTATTCATTCAGTTCCTTCATTAATTGTTGCTGGAATACTCTTATTGATTACCGCAACAGTGGGTGGACTCCTGGGTATAGGGGCAATGCTTTGGTATCAATCTAGCAATTTAGACCCGACTGGTTCACGCCAATTGACTCAACAAGAAGCTAATGCTTTGGCATGGACAACCACTAATGAAGGTAAGTTTGCTCGTAATTTCATGGAATGGAATCGAGATTTATTGAGTCGAGATAGTGCTGGTCAATTGACTTGTACGAAGGAAGTAAAACGCTTAGGGGTAACTTTAGAAATGGGAGCAAGCAGCAAAAAAGCCGTATCAGGTTTTTGTACTCTTTGGGTGCAACCTCTTAATCAACGTAAGTTTGTTTCTCAATCAAAAAATTAGTTTTGATATCAAATCCGTAAGAACAACCGCACTAAAAACGAGCTACAACCCCTGTTATTTCAGGATTGAAATTATGTACATTTAACCGGATTTGATATTAGTTGTTTAATTCTAAAATAGGAGTGAAATCAATGATGAGCCGTAAACTTCGCACAACTTGGCTATTAGTAATAGGCGGAATTTTAGCAGCTTGCACCAATGCAAGTGTTGATTTAAGCACTAATAGCCAAAGCATTACTGCCAAAGCACAAACTCCCTCTGTACCTAATTACCCACCAATGTATGATGTTGAGGTAAAAGTTTGTGGGAATATCATTGCCCCAGTTAAAGATGGTAAACGCTGCATCAAGGACAATCTGCGTTTGTGGGGACCAATAGAAGCAGCGAAATTGGTTCAGACTGGTATTCCTCTGGGATCAATGTCTGCTGTAGATCATAAATTAGCGATTAGTTCTAAAGGCTGTTATCCTGTTTATTCCAAACCTTCCGAACCACGGTTTTATTGGGCAGATATGCTGATTTATGTCAATAAGGGGAAAACGAAACCAACAATTGAAATTAACAAAACTCAACTGTCTAATCAGCAGATTTACAATTTAATGACCAGTCAGTTTTCTACTCGAAGAATTGCCACATTTGGTGGTGTTGGTTGTGAGCCTCTACCTGTACCTGTGAAGAAAAAGTGATTTTTCAGCGATATGTTTGTTCTAACTTGTAGCACGATATTCTGTATTCTGAATATTTGTCTACAAACATAAAAACTCAAAACTGCTTTCTTTTCAAGGCAATTTTGAGTTTTTATTTGGAGAATTGAAGAGGTTATGCAAATTTTGTTTGTACTTTCTTCTGAAGTAAGTTGATAATTGCAGCTTTTTCTAAAATACCAACCAGAAAACCATTTTCACGAATTACAGTCAGTGCTGATAATTTTTGTGTTTCGAGTAACTGTACTACTTCTAGCAACGGTTGATCCGATTGTACAGTGCTAGACTGCTCAATTGGTTTCATGACTTTGAGAACTTGAGTTTCTGCCCACAATGTATTCGGGATAGTTCGCAAGTCATCAACTGATATTGCTCCTAACAATTGTCCTTGCTCATCTGTCACCAAAAACTGACGGTATTCCTGAGCATTTAAGAGATGTTGATCAGCAAACTCTCTTAAACTCAAATTCGCTTTGACAATCGGGCTATCGTTCGTTACAGCATCCGCTGCTGTTAAACCTGTGAGTTTTTCTTGCACTCTCGCAAATTGGGCAGCATTACCAGCATTTTGTAGCAAAAAGAAGCCGATTAACAAGTTCCAGAAGTTACCAAAGCTACCCAACAATAGTAGAGGAATTAAACCAGAAGCGATCGCTAACCAACCAAAGATTTGTCCAATTCGGCTGGCAACAACCACTCCTTTATAGGATTTACCAGTGATTTTCCAAACTATTGCTTTTAGGATATTACCCCCATCCAAAGGCAAGCCAGGAATGAGGTTAAATAGAGCTAAGGTCAAATTAACAGAAGCCAGTAGACCCAGGATAGCAGCCAACGGTCCAGATGCAGCAGTCGCAAAACCAACTGTTGTCGCTGTAGCAAATAGCATCAAACTAACTATTGGTCCGGCAATAGCTACCCAAAAAGCTGCTCCTGGAGTTGGCGATTCTTTTTCTAAACTTGCCAGTCCACCAAATATAAATAGTGTAATTGATTTAACATCAATTCCTTGGCGAATAGCGACAAAGCTGTGTCCTAATTCATGGGCGACAACTGAGCCGAATAACAGTAGCGCCGTCATCAATCCCAGTACCAAAGGCAATCCTCCACCTAATTGGGGAAATTGTGCCGCTAGTCCACTGCTATAGCTCCAAGTTACCAAACCTAGAACTAAAAACCAGGAAGGATGTATATAGAAAGGTATTCCAAAGAGGTTGCCAACCCGAATTGTGCTATTCATGGCGTTTACCTGTGACATGGGCATTGAGAAGTTTGTTTTTTCTCTCAATGCCCTTATCGTAACGAAATATTAAGTAAATTTAATTTTTGTAACGGTAGTGGTGTCCGTCCGTTCAGGTGTGGTTATGCGAATTTAGCCTCGAAAATACAGTTTTTATGGGTAAGGGTGGGTGGGCAAAAAGTTACCCCACTTAAATGTGGGGTTGCTGTTTTCAGAAGTAGATACTTAAGATGCTTCAGCAAATCTAGCTGCACGTTGTTGTTTGTGAGCCTTGCGTCGCTCGCGCACTGCATCCAAATCCTTTAATCCATAGAAACGTTTAGCGTAAGCTAACAGTTCATTGATTGGAGTATCAGCATAGTCCAGACGAAACTCTGTGTTGTGTTCGTTCCAGTCGAATTCTTCTTGATTAAACCGGGCTTTAGCAGCGAGTTCTCGTCCAGTTTCCTCTCTTAAAACTTCGAGTACCATTAATCGTACTTTATCTTGATATCCCATAACTTTTTCCAAAGCTTTGGTTTCTTGTTGATTACGTTTCCGTTTAATTGGATTTTCCTGACCTTGATATTCCATCGCTTTTTCTAAAACTTTAGTTTGTTGCTGATTACGTTTCATAGCATTGTCCTTTGATTAACGAATTACTTACTTGGATCTCGCATAGATAGCATCGACAGATGCCTTCTGAATTAAAATTCACTTTCTGATTGCTAAAGCTAAAATTCAGTTGCAATTATTGTCTTCAATTCTGTTTGTTGTATTAGCTATGCGCTCAAATAAAATGCCCCGAATTATTTGAATCGGGGCATAATAATTAATCTTCAACTTCTAAATCTTCGTCATCTTCATCCTGTTCAAAATCGTCATCTATCCAGTCATCTGAGTTATTACTTAAACCATTAAGTCCCTCCATGCGTTTAGAGCGAACAGCTTTATGAGCAGCACGTCTATCTCGAATTTCATCCAGATTATTCAACCCGTAAAGTTTGCGGGCATAATTCACCAATTCTTTCAATGGTGTGTTCAGATAATCGTTACGAAACTGTGTGTTATGTTTTTCCCAATCAAACTCTTGTTCATTAAATCGGGCGGTAGCTGCTAATTCTCTCCCCGATTCTTCCCGTAATACCTCAATTACCATCAAGTGGACTTTTTCCTGATAAGTAATTACTCGCTCTAAAGCTGGAATATGCTTTTTAGTTTTAGAGGTAGAGGCTGTTTTAGTGGCTTTGCGAGTCTTCAGCATGAGAATTACTCCTTGATATTTTCTGTTTTTCTCATAGAAACCGCATCGAAAGATGCAATTCGCTGAAATTCCAATTCGTTCATTCTTTCCAAAGTTTGTTTTACTAAATTTAGTTTTTTTATAGGCATTCCTGTTAGCATAACTTGGCGGATGATTTCTACTTCGTCATATAAGCTATGGTTCATAGGTATTCCTGTTAGCATAACTTGGCGGATGACTCCTATTTCTTCATACAAGCTATGGCTCATAGGATAAATTTTTGTGCTTTTAAAATGAAATTAGATGTTTTCAGTTTCTAATTAATTCCGCATTTAGACAATGACAATTGATAAATTTAAAAGTTTGTTTGAAATATTACAAGAAGTAATAATTCTGATTTTTCTGCATTATTTTGTTCAAATTCAATAAAAAAATAACCTGTATTGTTGGTAGCAATACATGGTTATTTGTAGTTATAATTCTGTCACTTGTTGAGAATCAATTACTCGTCATCGTCCTCATCATCTTCATCTAAATCGTCATCTTCATCCAAGTCCTTATCGAGTTCATCGTCATCATCCTCATCTTCGTCCAAGTCCTCGTCAAGTTCGTTATCTAAATCATCCAGTTCTTCCACTTCTTGTTCTTGGAATGAGTTGCGACGTTCTAGTGATGCCCGGTTGAATTCGACTAAATCAGCTATTGCTTGCTCCGGGTCTTTGCTGATTGTGTCGTACAGCATACTCATGAAAATAGCAACTACTTCTGGTGGATATTTGAGGGCATCTGGTTGTCCAAACAATTTAGGAAATAATTTGCTGTTCCATTTCTGCCAATCAAACTTTTTATTACCACCTTTCTTTTTAACTTGAGCAGCAATATCAAGTCCGAGTTTTTCACGGGCTGCATGACCGATTTTGGTAGAAATTCTGGAGTCTCGTAACTGTAATTTAATCCCGTACTCTTTGAAGATTAAATTTCGCAATTCCTTCAATAAGGCTAATGCTTCCTGTTGTGGTGAAGCCTTTACTGCCTTAGATTTAGTTGCGGTAGCTGTGTTATTTGTTTTCGCTGATACTTTACCATTAGCTGTATGGCGAGTATTACCGTTAGTACGAGTTTTGGCGATTGCCATTTAACAAACTCCTTTAAGAAAGTGAAATTTTCACCTCCTTGCCGCAATCGCGGCTTTCATCTCCATTTACTTCCAATTTCATGATTGAGATTCCAAATCTATCTTTGCTGTGACAACTATTTACACTTGCAAATATCCAAATAAACAAGCAGATTATTCTGGTGATATAGCAATCAGATTTGAGTTATTATAGCTGGCGAGGCGTAGCCATACTGAATCATAAAACAAGCAACAAAAGGCATTCACATTTTATTTAGAATTACTATAGCAATTCCCATTTAAGTGACGTATGAGCAAAAAGAATTAACCGCAGATGGAAAAGGATGAGCGCAGATAAACACAGATAAATTTGTACCCCGTTAGACTAGGAAATACTATACAGCAGATTCCGCTCTAATGAGGTACAAAGTTGAATCATGAAACTCTTGTGGTGCAGGCATCTTGCCCGCTAGATGTGTACCTCATAACACCGGGAAGTGCTGTATATGCTTATTCATACTCAATAAAGCAGTAAAAAAGTACAAAGTTAAACAGGAGCAACAAGAGCGAATACTGACGAATATATTTGCGTAATCTCCTCTTTGCTTCACTATAAAATCGAGCATTTAGAGGAAAATTGTAAGATGAGTGCCATGCTAACCGAATTTACCCTCGCCAACTTTAAAAGTTACAGTACAAGCGGAACTTTGAACAGTTCGGCAGTCCCACTGTCCCACCTGTCGAAAAGCCGATTGCCTCTAGGATCTTTGACTGTCCTAATAGGAGCTAATGCCGCAGGTAAAAGTAACGCCCTGGAAGGTTTGCGCTTTCTGTCATGGCTGGCACAAGGGCAAAAACTCTCCAGCATTCAATATGCGGTGAATAGCGCCGAGCGAGTTGTACGTGGTCGAGTTAATGATTTGTGTCATCGGGGAGAATCAAGTTTTACTATCGGTTGCCGTTTAGACTCAACAGAGTGGAACGAACTTAATATAACCCTCAATGTGCGTGACGGAGAACTGCATATCAGTAGCGAACGAATTGCTGACTCGACAAATTCAGTCCCGCTATATGAGCTAAATCAGCCTTCTGAAGGGATAAATACTGATGTTAGTGTCGCGTATAACAATTTTACCAAAGGAAAGAACAACCCACAAATAACGTGCAGTGATCAAATGGCTATCTTTGTGCAATTAGACAGCCCTGCCCGTTTTGATGCCAAATATGAAAATTCCCAAAAGATAATTCCTGAAACAGTCCGCGAATATCAACGAGTCTTACAGAATATCCTGTTTCTAGATCCCGTTCCCGCCAAAATGCGCGAGTACAGCTTCAAATCTGATAAGCGATTACAAGAAGATGGTACTAATTTATCCAGCGTTCTCTATCGCTTATGGGAGAACCAACCAGAAAATCAACAGACCATTCTCAACTTTATCCAAAGTTTACCAGAACAGGCTATAGAAGGGCTAGATTTCCTTATTGGTCCACGAGATGAAGTCATGGTGCAACTAGCGGAAACTTTTGGTAATACCCGTCGCTATTGTGAAGCCGCATTGTTATCAGATGGCACATTGCGGGTGTTAGCGATCGCAGCAGCTATGCTATCAGCAACTGAAGGAAGTTTGGTAGTTATCGAAGAAATTGACAACGGCGTTCATCCCAACCGTGCCAAGCATCTACTGTCTAGCATCCGAGATATCGCCGAGCGGCGTAAATTACGAGTGCTGCTTTCCACACACAACCCAGCCCTAATGGATGCTTTACCCGATGCTGCTTTAGGCGATGTAGTCTTTTGTTTCCGAGATCCAGAGGAAGGGAATCAAGGAAATAGTCGCCTGATCAGGCTTGGGGATATGTATGATTTCCCCAGTCTCATATCGCAAGGACCATTAGGACAACTGGTAACTGCTGGAGTAGTGGATAGGTTCGTTAAGTCACCGCACACACCTGAAGACAGAAAACAGCAAGCTCTGGCCTGGCTGTCTCGTTTACAGGAGTACAGTAATGAGTAGTATTTGTCTGATTGATACCAGCATATTCCTGGAAATACTTAACGTTCCCAACTATAATCAACATAGAGCATCAGTTCTCGAAGATTTTCAGACCTATGCTCAATCTGGCTGTACTTTTCTGTTGCCTATGGCGACGATACTCGAAACAGGCAACCATATTGCCCAAAACGGCGACGGCACAATGCGAAGGATAACAGCCTTACGTTTTGTTAAAGCAGTTAAAGAAGCATTCACAGGTGAAGCTCCCTGGCGAACTACTACATTCCCAAACACAACAGAGATAATGTTATGGATTGACCAGTTCCCGGAGTTGGCTGGTAAAAACAAAGCTCCCGATAAACAAGAAGGAACAAGCTTCGGGGATCTCAGCATCATTGAAGAATTTAATAAATCGTGTAAACGTTTCCCCATGAGTGAAGTATTTATCTGGTCACTAGACAGAGATTTACAGAGCTATCATCAAACGCCAACATGAGCCAGTAGTAGACTAGCACTAGCAAAGGAGGCAGTATGGCAACAATTACCATTCGCAATATATCCGATGAGTTGCTTGAGCGCATTAAACGTTTGGCGGCACAAAAGGGGATTTCGATGGAGCAAGAAGTCCGTGATTTGTTGCAAAAACGTTATGGGCAACGGGATGAAGTGCTTGCTCGTATTCGTCAACGGGCGGAGGTATTACCGATGGAAGCAGAAAGTCGGGTGCAGTCTTGGACGGGATGGAAAAATTGCAAGCAAGGCGGAAATAATTGTGTTTGTTAAGATTAAATTAACTGTGGCTGACGATAAAATATGATAAAAAGTATTCATGAAATTCGGGAAGTTTTATCACTACAAAAGCAATCTCTCTGTGAAATTTATCAAATTACAGAAATTGGGATCTTTGGTTCTTATGCTAGGGGAGAGGAAACGGAAGCAAGTGATATAGATATTTTGGTTCATTATGAAACAGCACCTACTTTTATAATGTTGGTGGAATTTAGAGCTTATTTAAGTCAGTTGTTTGGCTTGAAGGTGGATGTTGTTACTAAGAATGGGCTTAAACCCCGGATTCGTGAGCGTGTTTTAGCCGAGGCAATTTATATATAATTTATATTACCGAAGAGCCAAAAATTATGCAAATTACTTTAGACATACCTGATGAAATGGCGCGAAATTTAGAATCTCGCAAGGAAGATTTACCCCAAATTTTGGCTTTAGGATTGCGAGAAATTAGTGCTAATCCGGCGACAGGTTTTTCTGGACTAACTGAAGTTTTAGAGTTTTTGGCAAAGTTACCATCTCCTCAAGAAATTTTAACTCTCCGTCTTTCACCTGTTGTGCAAGCTGAAATTGAATTTCTCTTAGACAAAAATCGTAATCAAGGTTTAGATGAAAGCGATCTGTGTCTGTGGCAACATTATGAGTTTATCGAAAATTTAGTGCGTCTTGCTAAAGCTCAAGCTCTGCTTAGGTTATAACAAAGCCCATTGGTTAGTAATAATTATCCATAAGGCTAAGGCATTAGTAATCAATTTGCTCTACAAGGGGAAAGTAAGTCATTCAAATCAAATTCATGAAGTTGACAGACTGGCCTGCTTTAGCTAACCAAAATACGGCAATTGTGGCTGTGGAATATCAGACACCTGATAGAATGCAGATTTTAGAGCAGTTTTATCATTGGGGTGAGGAGCAATCTTTGTCAGTCTTTCTCTGGAATCCCGGTTATTGCGAACTACAACAATTAATTCAGCATCAAGGTCAGTACATCTTACAGTCAACTGATAGGGGTAGTAACAAGAAGGATATTCTTCAGTATCTTTTGTCAGACTATCAACCAGGTATTTATTTGTTAGAGGGAGTGTTACAGGAAGATAATGGTAGCCAAATTAGTCAAAAACTTAGCTATCAATTACTGAATGCTTATCATCAAGCTTTGTGGAGTCAACAAGATAATTACTGGGTATTACTAGAAACTTACGTTCAACTACCTTTAGAATTACAGCCCTTTATTCCTGTACTGTCTCATCCATTGCCAAACCAACAGCAGGTAGAACTGATTGTACAGCAGTTTTTTGATTGTTGTTCGCACTCGACTTTAGCCAATGCTTATCCTTACTCAAAAACAAATTCAACAAGCCAAGCATTGCAATTGCTAATTCGTGCCTGTCAAGGTTTACCCAGAGACGAGATAAATTTGCTACTGAAACAATGTCTGGGTTTTGCAAATCAGCTTGAGGATATCGCCCAATTAGTTCTTGATCATAAAGTTAACAAATTAAAGGGACGGGGTTTAGAGTACATTGCTCAACCGGATATCCCTTCATCTGCGGGGTTAGATTTACTGGCAACAAGGTTGGAGACTATTACCTGTTTGCTGCAACCAGAAGCACAAACATATAATTTGCAGTTTCCCACGGGAATGTTGTTATGGGGACCACCAGGAACAGGTAAAAGTTTATCTGCCAAGTTAGCAGCCAAGAAAATGGGCTTGCCACTGTTAGCCGCTAATTGGGGTGTACTATTGGGTAGTCCTCATCCTGACCGAGCTTTAAAGGAATTTATCGGTTTGGTAACATCCCTTGCTCCCTGCGTTCTCTACTGGGATGATTTTGATAAAGGTTTTGCCGGTTGGGACTCGAATGCAGACGGAGGTGTAGCCCGGCGGTTGTCTGCGGGGTTGTTAACTTGGATGCAGGAACACCAAGAACCTGTTTATACGATTGCCACTATCAACCGTCTAGAAATGCTACCTGCTGAATTAGTGCGTCGTTTTGATGATATCTTTTTTGTAGATTTACCCCATGAGGGGGCAAGATACGAAGTTTTCAATTTGCATTTAGCTAAGTATTTTTCAGCTTTTTCAGGTAATGATTCACCTTGGAGTGATGAGCAATGGCGGAGGCTGTTGGCTGAGTATAGAATTTGTACTCCAGCCGAAATTGGTAATGCTGTGCGTCGTTGTGCTGAGAATGCTTTTGCTCAAGGTAGACCGGGGCAAATTGAGTTTGAGGATTTGTTGAGACAGCGATCGCAATTTACCCCAGCAATGGAGCGAGAATCAGAACAAATGCAAGCTATTCGCAATCAGGCTATTTATGCTCAACCTGTATCGAGTCAGGATGTTTCACCGTTTGCTTATCAACATCAGGAATTATTTGAGTAACCTGAATGTAGTCTTGAAAATTATGCCCAATGTCGTATTTTGAAATACGACATTTATGAAAATTCTCTATCTTCTTACAGTTGTCGAATTTTAAAATACGACAAAAAATTGATATATTAAAAGCAAGCGCGAGTAAAAATTTTATGAAACAGATAGTTATTGCACTTCTGGCTAACGCTGGGGGAGTAGGTAAGTCTACTATTAGTACACATCTTGCCTATGAAGTCAGTAAGCGGGGTTATCGAGTAGCTATGCTAGATTTAGACCCCCAACGTTCATTAGATGTATTTTGTGGTTTATCGCCAGCCGAAGCAAATTTAACAACAGTAGAATTATTTTCTAAAGATTTTAAAGGTGATTGGTCATTAGCACCAGTTTGGGATTCTAAAGTTGAAGTGTGCCAAGGACATCCCTTATTAGCAGAAATGGCTAATGAACTGGTCATCAGAAAACGGGGAGAATACAGTTTAGCGGACAAACTCAATAAATATCCATTACCTCATAACTTAATTATCTTGGACTGTCCAGCAACATTGGGGATGCTCAATGTCAATGCTTTAGCTGCGGCTACTCATGTATTAGTTCCAGTCCAGTTAGAAATGAAAGCTATTTCTGGTTCAGCAGAGTTAGTTGAATGGTGTATTTCCACCAGTGACGAGTTACAACTTGAACCCCGACCACCAATTTTAGGGTTTGTTCCCAGTATGTATAACGGAGCAGTAGCTATGCACAGACAATATTTAGCACAGTTACCGGCAATTGCGGAGAGATTAGGAATCAAGTTATATCCCAAAATTCGGAGTTCTAACGAATTTAAAAATGCTAGTGCCTATGGTTTACCATTGCACAAGTATCGTCCCAAGCATCCAGCTTGTAAAGATTTTAAATTAGTTGTTGATGATGTCATTGCCTTAATTCAGGAAAAATATTGACACTCTCACCGCTAAGGCTACAGATGTAGCAGAAATAACATAAGGAGGTTTAGATGGCAAAAGGATTACCGCAAATAGGTGATAAATTTAAAGGGGCAGTCCAGAAAACAGATCAAGAACAGAAAATTACGGATTTGCAAGCTGAAGTAGAAAAACTACGAGCATTGCAATCACCAGAATTAGAGACGGAAATAGCCAAACTGCGGGAACAATTGCAAACGCAAACAGGTGAGATTGCCATTGATATAGGTTTAATAGATCCTAACCCTAACCAACCAAGACAAACAATTACCCAAGAATCCATTCAGTCCAAAGCCAGATTACTAAAAAAACATGGGCAGATTACACCAATAATTTTAGTTCCGCACAATCACGGTCGTTATCTACTTTTGGACGGGCAGTTACGGTGGTCAGGAGCGCAGGTCTTAGGATGGGAGACTATTCGGGCATTAATCGTCCCACCTCCAGAGGATTTAGACCAATCATCGTTATTGACTTTTCTGGGTTTTGAAGATTTAAATCCACTAGATAAAGCAGAAGCCATATTTAAGGAGATTACTAAATCCACTGGATTAGAATTGGATGAAGTTACGACAAGTCTAGCAACTGTACTCAAGCGGATTGAACGTAATAATCAAATTAAGGAATTGACAAAATTATTAGTTGCTAATAGTGAAGAACAACAACAGGGTTTAGAAGCACTGGAAATTATTAATGAAGAGCAAGCTTTATTTTTAGTGTTTTTGGAGTTTGGCTTAAATCCAGCTTCTGTTAAATCCAATCTTTTACCAATGTTATCTTTGCCAGAAGATTTAAAAAAAGCCATTCGTGAAAAAGGATTGAAAGGCGCACACGCTTTAGCATTAGCAACATTGTCAGCAAAAACTTTGAAAATTTCGGAACAAGAAGCAGCTAGAGAACGAATCAAAGCCACAGAACAGGTATTGAAGGAAAATTTAACTGTACCTGAGACACGGGATTTAATCAAAGGCATTAAGGCTAGATATTTAACACCAGAGCCATCAGAATCGAAAGAAATCAAAGCAGTTCTTCAAAAAATTAGTAGTGGGTTATCTGAGACGACTTTAGCTAATGCTAGTCGTGAACAACTGCAATCTTTACAAGAAATCTTGGCACAGAAGTTAGATGAAATTGCTCAATTAATTAATTCGTCATAATGGGATATAGCCGGGATACCCCCAAGTTGTCCGCGTTGACGGTGATTGTGTTGCCATTGACCATAAAGTATGGCTAAATGATTCACCAAGCCGCATATCGCTAGGGATAAAATTCATTCATAAATCTAACTTTAGAAAGTTACAGTGATTGTTTTATCCTGTAAAGTGTAATTGCTGGTTTGATTACATTTATCACTGCTTAAAAACTTCTGTTATGAGAATAAACAATTCCCCTGCTTCAACCATGATTCTCAACAAATCTATTCCCTCTCTATATGTTCTTTTATCCGCTGGTCTTAGCTTATCGTAATCTATGCTTTGTTTGTAAGTATCCAAAATGTCTGATAGCCAATCGCTCATAAAGGGAACAACAGTAGTAATAGTTTTCTCAAATCGTCCTTCTTCCGTCTCTGTTAAATATTCTTCGCACCTCCATCCATCCAAGTGCATAAAATCCCACTCGCTTAACTCCAAGTCTAATTCAAAACGAAACTCAAAGCTAAAATTAACTTCCTTAAAATCAGAGATTTTTGAGCCACGTTTTTTTTCTTCTCTTTTTACGAATTGCACATTATTTTTTATTAAGGATTTCATATTATTAAGGAAAGCGAATCTACTGGTTATAGCTAATATACCATAACGCCTGGTATTACAGTTTATGATCCGAGTATGGCATTACCTGTAACCGCAGATAAACTAGATATATAGAGCATGACAGATGAAAACCAGTTTTAGTTATTAAGGGGTATCCCGGCTATACCCCTTAATAGGTATTAAATTGGGCAAAGGGGAAGCAACCACATCGTCAACCCGTTTGCATACTCTTATACTCAAAGACTATGCAGAATCTCCACTCAATACCTAAACGGCAAACACCCAGGATTATCCTCTGCCCATGCAGTAGCTTCTGCTACTAGCAATTCGTGACCCGAATCTAAGTAAAATTGCATCTTGAACGTCTTCTCCAGGTGTTGGCGCTCTTGACCACCAATGAGTCGCCTTGAAATTAGGCAGTATTCCCGCACCTTTTTTCTAGCATGGCTTAATGCCATTAGTCGCAGCTTTGTTACCCGCTTGAGTTCCTCGATTCTTAAGTCCTCATCAGCAGTAGAATTGTCAACAGAGGTATTTTCCTGTCCATAATTAACACTTCGGAGTGCAGGTTCTGGTATTTTAGTATCCGGTATCAGATTATCAACAGAGCCACTTCGCCACCCATTATTACCAGATTGAAGCAGTGGTTCTCTTGAAACTGGATCTAGCTGTGTCCCATTCCCAATAAACGCGCTGTGTAACCCGTTGTTAACAACTTCCTGTGCAGGTTCTGGTGTTACCATAGCTGGTATGCCATCCTCAACAGAATCTATTTGCCCCCCGTTATTGCCATTTAGGGTTGATGTTTCTAATAAAACAGGGGATTCTATCAAATCACCAGTTAAAACGATTTCCTGCCCATTCTTGGACGTGTAGAGCGAATGTTCTGCCGTCTCTTCTGGTCCGGAAACAACTAAACCCAATTCAACTACACTCAGCAGTTCGTCAGTCTCCGTCATTGATAAGTTTTCTTTATCGCTTTTTAGCGAGTCGCTGCAAATCAAAGAAGATAAGAAAACCTGATGAATAGGAACTTGATTTAACTGCAAAACAATCGGTTTAACTGTTAACTCTGATTGATTGTTGACTTGAGTTAAATCAGTTTCAGGACTATTAAGAGAATTTATGAATTCAATATTTTCTAGAGACTGAATTACTTCTGATTGGTTTAATTCCTGTTGATTTGATTCCTGCTGACAAACTAGAACTTCCAGATCACAATCCTGAACTTCGGAGTTTTCGTTTTTTTCCTGTTGTTCAATAATCTCTTCAGCTACCTCAGCCCCTGCGGGACTGGTAGCGAAAGGTAAACATAATACCTTCATATAGGAGAAGTGAGTGTAATCGCCCTCTGGGTAAGGGTTTTGAGGTTCTTGTTTTTTCCACGTTTGATTAGTTAGGTAAAAGTGAGTGTAATCGTCCTCTGGGTAAGGGTTTGCGCTATTTTTTGGCTCTTGGCTGTTTCCTGAATTGATGTTTCTATCCAAGATTGTATCTGCTAGATTAATGCTGTTTATTTGAATCCTATTTTGTTTGTTGTTATTTGTTTCGACGTTATTTGTTTTAATGCGATTGTCTGTGTTGAGATTTTGTAAGTTGCTGTTATTTAACCAAGGATCTGGGATGTACCATTGGGGATGCCATAAATGCTTATGCTTATATAATGTGTTTTGACTTAGTGTTTTGTTATATTGACGTTTATATTCTGCACTTATTTGTTGGCTTCTTTCGGTTACTCCTTCACTTAATCCTGATTCTGTAAGTTCTGTTAGTTGTTGTTGTTCTGTTTCTACTTGTGTGTTTAACTCTGTTTGTACTTGTAAGGTACTTTGACCTTCTGTACTTCTGCATTCCTGTATTCTTGGTTGTGTTTCTAATTTTTGCACTATAACTTTAATGCGTTTTTGCGTTTGTTCGCTGCGTTGCTGGTTTTTACTTTTGGGTTTTTCAAAGGGGATGACATTATCTTGGTTTTGATATTTGGTTATTTCTCTAATATCTGCTATGGCTAGGGCAAATGTATTCAAGTATGTTCCTAATGGGCGCTTGGGATAGCTGGCGTAGGGTGTATACCATTGATGTCTAATTGTGCATTTTACCCAGTCTCTGACTCTGGTTTCGATGCGGTGTTGGTGACGACAATATTGTGTGTAGCCTGGGGCGTTTCTAGCGGTTTCTATGGCATATTTAACTAGGTTTTCGTCTTGTAGGTCTAAAAAGACGATGCCGTAGCCAACGATGATTTGCAGCAGGGTGTTTGTTTGTCCAAACCCTGTCCAACCTGTGGCGATGATTTCTTCCCAGTTACTTTGCCATTCTTCGATTTTGATGCTGGCTTTTTGCCGATATTGTTCTCTTGTATGCCGCTTTCTGGCTTTTTTGCAGGCGTATCTAAGTTTACTGAGGTCTTGATGACGGGCTGCATGATCACAATGGTCAAGGAAGGTGGCTACTGAGTCACTGATTGGTTGCAGGTCGTCGTCTAGAAGGAGTGCGCCGCTTCCAGGCTGCATGGGGCAACGAATGGCTTTGTAGTTGGTGATGCTGTCTTTTCCCCAGGGTTTGGGGTTGGGGAATATTTCTATTTGTCCGGCACTGATGTTGCCGCCTGTATCTTTGATTGTTTGTTCTAGGGCGCAGGCTAGGTTGAATGTGGGGATTGGGGCTGTGAAGGGGATGATTAGGTGGTAGCCGCCGCTATAACTTGATTGGATGGGGACTAAGCTGATTATGCCTATGTCTTCTAATGCGGCTTTGATGGTTTGATAGGCTTCTAGGTTATGGTAGTCGCTGCCTGTGTCTATGTCTATTGTGGCGTAACGGGTATATGAACTAAAGCGGATGCCTATGAGATAGTTTCTGTCTTGATGATATGCCCACAGTTCCGATGGCTGAAGGTAATAATCTTCTGTTCTCCAGGCTGGTTTGCTGAGGAAGTTGTTGGCTGGGGCGATTATCGGACTCCAAGGATGCCAAAAATATGTGACGTACCTTTTCCCTATTTCGGAGGCTGGTAGGTGGGGTTTGTTTTTTTTGCTTTGACGACGGGCTGGTTTGCTGAAATTGTCTGGGTTTTCTGGTAGATACATGATTGGCTTGCCTCGATGTTTTGTGTTTTTTCATCGGGTAGCCGCTAGTTGGCATTTAACCTCTGTGGATGTAAAAAGTTGCTGTTGGGCTTAAAAGCTCTGAACAAGCCTGATTTTTGTTGCTGTTAGCAATTTTCAGCTATTTTCAGGTAAATGAACTACATTTTTTCTCAGGCTCCAGGCGCAAGGCCAGAAGGAAATAGAGAAACAAGAGTGTAGTACAAATACATGAATTTTGCTGTGATCAGAAATTCCCAGAACTCTTTCATATAAGGGGTTTAGAGCCATTCGCAGATTTTTACTATCTTGATTTAATGCCTAATTGTTGGTAAATGGGTAACTCATGGTCTAGAATGGAGATCAAAATATTTATATCTTTTTTGGATGAGCTTGGATGGCTCGCCCGTTGCTGAAACGATTTCCAGTCGTTTCGCTGTTTTGGTCTTCTCATTCTCTCTAGACTTTCTCTTTCTAGACTTTTGAGTTGTCCTGTTACCTAAACTAAGCAACTAGCGGACTACCCAGCTTTTTTTTTGGAGTGGTGAGACTCCCGTAACAAAGACTGATTGATTAAATTCAGCAGTTCTATTTTTAAATCCATACACAAAATTCCTTAGTAAATGCAGTCTTTTTATTGTAACCCGGTGAAACTGCGATTGACGTAGGCACATCTCCCTTATTTCGCATCAAAAGGGGATTTTTGCAGTCGCATAAGTAAATATTCATGATTATGCCATATTGGCAGAAACAGTGTTTGAAAACGGATCTATCTTCTCCGCAGAAAAAAATCCTGATTTAGCAAGGGTTCTAGCCCCAGTTTGTTACGGGATACTAGAGTTTTTGTTATAGGATACTAGAGTCGTTGTTCTAACGCTTGAAGCTATATCCCACAAGGATTAGAAGTCTATTTTTCCAACTTTTTTCTTTAGAACAAAATTTTGTTTTGGAACTAAACTAGAACAAAAACTAGCCGCTTAAAGCTGATAGCTGGAGCAAAATTACGCCATTAACCGCCAAGCAACGATTTAGTTGACAAAGTCTTAAATTCCTCAGATGAGTCAAAATAACGGTTAGTGTTTTAAAAAGCTGGTGAGGTAACTTAATGATTACGTATTTAGTAACAGGAGCAAATCGAGGCATTGGTTTAGAGTATTGTCGTCAACTGAAAGAGCGAGGTGAGCGCGTGATTGCTGTCTGTCGCTCGGCTTCAGACGAATTGAAGAATTTAGGTATATCTGTAGAAACGGATATAGATATCACCTCTGATGAGTCGGTTGCCGATTTAGTCACAAGACTTGATGGTCAACCAATTGATGTTTTGATTAACAATGCTGGTATTGTAGAAAGAGTTAGTCTTGAACGCCTGGATATGAATAGCATCCGCAGGCAATTTGAAGTTAATGCACTCGGTCCATTACGACTGACTCAAGCTTTGCTGACCAATCTCAAACAAGGCTCAAAAGTCATTATGATGACCAGCCGTATGGGTTCAATTGAAGATAATACTTCGGGTGGTTCTTACGGTTATAGGATGTCTAAGGTGGCGTTATCAATGGCTGGTAAATCACTGTCTGTGGATCTAAAATCACAAGGAATTGCTGTTGGCATTCTTCATCCAGGATTGGTAAAGACTCGCATGACTGGTTTTACCGACTCAGGCATAACCCCAGAACAAGCAGTTAAAGGACTACTGGCTCGCATTGACGAATTGAATCTCGAAAATACGGGGACTTTCTGGCACTCTAATGGTGAAATTTTGCCTTGGTAAATTGCGTTAATTTACATAGTGATAAATTTTGTACATATCTTGTCTTTACCTCTATGTAGTTTAAAGTTTAATATCTAAGAGGATGCGAATATAGACGGATTGTTGCGGATTTAGTGGGCGATCGCCTCGTTCCACCAGTGAGATAAACTTTTGGGATACGTTTAATAAACTAGCTAATTTAGTCTGTGGCCAGCCTTTAGCAATCCGCGCTTCTCTCACTTGGCTGCCAGTCAATTCAATATCTTCTGGTGGTGTATCCTTGGTTTTGGGCTGTAATCGTTCTACTTTTGGCTTAACCTTGGATGCTATCAGTTCAGGAATAGGATGTGGGGGTTTGATGGTCAGCTTGGCATCAAGTAATTTTTGAAAGTAGCCTTTAGGCTGTTTCTGTGTATACTCTGGTCTAAGCGATTCAGGATATGTTTTTGGGTCAAATACAATCTGCCAATTCAGTTTGTTAAGCAAGTGCTGTAAAGCATTATCCCAGCGCTGCTTTAGCTTGAAAGCTTTCAAGCGATCGCATAAAGCTTTATCTAGTTCTGTTTTGGGCAAAGCAATTTCTATTAGTTCCTGTACCCTGTAGTTGCCATCCAGACGAACCCGGCTATCCAATGTCAAATATATAGCCAACCTTAGTGTGAGTTCTTCATGATAAGGATCAATTTCTAAGACTTTTTGAGCTAAGTAGCCAAACTGATATAAAGCTGACCGCGATTCTGCTCCCGCTCGGTTTAAAAAGTATTTCGTCCAAGCACCTGGTTGAACAATTATCTGCACTTCATCAGGCTCTTCTATCTTCCCAGATGAATTTACCTGACCATAGGGGACAATCGTGATGTTCCACATCCGACCAATAGGTGTACTAGCATTTATACCACCTTTTCTATTTCTCCCTTCTATCCATACTGTTTTCACTAACAAACAATCCAATGCAAACGCGGTTTTTGCTATTTCTAGAAGTTTTTGATGTTTGGGTAAATCAGTGCGCTTATCCCAGCCTAGTTTTTCAATTAACTCACTACCTTTAATCGTAAATAAGCTGTCCCAAGGTTTATCCTGCTCCATTGTATAAGCAGCAAATATTAAGTGTAATTTAACACTATTAAACCCAAATTTATCAATAATCTGTTGGGCTTCATGCCAAGGAAGTAATGTAACATCACCGGGGGTACTAATATAATGCTCAATATAATTTTGGGGATTACCTTTAGCTCTGTGTTGCGCCACTGCTATCCCCTCTTCATTTTTTTGCCATGACTCTTGTTTTTTAATTTGAGAATTAATACTTGAAAGCATAAGTGCTGCTGTAGGAATCGCTTCAAATGGCTGTGATTTAAATAATGAATTTTCTTGGCTGTCTCTATAGCCTTGAAGATGGTCATTTATTACATTATAGTAATTTTGGATGGTATTTTCATCAACTTGATATTTGGCGGAAACTATTGAATATATCGTACTATATAATACTTCATTAAAGATGGATTCAAACAATTCAGAATTATCTGATGTTTCAGTAGCAGATAATGCCGGATTAGATAGAAAATACTGATTTAATTTATCACGGATAACTTGTCTAATATTATCTTGAATTTCCAATAAAATAGGCGGAATAAGTTTCTCTAGATCATGAGAACTAGGAAGTTTTGATGGATCTTGATTCATAACATTAGATTGCTAGGCAACCCTTATCAAATATTGTTAGGAGAAAATTGCACCAAATTTTCTGATATTTTTGATTACCAACTAAATACTAAGAATAGTTTGGTCAATATTCAGTATAATTTAAAGTGAGACTGAACAGGAAATTATCAGAATAACTGGTTGAATTGAAAACAGGTGATCAAAAATATAGAACTCATGTTTGATTTAAAAAAATTGCGTACACCTGAATCTACCATCTTCTTGCCTATTAAATATCCATTAATTTCAAAGCACTACTATCATTTGGTCTAGCCTTAAGATACCTGTCAGTGATAGCTAAATTGCTATGACCTAAAGTATCCTTAATCAGCACCGGATTTACCCCCCTTTCTGCTGCGTGTGAACCATGAGCATGGCGCAACCAGTGACAACTAACTTTATCACTCAAACCTGCTGCGGCTGCCACCACCTTAATAATTGGATGGAGATTCTGGCGTTCTAGATGTCCCCCCTTCTGACTAGAAAACACAGCATCTGTACCCACAGCATCCCCTTTAAATTCCATCAGTTCTGTCCACAACTTTGATTTCAGCAAAATAGTGCGCGACTTATTACCTTTACCCTGTCGCACATATACTTGCCCACTATCACCTCTAGTAGATAAATCCCCCCAAGTTAACTGGCAAAGCTCATGAGAGCGCAAGCCTGCCTGATACAACAATTTTACAATTAACAGATTGCGTCGAGTGATCGCTTGCCGTTTAGCAGTTTTAGCATCACCCACCATCGCTGCTGCCGCCCGTACCATCAACTTAATATCAGCTTCATCCAAATAGCGTTCATTAATCGCATCGGGTATTTCTCCTAGTTTCAAAGCCATCCCCACATTGAAGGGCAAATAACCAATTTTGTGAGCAAAACTAATCAAACTTTTCACCGCTGCCAGATAAATGCGCCTAGTGCTGGCAGATTGTGTGGAAAACTGGGTGCTGTACTCCACCAAATCCTCATAAGTAATGTGGCGCAAAGGTTTCCTCAAAAACCGCAAGAAATGCTTAACGTAACGCTGATAGGCACGCACCGATGACTCCGCCTTACCATCCAACCACAAAGTAATCAACTTCATTTCAGCTTGAGCCGGGGATAGTTCCGAGATGGACTGGCGATATTGAGAAACGTGGACGAGTGAGAGAGGCATAATTTCTACACTATGATCAATAAGACATAACCCAAGTTAAGTCTGGTTTTGTGTTGTCTGATTTTTATTGTCACCCTTAATGGGTAATCCAGATCCGTCTCTCTAATTTATTAACTTGTGTAAAGTGCTGACTTACTTATGTGGTTGATTGGCTAATTGTTAAATAAAAGACATTTTAACCTCTTCAACTTCCCCACCTGGCTACGCTGTAGCTTGCTTCTTTGAAGGAGTAAATGAGATGGAGTATCTCGCAAAAAACAAGATGAATGTTACGCACCGTGAATTAATTCATGGTGCAGTTCTCTGACTTTCCCAAAAATTTGTAGTATGCTCTTGACATAGAGTAGTATTTGTATTACAAATGTAATATCAACACAAACGCCTCCTCCAAAAGGCAAAAAAACACTCAGAGCAATCATGCTTTTATTGGGTCTGTAGCTCTAATGGTAGAGTTCCTGGATTCACTTGTGTCCTGACAGAAAAAGCTTACATACTTGCTCAATTGGTAGAGCGATCATCTTGAAAATGATAGGTTGCAGGTTCAAGTCCTGCGGTGTAATCACAGCTTTTTCAACTTACACGAGGTGTGAGTGCAACTCTCACAGGGAGGGTATCGGTTCAATCCCGATCAGATCCATGAATAACAATTTGTAATTTAAAAAGAGGTGATGACAATGGTTCATATTCGATTTGAGGGACGTTCTGTTGATGTTACAGAAACACAACTGGGAATTACAGCAGGGATGAATGATGTAGTAGTTAAGGAACAGGTTGCTCGACATTTAGATGTGAAAAAAGATCGCCTTTCTGCTTACATAATTGATCGTCGTCCCAGTGGTGATTTAATCATCCGTCCTGAAGCTGTTTATGGTTAAAGTGTTTAGTATTCCGCGCCCCGACAGAAGAAACATACATACATACACATTTATAACGGTTCTAAGGTAGCAAAATTCGAGCAATCGAACCAGCGAAGCATGATCAGTCTCTCGCAGATTTAGCTTGCGTGTCCACTGCCAATATTTGGTAAGAACAACCGTAGCTGTAAAAAGTTTCTTGAACTTGTGCGGAATTCTGATTATTTAAATTGTATTTAACTCAATCACTTATAAGGAGGTCAATCCAATGATGTTCGCTAAATCATTTGCAATCAAAAACCCATCGTTACAACTGCATTTGCATTTAAAAAACGTGAAATATGAGCGAACATCGTTTGAGCGAAATAGTGATTGAGCGTCCTCGTGGTGGGATGAAAATTAGCCTCAAAAAGCTAAAAGGCTTTAAAAAGCAATTACACAAAATCACCGCAGAGGCAACTGAGGATGGATTGTTCAATTCTTACCTGATTAAACCAACTAAGAAATCCAAATATCTTTCAGATCATCTTGGACCTCTGCGTCGGTTGCTGCGCTCAAAAGTCGGACAGCCTTGGAACGACATTTACAGCGAACTGTGTCAAAGATTAGATCCCAGCACAATGGCAGGACAGCACGTTATTGGTCATCTGTGGGACTACGTTGAACGCCATGTAGAAATCATTGATGGTCAGGTTTATAGCAAGTCTTACCGCTGGAATAGATTTCGGTTAGATAGCAGTTACCGCGATCACTTTTACATCCATCCTGAAACCGGAATTCTTTGTGCAGTTCAGAAAGTAAATCGAAAACAGAAGCAAGAACAAGAACAAACTGATATTGTCATCATTGATAATTATCATCAATATCAGAAGGTAAACGAAATATGGTATTTAATTACCTTTGCAGATTTTCCGCCGTTAACTGATCATGTTACTGATGTTCTGAAAGGGTTAATTCATCGTTCTGCTGCAATTTATAGAGGTCGAAAAATTTACGCTGCCAAGAAACAGCAATGTAGCAAGAAAGAAATTCGATTGATTTTAAATCAACTTGCTAAAACTTAGAATTTTCACTTCGTACCCTAACCGAGAAAGCTTACATACTAGCCGAATTGGAACAGGCGCTTGAATCAAAATCAGGAAACTACGGGTTCAAATCCCGTGTGTGAATCAACAGCTTTTTTAACTTGTACGAGGTGATTTTATTTATTTCCATTGGCAGTTGTTGCCGCGCCCTAATCTCGGAAGCTTACATAACTCTGCACAAGTTAAACACAATGCTTCCACAACTTGCGCGGTGACTCTATCACCCCGCGTGCAACACTGCCTCCAGCAATTTTGGATTTTAGATTTTGGGTTTTCGATTGCAATCCAAAATCGCAAATCCGCAATCCAAAATTCTTAGAGGAGGTGATCATGAATACAAATATTGCAGAACGTGACTTGCGTTTAGAAATGCTCAACAGTTTGCTGACAACCCCTCACCGCAAACTTGAGCAAGTCGCAGAAATTCATAAATTAATTGTTGAACTTGATCCGATATTTTACGGACACCTAGCTGTTTGGTATCAGCGTTATGGTGATGTTCGTGACCACAAAGAAGTATTCCTAGCTCATTTGCTAACTAGCAATTTGACTGAACACCGGGATGCTGGATTTGTGATGCTGCAAGAGTTTCCACCCTATCAGGTGGCTCGTGTGGTGGATTTTATGAAACAGCAACAAAATAAGTTGCCTCGTTCGGCTCGGACTGCGGTGCGGCTGTATCTGAAGACACGGGAAAGTAATCCGGCTCTATTTGATCGCGCTGCTTTGCGGGGTCGTAAGGCAATGAAACACCTGTATGCTTCCCTGCACATCAAGCCCAATGAACGGGCAAATGCGATTTTGTTCCGCAATACTCCGCCAACAGGTTCTTTAGCAGATATCCTAAAACAGCTTGCTAAGGCAGAAAAAGCGGCAGAACAGGCACGTTTGATTGTGGAGTTCAAAATTCCTTATGCGATCGCTATTGGTGCTATTAAACAGCTTACACCAGTTGTCTTGGTGGCATTAATCAACAGCATGAGTCCCCAAGAAGTGATCAATAACCTCAAGTCAATTCAGGCTAGAGGAGCAATGGATCACCCAGAAGTCAAGAAGCTGATTGACTCTAAACTGGAGGAAGCATCTAAAAGTGGGCGTGTCTCAGCCTTCAAAGCCCAGGTTGCCGCAGACACAGCAGATTTCGACGCAGATACCGTTGCTCGGTTGGACAAGGTTACTAATGAGCAGGTAAAGCGACGGGGGACAATTGCTCGGCCAACGGCTCTACTGGTGGATAAGTCTGGCTCAATGGAGAATGCGATCGCAGTTGGTAAGCAACTCGCTGCTTTAATTTCTGGTATCACTCAGGCAGAATTGTTTGTCTATGCCTTCGACACCATTCCCTATCCTGTTACGGCAAAGGGTAAAGAGTTGACTGACTGGGAACGTGCTTTCCAGTACATCAATGCAGGTGGTGGTACTAGTATCGGTTGTGCGTTGGAAGCAATGCGGAAGAAGAAGCAGGTGGTTGACCAGATTATTGTGGTAACGGATGAAGGTGAAAATGCTGCTCCTTACTTCGGTGAGGTTTACAAGAGCTATTGCCGGGAGTTGGGGGTAATGCCGAATGTGGTGATTGTCCGTGTGGGTAGTCATTACAACTGGGTGGAAACTCAACTGAAGCAGCAACAAGCACCTGTAGATACATTCACTTTTGCCGGTGACTACTACAGTTTGCCGAACCTTGTCCCACTCTTAACGCGCCCTTCTCGTCTGGATTTGCTGATGGAGATTCTGGATATGCCTTTGCCTGTAAGGGCGGATAAGTAAGTTAAAAAGTAAGCAATGTTCACTATTTGTAATAGTAAGCATTACTTACTTTGTAAATTTTCAATTGATTCTGTCTATTAGACATCCTAAATTCACAAGAAATATCCTTGCTGTTTAGAGCAATTTCTCTCTTGTAAAACAACCTAAACATTAAAAGATAACGGTAGCTATAATTTCATCCCATGAACTATGATTCCCAGATGGAGAAGGACGAGGGTTAGAAAAAGTTTCATCAAGAAGCCGAAGACGTAAGATATTCTCAACATTCATGCGTCTCCAATCAGGAAGTGGACCGGAACCACTCTGACCACTAACTTGATAAACTAAAACTTTTGTAAATCCATCCTTTAATCCAAGAATACGAGGTTCTGCGATACGTTGGAAATCTTGATAGTAAAACTCAATTAAACGCTTTTGGGTAATTGCTTGTTTGATAAGTTCTAAGACTTTTGGATCTGGCAGTAGCGGTTCTGATATTAGAGTATTGGGGAGTGGAGGCTCTTGGAATCCAAAATTATGACCTAAATTTTTCTTTTTAGTCATGAGCTTTTAGTATATTGGTACTACTTAAATAGTAAATCTTATTTTACGAAATTTTGCTAGTATCCCGAATTACAAAAATTCGTTTATGACCATATTGCTGACACGTTAGCGTTACTTTTACCTTTTGCCCGAAAAGTGGAAATTTATTTATACTATGCTGTAGTATAATGTAATATGTTTCTTGCGTGACCTAACTCGTGTGAGCCTACATACTAGTACGAGAGGAAAGGTAACACTGCCAAATGCAGTGTGCGTGTGTGAACGGGGAGTGCGAAGAACCTGGGAAGTAGGCTTGAAAGCAGCCATCTTTTAAAGAGTGTGTAACAACTCACCAGTGGAGTCCCTCTAGTAACTGAGAACACGCAATGCTCCACTAACTTGCACGCAGGAAATATTTAGATTAATTCGTAATTAAGAAAGTTAGATTTTATGCGAGTTTCTAGGTTGAATTTCTAGCTGATTTTGAATAATTGGTATTAGTTATGACTAACATATTTAACCTAATCAACCAAATAGCTAATGCAGAAGCACAGTTGTCTGAAACTCAATTCCTTGCGCCCTGTGTCAAAGGTGGACGAGTCCGCATAAGGGTAGCTGGGATGGTTTACACCTTCACACCAAAGCCTAGTAAATTTGCAGGTTGGGGCATCTTTCAGGCTGTGGATGAAAAGACAGCAAAGCTTGTAGAAGAGGCAGATTTACCCCAAATTGCCGAATACCTGCAACATTTTCCCCAAATCCGACTGCGGTTAGCACAAGAACTTCAAAAACAAACTTGGTTAGCATACCCTGTGAATGAAGCGGATATGCGTCAACGGTTGAAGCTGGTTAAGCCGATCGCATTACATTTAGTAACTGAGGGTGTTGCCTTTGAGCAAATCATAGCTCGTTGGGATGGAAAATCCTGCTGGTTTGAGGAAGTTGATCGCCGTACCGATCCTGAAATTGTGGAAACTCTGCAATCTGCTGTGAAAAAATTTACCCCAACACAGGATTTGCAGTTCAAAGGCATTACTCCAGAAATCCGCACGGTGTATGAATTAGCAAGTCAGCAGGTTGAGGGCTTTACTCAAGCCCAACAGGATGAAAGACGATTGAGAAAGGCGTTACAAATGGGGGGTGGTACTTTAACTCAATTCCATGATCGCGGTGATTATTGGACTGTTGACTGGACTACTGCGGATGGTATTCGTCATAGTAGTGCGATCGCTAAATCTGATTTAACTGTTGTCAGTTCTGGTATTTGTCTGAGTGGACGCGACCGCGATTTTGACTTGCAATCCTTAGTAGCTGTAATGGAACAACAAGAATACTAACTACTAACCCAAGTTGCTAGTCATCTAGTTGAGGCTGGTAATTGGTAATGGATTGGATAATTGGGGATAAAATCCCAGTTTTAATCCTGTTTATCCTTAAATCATGGAAATCCTGTATCCCTTACGGGAGCGTTAGCCATTTCTGACAGTTGCCCTAACTAGCAACTTACGTTACTAAGAGTGTGTCTTAATTACCAATTACCCATTACCTATTATGAGTATCTTTTTCCATGAACAGCTTTACCGCAGCAATGCTGTGATGACAAAGTTAAAGGATTATCCGATCACAATTTGTGGGGCGGGAGCATTAGGAGCTAACATTGTAGAAAACTTAGCTCGCTCTGGTTTTGATAAACTTACAGTGATTGATTGCGATCGCATTGAGGAACGTAATCTTTCTACCCAACCCTACTACCGTTCTGATGTAGGAGCATTTAAGGCGAAGATTTTAGCCAACAATTTATATCGAGCAATTGGCACTAAAGTTGATGCTAAAACAAAGGAGTTGACACCAGCAAATACTAATCAATTACTCCAAGACAGTCAGTTAATTATTGATGCTTTTGACAACAGTGTGGCACGTCAAGCAGTGAAAGATTATGCTGATCAAAAACGTGTTTCTTGTCTTCATGCTGGGCTATCATCTGATTATGCAGAAGTAATTTGGAATGATGTTTATCGTGTTCCTTCTGAGGTTAATGATGATGTCTGTGATTATCCCCTAGCACGAAATCTAGTGATGTTAACGGTTGCTGTGGCCTGTGAGGCAATTATCTCCTTCATTGCTACAGCAGAACAGCGTAACTTCACTATTACCCTCAAGGATTTGACTGTTCAATCTTTTTTTGAGTAAGTTGCCATAGCTTTAGCGTGTTTTTAGTGTGATTTTTTTCAACGAATTTGATACGGCACTTTGCCAGTAAATGAATTACACATCTTAATATTATAAATCTTGTGGTGTGGGCATCTTGCCCGCTACGAGTGTACCTCACCCAGATAAAATTTGCTGTATCATAAAATTGTATTATGCTCAAAAATCAATGATTGAAACAATTATTGTCTTTGTCATTATTGGGCTAATTATCACGGTAATTTTAGCCAATCCCTTCCTCATGAAAAGGAGAAGAAACCGTCTCAAACGTCGCCCTTTTCCTCCCCTTTGGAATGCCGTTATTGAGAATAATCTTCCTATATATCTCTATCTTTCTGCTGATGAAAGAAGGCGACTTCAAGGACATATTCAAGTGTTTTTAACCGAAAAGCAATTTATTGGCTGTAGAGGATTACAGGTAACAGAAGAAATGAAACTGATTATTGCGACTGTTGCCTGTTTACTTCTACTCAATGAACGAGGAGAATACTTCCCAAAACTGCGTTCAATTCTGGTTTATCCCAGTGCCTATATTGTTAAAGAAACGGCTGCTATTAGCAATTATGTTGTTGAGGAAAGGCGTGTAGCAAGACTAGGAGAATCGTGGACAAAAGACCAGTTAATATTGTCTTGGGAACAGATAAAACAGGATACTTTTAATTGGCAAGATGGACATAATGTTGTCCTGCATGAATTTGCCCATCAGTTAGATCAAGAGGATGGTAAAGCTGAAGGTGTGCCGATTTTACAACGCAACTCTGACTATCCGATTTGGGCAAAGGTGATGAGCGAAGCATATCAACAACTTTGTAACGATGTTCTCCAAGGAGTCAATAATGTCATAGATAGTTATGGTGCAACGAATCCCGCAGAATTTTTTGCGGTAGCGACTGAAACTTTCTTTGAAAAACCACACCAATTGTTATCTCATGATCCGGCAGTTTATCAGCAGCTACAATGTTACTATCATTTAGATCCGGTGCAGTGGAATTATCCTTCTTCTGTCAATTTTGGCAAATAAAAAAGCGATATATAGGGCTACTATTCGATTTTTGATAGCGTGGCGTGGTGTAGCGTGGCGTAAGCCATACAAGCTGTAAACCGTAAACCCCATCGAATCAACGATTGAGTCTCAGTATAATGAACAAGAATCAAACCGGATTCCTATAGTTTACGCCCAGTTGTCTGTTTCAATTAAGGATAAAAATGATAGCGGTTGGCTCATATTAGCAGCAAAGCCGAGAATTCCTGGATCTCGATGTTCATAAAGTAACTGACCTTTGCTATCAAACAAAAAAGTGCCACCGCGCTGAGTTAAGTAAGTAGAATTCGGTACATAAGTCTGCCAATTTCTGAGAACTTCCACCATATTCCGTAGCCGCAGAGTAGCTAACTCAAAGGGGCGTTGAAAGCCACTGCCGCCGGCTAATTGGAAAAATGAGCCTTGGAAGGCAGGTAGAGGAGTACCTTGAATGATTTCATTATCCCCAATGAGTTGAGGGGCTTTGCGGTCGCCCTTGTATCCCCGAAAAACTTCCGCCAGCGTTCCCGGACTACCAATCCCTGCACACATCAAAATTAGATTTAGCCAAGCTTTCCGAGACTCAGCAAGTCCAGGGAGAGAAAGATTCAGACCAGAATAGAGATTGAGTTGGCGATGTAGTTCTCCATCAGGTTCAACAAATAAATTTTCCGGCGGAAATCCTGTATATTCACAGAATTTTGTGCCAGAAGCGAGATTACCAATTCCCACCGCACGAATAGCGAGTTTTTTATCTGTCAAGTTTTTAGCTTCACGCTGCAACCACCACGCATATTCAAGACTATCAAAATCTCCAAGTTGTGGCCAAACTAAAATAAGGATATGTGAGGCAGTCTCGCAATTTTCTAGCAAGGGTCGGCTCATGCCATCACTAACACGTTGATATTTGTTCTGATTAAGGATAGCGTAGGGGTTCATTGCAAGGTATAAACTGCTATTTAGCTATTAAATTTTAGCCCAATTGATCTGAATTCACGTTGATTTTATTTTATCAGTAACTCAGGGCTGAGTGCCACTGAGCTTGCAAGAAGACGCGCTCGTTTCTCAATTATAGCAACCGGGCGGTTAGCACAAAATATAGGCTTGTTATTGCCGTATAGGTGGGAATCCATGTCCTAATCGTTATAGCTACTGCTAGACCACGTATTTTTATGACATTCCTTGTCTAAGTACCGTAGTTACCAGGAATCACCTACCGTAATATCTACTACCACAGGCACAGGGTTGAGAAACTTATCAGCCGCAGCAACCATACATCTGTGTAGCATTTTGCTCACTCGTTCCACCTCATTCTCTGGACATTCCAGGACAATTTCATCATGGACAACGCAGATCAACTTTGCATTAGTCCTACTTAACGGCTTAATCAGCTTCACCATCGCCAACTTATTAATATCTGCATTCAAACCCTGCACAGGATGATTAAGCATTTCTGCTAACCTTGGTTTATCTGCCCATCTCCGTCTTCTCCCTGCTAAAGTCCGACTTTCTTTAATACCCCGCAAATATGCTTGCTTAATCGTTTCATGCCACTTAGTCACACCAGAATAAGCATCAAAAAACCTGGTTCTAAAAGCCTTCGCCTGATCCAGTGTCATTGTCACACCATACTTAGTTTCAGCATAAATGCGAAGTTTGGCAGCCCCCATACCGTAAATCAGTCCAAAATTAATCGCTTTAGCCAGTCTGCGGTCTTCCTCAGTAACCTCCATGATCCGCTTACCAGTTACCAAAGCTGCCGTGAGTTTGTGTAAATCAGCACCTTGACGGTAGACTTGGCGCATCTTAGCATCACCAGAGAGACGAGCTACTATTCTTAATTCGATTTGCGAATAATCTGCTGCTAAAATTTGGTAGCCAGGTGCAGCAATAAAGCAATTTCTAGCCGCAGCATGACGGGGAATGGTTTGTAATGGTGGGTGACGACAGGAAAATCTTCCAGACCTTGCTCCTAGTTGATAGTAATTGGGGTGAATTCTCCCAGTTTTGGGGTGAATATGTTTAGGTAAACTATCAGTAAAAGTAGCAGTAATTTTAGCAAGGTGGCGATAGTCTAAAAGAGCCTTAATAATAGGATATTGATTAACCAAAGGGACTAAATCTTTTTGGTTAGTTGATTGTATGGCAATACCCATAGCTTGGAGAGCAGCTAATACTTGTGGGGGTGAATTAGGATTAACAGTATCCGTTAATTCTGGTAACAGTGATAGTTGAGATTTACCAGCAAGACGCAGTTCTTTTAGCTGTTGAAGTGCATTTATTTTATCAGCTTCTAACTTTGCACCCAGCGTTTGCCATTTGGACAAGTCAAATAACATTCCATTGAGTTCCATTTGGGCGACAACAGGCAAACAATGAAATTCCAGTTGGGCAATTTTTAGCAATTTTGCCTGTGTTAATTTCTTGACTAAAATCGGGTAAAGGTTAAGTAAAATAGCAGCATCTGTAGCAGCATATTGTAATTGTGCTGGAGTCAGATGTTGATGCCAATTGCTAGTTTGTAAGGTTTTATCTAGTTGGATACGCAACAGTTTACGAGCTACATTTTCTAAAGAGGCACTGGTTTTAATTCCCGCATTCACAACTTGGTAAGCAAGTTGAGTATCGAAGAAATATCCAGAAGGTTGAAGTCCAGCTTGAGTGAGAAATTGCCATTCAAATTTGGCATTATGAGCAATTTTCACAGCAGAGTTGCAGAAGAGTTTTTTGAGTAGTAAACGATAAATTTCAGTGCGAGTGCTTCCGGTGCAGTGTAGCTGATTACTTTTGGTATTGTGTTCTGCGCTATCGCGCACAGATATAGCTGGTAAATCAATTAGTACAACTGGGTAATTAGGTGCAGCTATTTGAATTAATCTAATTGTGTCAGTTAAAGGGTCGAGTCCTGTTGTTTCACAATCTAAGGCTAAAATTTCTGCATAAAACAAAGGTTTGATAACGCTTTTGAGAGTGGGAATATCTTTGACTAAAATGTATTCTGGAGAGTAATTCATAGTGATAACAATTGGGCTTTTAAGCCATAAGTATTATAGCGGTATGCACTTGAATGAGATACAGAATCTACAGTAAAAGCCATACGGTAAGAGACTCTTAACTCCTGACTCGGTGACTCCTGCTATAGTTGGTATTGTTTGATAAGAATAATTAAATTAATTCGTAATTAAGTTTTGCAATGGGGATTTAGAACACGATACAAAACTTGTTGCCTTTAGAAGCACGGTAATTTAACCTCCAAACTTTGTTAAAGAGAGGTTTATATGTAATATCCCTCTCCTTATAACTTGATTCAATTAACTAATTTGACGCTGACGTTTACTTGTTTGGACAACCTGATGATGCTGGATATCCTGTTGAGAATTATTAATAGCAGTAGGAGCTAATTTTTGAATAATTGGTTTGACAATTTCTGGAGCAATTTCTAAGCGATTTTTAATCTGTGCTTGTAACCAAGCTAAAGGAACGCTTTTACCATTGACTGTTTGTTTGATAATTAAGTCAGACTTGGTTTTTGAAACTTTTTTAATGGCACTGGCAATTTTTCTAGCTGTGCGTAAATCAATTTTGTCTATGTTAATAGTAACTGAATTATTAAGTTCAAGTTCTGGTTGTAAAGAAGTGCTATCATTTGATTGATTGCCATTGTCATTTTCAACATTTAGAGAACTATTTGAAGCATAATGATAGATAGTTGATTGATTACAATTGTTATGTTCAACATTTTTAGAGCTATTGGCAACAGAATTATAGTTAGCAGATAGATGACAATTTTCTTGTTCAACATTAAGATTGCTATTTGTGGTATCAATAGGTTCAATGTTTGATTGCTCAGATGTTTTGTGAGTGGTATAATGTTCGACGTTAAGAGCGACTTGATGCCATAAATGCACTAATCCCACTATGAAATCAACAAGCATGACAATGGTAGAGAATGCTGTAATTACCAGGATGAGATAATTTAAACTTTCTTGAACTGATTGAATATTCATGGTAACTAAATTGAGATTTGATTATCAAAAACAACGAAGCAATAGCTTCCATTTCACTTGCTTTCAATCATTCAATCAACACGATTCAATGAAACTTAGAACATAACAATGGTTAGAGTAAATGTATCCTCAGTCTTGAACTTCTAGTTTTAAACTGAGGATTTTTATTAACTTTAAAACAAGTCCATTTGTACAGATGAATTGGAGGAAGATTCAGGAGGAGGAGTATTTTCAATTGAGTCTATTTTAGACTTAGAATTAACACGACGTTTCCCCCATCCTTCTTGCGCTGCGTGTTTAACTATGCTGCGGCGAATTGATTGACTAATATCGTGAAAATCATTTTTTACCTGCTGAAAATGAATGATGGATTTATTGCTAGTATCGTTCGTAGTACCATCAATAAATTCATAAAAACTCTGGCAATCTTTTGGTAATTTATTGTATTTAGTTAAAACTTCATTCCCTACCCAAAGATAAAGGTCAGCGTAATCTCGATGCAAAGGTGCTTCTTGACACTCTCAGTTCTAAAGACACTGAGATTCTTTAATCAACGATATGACTTGCTCAGGCAGGATTTCTCCAGTCTGAATAGAGGTCTTATCTCCTAAAGCGTTACTTGCGTCTAGCGCAAAAGTTCCGGTATGCCCTACCGTACTCAATCCTCGACTAAGGATATTTCTGGCTGCGTTTTCGTCTCTATCCATCACACAACCACACTTACAAGCGTGTGTCCTAGTAGATAGCGTTTTATTGACAATTTCACCGCAGCTAGAGCATTCAAGGCTTGTATATTGTGGATTAACCGCAACCGCGACTTTCTGGAATACTTTCCCAAAGTATTCCAGCCAGACACGAAACTGATACCAAGATGCGTCATTTAGGGGTAAAGACAAGATACGCGCAAAATTTAGCACGACGTAAAGTTTTGTAAAGTATTCATATATTTATGCCTTTCAAACATTGCCTAGTTTGACTCATTTTAGGCAATGTATAATCAAGAGAGAAACAGATTATAAGGCTTTCAGCCATTCTTAACCAACCACCCCAACTTCCCTTTTCGGCAAAGATGATTTCTCACCCTCATCCCCCTGTAAAAGTAGCGTCAAAGCGAGAGCGGGAATATTTGCGTCCAAAGGAAGTGGAAGCAATGATCAAAGCGGCGCATTCATTTGGAAGACACGGAGTTCGAGATGCAGCCATTATTTTACTAATGTTTCGGCATGGGCTACGCACCGCAGAGTTAGTTTCTCTGAAATGGTCACAAATTGATTTGAACGACGGCTATATAGAGATAAGAAGAGTAAAACATGGGCATGATAGCACTCATCCCTTACGCGCTCCTGAATTGAGGTCATTACGTCAGATTAAACGAGATTATCCTGAAACTCAGTATGTGTTCGTCTCCGAGCGCAAAGCCCCCCTGTCCACCCGAACTATCCGTCACATTATAGCCAGAGCCGGAGAATTAGCCGGACTTGAGGAATCTGTTCATCCTCATCAACTACGTCATGCTTGTGGTTATTATCTTGCTTCACAAGGACATGATACCAGAGCGATTCAAGACTACTTAGGACATAAAAACATTCACCATACAGTCCGCTACACACAGATGTCCCCCCAAAGATTTGAATCTTTTTGGACAGATTGAGTTAAGGGGGTGATAACAATACTCCTGTAAACTGAAAATAACCATCTTTTCTCTCACTCGTGGCATCAATTGAACGGACAGCTTATCCCAGATTCAAACGATACTATACCGCCAATGAACTTGATAAAATTTACACTCCCACGAGGATAGAAATAGCATTCGCCTTAAAAGTTACGGCTGGGGAAGAAAACCATTTTAATTTGCTAGTTTTACTCAAAGTATTTCAGAGATTAGGCTATTTTCCCAAAATAACAGACATTCCTCTCGCTATTATCAACCATATTCGGACAGTATTGGATCTTCAAGAAGATAGAAGTTTTAGCTATCAATATCCATCAACTTTATCCCGTCACAAAAAAGCGATTCGCTCCTATCTCCAGGTGAGTCCTTTTAATCAAAAAGGCAAGGCTCTAATCACAGCAGTTATCACTGAATCAGCATTAAGGATGGATAATCCAGCCGATTTAATTAATGTAGCCATTGAAGAGGTTGTCAAAGAACGCTATGAACTCCCTGGTTTTAATACCTTAGACCGTTTAGTTAATCATCTCAAAAAAGAAGTAAACCAACAGATATTCTCCCAGGTAATTAATCAACTTAATCCTGAATATATCCAGCGATTAAAGGATTTATTAGATAATTATGCAGCAGTTGAACGCAGTCCTTATAATGACCTGAAAAAACTTCCTCAAAAATCAAGTCGAAATCATCTTAATGATTTAATTGTCCATTTAACTTGGTTAGAAACACTGGGGGAAATTACTCCCTATCTTCAAGGACTAACTAGGGCAAAAATCAAACATTTTACCTCGGAAGCTAAAGCTCTTACTGCTTCTGAGATGAAGGATATTACTCTGAATAAGCAATTAACCTTACTTCTTTGCCTCATTTATTCTGCTCAAGTGCAGACTCGTGATTACCTAGTAGAAATGTTCCTCAAACAGATGAAAAAAATCCATAATCTGGCTATTGAGGAATTAGACTCTATCAAAAAAAGACAGCAGATAACCACAGAAAAATTAGTATCTGTCCTCACTGATGTTTTAGTAGTTTTCAATGTAGATACCACAGATTCAAAGCCACCAGATTCAAATTCAAATCCATTGGAGCAATTACAAGCTATCTTCAAACAAACGGGAGGAGTTGAACAATTATTAACTGAGTGTGAAGAAATTAATGCTTATCAAGGCAATAATTACTTTCCTTTATTATGGCGGTTTTATAAAAGTCATCGTAGTGCATTCTTTCGATTATTTAAGTTCCTGAAGATAGAATCTACCAGTAGTGATGATAAATTGGTAAAAGCCGTGGAAGTTTTACTGTCTAATTCCCATCGCCGAGGGGAGTGGATAGGAACAGAAGTTGATTTATCTTTTGTTTCACAGCCATGGCAAAAGTTAGTGCTAGTTCAGTCAAAAGATGTCACTAAAGTGATGCGTCGCCATTTCGAGATTTGTATTTTCTCTTATGTAGCTGCTGAACTAAAGTCAGGGGATATTTGTGTCTTCAACAGTGAGGCTTATGCTGATTATCGAGAACAATTACTTTCTTGGAATGACTGTCAGCCATTGGTTGAAGCATACTGTCAACAATTAGGCTTTCCTACTCAGGCTGAAGATTTTGTCGAGAATCTAAAAAATTCATTAACCCAAACAGCATCCAAAATAGATCTAGGTTATCCCAATAATACATCTATTGTTATTAGCGAGCAAGGAGAACCTGTTTTAAAACGTCCATTAGCTAATCGTGAGAGTGCTTCTCTCAAAAACTTAGAGGCTGTAATTTCTGAAAGAATGCCAGAGCGTAACTTAATTGATATTCTTAGAGATGTGGACTATTGGACAAATTTTACCCGACATTTTGGTCCAGTGAGTGGTTCTGATTCCAAATTAGAACGGTCTACAGAACGCTATTTATTAACCACTTTTACTTATGGATGCAATCTAGGAGCGGCGCAAGCAGCACGTCACATGAGAGGCGTTGTTACGTCAAGAATGCTCACTTTTGTTAATCAGAGACATATTAGTTTAAAAGGACTTAATGCTGCTCTAGTTGATATTATTAATCGCTACAATGTGATGCCTTTAACTAAGTTCTGGGGAGACGGGACGACGGCTGCTGCTGATGGAACTAAATATGATCTTTACGAGCAAAATTTACTTTCGGAATATCATATTCGCTATGGTGGTTACGGGGGGATTGCTTATCATCATGTTGCTGATAGTTATATAGCTCTGTTTAGTCATTTTATTCCTTGTGGAACTTGGGAAGCTGTATATATTATTGAAGGGCTTCTCAAAAACAAATCAGACATTCAACCGTCGATTATTCATGCTGATACTCAAGGACAGTCTACTCCTGTTTTTGCTTTATCCTATTTGTTAGGTATTCAACTTATGCCTCGCATTAGAAATTGGCAAGATTTGGTTTTCTACCGTCCTGATAAGGAGACGGTTTATCAGCATATTGATTCTCTATTTAAAGGGGTAATTAATTGGGAACTTATCAAAACTCATTGGTCAGATTTATTACGAGTGGTTCTTTCTATTAAAGAAGGCAAAATTTCTTCAGATATGTTGTTACGAAAGTTGGGAAATTATAGTCGGAAGAATAAACTTTATCAAGCGTTTCGAGAGTTAGGGAGAGTTATTAGAACTATTTTTTTATTACAGTTCATCTCTGACCAAAAGTTACGTCAACAAATTACAGCGATGACTAATAAGGTCGAAGCTTATAATGGTTTTTCTAAGTGGTTTTGTTTTGGAGGGGAAGGCGTGATTGCTAGTAATGACCCTGAACAGCAAGAGAAGACGATTAAGTACGGTGATCTAGTAGCTAATGCTGTTATTTTCCATAATGTGGTTGATTTAACTGAGGTTTTGCTTCAACTCAGAAAAGAAGGTTTTTTCTGGGAGCGAGAAGATTTAGCGGCTTTGAGTCCTTATTTAACCAGTCATATTAAGCGTTTTGGTGATTATCTGATTGATCTTGATGCGATTCCAGCAGCACTTGAGGAGACGTTAAATTTAGGCTTTTGAGTAATTTTGTTACAAAACTTTACGTCGTGCTAAATTTTGCGCGTATCTTGTCTTTACCCCATTTATTGACTTAGCTAAACAATGATTTTTCACCAGATTTTTAATTCTCAAGTCTTCATAGGCTATCAAGTCGTTAGACTGAACTACGCACCGTGCTAATTTCACAGCATGGTCTTTACGTTGCCTACTTATTTTGAGGTGGCGTTTTCCTAAAATCTGTCTAGCTTTGCCTCGATTTTTTGAACCTTTGACTTTTCTGGAAACGCGACGTTGTGAACGTTTAAGAACCTTTTCTCCTTCACGAAGAAACTTAGGATTCTCAATCATTACGCCATTGGAATCGGTGTAGTATTCTTTTAATCCTACATCCAATCCAATCGTGTTTCCTGATGGAGTTATATTTTCTTGACGGTTAACATCAATACAAAATTGACAATAATAACCATCAGCCCTTTTTACCAGTCTCACCCGTTTTATTTGGTTGATCTGATAGAAATGAAGATCACGAGTTCCCTTGAGTTTTAATCTACCAATACCTTTTTTATCAGTGAAAGTAATGGATTTACGGTTGTCTGCAAGCCGCCATCCTGATGTTTTGTATTCAACAGAACGACAATCTTTCTGAAATTGAGGATATCCCTTTAACCCAGGAATATTCTTCTTGCAGTTATCATAAAACCGAGATATAGAAGACCATGCTCGTTCAGCACTGGCTTGTCGTGCCATCGAATTGAGTTCATTAGCAAACGGGAAATTAGCTGCAAGGACTGCACAATATTTCTGCAAGTCATTTTTGCCTGTATTTTTAACATCCATCCATAGCCGGATACAGCTATTACGAACGAATTGGGCAGTCCGAATTGCATCATCTATTGCTGTTAACTGAACTGATTTTCCGTAAACTTTGAACTCAAAAACTAACATCGTTCTTACCTTCCCCTTACCTCCAATCTTATACTACTATTCCTGTTAGTGGCGTAAGATTGTCAAGATATTTAGCAGTACATGACTGAATGCGGTTGAAACCGTGGTCAGTGAGCGTGCCGAACTGCCCGTATCGCTTATATCTCAGGGCTAAAGCCACTGAGCTTTACGCTTAAGTACCTGGACAGAATTAATTACATATTATTTATTTACCAATCCTTTGTCCATTAAGGATTTCAGTACAAATATTTGTGTAATTAATTTTGTCTCATTACTTACCGGGTGCTTCGTAACTTGCAGGCATCATGTAAGTGAGAACTTCTGTAGCTGTGGCATATTCACCAACTTGATTTTGTTCATACTCATTGCAAATCAGTTCTAACCTGTCTTGAATACAAGCAAACTTCAGCCATTGAGGAATTGTATCACTCCAAGAATTGCCGTAAATCACTAATGGACCTGCTAGATAGCGAATATGGTGGATAGAAAATTCGGCTATTTCTAATAAAGTTGCTAACAATTCTTTAGGGGTATTTAAACTAGCGAGAATTTGCAGCATTTTCAAAGTGTTGTCTGGCAGTTTAGCATTTTTACGATTATTGATTTCTGCTATTACTTCCGGTGGAATCAAGTTGATTTGTGCCATTTGTCTTCTCGATATGAGCGCATCACCCAAAATAGCCAATAGGCTAAGACATAATTAGCCAATCGGTTAGTGCCGTTAATCAATCAATTTTTTATGCTGGTATTGGTATTGTTTTTCAGGTCATACCAATGAATCAAGAACCCGCATTAAATCAAAACGCTGAGGATGAAAATAATCCTGGCGTTAAATCTACCAAGGGTTATCAGTCGCATGGTTATAGCCTTGAGGAATCAAATTTTGATGATGATAATAATCGTCAGGTTAAGTCTGCCAAAGGTTATCAATCGCAGGGTGATGAGGATAATATTAACCCTTGGGAAACAGACAGATTTGCAGATGGTTATCAAGAAAATGTTTTTGAAATTAACTTGGGTGATACACCCTATACCGAATCAGCAGCTAATCCCAATCCAAAATTACCAGGATATAACTCTGGTTTAGGTTACAAGTCTCAGAAAACTCAGCAGTCAACATCCCCAGAATTAGAGTTGTAAATCGTCAGAATTCAGGAATCAGGAATGCGATTTATAAATCATATTTTCTCTGATACTTATACCCCAAAGTCAAACAAATCCAGTCTTGATTTAAGAAAATACTTGATTGATTGGGGTGTAGTTATCGTGTTGCCGTGGTGGTTACCATCCTCACAGAAAAACTTGAATTATGAACAATTCAAAAAGATGGATATTTTTGCTAATTGTCATCAGTTTTATTATCTACAGTGTTACTGTGCAAGCTGCCAACAGTACATTGAATAATGGCAATCTGCCCACTCGAATTGTAGAAGTTACTAATGCTCAATCTCGATTACCTGCTAACAAACTTTTGTTGCCAGACTGGAATCGCATTTCTCTTAGTCAACTACCAGGTATCAGTCAATCTGGGGCAATTGATGGCAGTCCCTATAGCCAAACATTAGGTTATGATTTGAGTCGGACTTGGACTGTGGGCATGACTCCTGATGAATATTTGAAGTTAGGAGATATCAGTGAGGCATTGCAAGCAGAAAAGTTTGCTTTGCAAGCTATTAGAGAGATAACATCTACTGATTTAAACAATATTGCATTAAGTGAATTTTCTTTGATTAAAGAACAAACATTGAGTCATTTAGCTAAAGTTGTTCCTCAATTAGCTCAAACAGCAGTCAAAGATATTCAATCTATTGCTGCTTTACTGAAAACTAAAGGAATTCAACCAGCAAATTTAACATTAGCGCAAGTGTTGACACAATATGAAGTTGGGAAAATCAAGCTGGGAGAAATTGATTTGTCCAAGTTTTCGCTGACTTCAATTCCTAATTTAGAAGCAGTACCAATTCAAGATTTGACAAATTGGATGAATAGTTTTGTCAAAAATATTCCAGGACTGGGACAAGTACCTTTAGGATTGATGCCCAATCCTCTCAGTGAAATTGGTAATTTAGTCATGCGGATTGATGCAGTTTATGGAACAGCAGAAAATCGCCGTAACAATCCAATTTCTGGTTCAGATGTGCAAGGTTTTTCTGTCCCCTGTACTCAAAAAGATTGTGCTTATTTAGAACTAGATGATTTGGAAAATGTAGGTAAGAGTGATCGCTCATCCTTGGAAGGTAAGCAATGGATTTCCGGTAAATACCAGGAAGTTAAGGGAGGTTGGGGTATCCTCAAAGCGGTTAACAATGGCCGAGAACCAACAGGACGTTTACCCTTTGGTAAAGCTTTTAAAGTGGTGGTGATGGAAACCGATGAAACCACTGATACAGTAGATACGGCTTTATATTTTCGCTTTTGCGCTGGGAAAATGGGTTGTACACCTTATTTTATTGGTCCAATTCCTTTTTTCAGCTATCAAGTGAATGCTTTGATGTTTGTAGGCAATGTGGACGGTGGAAATGAGCAAAGTGTTAATACCACTTCTACACCTACGGGTGCAAATAAAGAGGTGAGAAGTAATCTCAATCAAAATAGCACAACAAGTCAAATTAATCCTTGCAGATTTACCAGTAGTAATCGTTCAATTATCAGTCAATCTTTTTCCGGTGTTAATTTGCCATTACTAGGAAACGCCATTGCTGAAATTGAAAGTGCTGGTAGTGGGGATTACAAAGCTGTTGGTGTGCATACCTGCGCTGATAGGGGTTTAAATTGTGGTCGAGGACTGGGACGGTATCAGTTCATGAGTTACAACCCCTACGCAGTGCGGTTAATCGCTGCCAAGTCTGGAGGAGAACAGTTTCTTAATCAGGTAAGACAAGGTTATCAACCAACTGAAGCTGAATTATTTGAGTTTTTTCCTCCTGCTGATCAGGATAAGGCATTTATGGCTGATATCGCCAATAAAATTCAAGTAACTCAAACGGAAATAGACCCAATTACAGGACAATTATTCACTGGTGAACGGCTAATTGAACGAGTAGCACAAAAGCATTTTGGTGGTGATAATAGCAAAGTTGATGCTAGTAGTTCTGATGTTTTTGGTCGTCTCAGTCTGAAAGATTATGGACAAACTGCTTTAGCTTTTTATGGCAATAATAACAGCGATAATGGAACGTTGACCTGTATTCCTAGTTTAACTTCTCGATACATTAGTAATGCTCAAAACATTGGTGATTAGAAGTACGAAATACAGCAGGAGTCAGGAGTGAAAGCCACTTATAACAATTGTGGCTATTGTTATAACTTATCACAACAAATAAATTCGTTTGATTCGTCTTTCCTTTGGGTTCTCAAAAGTTGCAAGTTCCATACTTATCATCGTGGTTTTTATGACTAATTTATCTACAACCTCTATATCTTCCGCGCCAGAGACAAAGGATTTTTCCGATACTGACTTGCATTCAAAAAAGCAATTTGAGCAAGCAACAGCAGACAAGGTAGTTTCTTCTTTGTCAGCCTCTTCTACTCAATTTCAATCACTGAAAACAACAGGATATCAATTACCAGAACCTCCCATGAGGATACGTTATTGGGTGCATTGGTTTCGTGTTGGTTTAAGTATCTTTTTACTGCTTTCTGTTCTCTGTGGTTTAGGAGGATGTAGTTTGAATGCAGCAACTGTGACTTGGCACAAAGCTGTTAATCTTGTTTCTAGTTCTGTAGTGGAACAGGTAATTGGAGAAAATACAAACTTGAATCCTCAAACATCTGTTGACAATACATTGGCTGTAAATGTGACGGAAAAAGATGGCAAGCTGACAATTTTCAACTTTAATACTCCAGATGTTTGTGGTGCTTTGGGTTGTCTATATGCTGGTTATTGGTTCAAACCAAATCAACCAATTACTCAGGTATTTTTGAGCTATTTAAATCCTACATTACCACCAGGAAAGCAATTATTAGCAGTAGGAGAAAATCGCCATCAGGCTTTACCTTGTATTAAGGTATTGCAAACAGAAAAACAGCAATTACGACAATTGAACTTTTGTTTTAATGGTAATCGTTATCAACTTGCCGATAGTCAACTTTTGGCTACTATGAATAAACCACCAAAATAACAGTTTTTATTAGTCAATAACCCACATTCTGCACTTCACTCGTAGTATCATTAAACTACATTTTAAGAAAATCCCAAATTATAAAAATCTTTGGGATTAAGTGAAAGGGTTAAGAAGGGGGATAGCACAACTATCAAAATCACGAATATTGCGCGTGACTAAAGTTAATTGATATATCTGGGCTGTAGCAGCAATCATCATATCAGCTTGAGTAACTGTTTTACCGCTTAACCTTTGTTGACCTCGTAATTCACCACAAAGTTTAGCAATCTCAGTCGTAATAGGTAAGATTTGGCAATCATTTTTAATAAAGTTATCAAACCAATTTTGAATTCTTAGATTAGGTTTTGATTTTAAACCATAATGTATTTCTTCCAAAGTAATTACACTGATATTTATCGAAGACAAATTATTTATCCATGTTAAAACACCAGGATTAGGCTGAGGTCGCACTAATTCGCTAATGATATTAGTATCACATAAAAAGGTCATTGCAGGTATTAAAAAAACAAATTAGGACGGTCTTGACGAGAGGGAATTTCTAAGGAATAATCTTCTTCAATACAGATTTGCTGGAGTTCCTTAACATTATCAGCTAACATCTTTGTTTGTTTAGCTTGTCCTAGATTTTCTTGGGTATAATCTAGAGAAACCTGAGATTGGTTTAAAAACACTTGAGTTTTTGAAAGTGAATCAAATTGTAGTAACTGTTGAATTTGTCCAGAAGTCATGATACCACTTCGATAAGCTTCTATTGCTAAAGTTTCTAAGATTTTTTGCGGTAAGTCTTGCCAGTTCTGTTGTAGTTGGTTGCCAATATCTTCAGGAATTTCGATAGTGATTTGCATAATTGTATCTTTTTTCCTTTCATCAGGATTAATAGGATTTATTTAATTATATATGATATTAATTGTCTGCATCATGATTTATGGCTAATGCTCCCGTTAGGTTTAATTAACCGTAGCTGAACAGCTAACAATTACTACCAATTACTTATGCTCACAGCCAAAGTCATCAAATCTTGTGACGATGCTGGTATTTGACTGTAAAATACAATCATGCTACTAGTAGTCTGTCAAGCTTGAAATTATGAGGCATCAAATTTTATTAGCGTTTGTTAGTAATACTTTCAAATTTCGTTGACACATAAAATTAATGTTGATGGACTACTAGGATTCCAGACAGAAATTAAGACGAGCAAGTAACAAAGACTACTAAAGATATGGTCTATTTACGTGAAAATGGCTGTAAAGAAAATAATGTCTAGCTTTTTCAGTGAGAAACCTGCCATAGTTTTTGACTACGGCAGATTTTATGTTCAACCCAGGTAATTTAATAGCACTCAACTATTCGTCATCATCTTGTTCATCGTCATCTTCAAATTCAAAATCATCATCGTCTAAATCAGGGTCTAAATCGTCATTTTCATCATCGTCATCTTCAATTATTTGAATTTTTCGAGGTGGTTTAGTTGTTGGTTTGGATTTACGGACAGCTTGAGTTTTACTCTTGTTCTTATTTTTGTTTGGTGGTAAAACTTCCACCTCTACAGATACCGATTCTCCTGGTAAAGCAGGTAGAGATTGTGGTTCATTGAAACCAGCGATAGCATCATGTTGTTGCCAAATTAAAGCTTTAGCTGCGGGTTTACCTAAATACAGTTGGGGAAAGTTCTCAACTGTGGGTTTAGTATAGGCTACAGTTTTGCAACAGTTGTGTTTATTCTTACCTTCACCTTCTTTAATTGCTCTAAACTCAACTTCCAGCACCCCTAAACTTCGCCATTTATCACTTTTACCACTAAATGGTACTTGGAAATAATCAGCAAAGGTTTTCTCTAAAGAACGGTAAAACTCCTCACGGACTGATTTAAAACTCCAAAGAGCCACATTTTTAAAGCGGACGACAACAGGAGTAGTATGTAATGGTTTGTTTTTGTCATCCAGAAATATAATTGCGTGTTCTGAACAGACATCCATTGTTCTTTTATCAAGACTTTGTTTATAATCATCATAAAGTCCAAATAACGAACCACCGACATCTTCAACATCTGATTTATAGCGGATATATTCTGGTGCAAAACCTAAAACCAGTAACCGACCTTCAGTAATTAATAGTCCGGTAACATCTTCAGTTAATGTGACAGTAGTTAAGTCGTCTTCTTCAGGCATTTCCAGCCAACCAGCTTTTTCTAACTGGTCTTCTGGAATTAATAGTCCAGCAGGTTTATCATTAACGACGATACCATAGGGAAGAAGCGGTTTACGGACTTGGTTATAGTTATCATTCAAGAGTTCTGGGTCTATTTCAAATTCTTCTCCTTCAAAGTCATCATCATCAATTTCAGTTGCTCTGGTTTTGGTAGTTTTAGGTTTAGTAGCAGCAGTTTTGGGAGGGGATTGATGGGGGTGTTTAGAGTTGTTTGTAACTTTTGATTTAACCATTGGACTGCATAAATATGATTGTCCAAAGTCTGAGGCGTTAGCCTCTAAATTTAGTTAGTAACTTTGCCTGAATGTAGCGGTTTTAATGTAGAGAACTGTAAACTTATCCTAAGTTTAATTATTATAGACTTATACTACATTGAGCGGAGATAAAATAATAGGAAATTAATTTCGCACAATTACTTAAATAACAATGTCAGAAAAAACTTTCGATCTTGATTATTTATCTGATAATTTACTTGATTTATTATCAGATATCCAAAATCATGTGGAAATTACGCTAACTCGTCAGGGAGTTCCCTGGGCAAAAGTTTTGCCTCTGTCTCAAGCAGAACCTATAATTGAAAAAGCGGGTTTAAATCATAGTTCGATAGTGATGAGTAATGAAGGTACTTTAAAACCAAGGGTTACAGGTTTTTGGCAAGGACAAGTTAAGATTTCTGATGATTTTGATGACACTTCAGAAGAAGTGATTGCTGCTTTTTATGGAGAAGAAGAATGAGTTTTCTGCTAGATACTCATATTTTGTTATAGTGTTTAGAAAATGATTCCAAATTGTCAAATTAGGTACGAAAAGTAATTACTAATTTAATCATGTTGTTATATTTGAAAAGTTTGAATTAAGCGAGTGTTTAACTCTTGCAGTTGATTGATTCCTAAATTACCGATACGGCGGGTAATTAAATTTCTGTCTATGGTAACAAGTCGAGATACAATCACTTTAGAACTAATCTTTAAACCAGTGTTGATAAACTCTGAATCTGAATCACTAATCAAAAATTCTTCTGGCTGCAAATTTGTTAAATTCTGAGAAGAAATAAAGCAAATAATAGTATTATTACCACCTGTAGAACTAACCCATAGTATCACGGCCGGACGTAATTTAGTTTGACTCAAATCAGTAAACGGGAAGGGTGCTAAAATCACATCTCCTTTTTTAATAGACATCAGATAGGTTCTCCGTCTTCTAAAGTATAAATATCTGGTTCGTCGTGCAGAAAATTAAACGCACTTCCCATTTCAGCAAGTTTTATTATTTCTTGATTTGAAGGTTCAGAATCATCAAAAAATAGCTCTTGTTCTAAAATTTTCCGTTCTTCTTGAGAAAGAGAGCGAATAACTTGGATAAGAGTAGTTACCAATTTTATATTCATAGATTTTGGCGCAACTGTTTTCCTTTCATTCATACTAATACCTCCTGCGTTTGACCAATAACTTATTTTAATACAATACCTTCGTCAAAGTTAAAGGGTTAGGGTGAGATGTGGAGCTTTTATTGGAGTTAGTAAAAAATATCCATAAGGTCAATTCCCTAACTTTGACTTGGTAACTAAAATTGCTGGTAAACCCATACTAAACTACTATGAACCTTTACCAGAAAAATCTAGCAAACACTGCTAACTCGACATTATTTGAAGTACCATCTTACCAACCAACACTAGCCAGTATTGACTTCGGTAAATTCTTTCAACAGTACAACAACCCCCAAGGTTGGACAATGATGGCTGGACTGCTGGTAGTTTTAATACTACTGCAAATCAGTGGTACGGGTAAAGGCAAAATCACCACTGGTAAAGTCTGCGGTGTCAGCGAAAAACTAGCAGCCACTAACCTCGCATTTAAACAAATCAAAGAACACAAACACAATAAAGTTACCTTGTGGTCTGGTACACCCCGTTACTGGACAAAAGGGAAGTGGCGGGGGTTAATGGCTAACCTGCAAACCATGCTGGGTGCTGCACCTACAGTTTGGTTTCCTCATGCCGAACGGGGAACACTGGTAATAGGTGCGCCTGGTTCTGGGAAAACTTACTCGACCATTGACAGGATGCTAGAAAGTGCCATGCAGCAAGGGTTTCCAATTTTACTCTACGACAAAAAAGGCGACCAAATGCGACTGCACGCCCCTCTAGCAGCACGTTATGGCTACAAAGTGCGAGTATTTGCCCCCGGTGAAGCTTTTAGCGGTGTCATCAATCCCCTTGATTTTATGCGTGATGCACGGGATGGGGTCATGGCTGGGGAAATTGGTCAAGTGATTAACCGCAATGCTGCTAGTGGGGGTAAAAGTGACGAATTCTTTGCTAAAGCTGGGGATTTGTTAGCAAAAGCATTATTACAGTTAGTCAAGGGTTCACCTTACCCAGATATGGCAATGCTGTATGCAGTGTTGCGGTTGCCAAAATTGGTACAACGTCTTGATCATGCGGTCCAGTCCAAACGGTTGGATGAATGGGTTGCCACTTCATTTATCCAATTTTTGAGTGCTAAGGACGCAGAAAAGACTATTTCCGGGATTTTGACGACAGCGGCAGGGACTTTCTCATCTTTTATTCAAGCTGATTTGTTACGGGCATTCATCGGTCAATCGGATATTCCTACTCAGCTATCAGGTAGAGAAATGGTGGTGTTCAAACTAGACGATGAACGTCGTAGTGTGGTTGGTCCTTTACTGGCAGCAGCAATGCACTTAATGATTGTCGGTAATTTGAGTCGTCCCCGTAAAGACCCGTTAATTATTTCTTTGGATGAATTACCATCAATTAAGCTGGATAGACTACCACAGTGGATTAATGAATATCGTTCTAATGGGGCTTGTTTTATCTTGGGTATTCAAAGTTTAGAGCAGCTTTACGATATTTATGGCGATAAAATGGGGAGTGCGATCGCATCAGCTTGCAGTACCCATGTGTTATTCAATCCGGGTAATTACAAAACGGCGGAAGATTACTCAAAGCGTTACGGTGAAAAGGAAGTGTTGATTAAAAATCGGACTACAGGGCGAACTCTTGGTGGACAAATGAGCCGTTCAATTAGCTGGAGTGAGAATTTACAAAAAATGCCTGTAATTAGTGCAGATGAAATCCTTAAGTTTCCCCAAGGTAAATGTGTAATTACCAGTCCCGGTTACAGTTCCGGGGGACAAGCTTCTATTCCCTATCCTTTAATTATTCCGGTGTCGAAAACCGATGAAAACCGAGCTAAGGAAAGTGAAGGTCTTTGGGACACACAAGTTAGATTGGCTTTAGAAAGTCAGGTAACAATTCCTGATCTTAAAATGTTGACCCAGGCATTGTATGACCGCATTGAGGAAGCAGGAAGGATGTTGCCATTACCAGAGGAAGATGTGGCCACAGTCCAGGAACAGGAGGAACAGGGGTCTGGTAATCATCAAGAAACTGATGTTTTAGAGAATTTTACAACACGAGTGTATCAAACGCCGGGATTGCAAGGTTGACACTCCTCGACCTAACCGTTTGCTTTGAGAATGGTCGTGATTTTGAAACTATTGCTCAGGTTCAGGTGCAACACCTTCATTTTCAACCTTGAATCTGTCCTGCAAAACACCTATGGATAGGCGCTGGTCTATGAGTGTTGGTAGGTAATCTATCAAGGCGTTGTCCATACAGAACGTGAGGATTGCACCCGCTAGACTCGACATAATCGCCCCACATAGTTATGAATCCAGTGCAGTTTGCTATCTTGCTCTTTTGGATAATATCCAGAAAATTTCTGTATAATACTTAGATATTGACTATATCCAGAAAAATTCTAGATATTATGCTAAAAATGCCCATAATCCTTGTGTAATGCCAAACAACACTATCTCGATAAGCGATATAAGTCTTGTACAAGTACGTTTAATTGAGGTACGTGATACAGGACATATCAATGTAAATGATCGGCATTTTGCGCTTAAAGCAGGCGCAAGCATTGATATCACACCATCCCTTTGTGAGGGTATTAATATCATCACACTTATTGTTAGCACAGACTCTATTAAGGATGATCCCTTAAGGTTGCTGAGTGGCAAGTATGAGTGGCTGGGACGATTCGAGATTTATGTAGATGGCGCGATCGCTGGTTCCTATTCAAAACGCGGTTCGTACATCATAGGGGGAAAGGAAAACATCATTGCATCCATAGAGGTAAACGTCGCCAAGAATGCAAGTAAACCTACAGTTATGCAGCTTATCAATCAACTACAAAGAGTACAGGGCATAACTGATGCAGACAAAACAGATTTTTCCAAGTCTCATCCTCATATCCTTTTCAAAAATGGCCTAGCCGTTCACACCTGGAAAAATCAGTTAGGCGTTGATCATGTTTTTATTACTGATTATTCAGAAAAATGTGTCTATGGAGGATACGTTGGTTGGATGCACTCGAAATACCTAGAAATTGCTCTTGAAAGACTGCATAACGAGTTGAGGGAGTATATTGTCTAATTTCATGCCAGTTAGCTAACACGTTTTTTAGAATTGTTTATGCAGTTATCACCAGCGCCGACCAATTGCAGGCTGCGATTGCGCGGAGCGCAGTGCCAGAGGCAATCGCTACGCATCACAAAAAATATTTCTAGGCAGTTTTGGGGAGTGCCAATCGCCAAGCTAAGTAGGTGAACCAAAAAAAACAAACTCATGTAACGGTATGTAAAGTTGTCTTAATACGAGATTCTGGTTGAGTTTGGGGCATTTCACAAAACGCAATACCCCTCGTTTTTATTTTGTTCACCTACTTAGAGCAACTCTTAAAATCGGCACTCCGAGATCATAACTTTACGCTTATGCTAAAAAGGGATAGTCAGTGTAGCCCTGTTCTGTGCCGCCGTAAAAGGTACTGCGATCGTAGGGATTTAACGACGCATTCAGGGCAAAACGTTTCACCAGGTCAGGATTGGAAATATAGATGCGACCATAGGCAATTAGATCAGCTTCGCCCTTGGAGATGATTTGTTCGCCAATTTCACGGTTTAATCCGCCAGCGGCAATAATTTTGCTGTTAAACAGGGGACGGAAAAAACCAGCGGTGAGGTCGCTACTGAGATGTTCTAGGGTATCTTGGCTTGCATTAAGACGGGGTTCGATGAGGTGCAGGTAGGCTAAGTTAAATTTGTTGAGTTCCTGCACGACATAGCTGAAGAGGGTCCTGGGGTCTGAGTCGCCCATATCGTTAAAACTGCCGGAAGGAGATAATCGCAAACCAACGCGATTGCCACCCCAGACTTCGGTTACGGCTTCCAGAACTTCCATCAAAAAGCGCGACCGATTTTCTACTGAGCCGCCATAGGCATCGGTGCGGTGGTTGGTGCAGTCTTGCAAAAATTGATCAATTAGATAACCATTTGCGCCATGTACTTCAACGCCGTCAAAGCCTGCTTCGAGGGCATTTTTCGCACCTTGACGATATTGGTCAATCACGCTGGGGATTTCTTCGAGTTCAAGGGCGCGGGGCGCGACGTAGGGTTTCATGCCTTCATAGGTTCCGACTTCTCCTGTTGGGGCGATCGCGCTAGGGGCAACGGGTAATTCACCATTTGGCTGAAAATCAGGATGGGAAATGCGCCCAACGTGCCAGAGTTGCAGAAAAATGCGCCCACCTTTGTCGTGAACCGCTTGGGTAACTTTTTTCCAGCCAGCAATCTGTTCAGCGGAATGGATGCCGGGGGTAGCGGGATAACCTTGTCCTTGGGGACAGACTTGGGTTGCTTCGGAAATAATCAGTCCAGCGGTTGCTCGTTGTGCATAGTAGGTGGCATGAAGTTCGTAGGGAACGTTGCCAGCCGCAGCACGACAGCGGGTTAAAGGAGCCATCACCAGACGATTCGGTAAGGTGTAAGTACCGAGTTGTATAGGGGTTAATAATTGCAGCGTGTTATCCATAAGTCTAACTGAAATCGTTTTTAAGTATCTAGGATAATCTATATCAAAAATGACGGGACGATTACTGGCAAGTTGGAGATTGTGAGATTGAAGATATTAAAAAAACAGTTTTTGGTGGATGTGAAGCGCAAGAAATTTTATGAATAAGGTTGTGCAGAGGTTGAAGTAGATGACGTTGAAATCGAGATTAAAACTCTTTTTTGATAAGGGTTACATCTTTCCATTTTGGAAAAGTGACAAAAGAGGGTTAAATGCTAACTTCAGAAATATCGGCTAAATTTATCATTGATGACGGTATTTCCTGATTAATTTGATTTGATTGGGCATCATTTTCTTGAGGTTGATTCAGGAGTTTAATTAACCATTTTTCAGTCTGCCGATGATACTTCTTGTTCCAGCGTATATTTAATCTTTGGGGTGGTTTCACAGGGTCTAATGCTATAATCACAAGCTGCATTTGCTTAGGAATAACTGAGTATTGAATAGTCGTAGTCCACAACTTTACTCGGTCTTGCCAGCTTAACTGAGGATGACGCACAGCCCATTCATAAAGTCTGGGAATACCTTGTTTAAATGCTATATTTGTGGTGACTTGAACAAAGTAATTATCGTTATTAATCATTAGGGGGGCAATGACGGCATTATCAACTAATAACTTTTTGCGAGATTGAAAGATTTCTGGTGCAAGTTCCTGTACTTGAGCAACCCATTGAGCAATTTGAGGATGGGCATTTAATAAAGGTTCTACAGGTAGTTGTAAAAATAATTGTTTCATCAGCAAATGGAAGTTATCGGCAATAATAGAATCAACAGCAGAGTGATTTAGATGATGGTTTTGTTGGGGAAATAAAAGTTGTTGCTGAGTTTTATTAATTTGTTGAATATCAGCCAGATTAATTATTGGCATAGTTGGAAGAAAATTGCATCTCTCCCAGGCAGCGGTTAGCTGCTACTGTCTTTCCTAATATTTTTTTGTAATTACCACTTTTTAAGCAATTGTTTATTCATTATATATTCCACTTTCTAGTTTAGTATGATTGCTAGTTTATTGAGTTTATTGAGTTAATTACTATGCAATAGATTCAGATAGTAAGCCTGACATATCTAATAATCGCTCAGACCAAATACCAGATTGTTCTGCAACTTCAGCCCGCACTTTTTCATCTGCCCAAATGTCATTCCAAGTTAATTCCCACATCGCTAACTGAACTTGAATATTCACCAATTCCTCAGCTTGAACAGGTTCTATTTCGGCTGCTGTCCACTCAATAAACCACTTGGTTTCTGAAATTACACTTTTCACCGCTTCTTTATAAGCAATCTGAGAAAATGACTTAATTCGTGCTAAATTAGCCGCTATATGTCCTAAGCGATTTGGTATATTGTTGAGTTGAAAGCGGGTTTGTTTTTCATTTAAATTCTGGTTCATAACCACCTATTAATCTTTGAGTAATTTGTGTTACACGTTCTCGTATCGCTGGGTCTTGAATTATCATCGACCGATTATTTTGACTAGGCCGAATATTAATAATTGACTCGTAAGCCATTTTTTGTGTAAATGGTATCCAGTCTGCACCCCAAATGTCTTTGGAGCTTGCTACCATCTTTCAATAATACTGCTTCGCACTCAGCGTGTAACTGTCCACCTCCCGCAAGAATCCCTTTTTCTATATCTACTGCTATTTTGATATAAACTTCCAAAGTTTGCAGCATTTCCTCAACTTGTTTTAGAGTCGCACGCTCCTTGATAATAAGTATCAAATTTTTACCTCATTTCCCATATTGCTACAACTTTTTACGACACAACCATGAAATAAAAGGTTGATTGTTTTCGCTTTGCTATGATAACTTTTTTAATCCTACCCTATGAGTACGTTGTTCAGGGTAGGTATTTCCGCAAATTTAACAACTATAAAATGCTATGTTTCAGGTCTAGCAACTGCATCCAGCAACACTAACCCCATCTGCTTCAGTAAAGCAGTATTCCCATCAGGACAGCCATGTTGAATTAAACATTTAGCACAGCCAGTATGACAATTACAATCTCGTGCGATGCCTGCGGCGAGCGGAGCTATCGCTCTACCAACATTAGCAAGTTTTGGCAGATGTTTAAACACAGCTTCAGCCGCACCATTGCCGCCATCACTGGTATCATAGAAATAACCTGTGTAATTGTTATTTTCCTCTAACTCCTTCACCACAGTAAAATTCACCTGTTTGGGGTCAACTCTAGCTACAAGCTGTAATGCTCTCATAATTTGATGTCCAAAGCTGTGCATAGCAATGAAGGGACTGGAATATTCCCACAACTGTTGATAACCAGAAGGTATCGGTTCTTGACTGCGGGTTAAACTGGTTCTAGTTTCTTTAGCAAATTGTTGGATGTATTCTCGCGCACCTGAGTTAATTGTTACTTTCACCATAGGGGCGGAAAATTGGGTGTGGAAAGGCTGCTCAAACTTGGCTTCTGATAGGGTTTTGACAATGACAGCTTTGCGGGTGAGTTTACGACATAGGGGACAACGCTGTTGTTGAGGTAAGGGTTCTTTGTAGTTGAGACAGCGTTTATTCAAACAAGTCTGCTCGTAAATTTGGGTCATTAAACTGTAACCGCTGGTAATGTGTTTAACTTCACCAAAACTCAGTTCTAGGGTTAAATATTCCTGACATTCTTCAACTTCAGATAAAGGTGCAGGGTGCGAAACTTTCTCCTTTATTCTCTGTTCCTCCTTCACAGATTTTCCTATGACTACGATGTCAGTTTTGTGCGAAACTTTCCCCTTTATTTTCTGTTCCTCTTCCCCCTGTTTCTTTTCTTCTATAGCATCTGAAGAAAACAGTAATGGTAAATTTACTGGGTCAGTTAACACAGTTAAACTACTGGTTTGTGATACTGTAGTTGCAACTGTAAAAATTGCCTTATCTGTTATTTGTTTTAAAATTGCTCGTTTACTGTTAAGGTCTAAGGAAATACATTGATAAGTCAGCATTTTTCCCTTCGCATTTTGGCGTTTATAAATGGCTTGGGGATGCACTTCTCGATAAGCGATATCTTCAGATATTTGCTCTAATTCTTCCCCAGAAATTGCATCTACTAATTTGATAGTTGTTTGCGATAAACCACCCCGAAAATTAACATCTTTATGGGGATAACCTTTAGCCCATAACCCATTCCGACCTTTGTGTAAATGTCCTTGGGCTAATAGCAGTTTGGCAACATCAAAAGCGGCTGCACCAAAATAGTGTTTAATTTTGTTAGTGGGAATGCCTGTTTCTGCGGCTGCACACATCAAATGTTTGGCTGCAAAGATGGGATATTCATCATTAAAAAACACTTCTTCAGCTTCTCCAGATACCAGCATTTCTGGATGTTCTGCTACATAACAGTCTATGGGGTTGAAAGCATTGGGAAGCAGCACTGTGAGTCCTGGTTGAGAACGTCCGGCTCGACCACTGCGTTGCTGATATGCCATTTTAGAACCAGGCCAGCCACGTAATACACAACATTCTAATTCTGGTAAATCAATTCCTGCTTCTAAGGCTTCTGTGGCAATTATCCACTTGATTATACCAGACTGAAGTTGATTAACTACTTCGGCTCGACGTTCGGCAGTAATGCCACTATAAAATGCCGTGACTTGATTTGATTTTAATAGTTCTGTGACTTCTCGTACACTCCGCCGGGAGTTACAAAAGGCGATTCCTGATTTATTTTGATTGAGTAAAAATTGAATTATCCGGGCAGTATCAGCAGTTAAATTGTAACTCGGTTGCGTGACAATTACTTGTCTGGGTGGTGAAGCTGCGCCACTTTTACGAAGCCAAATTAAGGGTTTGGGGTTGAGTTTAGTGGGTTGCAAACCAGAGATTTTCAAAGCTAATTGTTTAGGATTTCCACAAGTAGCACTGAGGAAGATAAATTGCAGTTTTTGGGAGTCACCACCGTAATGATCTACTGCTAGTTTGATGCGGCGAATTAACCAAGCCATATTTGCGCCATAGCTACCGGAAAGGGTGTGTGCTTCATCAATTAAGATGTAGCGTAATCGTTGATAAAAGTTTGCCCAATTTGGCGATTTCCAAACTTGTTTGAGTTGGAAATGAATTAATTCGGGAGTGACACCTAATATATGGGGTTCACTTGCAAGTATTTGTTCTCGTTCATCTGATTTGACATCTCCGGTGATCATTGCTAGGACTGGGCGATATTTTGGGGGTATGGTAGAAAGTAATTGTGAGATTTTATGGAATTGGTCTAGTGCTAATGCTCGTAGTCCATAAAATGCTAAAGCTCGGTGTTCTTGATTGATGCAACCTTCGATAATGCCGGGGTATGTGCTGAGGGTTTTACCACTGGCTGTAGGGGAGGTGAGGATGAAACTTTTACCTGTTCTAATTGCTTGTAAGGCTTTGATTTGATGGGAGTAAAGTTGGGTGATTCCTAATGATTGGAGGGCTTTGATTAATTGTTTTGGTAGGTCTTTGGGGATGGTTTTGAGGTTAGGTTCGGTGGCGGGAATTGTTTGTTGATAGAGTAATTCTTCTCCTAGAAATTCGGTGATTTCTGTTGGTTCTGGGGGATGATTATTTGAGGGGGAATTTTCGGTAATGGGTGTGGTAGGTGGTGTCCACAGGCTTTGCAGTAATAAGCTGTAATTGGGCGTGTTCATGGTGGTATTTTTTGAACTTTGCCCTTATAAATCCCCCATTGGGGGAAGATATTAAGTTGATAGAAGTAAACTCCGAATTTACAAAGTCATTTTTGATAAATGCCATAGTAATTTACTAGAAAATTATCATCTGGCAAAGATTTTATTTTGTGAAGTAGATTTGTAATGGGGTTGATTAATGGTTGAATATAAATAGTTAAACTAATAGATTTATCATCCATTTGGTGTTATTCGTCGTCTTCATCTATATCCAGGCTTTCGTCAAGTTTGACTCCGAATGGTAGGGTATCAAAGCCTAAGTTTTCTAGAGTTAAAATTGCTGTTTCGACTGATAAGTTGTTGATTGTTTCTTGATTGACTAGGGATGTAAGTAATTCACAAACTCCCTGGTATTGACTGGCATTATAGTCAATCCAACGGTTAGAATATGCCAGTGCATCATGTAATGCCATTATTACTTCTGTATAGGGGTTAAAAGGTAATTTATCGCGCATAGTACGCATGGTACGCAATAGGTTATCTGCATAGACAGATGCTATTGGTTCTCCAGAGCAAGAGGAGAGTTTTTCTAAATCTATTAAGATAGATTTTGTGATTTCTATTCCTGAAATTTCTAAGACATTCTGCTTAATGTTCATTGTTTTTATTCAATAATTTTTGAGGTTTTTAATTAGATATTTATCTATTTCCACAGATAACACCAAATAACGCCCCAGGATGAATTACTCGTTTCCAATTTTCGCTTGTTGAAATTACTGCTAAAGGCTGACCATTTGCAAGATAAATTAGAGGTGGATTATTCGCCCGTGAATTATAAGCACTATAGTTTGAATAAGGACTACCATAATCTCCATACTGATTCCAGATGCTTATCCTTTGATATTGACTGCCATAAGTACCATAAGGATTACAGATGGAATCTCTATCATAACGATCACTAGAAACATTGCCTAAAAATTGACCAGTCTTAGGATGAAGCAAGAAAGCATTACCATCTAAATCAGATAAGCTTTGAGCTTTACTCATTGTATTTGTAATACCCAAAAAGCCCAAAGCAAAAGCAAAGACTAACGCTGTTTTTGTAAATTTCATACTACTTATTCTTGTATAGAAAATTAATCTGAGTTGTGGTTGAAGAATAAAACCCAGTGATAGTAATGGATTTGTTTGGTTTCACTGTAGTTTAATTAAACCTACTATTCAGATTTAATTCAATTATAAAATCAGTATTGTCATAACAAAATACGTACTTATACGTATTTTTGAATAAAGACCATTGAATGTTGAAAGGTTAAATAGAGTTTATAAGGCAGAAAAATTATCAATTACCGGAGTACATAAGCCTTCGTCAACAAGATAAACTGCTAATTCATTTTCTTCGTCGTCATAAAACTGTACTTCAATTCCCACAGCTTGAGAAATCCAATTGGCGTTATTAAAATATTCTGGAATTGAAAACCCTTCTGCTGGATAGGTACGATACCAAATTTTTGTTGTATCATTCCATCTATAACCTTCCGCTTTCAACAAATCCCTAATTGTGTAAGTACCATTGCTACCTTTGCCATGCTGATTACCAACTTTAACAGTAATATACCGTGTATTTCCTACACCAATAAAAGGTTGATAATCTGACCAATTTAATACAGAAATTTTCGTTTTGCTGTTTAATTCGTCAAGAAAAGGTGATAAATTTGTACTTTCTGTAATAATAAATAAAGTTTCAACTGCACGAGTTAAAGCCACATAAAATAACCGTCTTTCTTCATTTACTACAGACTCAATGCTATCACCCAACACACGGGTAAACATTATATCAGGATGTATCAATGGATAACAACTAGAAACTGCATCAAGTATTATAACCACATCTTCTTGAAGACCTTTATATTTGTGTGCAGTTGCTATAGTTACTGATTTTCTTGATTCTTCAGGAAGGTATGAATGCACTAATTCTAAAAATCTAGGAAGTGTGCTATTTTGTGATCTACTCCGTAATTTTGTATAATTCACATACCAAGGTAAACTATTTTTTCGACTGAGTAACACTACTTTTTTACCTTCTTGAATAGTCTTGTTAATTAGACGTAAGATAGCAGGTGTTATATTGTCTCCAGGATAATTTTCTTGCTCTGTGGGAGTTGATTTAAAGCTAGACATATCAGCAATATTTACTATTCCTGACATAGTTTTATGAGCGCGAGCAGAAATACCCAAACCTTTCATTAACTGATTACCAATATCAACAATAGAAGTAGCTGAACGGTAATTTGTAGGTATATCTAATTGCTGTGATGGCTGGAAAAATTGATGGAAATTCTGATAAAATCGGAGGTCAGAACCAGCGAAACCATTAATTGCTTGCCAGTCATCACCAACGCAGAAAAATAGTGCTTGAGGATTTTGCTTTCTTATTGCTGCTATTAATTTATAGAAAAGTTCTGAGAAGTCTTGATACTCATCAATCATGATATATCTGAGACTCTTTAAATCACAAATTCTTGATTTACGGCGAAATATCGTTTTTCCTGATACAACTACTTCCACCGCTTTCTGCATTAGTCCATCAAAATCTTCTTCACCTGTGACTTCAAGACGTTGTAGATAAGATTGATAAAACGTCTTTGCTAAATCCAAAAACTGCTCTTCAATATTACTAACACATTGATGTTTATTAATGATTGCAGCTAATTTATCTGAAGTGAAAGAAAACTTACGGCAACGTTGAACAAATCCCTCTACTAGCGTTGTAAAGCGATCTATTGCTCTGTCCTTTATCCTTAACCAAATTTGCTCTTCACTCAAATGTTGACACGAAAAACCTAAGTCTTCTTCAAGATAGTCCTTAAGTAACGCACAAAAAACTTCTATTCCTTGATAACTTACTTGATACTTTAAAGTTTTTGGTGATGATTCTAGAAACTGCCAGGTAGGACGTTGCTGCAAATATTCCTGCCTTTCATTAGAGATTCCATTATAAGCTGGTTCTCCTTCGATTTCTAGATATTCAATGACTATATTTTGTTCTTCTCCAGTAAATATTGTGAAACTGGGGCGTTCATTTATGTCATTAGACCGAAATTTACGTCCATACTTATATTTAATATCATGTTCAAATAAAAAATTGGCAATTAGTTTTTCCCCACAAGATTTATACTCCCGTCCATCAATTCCCTTTCTGAGTAATGAGCGACGATAACGAAGCATTTCTTCGGGTATTTTATCATAGCCACCGGAAATTATACGTTCCCAGTCTTCACGAAATGCTGCCATCATCAAATCGCGTATTTTTGCAGAAAATATTGGGTGGCGTAAGTATTTATCAATTACGCTCTGTAGAGCGCGGCTTTTCCTTTGTTCCCCATCTAGTTCATTAAAAAGAATCCCATCTCTATTAGGATGAACTAAGGCATAAGCTAAGGCATGGAAAGTCATTGCATGGGGAACAGAATTTTGTGATTGTAAAGGTAAACTTAGACCTTCTCGCATTTTCTCTCCCATTTCTTTTGCTGCTTCGCGGTTGAAGGCTAAAAGCAACATTTCCCCTGGTGCAATACCACAATGTTTCTGTAAAAATATCGCTCGGTTGACTAAGGTTGAGGTTTTACCACTTCCTGCCCTAGCTATTACTTGTACATGATTTGCAAGAGTACCAATTGCTTTTGCTTGTTCAGGATCACAAGGTTTTAAATCTGGTTTTGTTTTTATCCAATTTTCTATGTACTTAAATTTTTCGGATTTGTACTCTTCCGATGATACGTATTCAGTACAATGAAGTTGATAAAAGTTGTCGGCATTAAGAAAGTTATTTTCAAATTCGTCTTTTATGTTTTGTAGTAGAGATAGTTTTTTACCTATCTTGGTTTCTTCCCGTCTTACTCCAGGTGTAAATTTTGTAATTTCACTCCATGTTATAGCAGGTACAATTTGATTGAATTTTTGAATAAATTGTTTTTTGCTATATTTGAAAATAAAGCCAGAACCATAATTTACCCTTAGTAATAACTTAGAAGTTTTCAAATATTTTATTTCAATAACTTTTCCTTGTTGGCGAAATGTTACACCTTGTATATCTTGTCTGGAATGTTCATATTTAAGTTTGTTATCAAAACGACTAACTTCTCTTCCAAGCAGAAGATTCCAAAGGTGATCATTATCACCAATAATTTCTGAAAACTTTTGAACAGTATCAATCTGTGAACTGTGATCCATAAGAAAATCTCTATTAAAAACAGTTATTCTTAGTTTTTACTAAATATTAGCATTTTTTTAGATTTTTGTAGATATTTTGACAAAAAATTATGTAAAATCTAGAACTAAGAAACAATTTATCACTGAATATATTTTATACACACTTGAAATATAGATATTTATTTGTGAATTAGGTTTACACATCTATTTCATACACGAGTAAGATATAATTTATAACGTAATTCAACAGCTATTACTATGGAATCCAATATCTCATCATTATTTATGAATCCAACCATCATTGCTGTTATCTGTACTTTAGTTACTAATTTTCTAATCGCATTTTTGAATAACACTTACCAAAATAAAAGGGATAAAATAAACCAAATCAGGGATATTTATTCTGGTTGTATTAAAAATCTCTCAACAGTATTAACTCTTTATTTTGATATTGAAGAAAACAAAGATAAAATAGAAGAGTCCTTGGTTGAAGCAAAAAAATATTTAGCCCTTTTGTTAATCTACACTAAAAGTAGAAAAGAATTTAATGAAATTCAGAAAGATATATATTTATTTACCATAGGTGAATACAAAGAGGTTATAGAAGAGGCCAATAAAAAAGGCTTAAAACTTTCAGTTAGATATGCGTCTATCCAAGAAGCATCCATAAGAGATATCCGTCTTGCATCAGATATAATACTGAAAAAAATTCTTGAAACAGCACCAAAAGATAAAAGACTATAATTTCTTTACCAAAAGATAAAAGACTATAATTTCTTTGAAAATTCCCCACCTGTGCCACCAGACTTTGATCCAGATCAAGCTAAGTGGGAATATTTAAAAGAGAAACATAACCTGTAAACTTCTTGCTTGCTACCAATATTATTATCAATGAAATTGGATTTTAGACCGACATTAAACATCCAACCTAAAATCCAAAATTATCCCTCAACTTCTTCCTGATTGAACAACCTGAAACAACCTACAAACACCAAGAATCACCACCAATAAATCCCTACCATCAGCACCCCTCTTAATAGACATCTCCAAATCCAAAATCATCGTCACCGCTTGAGCCAAAGCATTGATACTTGTATTTGCTACCTCCTGACGCAAATAGTAAATACGATGAGGATTACTGATATTACAAACTTGAGCTAATTCACCATCCTTCTTCACCCCAGAAACAATCGCAGATTTCACCCATAACCAAGTTCTAAACTGCGTTAAAAGAGTGCTGACAATCACCATTAAAGGTTGAGAACGAGACAGTAAATCATCCAACAATTGCAAAACTTGATGGCTTTTTCCTTCACGCATAGCCGCAGCCAATTGTAGGCTATTCTGAGTTTGACATGGCACTAACTCTTGTACCTCCCCAAGCTCTAACTTTCTCCCCTGAGCATAGATATACAGTTTGCGTAACTCAGAAGCAGCACGGGTCATATCATTACCAATAGCCTGTGCTAAATATGTCACCGCATCCTCCGACAACAGCAGTTTAATTTTCTTAGCTGTCACAGCATTATCTGTAGTGTTCGTGTAGAGTTTTGCAGCCAGCGAAACTATCGCCTGTTCAATCAAATCATACCGCCAAGGTGGTATCAATGCAAACTCCAACAACTTCCCATACTTGACCAGATGTTTGTAGACCTTCAGCCGCTTATCCACATTATTAGCCACAAACACCAAAATTGTTGAATTAGGCAATTGCACCAACTGTTGCAAAGTCTCCAACTCAGGATCACCCCACTGCTTGAGGTGGCAATTTTCCACAATTACCAGTTTTTTACCACCAGTCAGGGAACGAGTGCGAGCTACAGTCAAGGCTTTGTCAAGCTGAACAGCCGGAAACCGGTGATAGCATAGAGTCAGCCATTGGGCATCAATCTCTGCCTTGTACTGGTTTAGCTGTTCTTGAATAGCGTATTCATCATCACCAGTGAGCAAGACTATCATCCTCTTACCCTCCCATTATTACTGAGATTGGCAGTTTTAATCAACACAGTCAGGGGTTTTGGACTTTGAGTAGCTCGTTGCAGCATTTTAGCAATAACCTCCTTGCTATTCTCAAACTTTTGCAGGTAAGCTGGTGTCACCTCTAAAATTGCCTTAGACCCTTGCAATTTCACCAGATTTGCATGAGCCAACAGCTTTTGATGGTTCGGTTTAGCCTTATCCATCACCTGCTGCCAAATTTGCGCTAAATTAGCAGTATTAGAAGCATTAGCGGTATTGGTGGCAACTGCTGGTAACAAGCTATCTTTACCTGGATCATCCACAGGTTTATCAGTCACCTTGTTGATGGTGTATGTTCCATAAGTTGGTAACAATTTGCCATCATGCCCAGGTTTCACATTTACCGTCTTCGTTGCACCCCCAGGCAATAAACCAGGCAGCAAATTGAGTAAACAAACCTCCAGCCACACTGCTGCATTGACCGTATACCGCAGATAATTTTCAGCTTTTTGTAACTCAGCTAAAGACAAATTCAGTGTCTCGAAATTCCAGTGTTTGGCGAAAGCTTTGAGTTGGGTATAACTGACACAACCAGTTAGTAAAGCTTGTTCCTTGGGTGCAGACTTGATAATCAGCAAATCTCGGTATGTTTGCAGTAAATTTGAGATAATCAATTTAGGCGTTTTTCCAGAGTCTACCAAAACTCTAGCGACTTGTAGCAAGTTAAAAGTGTTGTTGGTAGAGATAGCCTGTAAAATAGCCATTAGCTCTGCTTCTGTGACACCACCAACGATTTCCATGACATGATGGGCAGTGATATCTACATCTAAAAGACTGGCTTGACCGAGTAATTGTAGCGCATCTCGTAAACCACCATCACTCAGTCGAGCGATCGCATTTAGTGCCTCTTCATTAATAGAAATAGATTCCGCATCTGCTACAATACGGAGATGCTGCACAATTGTTTGAATTGATAAAGTACGGAAATTAAACACCTGACAACGACTGACAATAGTAGGTAAAACCTTGTGCTGTTCTGTGGTGCAGAGAATGAAAACCACATGAGGTGGTGGTTCTTCAATACATTTGAGTAAAGCATTGAAGGCATTACCGGTTAAGCAGTGGCATTCATCTAAAATAAAAATTCGATAACGTCCTGCTATTGGTGCTAAAGTACAGCGTTCAATTAAAGCACGGGCATCATCCACACCATTATTTGAAGCAGCATCAATTTCACTCACGTCTAAACTATTGCTAGTTTCAATTGAACGACAAGATTGACAAATTCCACAAGGTTTATCAGTTGGTTTTTTAGTGTTGAGGCAATTCAGAGATTTGGCAAATATGCGTGCAGTCGAAGTTTTACCTGTACCTCTAGAACCTGTTAATAAATAAGCTGGGGCAATTTGCAGGTGTTTGATGGCATTAGTTAGAGCAGTTTTAATGTACGGTTGTCCAACCAATTCTGCTAAAGTTTGGGGGCGATATTTTTGATGTAGGGCGACTGTAGACATAGGATTTATTCATCTTAATTCGTCGCTCTTGCCCCTGTTAAGGGGGTGAAATTTTATTTTAAGCTTGTGAATAATCTACACTATTTTAAATAGTACACATAGGTCATAAGTCAGAATTAAAACTATCTTGGAATCTACCTTTAAATTTACATTATGTACTTCATTTAAGTAGGTTAACAGAAAAATTTAAGCTAATACTCATAAAGCTTAGTAAACCAAGTTACCAGTACCGCGTAACTGTCGCAAAGAATTGAGACAAAACGGACAGTCACACTTAAATATCCTAATTGCAGCGTCGCTTTCCTCCTCCGTAAAATTTAGTTCTGCAATTTTGCTATTAGATGGCTGTGCTGAGAGTACCATAGACTTAGGTGCAGGAGCAGCCTTGGGATCTCTCTCGGAATCTCGAATACATACGAAATCTTTAAGACCGTGAGGATTAGTAATACAAGTACGACCGTCACTAGTGTGCATTAATCGCTGATTTAGATTAACACTAGCATGGGCAGGATTAATAATACCCAGTGTAGACATTAACGATGTAAAAATTGAGGAACTGGCAAGTAAATTCAGTATGAGTTTTTTATTCATAAACTTCCTAAAAAAAGATAACTGACCATCTACGTTATTCGATTCACCATCAAAAATCAAGTGAATTTTTTGAACAACTAATTTGATAATACCGTTAAGAGAAAGTTCCTCATCCAGTTAGGCTAAATTTAAGAGTAAGCTTTTCTTGTTCACCCTGAAAATAAACTTATTAAAAACGATTTATACTTAATTTCGGTTCTTTTTATGGAAAACCCGGTTCAAAACTATTGAAAGCCTTATTGTGTAGGCATTTCATTAAAAATATCGTCATAATTGTTTATAACCCTTGCCCCGTAAGGTTTTTGTTATAATTCATTCTCCATCACCATAAAAGTAACGCAAGAGTCTTAATTTCTAGCTTTAATATTACTTACTGCTGAATTTGCTGAAGCAATGTTTGTGTTTGCTGATACCTCTGGGTATCTCCTTGTTGTTGAAACAAACTTGCAGCTTGCTGTAAATCGGTAATAGCACTTTTGCGATCGCCTAAAGCATATTTAGCCAGTCCTCTGTTACCATAGGCATCAGCTAAGTTGGGATTGATTTTTAGTGCTTGGTTAAAATCTGAAATCGCCATCTGGTGATTTCCCTGTCTATAATTCAAAAAGCCTCTATTGTAGTAAGCATCTACAGACTGCGGATCAATTTTGAGTATCTGATTAAAGTCGGTAATAGCAGCTTGAAGATTTCCCAGTTCTGCATGAGCCATTCCACGACCATTGTAACCATCTGTATGGCTGGAATTTAGTTGCAATACTTGATTAAAGTCCATAACGGCTGCTTGAAAATCTCCTAACTGAGACTTGGCTAAACCTCTCAAGCAAAAACCTTCGTAGTATCGGGGATTTAACTTTACTACCCGACTAAAATCTTCTATTGCACCGTTGAAGTTGCCTTGCTCCAACTTTTGCACCCCCTGGTTATAGTATTCCTGAAAATTCATCTTTGGGATAGGTGTTGGTGATTCTGGGGTAGCATAGACAGCAGCAGGTATACCACTCAGTACGCTAGTTGTTATTCCCAGGATAGTAACAACTTTGTGAATGTAGTTCATGACTTGATTTTCTCCATCTTAAAACACATCAAGACAACACAATATTTGTTCAACTAAATCCATCCTAAGCCATTTATCAATTGAAATTCAACCAACCCAAAATAGTTTGTAAGAGCAACCAAACATTTAGCCCGACGATAATAATAGCAACAATCCAAGCTAAAGATTTAAGCCATAACGGATTAACAAACTCACCCATTAAGCGACGATTACTCGTAAATATCACCAAAGGAATCACTGCAAAAGGTAACTGTAAACTGAGGATAACTTGACTTAAAACTATGAGCCTGCTAGTGCTATGTTCCCCAAAGACAATAATTGTGATCAATGCTGGAATGATAGCAAGCAGACGGGTAACTAAACGCCGTAACCAGGACGGAAGACGAAACTGTAAAAAGCCTTCCATGACTATTTGGCCAGCCAATGTTGCGGTCAGCGTTGAACTTTGACCGGAAGCAAGTAAAGCGATCCCAAAAATAGCACTAGCAGCACTAACTCCTAACAATGGTGAAAGTAGTTTGTAAGCATCTTGTATTTCTGCTACATTCTGATTTCCAGAAAAATGAAATGTGGCAGCAGCTACAATTAAAATTGCTGAGTTAATAAACAGTGCTAAAGATAAAGCGAAAGTTGAATCAATTGTACCAAATTTAATCGCTTCCCATCTTTTTTCAGAAGTTGGTTGCCAATCACGTGTTTGCACAATAGAAGAATGTAAATATAAGTTATGAGGCATGACTGTTGCCCCTAAAATACCTATAGCAATGTAGAGCATTTCTGGGTTTTGTAAAATTTCTTTTTTGGGCAGATATCCCAACATTATCCCCCCCATATCAGGTCGAGAGAAAAGAAGTTCTGCTGCAAAACAGATGCCTACAGTTGCTACTAGCATTGTTACCAAAGCTTCTGTATAGCGAAAGCCTTTATGTTGTAAAACTAGTAATACCAGGACATCCAGCGCAGTGATACACACACCCCATAATAAGGGAATACCGAATAATAATTGTAGGGCGATCGCACTTCCTAATAATTCTGCCAAGTCACAAGCTGCGATCGCTATTTCACACAATACCCACAAGCAAAAGCTCACTTTTGGACTGAAATAATCCCGACAAGCTTGTGCCAAATCTCGCCCCGTAGCCACACCCAAACGCACACACAGCGATTGCAGCAATATCGCCATCAGATTCGACAACAGAATGACTGTCAACAAGGTGTAGCCAAATTTAGAACCCCCAGCAATATCTGTTGCCCAGTTTCCGGGGTCTATGTATCCCACCGAAACCAGATACCCTGGACCCGCATAAGCCAGCATTTTGCGCCAAAAGCTTTGGGTGTTGGGAATTTTAATACTGCGGTGAACTTCAGGAAGACTAGGGCGGTTTTCAGGACGAGTCATTTGTTTTTCGAGAAAATCTTTTCATAATTTTCTCATAATTCTCAAAAATATGGCAGGAATCTCATATCAATACACCGATAACCTAGCACCTAAAGATTTGATTCCTCTAAGTGTCCTTCTACAGAACGGTATAAGTTAATAATGTAACTATCAACCAAACTGTAATAGACATTTTTACCTTCGCGGCGATAGTTGACCAAACGCATCGCTTTAAACAATCGCAGTTGATGACAAACGGCTGATTCCGTCATTTTTGTTAATGCAGCTAAATCACAAACACACAACTCTTGAGAAGCCAACGCTGATAGCAAACGTAGGCGGTTCGGATCTGCAAGTATTCCAAATACTTCTGCTATCTGTTTAGCCTTGGAAGTTGCAAGAATTTCCGCTTGAGTTGAGCGCACATTATCTAAATGCACTACATGAGCGTCACAATTTGGGGCATCAGAATGTTGCAAATGCTCGAAGTCTGGCTTTCCCTGGCTCTTGTTCATAGTTTTGTGCGTAAGCAATGGTTATCAATTTCATAGTATCTAAAATGATAACCATTGTACAGTTGAATAGTTGTTCAATTGTTGTATTAAAATATTGGCAGTTAACTTTATAGTTTTTTCTGTAAAACTGTCATGACTCAAACCCCCTCCCTCAAAACCCAGTTTTTGCAAGTTGATGGTATGGACTGTGGAAACTGTGCTAAGACGATAGAAGCCAGTTTGGAACAGCTTGGCGGTGTAATGGAAGCTTCCGTGAGCTTTGCAACTGCGAAAGTAAAAGTTGTTTATGATTCAGACATCCTCAGAGAAGCTGAAATTATCAATCGCATCACTGCGTTGGGTTATACGGTTAGACAAAATAGTGAGGTCAAGCCCCATAATCATGAGCATTGCTGTAATGGCGACCATGATCACACTCACTCCCATGACAGCGAACATGAGCAATTTGAAGTAGCTTCTACTCAAAAACTACAAGTAAAAATTGGTGGGATGGATTGTGGCAGTTGTGCCAAAACAGTTGAGGTTGGCTTACAGCAAATAGCAGGCGTTCTTCAGGTATCAGTCAGCTTTGGAACTGAAAAAATGCAAGTATCTTACGACCCGCAACAGGTCAATGAAGAGACAATTTATAATCGAGTTCGCAGTTTGGGTTATGCAGTTGAACTCACTCATGAATTAAGCTCCCACCAACATACCCAAAGCTGTAACCACGACCATCATCAAGACGATTCAGCCTCAAAACAAATACAAAAACGCGACTCAGCAAACTGGAAATTTTGGGTGAACAACCGCCGGGGACAAAGCGTAATTTTAGCGGGGATAGGGTTAGTTTTGGGCTTAGTTGCTCAATACTTAGCATTACCAATTTGGATAACACGAGCTTTTTATGGCATTGGTATAGTAATTGCAGGCTATCCTATTGCACGAGCAGGTTTATTTGAGTTGCGCTTGCGCCGTGCCGATATGAATCTGCTGATGACCATATCAGTTATTGGGGCAGTGATTTTGGGGGACTGGTTTGAAGCAGCATTAGTCCTGTTTTTGTTTTCTTTGGGTACAACCTTGCAAGTTTTCACTTTTGGTCGCACACGCAATGCTATCAGCGCCCTCATGGATTTAACTCCACCGACTGCTACTGTGAAGCGAGGGAATAAAGAAGTTACAGTTCCCGTGGAAAGTGTGCAAGTTGGTGAAATTTTGACAATTCGACCCGGAGGGCGCGTGGCGTTAGATGGTGTTGTTGTTTCTGGGATAAGTGCTATTGACCAATCGCCAATTACAGGAGAATCAATCCCAGAAGATAAAGAAGTTGGAGATACTGTCTTTGCAGGAACGTTGAATCAGTCTGGCTTTTTGGAAGTTAAAGTAACTCATACTGTTAGTGATACGACTGTTGCTAAAATTATACATTTAGTAGAAACAGCCCAAGGCAGCCGCGCTCCTTCTCAGCAGTGGGTGGATCGGTTTGCAGAAGTTTACACCCCAATTGTAATTTTGATTGCGATCGCTATTACTCTAATTCCACCCTTGGTATTTGCTCAACCTTTTAACGTTTGGTTCTATCGGGCGCTGGTAATGCTGGTGATTGCTTGTCCTTGTGCTTTGGTGATTTCTACCCCAGTTTCCATTGTTAGCGCCATTGGTGCTGCAACTCGCCACGGCGTTTTGTTCAAGGGGGGTAATGCTCTGGAGACAGCCGGACACCTGACAACTCTGGCTTTTGATAAAACTGGTACGATTACCCAAGGGCTACCTGTTGTCCAGAAGGTTTATGACTTTGGGAATGTAAGTGCAAACATGGTGTTACAAATTGCCGCTTCACTGGAGCAACAATCAGAACATCCGCTCTCCAAGGCAATTGTAGCTAAGGCTCAAGAACAAAAGATGGAGTTAGAAACACCTATGAACTTCATGGCATTACCAGGTAAGGGGATTCAGGCAAACTATGGTGAAATGTTATACTTTGTTGGCAATCGAAGGTTATTTTTAGAGCAAGATATTCCCTTGTCTGATGAGGCTGAATTTTTGTTGGCTGAAATTGAACAACTCGGTCAACTTCCGGTACTTGTAGGGGCAAAGGAAGGGTTATTAGGAGCAATCGCCCTTTCTGATGGTATTCGATTAGAAGCAACCGAAGCCGTGCGACAATTGAAGCGGCTGGGGTTAAAGCGGTTGGTAATGCTGACGGGCGATCGCACCCGTGTTGCCAAACAAATTGCTCAACAAGTGGGAATTACAGAGTATCGGGCTGAACTGCTACCAGAAGATAAGCTCCAAGAAATTCAAAACTTGCGTCGTGATGGGGTGGTAGGTATGGTTGGAGATGGTATCAATGATGCCCCAGCCCTGGCTGCTGCGGATATTAGTTTTGCGGTGGGTGGCATAGATATTGCTTTGGAAACAGCAGATGTAGTGATAGTAGGAAGTGACCTCAGACGGCTGGCTTATGCAATAGAATTGAGTCGTCGCACTGTAACCGTGATTCAACAGAATGTTATTTTTTCTTTAGTAACAAAGGCTTTATTTCTGCTATTGGGAACGTTTGGATTTGTTGGGTTAGCTGTAGCCGTCTTAGCAGATACAGGGACTTCCTTGTTAGTTACTGCAAATGGAATGCGGCTATTTAAAACCAAGACGGTTAAGGATTAAGTAATGAATGGTACATGACCACAGCCACAAGCATCAGAGACACGAACACGGACAGGGCAACTACAACCGCGCTTTCGCAATTGGTACTGCCCTCAATATCGGATTTGTGATTGTTGAAGCAGTCTATGGCTACCGAGCAAACTCGCTGGCTTTGGTTGCCGATGCTGGTCACAATTTGAGTGATGTATTGGGATTGCTACTAGCTTGGGGAGCAAATGCCCTCACCCTACGACCACCAACCCGACAGCATACCTACGGATTGCGTCGTTCCTCAATTTTGGCGGCTCTGATCAACGCACTTGTTCTCCTCCTAGCGATGGGTTCGCTTCGGAAGCAGTTCGTCGTCTTGTATCCGATTTTGCTGGTGTTTTTGGCTATTTGGTGTATTTCCTCCACAATAGTTTGAGACTTATTGCCAAACAAAGTTTCAATGTTTGTAGCCATTCAACAAAGGGAACAACGCCGTATTTTATTTATTTACTGCTGTGGAATATACAACGGCAGCAAGACATGACGCATGGACATTTCCACTTCTAGATTTGCTCTATCTCCATCAGGAACTAACATAGCCGGATGATCTGACTGCTGTAAGTGCATTTTGATACTTGAACTAGGAATAGCTTTAGCAGCTTCAATTAAATACTTGAGATTAAACTGGATATTCAACATCATTTCTGTTGGTAAATTAGCAACAATTACCTGATCACCTTTGCCAAATTCTCGTTCAATAGATAACCGTAACTGTTGTAAACTGCCATCAAACTGCAAATAAATTCCTTTCTCTTTCTTATCCGTTAACACAGATAACCGTTCCAGTGCTTTAACTAACGGTGCTTTTTCTAAAATTACTTCTTTCTCAAAGCTGAATTTAGTTAATAACTGCTCACAATCAGGATAAATTCCTTCCACAACTTGACAGCTAATAACGACATCTTGCCAAGCAAAACCCAAGCGATTACTTTGGGCATCATACAGGAGATTAATAGATTTCACATCATCATTTAAGTTACGGGCTATTTCTCTCACTACACGACCAGGAAGAGTAAATTGCATAATTTCCTCAGATGGCACTTGTTGAGATTGAACTTCTTGAGATGAAACTTGTTGACGAGTTTTTCTGCCAATTCGGTGAGTGGAAAGTTCAGTAATAGCAACTCGATGACCATCAGTACCAATAAACTTTAATTTTTCCTGTGCCAGTTGGAGATGAACTCCAGTCAAGATATATTTATTTTCATCAGTGCTGACCGCATAAAGTACACCTTTCAAACCATCTTTGAAAATTGTTGTTGCTAAAGACATAGGAGTAGCATCAATTATGTTAGTAGGTGGGAATTCTTCAGCACTAATGCCTCTAATTTCATACTTACCATCAGCATCAGATAAGCATAGAGAGCAGATTTTTGTTTGCTTATCGTCATCACTAGATTGAGTAAATTGAGTTTGACTATTCAGAGAAATAGTCCCATTAGGGCAATGCTTGACTATCTCCAATAAAATTTGCACTGGTACAGTAATTTCACCCTTTAATAACACTTGGGCTGCAAAACTTGCCTGAATTGTTAATGCTATATCTGTGACAGTTAGATGTATCTGTTGTGTTTCCACATCTGCAATTATGAGGACATTGGCAAGAATAGGATGACTAGGTTTAGCTGGAGTAGCACAATTCACTAAAAAGAGGGCATCGTAAAATTTAGCTTGTTCACATATTACCTCCATGCCTAATTCTCTGGGTATTGGAGGGTTTAACTTTGATTTAGACTTTTTTTGCTTATTCCGCTTCTTTTCGATGGGTTCAGTTGGAGTATCAGGGTTTGCAGATGTAGATTTCTTCTTTTTAACTTCAGGTATTTTTGTGATATCTGTTGATACTTCATTGTCTATTTCAGGATTAGCAACACTTGTTTGTTTTGTCTGCTTTGCAGTCTTTATCTTTTGTCTTGATGCTGTTTGAGTCATAATCATTTATCTCTGTTTGCGTCATTACTAAAAAGGTGACTGCGGTAGCAGAAATAAAAGTTGTGAATGTGTGAATGTGTGAATCAATTTTATTGTCTAATCCCTTGATTTATCCTTTAAAATAGAAAAAGTGTAAACACTTACTAATGATAAAAAAATGGATATAGCGGTAGTTGCTCATTAAAAATTTGATGCTGCTTATGCAACAAGACTTTTAGAGGATGTTTTTGGACATGATGGCATACCGCTATAATATTTTTATTGTCTGATTGAAAAATGCAGACAATTATCATCCAGTTTCAAGGATTTCCTGATATTTAAGTTGAGCTAATTAGCCGCTTATAGATTACCGGATTACCAAAATTCTTTGTCTAGCCCGTGAACTAGCCACATAATACAACCGATTAAACTCCTTAATTTTAGCTAGAATTGATTTACTATCATCTCCGCGTTCTGGATTCAATCGCTTACTTAAATCTTGACCATCAATACCCGCTTCCAAGAAAGTGCTACCTTGACTATTGTGAACAGTTAAGGCAAAGCAATTTCTGATATTAGCAAACTGCTCTAAATGTTTATAGTATTGTTTCCAAAGAAAGGGATTGCGCTTGGCACTTTTGAGCAAGCGTTTGGTTTCTTGGTGAAATCGTTTCTCTTCATCTTCATGTAAAACGTAGATTTGACGCACGATTCCTTCATCTGTTTCTACCTTCAATCTCCAACTACCATAATTATTGTAACGGTCTTCAAACACATCTAAAACATTAAATTCTGTAGATGTGGAAAGAATAGCAGTTTTACCATCAGGAGATATCACCGGATCTCTAGTAATTAATCTTTCTCCAGAGATAAATCGGTTGGTATTCTTACCATATAAATATGTCCGAATCTGTTGATTATAAAAGTCTACTTGAGCATTCGTCCAAGATAAAATGCGAAAACAATCTGGATTATTAACAAACTCCTTAGACATCTTTTTGCAGGCATAGCGCAGTAAAGTTTGAGGTTTAACCATGAGCGCCCCGTTACTTTTATCAGGTAGATATTTGGAAAATGGGGCAAATGGCAATTTACTTTTAGTTACTGCATAGCGAGAAGCCGTTACAAACTCTAGTAAAGGGCTATCAATTCCTTGACGGACAACTTGAGTTAATACGGCTTTATTTGCTACTTGAAAGCTGAGAGATTTTCCTTCATTAACTGGATTTAATTGTGCCGGGTCGCCCATGAGAATAATTTTGATTTTTGTCCAGGTAGATGATTGATTAGCCACATTTTCAATCCAGTGCCACAGTTGTTTACCAATCATGGAACATTCATCAATAAAGACAACATCAAATAAGTTGATGTAACAGGGTCCTATTTGGTCAAGTATTTTCTCTTTACCTCTAGTCACCATTCCTAGTCCTAGTAATTGGTGAATGGTGAAGAATTCCACACCAGTTACCCCATTTTCTGCCGCCATGCGTCGCAGTACACCTACAGCTTTATTCGTGGGTGCAGTCAAGACAACTCGTTTACCTGTAGCCACCAGAACTTTAACGAGTTGAAAAACTATTGTTGACTTACCTGTTCCGGCATATCCTACTAATAGAAATAAAGCAGCCGTGATAGTTGGTTGCACAAAAGTCCACATTTTATCTAAGGCTTTTTGCTGCTGTTGAGTAAATTGGAAGGGAAAAGAATTGGTGGTCAGGAAAGTAGGAAGAGTTTGGAGCATAATCGCTGCCTTAATTCCATTAATTGATCCATTCAATGCAGCGGTAGCTGTTGGTTTTGGTTCACCACAAAACCACACTCTTTTAGTATCAAAAACCTGTGGAAGCGGTGGAAAAAAATTATTTGTCAAAATTCATGATTTTCTGAGATAATATTATCGTCCGGCTTCAATAGTTATCATGAGTGACTACCCCAAGCATTGGAAAGAACTAGCCAAAACCATCAAGGAAAAATCCGGTTGGTGTTGTCAAAAATGCGGTCGTGTTTGCTTACGTCCTGGTGAGAAACCTCACACTACTAAACCACGAGCATATAATTTACAGGTTCACCACTGGAATAGAGATCCTGCTGATAATAGACCTGAAAATTTGATACCTTTATGTACTGCGTGCCACCTTAGTTACCATAGAGGTGGTAAGGGTAATGTTTCTGTGGGGCAGTTGACGTTGTTTGATATTTCCCAATTTTAGCGATGATCAAAAGGTGTAGGTAGGTATATATTTGATAACCCCTGACTGAGCTTGCTTATGCTGCTCATAAGCGAAATGCAGAACTACGCTTACTGAATTATTATTAAAACAAAACGTGATTTATTAAACTTAATAACGTAATATCTATTTTAGATATAATTATACGACAATGTTATATGATAGATAACCAGTTTGTTGTCATTAAGTATTTTTTGAACCAATGTATTGTACGGTTATATATAGCTTTCTGCTTAGTACAATAAACACACAATTAGATATTTATCAAATTTGTCAATACTAGACAAGACGTTAAAAAAAGATTATGCTAAAAAACCGCCAGTTTGACATAAGGCTAATTATGTCAAACTCAAATTCCTAAGAAATAGAACAAAGGTACTAACTAGATGAACGCTTTAACTGTTGCACAACCAACTGAGGTTAACCACTATGCTGATAAATCTATTGATGTATTACTTAATATGTGGCTACATGGTAAGAGTCAAGCTACTCAGGACAGTTACAAGCGCGTTGCTAATAAGTTTTTAACTTTTGTCAATAAACCACTTGTTAATGTTGGCTTAGATGATTTACAACAGTGGGTAGATTCTTTAAGTTCTAATGACAACACTAAAAAAACTTATAGTCATATTATTAAGAGTCTAATTAGCTTTGTATATGAGTTAGGGTTGATTAAATACAACATCGGTAAACCTCTAAAAACTCCTAAACCTAAAGATGCTTTAACAGAACGGATACTAACGGAACAGGAAATTACTATCCTGATTCACAGTGAGAACAATACCAGGAATAAACTGATATTAAAGATGTTGTACTACTGTGGGTTACGTGCTACTGAGTTAAGCGGTTTAACTTGGGGTGATTTGTCAAAACGTGGTGATGAGAACGGTCAAGCTACTATATATGGTAAAGGTTCTAAAACTAGGGTGGTGATTATTCCCAGTAACTTATATAAGGAATTGGAACAGTTAAGGGGTGATGCTGGTAAAGCCGAGCCGGTGTTTAGGAGTAGACAAGGTAAGGGTTTTTTAACCAGGGCGATGATTTGGGAGATTGTTAAAAAAGCTTCACTGAGAATAGGTTTACCCGCACCTAGTCCCCATTGGTTGCGACATGGACACGCTTCACACTCATTAGATAGGGGAGCGCCTATTCATTTGGTTAGTCAATCTTTAGGTCATGCTAGTGTTGCCACGACTTCACGATATTTACACGCTAAACCTAGTGATTGCAGTTCTCTGTATTTGGGGTAAGCTTTGAGGAGCAATGGTTCTAGAGTTTTCTTTCACAAAACTTTACATCATGTCCCATTTTGCACAAAACCCGGTTGGAGTACAACCGGAGTTGTTTATTTTTGGTCACGGTAAGTAGTTTATGTTGTTGTTATCACGGGATAATTCGCTTTCTTTGCTAGAATTTGACAGGAAAAGAGCGATTCCTACGGAGTGCTTCGCTATCGCAATCTATATAATCCTTATAGAGAAACGGTTTCGGGCATTTTTCACGAGGTTGCTTTTCATCTGTCTTAAGGGTACTGCTATTAGATAACTAAGATCCACGATAATAGGATATGAGTGGTGGATATTTACTATCGTTAGGAGTCATTTTTCTTTGTATTATATCTATAGGAGAATTAGAGGGGAAATACTCTTTATCAACAATTATAAATTGTGTATTAGACAAAGATTCACCTGCGAGACTATATAGATATTCATAAAAAGAAGAAAAAATATTATTATTAACATCTTCTCCTATATTTTTCATTGGAGTATCTATAATTAAGAAATTGGGTATTGGGAGAGCCTTCTCTGAAGCAGTTTTATGCAATGCGAGAGCATAACACACATTAAAGAGAGCCTTTTTGCCTCCACTACCAGCATTACTAAAACTCCATTTAAGAGCTTCATCTCCATTAGGGTAAATATATGGAATCCAGGTTTTGCGGTTTATTTTAACTTCATCATTTTCCTCTATTCCTGGCACTCCTACTGCTATGAGAGCATTCAAAAAGTTATTTTCTAGTGTGCGTATATTTTCATCGGCATTATCTAAAGATTTCTTTTCTTCTTCTATATGCCGCTCTAGTTCTTCTACTTCAAGTTTTAATATATCAACTTCTTTTCCCATTTTATCTAGAGATTGGGTTATTTCTGCGATTTTATCTAGACCTCGCAATCTCTCTTCCAAAGTTGCAACACATCTTTCTATTTCTAGAATACTAGCTACAAAGGATGAGTCGTAGTGTTGAAGTTCCTCTATCAGTTGCCTATCAAGACGATTTTTTTCTTCTTGAAGATTATCCACACGACACTTCTGTGTTTTATACCCTTGTTGATGCCTACTGATGGATTCTTCTAATTCATTTGCTCTGGAAGTAAGATCACGGCTAATTATTTCAGGTGGAACCAGAGATAGATTATTTTCTAAAACAGGATGTCTACCACAAAGATGACATAAATCTTCGGCATAACTAGGATTATTGGTTGGAGTTCCACAAGCAGGGCAAGATTCAAAAGATAACCCAGATAATACTGAAGATGCAGATTGTGCCTGAATTAATTTAAATTTTGATAACAATAATTCTGCTTTCAAAGCATTTTCTTCTTGAATCCTTTCCTCTAAGTCAAATAATTGTTGACATTCACGTTCAAGTCCATGATTTAATGTACGTAAAGTTTCTCTAAGCTCATCAACAAAATGAGTTTCTTTCAGATGTCCTTCCCTAATATTCGATTTTTCTAAATTAGCGGATGCTAGTTCCTTTATTATCTCATTCCTTTGTTCTATCACTTCTGCTTCAGAACCATAATTAAATCGTTCAAGAAATTGTCTAACTTGTTTTATTGCTTCACGCTTTCCTAGCAATTGTTTTTGAATGTCTTCTAAATTTATTTCTAATTGACTTAATCGTTCATTGTAATATCCTATTATAAAACGCATAACGTCACGACTACTTGAACTCCGAAACGGTTCTTCCATTTTATAAAATGAAGAATCAAGATTTTCTTGGTCAAGATAGCAATACCATAGTAAATTTTTGAAACTCAATCGAATTAAAGGAGAATCACTATTACTTTTATTCTTACGCACTTTTAGTGGAGTTAGACCAATGAAATAGAATATTAAGTCATTTAGATTAAAAATATTATCTTCCCAAATACTCGAATCGGTAGTTTTAATTGGAGCTAAAACACTAGCAGTTGCACCAGCACTATTTTTCCAAGTAACTTGAACTTGATTTGAACCCTTAGATTCTCTTTCAAATAGAACGTCGTATTCATTAATACGAGTCGCAAGCTCAACTGACACTAACTCTTGAATAATTGCGGGCGTTTTCTCAAGCGTACCACCAAGACAGAATTCAATTAGACGAACTATAGATGATTTTCCTGCTGATATTTGTCCATGAAAAAATGTTACTTGTGAAGAAAAGTTAAGAATTTCTACTGAATTTCTACATAACAATTTGAGAGTAATAAATTTAATTTTCATGACTAACTCCTTCTGCTGTACTAAAAATTCCTAATTCTGGAAATGTTTCATAGAGAAATTTTATAAGTCTATCAGAACTTAAATTAAAGTCCTTTTTTAAAATTATTGCTCTTTTTTCTACTGTACTATAGGCATCCATTCTTGATAAACAACTTGCAATCTCATGTCCTTTAGTAGTTAAACTAAAATGGAAATTTTTTTCATCAATTTCAATATAAATTAAATTTTTTGCCAACAAAATTTTAATAAAACGTCTATATTGATCATCCCAAGGTCGATGGTTATAAGCCACAGTCATAGATTCAATACTATAACGTTCATAATCAGTAACATCAACATTGCTTACTTTTAATGATCTACCTCGTGCAGGAATAGCACGCTCTAAATATAGAGGATAGCGAAGTAGAAAATCCAGTTCTGCTAATTTTGAAAAGCTATCAATTTTTGCAGATTTATTTTTGAAAGCTTCTAGTAAAATCAATAATCTTCCTAAATGTAAATTTTCGTCATTTTCTATATTAGAAATAGTTAAGAATATACTCATGATTTTACCTCTCCATCTATATCAAATTTTTTACTCCACCATATTTTACATTCTTCAGTCAAAATTGAACAAATACCGAGTAAATGTTCATATCTTAAGTTAAATAATGAAGATTTATCTTCCTCATGTATTATTTTAAGCCGCTTTCTTACTTCATTTAACATTTTTAAACCAAATAGTTCCTCGTCACTTATTGTAACATCGTATGCTTCTTGACACTGAGTACGAACTATAGTTTTTACGTGTTGATAATGACTGTCAGCCTTAGAAAATCCATGTTTTTTCTCCCAAAAAACCAACTGAAATTCAGCAGAAGTTTTATGGTCTCCGGCAAGTTCAATATTCTCTTTTGATAATCCTCCATGCTCCATTTTTATTACAAGTTTTTTTATTCCTTTCGGCATTTGAGAAAGTGAACTGGATGCTAAAAGAAGTGATTTATCGACATCTTCCGTGACTTCTTTAATAAGATTTAAAATACTTTCTTTGGTGATTTGTTTTCCCTTAATAATTAATTTTAATTTTTCATCTTCGGGATTTTCAAGAATAGAGAAATAACCTATTTTTGGAGAATTATGGACAAGAGAAGCAGCATTTAAACATTTATCAATAAGTTTTTTTGTAATATCAGTAACATATTCAACTTTTGATTCTTTAAGATTGGGAATTTTAGTTAATAAATTAAGGAGATTTGATTCTATATCATCTAATCCAGGAGATGTTACTAAATCAGTTTTTTGTAATACATTTATTATAATTTCCTGAGAGGATAAAGGTAATAGAGTTAATATATTTTTTATAAATCTATCTAATGTTGCATTTTGTCTATCATCATTTTTAGCAAGTTCCAATATATATTTAAAGTTACTGCCATTTTTTTCATCATACCAAAAACCACAATTAGCGACTAAATTATATCTAATAAAACAGGAATCACCAAACTTCATTTCATGCTCAACAAATCGCTTTATAGAATTAACTACTTCCTCATCATTTGTTTTGAATGGAATTTTGCCACTAGCTCTAGTTTTAACTTGAATTCCAATAAAAGTATCATCTTTTCGTTTTATTAATACATCCTCATGGTGTTCACAATATATAAGGCTAACCCTTGAATCTTCATCGAGTAATGATAAAGACATGATAGCGGCATATGCAGCTTGATAGCGAAAACGCCTTTGTGTATCGTCTCCAGGATCTTTACTTAATTGATTTTCGGGTGTTAATTGTTGACTCATGCTTGTGTTGACTGCTATTGAAATTAAGAATGAATTAGTAATTTATATATCACGATCTGATGCTATGTTTTAAGAATTACAACATTTTTTGTCACAAACATTAATGATCGGCATACTTAATCCATCTCCCCAAACGGCAAAAAACACCGATAACACCAGCTATCAACCCACAACGTAGGAACTTTACATAGCGTTTTGTTTATACGCATCCCTAGATAAAGGTAAACTATAATTCCCGTGTGGTTAGACGAAATTTATCAACAGTTAGCACTGAAGTTGGAAACCAGCTAAATCTTGCTGAATAAAGCAGAAAAAGTATTTAATCTCATGACTTCGTGCTAATTTTGGTAAGACAGGAGTGAATTGATGAGCGATTTTAGCAAAGAGACAGACGCACGAATTAATATTGATGATCTTCTCCGCCAAGCAGGATGGAATCCGGCTGATAAATCTCAGGTAAAGACTGAGGTTTCGGCTCAAATGGCAGATGGTGGGAGAGGTAGAGCCGATTATGTACTGCTTGATCAAAGGGGTCGTCATTTGGCAGTAATTGAAGCTAAGAAACGGGCTATTGAGCCTTATGTCGCTAAAAATCAAGCACTTCCCTACGCCCAAAAGTTGCAAGCACCGTTTATTTTTCTCAGTAATGGTGAACTAATTTATTTCTGGGACTATCAAAATGATGATGCCCGGATTGTTAATTCTTTTTTCTCACGGCGAGATTTAGAGCGATTAGTGGAAATGCGCTCAACTCGTCAACCCCTTGCTACTATTGAAATTCCTGAATATTACACTCGACAGGGAGAAACTCGCTTCGTCCGTCCTTATCAAAAGGAAACTATGCAAGCGATGGATCATGCCGTTGAATTGGGCAAACGGCGATTTTTACTGGAATTGCCTACAGGCACAGGTAAAACTGATTTAATTTGCTTGCAATTAAAACGCCTGATTCAATCGGGATATGCTGAAAAAATCCTGTTTTTAGTAGATAGAGAACAACTAGCAAAACAGGCATTAGAAGCAATTCAAGATGTTTTAAATCAGTATGGTAGCTACTGGCTCAAACCAAGTGTAATCCGGCAGGAGCAGCAAATTACAGTTTGCCTACTCCAAACCATGATTAGCCGTTATCAGGAGTTTACTAGCGGCTATTTTGATGTAGTTGTAGCTGATGAATGTCATCGTTCAATTTATGGGATTTGGCAAACGGCACTGACTCATTTTGATGCCTTCCATATTGGATTAACTGCCACACCAGCAGCTTACATTGAACGGAATACTTTTGATTTTTACAACTGCCGCAATGAGCAGCCAGATTTTACCTACCCTATTCAAACGGCATTTGAACAAAAATATCTTATTCCCTATCGGTTCGCTACTGGCATCACTGAAATTATTGCCGAAGGTGCTGAAGTAGATGATGTCTATTATGATCCAGCAGCCTTTGAACGCAAATGGACGAATGAGGACAGTAACCGCCTAATGATGCAGGAATTTGATAGACTGGCTTGGGATAATTACCAAGAATTAGCACCAGGACAAAAAATTGGTCCCGGTAAATCAATAGTATTTGCTTTGACAAAAAATCATGCGGCACGGTTAACTAGATATCTGAACGAATTACATCCAGAATGTAAGGGAAATTATGCTCAAGTAATTACCAGTGATGTTGCTAATGCTGATGATTTAATTCGCCAATTCAAAGATGAGAATTATCCACAAGTTGCAGTCAGTGTTGATATGCTCAATACTGGTTTTAACTGTCGAGAAGTTTTGCATTTAGTGATGTGTCGCACTGTGCGAAGTCCGATTCTTTATCAGCAGATTCGTGGACGGGGGACAAGAACCGCGCCACATATTGATAAACAGAAATTTGTTATTTATGATTTTTTCGGAAATCACGAATATTTTAATGATAGTGATACTGATATTTATGCTGATACTGGTAGAGGTCACGTATCAAATAAAAGCAAAACTCAACAATCCCGTCCCCGTTCAGAATTAATTGAATTAGGACTTAGGGATAGATGGCAGCAATATGTTAGTTATGTAGAAGTAGGTACAGAAGGGGAACGGGTTGATAAACGTGATTATGTCACCAACTGGGAGCAAACTATTCAATCTGCTGTAATTAATGATCCTACACTCCAGAAAATTCGGGATGGAGAATTGTTGACAGAAACAGAAGAAACGGAACTGGTACGGCGTTTGAATACACCCCGATACTACTTTAATGAAGATAATCTCAAGCGAGCTTATCGCAGTTATAATGGCAATCTAATTGATTTTATTCGGGCTGCATTGGGAATATTAAAGCTGAAAAGCCAGGAAGAATTACTAGAAGAAAACTTTAGAGCTTGGTTGGTTTCTCACTCTTTCGCACCTGCCCAAGCTCAGTATCTCTCATTATTAAAAAATCGGGGTATTGCCAAAGGACAGATAACCATAGATGATCTATTCTTACCACCCCTTTCAGTTCTCAATGCGGCTGGTTTAGGTATAGAACTGTTTGGTGAGCAGGGATTACGGGATATTTTTGATGAATTAAACCGTTCTGTGTTCGCGGTGGATGCTACAGGTACAGAGGGCTAAAAACAACATGGATCAAGAAATTCGTCGCAAACTCAAACATATTACTGATACTTTATGGGCTGGTGGGGTAACAAATCCTGTCACCTACATTGAGCAGATTTCTTATCTGATATACCTGAAGTTGTTGGATGAAGAAGAAGCAAATCGGGAATTACGCGCCCGTCTCACGGGTAGTAATAGTAATAATGCTAAATTACTATTTCCTCAGCAAGCAGAACGTTATCGCTGGTCAAAATGGCGTTTCAAGAGTGGTCTTGAACTGCGGGACTTTCTGCGAGATGAAGTTTTCCCCTATATGGCAAATTCTTTGGTGAAAGATGAGCCAAAAGTGGCAGAATATTTCCGCGATGCAGTTTTAGAAATTAATGATCCAAATGTTCTCAAGTTGGTAGTTGATGAACTCGATACTTTAGAATTATTGAAAATGGGTCAGGATGTCAAAGGTGATATTTTTGAGTATTTATTAACCCATTTAGGTCAATCCGCGCTTAATGGTCAATTCCGTACTCCCCGACAAATACGGGCGTTTATGGTGGAAATGGTTGATCCTGATTTGGGGGATACTATTTGCGATTTGGCTTGTGGAACAGCAGGTTTTTTAATTGATAGTATTGAATATATATTAGCTAAATATAGTGAAAATCCTATAGAAGTACCGATTTATGGTGAAGATTGGCTAGAAAAAAAAGGATTAAGTTTATCAGAAGCAAAACAACAAATTCCCAATCTGCAAACTTATCGCAAGGGAAATGGGGATAGATTACCTGACTGGAAACTTTTGGAAGAGTCAATTTATGGCTTTGATGTTTCTCGGCAAATGATGCGAATTTCGATGATGAATTTGGTACTGCATGGAATTCGCAACGCTAAATTAAAAGTAGCAAATGTTTTGTCAGATATGGGAGGACTGACAGAAGATGATTTGCGTCGTCGCTATAAGGTAATGTTTGATAATCCCCCTTTTGCGGGAACGTTACCGAAAGATTCTATTCGTGGGGATTTACCGACAAATTCCAAAAAAAGTGAATTGCTGTTTTTAGCTGCAATCATGAAGTCTTTGGTAGCGGGTGGAATGTGTGCGATAGTTGTGCCAGAAGGATTACTATTTGGTTCTACGGGCGCTCATGTGGATTTGCGGAAAAAACTGTTGACAGAATTTGATTTATTGGCGGTAGTTTCTTTACCGGCGGGGGTGTTTAAGCCATATACGGGGGTGAAAACGGCGGTGTTAGTAATTCGCAATCCTTTGGAGTCTGCGGTGCGTCAGGTGAATCAAGTTTGGTTCTATGAAGTTAAAAATGATGGTTACGATCCTGATAAGATTTCTGGGGGTGGTAGGCCAGAAACGCCAGAACTTAATGATATTCCTAATTTATTAAAGCAGTGGCAGGTTTATCGGGAATCTGGTTTTATGCAGCCTCCAGGTTTTGAAAAGGGGGAGTTGTTAAAGTCTGGAAGTGATGAACCCCGATGTTGGTGGGCATCTTTGGATACTATTACTGAAAATGATTATAATTTAGCGGCTGGGCGTTATAAGCCACAAGTAACTGAGGCTGTTTCTGATGATGATCCGGTTGATTTGATTCGAGAAGTTTTGGAAATTGAGAAAGGTATTGCATCTGGTTTAGAAAAGCTGCTTTGTGATGTGGAGGCAGTTTCATGAAGTGGTCGTTAGTTAAGCTGGGAGAAATTGTAACTATCAAAGGTGGAGGTACACCCAGCCGTGCCAAACCAGAGTTTTATGATGGTAATATTCCTTGGGCTACTATCAAAGATTTGACAGGTATATATTTAGAACAAACTCAAGAACACATTAACTCTGAAGCTATTAAAGCTAGTGCTACTAATTTAATTCCATCTGGTAATATTATCCTAGCAACACGCATGGGACTAGGTAAGGTTGCAATAAATACTATTGATGTAGCAATAAATCAGGATTTAAAAGCTTTATTTTGCTCCCAATTAATTAATAATAAATATTTGCTACACTACTTAAGGTCTTTATCAACTTCTATTGAAAAGCAAGGTTTTGGTGCAACTGTTAAGGGAATCACACTAAAACAGGTAGAAAATTGGGTTATCCCTCTTCCCCCTTTATCTGAACAACGCCGCATAGTCGAGATTCTAGATCAAGCTGATGTACTGCGAAAAATGCGGGCTGAGGCTGATGCAAAAGGCGATCGCATTTTACCTGCGCTATTCATCAAAATGTTTGGTGATCCGTCAACTTGGACAGATGCTAATACTGAACTTCTAGGGAGTTTAGTAAATATTCAAAGTGGGGGAACACCCTCGAAAAAAAATCCAGATTATTGGGATGGTGATATTCCTTGGGTATCTCCCAAAGATATGAAACAAGATATTATTTTTGATTCTATTGATCATATATCTCAAACAGCGATAGAAGAAACGAATATAAAATATGTAGAACCTGGTGCAATCTTAATTGTAGTTAGGGGGATGATTCTAGCGCATACTATTCCTATTGCTTTAGCAGCTACTAGATTAACAATTAATCAAGATATGAAAGCACTTTATCCTAATTGTAGTGATATTGATTCAACATATCTACACGCTGCATTAAAAGCATCTAGCCGTAAAATATTATCCCAAGTCGGTACAGCAGGACATGGAACAAGAAAATTTGATACTGATGAATTACTAAATCTGCCGATTTTAATTCCCTCTCAAGAACAGTTGAAGAAATTCCATATAGCAGTTACAGAGTGTAGAGTAAGTTTAGCTGGTATTAGTAAAACGAAAGAAAAGCTAGAAACATTATTTAATGTTCTTCTCCAACGTGCTTTTTCTGGTGAACTTACCGCAAAATGGCGAGAAGCACATATAGAAGAACTGCTTGCAGAAATGGAAGAACAAGCAAAACTGATATACTCTTCAAAACAACTAGATTTTAATGGAGTAATACCATGAATAACAAAATACTAATAAGTATGATAGGTAATACTATTGATCCCATCAGAAATTCCATTCAGGAGCTTAAACCAGATCACATTATTTTACTTGGTAGTCAGTCAAATATTATAGTTCGTAATGGTAGAGAAGTTTTAACTTTTCCAGCAGATGAATATTTACGACAAGAATTAAAAAAAATAACTGTTACAAGTAGTTATGATTTCCAAATTATTAATAATAGTGATGAAATTGCTGATTGGTATATAGCAGCTTCAGAAATTATTGAAAATATAAAAAGACGAGGTTATAATGGCGCAATTTATGCTGATTGTACTGGCGGCAGTAAGAATCAATCAATTGGTTTAGTATTAGCAGCATTAGAGCATGAAATTATTTTACAATCACAAGATTTTAAATCACAACAAAGGATTACTTATAACTATTTTCCAGTTTTAGATAAGTTACGAAAGATATCTAATAAGCAAACTTTAAACTCTAATTCTATAACTGCTTTACGAGTTGGAAAATTTAAAGCCTTTGCAGATACCCAATATATTCCTCTGCGTCCCCTTACCTTGATTTTTGGAGCTAACAGTTCAGGAAAATCAAGCATACTTCATAGTTTATTATTATCACATCATGCCATTCAAACCGGAGAATTAGATGTTCATTGGACAAAAGCCGGAGGTGAATCTGTTGATTTAGGTGGTTTTGGGCAATATATCCATAAACGTAATATTAACAGTGAAGTTGAGTGGGCAGTAGATATAGATCCCAAAAAAATAAATTTAGCAGATCAAGAATTAATTAATTTACTAAAAAATGTTCAAAAATTAACAGTAGGTGTCAGTATTGGTACTCGCGGAGGAAAAGGACAAGTAAGAGTTAGGTCTTTCTTTATCGAAGGAGATGGTAGACGAATTTTAAATATGAGTTCTCGTCCCAAAGGAAGATTACAATTAGACAGTCTTGATGATGAACACCCTATAATGCGTGAATTAATCAAGGCAATTTTAGAAGCAAATACATTTCGTGAAGTATCGGACGAAGCCTATGAAGAAATCAAGGCAATAATTAATCTACTTGTACCAGAGATAACCGCAAGAGTATCACGCTTTCTACCTACCAAAATACAAGTAGGAGAAGAAGGAGATAACCCACATTATCAACCTAATCCCAGACCAGGAAAAACAGCAGATTTACTAGAAACAGTCCTTCTTGTACTTCCTTATCGGCTCAATAACTTTATTGAGGCAATTACTGATACAATAGGGCAGGAAATTAGCAAACTAAGATACTTGGGACCATTTCGCACCTATCCACCACGCCACTTTGCTTTTTCTCGCCAGCAAGATGTCAACTGGTACGCTGGCGGTGGTTACGCTTGGGATATTTTACTCAATAACTCGGAAGTGCGTCAGAAAGTAAATGCTTGGTTGGGGGATAGTGACAGAATGAAAACCCCCTATGAGTTGAAAGTGCGTAAACTCTTATCTGATTCACAATTAGCCACAGAATTGTACCCACGCCTTACCAAAAGTTTACATGACTTAACCGCAAAACTGATTTTTCATGCTGCGGGATTTGGGGGTGAAATTGAAGAACAAGTAGAACGTCTGAGAGGTGATTTAGAAGCAGCAGGTATAAACTTAGATAATCCCGATAATTTTCTCCCTGAAATAGAAACATTAGTTTCCATGATGACTGATGTTGATAACGTCTCAGAAACTTGGGTAAATGAGATAACTGATAGAGGTGAGAAAATTTCTGATTTAGTTCTTATGGATAAGAGAACCAAAACCCCAGTTAGTCACCGCGACGTGGGAATAGGAGTAAGTCAAGTTATCCCTATTTTGGTTTCTTGTTATGGTCTATCTGATGCCTTCATTGCCATTGAACAACCAGAAATCCATCTACATCCCAAACTGCAAGCAGAACTAGGGGATGTATTTATAGCGTCTGCACTTGGAGAACAAAAAAACAATTTTATACTGGAAACTCACAGCGAACATTTACTTTTGAGAATTATGAGGAGGATGAGAGAAACCTATAATAATGAACTCCCAGAAGGTTGTCTACCTGTACGCCCTGAAGATGTTTCCGTTTTGTTTGTAGACACAGACAGTAAAGGTAGTATTGTGCGCGAAATGCCTTTGAATAAGAGAGGCGAACTCGTTAAGGCATGGCCAGGAGGATTTTTTGAAGAAGGTTTAGAGGAGGTATTTTCATAGTTATGCTGACTGAATATACTTTGGGTTCATGTATTTTTGACACAAATTATTTTAGTAACTCTGAGAAGTGCGAAATTTATTTAAAAAATCTCAAAGCTATATTGATAAATGACGAAGCATTAGTCCGCGATCTTCATCATGGTAATTGGAGTAGATATGTAAAAAGTATTCAGAGTAAGCACCCAAACACAAAATATATACTGCAAAGTTTGGGCAAGCAACTGCGTTGTGTTAAAGCCGTTCAAACAAATATACCAGCCACACATATTGATTGGTGCTATGAGGCATTAAAATCTCATGAAAATGAACCATTAAACGGTATTATTGTCTCAAAGGGTATTTTTAAAAGTTGTACTAATACAGATTTATTAGCATCTATTGAAAACCTAGATAAAGCAACTTGGTGGCAAAACCGTAGCCCCTCAATCCGGGTTTACAGAACTACAAATGACTATCTTCATCATCTAAGGTTAGTTTTTTGTCATGCTAATTCAATTATGTTTATCGATCCATATATTGATCCAGTTAAATATAATTATCGAGAATTTTTTCGCATATTAGAAGGAATATCTAAGCTTGATATTCCACCTTGTATTGAAATTCATATGTGTAACTTAAACGATACTTCCGTCACAGAATATGAACAGGATTTTCGCAGAAAGCTATCTCATACAATCAAAACTTATAAACTCTCTGTGGAAGTTTTTGTTTGGGATAAATTCCATGACCGTTATTTGATTAGTAATATTATTGGTATTAACTTAAGCAATGGGTTTGATATTAGCGATATCCCTAATGAAATGGCTACGTGGACTAGATTAGGACGCTCAGTTAGAGACGATATTCAGCGCGAATTTGATCCAGCATCAGGACGGCATAAATTACAGCATAGATTTACTGTATCCTGAAAATGTTTATGTAAAATACCTATTTATTATGAGCCTAAATTGTTAATTAATTCTTCTATTGCTAAATTTTTTGTATCTTCAGGTAGATAATCAAATACCTTTTTCAAAAGTTCTGGAGACGCATTTTGAGCAAACCAGTCTTCACTAGGATTATCTTGAATATTCAAAAAATACCTTAACCGTTCCTCTATAGCTTCTTTATCTGGTTTATCTAATTGTCCAATTCGATTTAACCAATTTTCTGATGAGTCTTTAAAGCAATTAGCATCAACAGTACATAGTTGATGAACTAAAGTATAAGAATTTTTATCAAGACCATTTCTACTAGTAGAGTTAATTGGATATGTGGTTGGTAAACCGTTAAATGTTGTTTGTGAAGTCAGAGGAATCACAGAAAAAGTTGCTATATATCCAGATTCATCTTGAAATTGATCACTTGTCCAGATGATATAGGGATGTATTCCTCTAAAAACCCTACTTGAATTAATATTCTCCTTACAAGTTTGACATTCTACTTCACCTGGTTCATCTAAATTATAAATATGAACATGACCCAGTTTGCAACGAATAGATACCCTGTAAGGATTAATCAAATAAATCCAACCCTGTCTAGGTTTTTGTCCAGCCACTTTACAATCCTAATTCACTGACTAATTTTTCTCTTTCTGCTTGTAAGTTAAGTTTAACTTTTTCTTCTGAGCGATGGGTATTTTTTACTTCCAGCATTGGAGCAGTGCTATATACATACTCTAGTAACTGATTCAGTTTATCTGCACCCGCCCATTCTCTCCGAATATTATCCAGCACCAACTTAATGCTTAGAGGTATTTGCAAATCATCTACTTGAGCAGTTTCATTGACAGGTCTAATATATGTTGCATTTTCTTGAGATTCTTGAATAATCTCTTTTCCATTCATTTGATTTAAAGCAGTATCTATACCCTCATTCCAAGGTCCAAATTGATAATAACACCAATCAAGATCAGTTAATTGCTTTCCTGTCCACTTAACAGAGTAAAGATCAGCTAAATACAAAAACTTAATAAGCTGTGTTTTGGTAATATACCCTTTTGTCGCGTAGACAAAATATTTTATGAGTTTATCCAACATAACCCTTCTCTCTCCTGTTTTCCATAAGATACTCTAATTAATTTCCTTTGATAAAATACATAATTTTTGTGTTACAGTTTGCCCTGCAATAGACTTTTTATAAGTTTAGATCGCCTAATTATAGTTTGTTTTTATCTAAATTACTGACAATTTTTCAACTAGTTGTCCTGCGAGTAGTTCTCATGTACCATAATATCATATTTGATTATGTAATTACAGTTAGCTACACAATTGTTGAGACAAGATCACCCTACACCTTTTTTTGAGTATTGGTAGCTACGGGGTCAAATGAGCAGCCATGCAGAAAGCTACGATAAGGACTTGATGACTTGCTGCTAACAGCCTAATTGACAGGGATAAAACTGTACCATTTGAACGCCTCTAGTTTTTGTAGCCTGAAATCCTTATGACTACGTTGTAAAATGTTGTATCAAATAATCTATGTCTGCGACGATACCAATGACTGATAACACCAGCTAGGACGGCGCAAAAGATTAAACGTATTAATGTAATGAATTCGGTTATCTGGTACTACGTTAGCAACAGCATCAGTTAATAAGCCAATGGGGTTATTAAGGTTCCATAATGGATGAGCAATAATCACTGTTTTATCATCCACTGTAAAACCAGGCAGTCCTCCCATATCTTGCGGAGAACAACTACTAAAAGATGCACAAAAAGCATCTCGAAGTGTACTTGCTGTTTGTAGCCAATTTTCTAAGTCTGGAGCGGAAAAGTCGCCGTGCAAGCCGCAACAAAAATTCTTATCAGCTAATGCCCTAAGTAAATTTAGACCCAATCGCCAATCGAGTAACCCGTGATAATTTTGATTTCGATAATTTTGCAAACAATTATAACAAGAAGAATCGCATTCATGACGATGTTTCGCTGACATCATAACATCAGCAAAAGTATTTCGAGTATTTAGAATTTTTTCTATGAGAATTTCTTGCCAATGTTGAGAAAGCCAGTCTGTAAAACCAGAACCATTGGCTAGGCGATCGCTAATCACAATTTCACCTACTTTTTCACCAGTTATCTCTAGTTCAACCTGCCGTAAACCACTGATATCTAATTCTTCTGGATCGATATCTAATTCCTGAGATGCCACAGCACGAATAATAAAAGCCGCAGAATAAAAAGCTGCTTTAATTGCCGAATCTGCTTTAATTGGATCTAGGCATAATCCATTTGGTACACTAGCAGGTTGAATACAAAGAACGCCAGTTATTTTTGGTGCAACAATAGCTAATGTTTCCGTTTCACCCGGATCTTTAAACTTTACTCCATCAGATTTATTCTGAAATCGCTCATTAATCCACTGAAATTCTAACAGTTTATCACCCCGTCCAAAAGAAGCTTTACCCACTGCCCCCTTGAATAATTGTCCGTTATTATCATTAACACGGAAAACACGACCAGACGCAGAAAATGCTTTTGTTGTATTCGTACCATCAACTAAGTCAAATTTTTGACGTAGTTGTGATTCAGCCACACTAGCTGCACCTGTAACTAACACCTCATATTCATCCTTAGCATCAGCCCCAGGATTGAGGCTTGTGCGAAAAGCTAAAGGCACAGCCCAAGGAAAAGCTCGAAGTCCTTGCTCGACTGTCGCTTTACATTTTGGACAGATTAATTTTTCAAACTTATTAAGAGAGGTTTCTGTATGTTGACAACGCTGACATCTCAACATCCATTTTCGCTGAGAAAGTGGATCATTCTCAGCAGGCACCAAGCCATGTTTACTATCTGGCAGTAATGGTGCAGTAAAACCAATAGAAGTGTAAATACATTTATCCTTAGTTTTTTCAGCACCAGGAGCGAATTCTGTAATAGCCAAGTCTAAATCACGGTTTATAGTAGACAAATTACTGTTTTTCAAGGGATTATTGTGGTACAAATCTCGCACTCTTGAAGGCATCCCATACATCGGTAAAATACCACCTTCAGCTAGAATTTCTGCTAATCCTTTTCCAGCTAATTCTAAATTATTAGCACAATCATTAACTTTATTAAATAAATGCTCGCGTGCATAGATTTCAAAATCATTTGCATTAATATTTTTCACACCAATCAGCAAAGCATTTACTACCTCAGTTACTTCAGATGAAGTCTTTAGCCAAGTGCGAACTTTCTCACGACGAGATTCGTTATTATTCCAGTCCTGAACTTTGCCGAATTCCCCATGACTATCAGGTGGTATTGGACTATCCCACCACCTGACATCAGCAGCAATAAATGCACGTCGTAAACATTCTTTTGCTAAAAGACGCTGAACAATTTCAACTTGCGACATAGAGAGAAAGGGAACAGGTGGCGGATCACCTGTGATTTTTTCAGGATGCTGATAATAAAATTCGTCGTGACTATTACCTCTACAAAGAGTTAGCACAATTGCAAAAGCTTGACCGCGACGACCAGCCCGACCAGCCCGCTGTTGATAGTTAAATCGCATTGGAGGCATATTTGCCATCACTACAGCCATTAAGCTACCAATGTCAATTCCTACCTCCATTGTGGTAGTCACACTCAAGATATCGATAATATCTACAACTGGAATAAAATCTCTTTCTTGTTCGCCTATGTTAACCATAATATTGCGAAAATGTCGCTGTCTTTCGGCTTGATCGTCAGTTTGTCCAGTCAATTCTTCACAATGTAACCGCAAGGGTTGACGTTTATTAACTGTCTCTTTAGCGTAATAATTGCGCTCATATAAATCTGTACAGTTTTTATTAGGTAATGTGGGTAACTCTCCAAGGCAATTAGTACAGATTCCCCCCGCATTGTATAAGTGAGAACGACCACATGATTCACATTGCCACACAGGGTCATTAGCAACTGCTACCCGTACCCATAAATGCAGAGGACTAATTTTTAAATGGTCATGTTTACCATCTTCACAAATAGCTGACCACAATGCTTGAAATAGTTTTTTTTCTGAAAGGTTATTGTGTGTTATACATTTATTAACATATTTTTTTAATCTAGCTTTAGCATCATTCCAGCTATTCCAGTCATATGGACGATACTTAGGATAACGGTACAAATCACCAATTACACGCAAGCATCCATTGCATATATCTCTAAATACTGCGGCTGAGGTATTACATTGTGTTGCTAATTCCTCTAACCGTTCTTGGGGTAAATTTAGGCAAATATAGCCCAATCCAGCACTTTCAAGATTATAAAATAAACGACTAAAAAAAGCATCAGAAACCTCAAATATTACCTTAGAAACCAGAAGATTTCGCTTATCTTTAGCTGCATTAGATAAGTCAGACTGCCATTTTAAAGATGGAGATTCAAAGTCAAAAAATCTTGTCCAATGATGCTGATTATCGTCATAGTAATATTTTTGATCATCTCTATCATGTCCAGCAGGATTGATGCCTAATTCCGCTAATCTCTTAATTAACACACCAGGAACTTCATTCTCACCTTCAAACAGAACTTTGAGGGGAATAATACGTGTATTGCCTGTTTCTTGAATTTGATTAATCAAATTTCGAGCTTGATTTTGCCGATTGTTATATAGTTCTAAATCATCTTCATCAAGATTTTCTGGCACAGGTTTATTGGCATTTTTTACGGCTTTTTGAAACTTTTCAATAAAACCAGGATTTTGTTTAGAAAATTCTATTGCTTCAGGGCGGCATGGTTGACCATGTTGTTGAATATCTTGTAGTAGGTATAGTTGACCAATAGCCAATTGTTTAAGTTCATCATATATAGCCCCACGGACAATGTCATAATAATGTGTACGTTCAATACCATTAGATATAGAGGCTGCATTTTCACGACTATCAGAAAATACTACTAATTTGCGTGATTTGGGGTCTTTTGGTAACTGATAAAATATCTCTTTAGAAAGCAGTTGACTTAATCGAGAAAAACCAGTACGAAACCCTCTAATTGAAGATTGTCTCGTCTTTCTCTTGCTGTAATCTGTAGCGCAACAAGGACAAATAGAAGGTTGCGCTCGGATAAATTCTTGATTTTCAGGTTCTGTATTTCGCAAGTGAAAAACATAACCGTTAACCCACTGTTCACCGGGTATTTCTGGGTTTCCAAGAGTAACGCGACCGCTACAAGTATCTAAAGAAGCTTTATCCCACCAAGCTTTTTCTGTGCCGCTACCCTGTCTTTTTGGTTGATTCCAGTCCTTTGGGACATCTTCATGAATATCTCTTAAAGGCCAAAAGATAGCATATTCGCGGTAAGTTCGACGCTCCAGCAAACTCCCCGCTTGACGGTCAGGAATGCCTTCAATATTTGGTTCTGTCGGTAGAAGTTCCCAGCCTTCATTATTGTCTAAAACTAGGCGATTTCCACCAAAAAATACAGTCCCACATTGTTCGCAGTAAAGCAATTCCAATACTCGATAATTTTGATGAACTATTGGGGGATTTTCGGAAAATAGTTTACCAACTGGTCTATTTTTCCCGCTTTCATCCCCATGACAGTCGTAGTTAGGCTTTGTGCAAGCCCAAAGCCCATTAATATTTCTAAAAAACCAGTGCAACCTGAAAGAAGGTAAAAACTTATTTTCACATAAACTCCGAGTTATGAGTAGTCCTCTTGCTGCCAAGTTGCGGTTTTCATCTGTTAAATTATCACCAAAAAGTACCTGAGAAAATTTCTTTAAAGATACTGCACGACGATTTTTTTCAGCATCTGTACAAGCATTGATCATTTTAGCAGCAACAGCAGCACTTTCTGATTCCAACATTTGACGGCAGGTTTCATATAGATTTTTTACCTCTGGTGTTCTTGCTAAAGCGATAAACGATTCACTAGGTAAAAAATCTTGATTTCCAACTGCTGTTCTTGCTAAAGCGATAAACGGTTCACTAGGTAAAAAATCTTGACTTTCAACTGCCATAACTTGCTGAAGATGTCCAGGGATAATCTGCTCAGAATGCCATTCTTTACCAAAGAACTGAGACAGAAATTCTCGGCTTTGTGGATCATTTGGTTCCAGAGATGCGCTAGAAGCAAGAATTCTTAGTTGAGGATGACCAGGATAAAGTCCCAATCTTTCAAGCAATAGTCGAATTAAGTATGCAACTTCTGTACCAGCCGTACCACGATAAAGGTGCAATTCATCAACAATTAAGTGAAAAATACTGCCATCTTTCTTTAACCATTCCCGTGTTTTCTCAAAAATATTTTTATCTATATCCCGCATCAGCATAATACTGAGCATAGAATAATTAGTAATTAAAATATCTGGTGGGGCATCTTGCATATCCCAACGACACCGCATTTCTGACCCATCTAAACGAGGGAAAAAGAATCTCACATCTTCTTCGTCAGGTTTAACAATATGCTGACTAGCTGCATCAGCAGCTTCCTGCATATTCCTCATTTGTTTGACAAGTTCTTCTATTTTTTTCCCATTAGGTTTCCCATTCTGTTTATACTCTTGTCCTGGTACTGGTGTCACACCGTTATATCTACCAAAATAGATTCGATTACCATTCCTACGACTTTTAAACCAATCTCGTGCCTGTTCAGAATCTAAAGCGCGACGCAGTCTGGTAAGCTGGTCTTCAACTAGTGCATTCATCGGATATAAAATTAGCGCCCTCACAGCAGGATCTCTGGTTTCATGGTTTCTTTGAGGTACGCGATAAGAACGCTTAAAACTGCGTCTTTTCTCTACCATTGGGTTACATTTATTTTGCCAGTCCTTATTTTTCCACCAATCATTAAGATAATTTGGCTCAGTTAACGGTGCTTTCCAAGTTTCTGATTCTTGGGCTAGGTAAGCAAAAAGTGGCAACAAAAAAGATTCAGTTTTACCTGAACCTGTACCAGCGGTTACTACTACATTTTCACCTAATAATGCCTGACGAAGCATTGCAACTTGGTGGCTATATAATGGATAATCACCAACAAGTCCACAAGCGGCTAAACTTTTGAAATCTGCAAGAGAAGCTTCATTAAAACCAGGAACATCTGAAACTTCTAGATTATTGATTGTCTTGCCAGATAATTGATAACTGGGCAATGGCTCAATCCAAGGTTCTTGGTAAAATACCCCAGGGTTAAGCAGATGTCTTTCCCGTTCCTTCTCAATTTCTGGAAACTGGGTACTGAAAGCAGTCTTAATGTAGAGAATTAAGTTATCGCGGATTTTATCAAAAGCACCAATTGGATCAATCATCGTTTACCTCAAAATTTGATATCTAAAGATTTAATTAACATGGTTTGCTCTAACTTAACCGCAGTCATTTCTGCTATTTGAGGGGGAACATCTCGAAATAGATTGAACCCTGTAACATTCAAATTAGTAACTACTACCTTTTCTTTTGAGATAGAGGAGTTGATGGCACGTTGTTGTAATGGTAACTCTTCTATAAACATAGGTGCATATCCTGAGCATAAAGTTAAAGCTCTTTCTAGGAGTTGTGGCAGTTTAGCACCAACTGGAACTGCCATAATAAATCGATGTTTGTCATAAATAAGAACTTGAATCTTAGCAGCTTTAATAACAGCATATCGTCCCCAGTCACGTTCAACTTGAGTACATCTTTCTTCTTGCCAAAGATAATATATCTTGGTATTCTGATAGGGGCTTTTATATTGGCTGAGGCGGAGATCCGGCTTCCTCTTTCCCGAATTATCTTCGATTGATGAGGGAGAGAAGATAAAGCGTAAAATATTTTCATCAAATGTTTTACTTTTCCAGTTTAGTTCTGGCTCATTAGACCATTGACAATTAATTAAATAATCTTCAAGGGAGGCAGAAAAATGTAAAAGTGACCAAGAAGATGGTATTTCTATAAAATCTATGGCTAATTGAGCGGCAATTTCCTGTAATTCTGATACATCCTCAGTTTGTACTACTATCCGCTTAGGTACTAATATTAATTCACTACTTTGTTCGGTCACATCAATATTTATGTGTTGTCCAACAGATTGACAAGCATTCCTTAATTTATCTATAGTATTCGGTGTTCTAACTCCTGCTAAAATAGCTTGGGGAAACCCACCACTAGGTAATCTTATTAATACAGGGGGTGCGATATACACTCTTCTATTATTATCAGTGAAATCAAATTCACAGTGACCGAGTGAATTGAGGACACGAACGGTTGATAATATTTTGTTTTTTATATCATCTCCCTGATCACTGTTAGGAGTCCTGCTAAGACTATGAAGATAATTAAATGTCTGTTTAAACGATAACCAAGACATTTCCTTCTTCGCAGAAATTACATAGATTAATTCATCGCTATTCCTATACACGTTTTGCCTCTTTTTGGAATTCTACCCATAATTTTTTCAGGCGAATATCGCCGAGAGGAGGCAAAGTTCGCTTGTGGTTATCTAACAAGATTTTTTTCCATGAATCCAGTTTTTTTCTATCCTTACAAGGTGATAGTTTCGAGAGTTTAGGGTCACATTCTTTTAAACTTGTGCCACAAAACATAGCTCTATCAAAAAGACTTCCTTTAGCAATAGCCCAAACTGGATACCAATCAATAGGTATTGATTCTTCTGGATAAATTGCAACTTCTCCTGGTTCTTTCCCCACAAAAACAATCCGCTGCTTGCCTTGAATTGGTAGGAGAGTATTAAAGTTAAAAACAGGACAATCAACTCCCCTTACTAATGCGCCCATCACTTTTGGAGACTGTTCATCTTTAGTAGTTGTAACTAAACCAAAACTGTCAATGTATGGCGTTTTGATGCTTGTAACTAAAGGAAAATCCTCTACTAATAATAAAGATAAATATTTAATAACATTCTCCCCATTACGGGCTTCAATTTTAATATTTGTATCTGCTGGAATATCTGGAGGTAGTTCATAAATCCCTTGTCCAGAGCTATCTTCTAAAAGTCTGCCATTGCAATATAATTTTGCTGTTCCATCACTGCATTGTAAAACTAATTTTGGTGGTGCGAACCTAAAGAACCAATTTCCTTTACCAAGGCGTAAACCACCTTCTAAATCAAGTCTGATACTAGTAGAAAATGATAATATAGGATATTCGTTTTTTACTATTTCATCACTATGGGCAGCAGTCACTTTAAATAAGTGCCATCCAGTTGGTAGTCCCTTAACAATATGCAACTTCTCAAAACCTTCACAACTGGATGTTCCCCATCTTTCTAGCAAAGTACAGCACTCTTGATGAACTGCTAAATAAAATGGCGAACCTTTAGGAAGTCGGCCTACTTCTACAATTCCTGGTAATCCTAGACTTCTGCCTTCAACAAATACTCGAATTGGGGAATTTGGAAGCTTAAAACACCATTTATTATCAGTAGATTCCATCCGATAACCGTCACGCCAATCCAGCATGGAAGCATCAAAATTTCTACTGTTTAATATGGGTGAAGACCAACCATTACCATATTCATCACAGGAATAAAAATTGTTATTAAAATTTAAAATCAGACCTTCTTCAGGAAAATCATACTTTGTCGTACAACGTAAGGTAAAGTTAGCACGTTTAGCAGTCAAGTCGAGTTTGCAACACAGTCTTAAGACTCCGTAAATCTGCTTTCTCCCCTCAGATTGTAATTCTGTGCTTCCATCCCAAGTGCATAACTCATCTACAATTCTTTCAATCAGTGCCTGACATAATTCATTACCTTCGTTAGTTTTTTCCAACAATTGCAGCGTTCGTCTTCGCAGATAGCTACGCCCATATCTTACTAACAAAGATGCTATGTGTCTTTCGGAAGGAAGAGAAATTGTTTCTAAACCTGCCTCTGCAAAAATAATGGGTAGTGCCTTCAGTTCCTTTTCAGTTAAAAGTGTTTGGGCGATGGGTATACCAACATGAACCCACCTGCCGGTAATATTGGCTTTGAAAATGCCCAGTTCACTTGATTTATCAACATTTGCCCATTTTTCTAAATCTTTCCAGAGTGTTTGCATCTCATCAAAGTCGGGATATTGTCCGGATGTGGGCTTTTCTCCCAACAATTCCCTTAAGCGGGGATAGTAGGCGTTAGGAGAAAAATCACCTTCAGTACCTGCTGCCAAAACAAATAAAGCTAAATAGCCTATGTAGGGAGGATAACCTTGCCTTTGATATCGCCACCTCTTATTACTGTCTGAAGCTTTTTTACATATACTATTTATACCAAGTGTATTTTTTACTGTTTGGATAAAATCTTGACAAGTAGACTCTTTGGACGTACCTAATGAATTAATTAAATCCTCTGTGACGTAAAGATAAACATTACGCCCAGCCATTTTGGAGTTGAAAAAATGCTGCGTTATCTTATCATTCCACTCTGAATAATTCGTAGAAGTTGTTATAATTCGATTTAAGCTTTTCATTTATGTATAAGGGCGACTGTCATAGATTACTTACTGATTTGCTATTAGACTTATCCAGAAATTAGATATTAGCCCTTACAGCACAAGGATTTAATCCTCTTTTGTGGACACGTTTATTGATGTTTTCCTTATTTGAAAAATTTTACACTTTGTTTAAGTATTTTGAACATAGTGAAAATGCTGTTGTTACGATTATAAATCGTACTTATATGAAATGCAATATCCCCACACGACTCAGTGGTACTTCAAATTGGGGATCTGTAACTGTATACTTTGCATTCTAGTAAGGATGAGGGAGATGCCCCTAAAAGCTCAACAGCATGAAAAACATCTTGACAGTTGAAACTGTTGACGTGCCTACTATCGTCAATAGATCGTCATAGTCCACTTTCCCGATTTAGCTGCGACGGTGTGCCTTTAGGGATTAATTGGCCTAGTTTGTGAGGCATAAAATGACCTGCTAGTCACGAAAAAATCAGACTTTGTGCCGATAGAGTCCATGAAGTTTGATGGCAAATAATGGCCGCAAGTTGCAATTATGAGTCATAATAAGGCCAGGAGTTTTCCAGCAGTTGATGCAAGAGTTCAAGAACCAATATTTCCGTTCTGCACGACTAATTCCAAACTTCGGGTATTAGATATGCCTCAAATAGGCCAAGATATAGCTCAAAAAAAGCTAACAAGCAAGTAAAGCCAGACTGTTAACGGGAGAAAAACAGCAAGGAGGGTATAAACATGAACCCATCCGAATTCCAGAATTGGTGTCAAAAACTGCAACTCAATGCAGCTACCCGTGAAATCATAGCCACAATTAGATCAGCCCCACCCGCACGTCGTGTACAGGGACGTGCGCTCAACGTCAGTGGAGCATATCCCAGTCGAAAAATGGGACTTACCATCCAATTTGAAAGCCATACAGTAGAACTGTGGGCAATTTACCAGATGGAACACGACCCCCAACTATTAGAGTTTTATGACCAGCCACCCCCCTTCAAAATTCAGTATCAAAGCAAAACAGGACGCAAAATAGGACACTACCACACCCCTGACTTCTTCGTATTAAGAACCGATAGCGCCGGGTGGGAAGAATGGAAACCTGAAGAAAAACTACAGGAACTAGCACAGAAATATCCCTCACGCTATCAAAAAACAGAAGATGGTTTATGGCGATGTCCACCAGGAGAAGTTCATGCCGAACCACTCGGTCTTTTTTATCACGTCCGCTCCTCATCGGAACTGCATCCCATCAAAATCCAAAACCTGATGTTTTTGTCAGACTACATTCGGTTCACCGCAGCTATTCCCACACAAATTCAAGCCCGGATACTAGACCGAGTGCGAACAGAACCGGGAATAACCATTGCCGGAATACTGGCAGAAGAACCAGGGACAAGAGCCAACGATGTGTATGTGATGATTGCCCAAGAACAACTCCACGTAGATTTAGATCTTGTTCCCCTAGTAGAACACTGGCGAGTACAACTATATATAGACCAGGCGACAAATGATGCTCACACCCACCTAGCAGTAGGAGCAACCGAACAGGACAGCATTACACTAATATCAAACCCCCCACTGCTCCCCAACACCAAATTGATGTGGGACTCTAGGCTATGGACATTAGTCAACTTGGGAGAGACTACCACCACACTACTGCCAGAAATAGGTCTACCAATACAATTACCTTCTGGGTTTTTTCTGCAACTGCTGGAGTTGGGGACTATCAGCACCCCAAGAGAAGACAATTCCATAGCCACGACTGAGTTCGTGCGTGCCAAAATGAATGCTGCCAGCCCCGGCGACCTCAAAGAAGCAAACCGACGATTTCACCTAGTGCAAGCATATCTTGAGCGTCATGTAGAGCTATATCTTGATATCGCTCCTCGCACCTTAAGACGCTGGGTCAAGCAGTTTCATGAGGCACAAGCGAGTTATGGCTGTGGGTACATTGGTCTACTACCATGTACAGTACAACGAGGCAACCGAACACCCAGAGCGCCATCAGCATCACGAGACTTACTCGACCATTTTATTGCCGAGTATTTTGAGACACCCAGGCAAGCGCCCGCAGCCAGCGTGTATCGAGCATATCAGCGGGGTTGTGAGCAGAGTCACCTACAGGCACTTTCTAGCTATACATTCTACCAAAGACTCAAAAAAAGCCGTTCTCCTGAGCAAACCGAAAAGCGTCAGGGAGCAAAAGCCGCTTATACCGAACAACCTTGGCTGAATATACTGACTCGGAGTACACCCCGACACGGAGACCGTCCCCTAGCCATCGTCCACATTGACCACACCCAACTTGATATTGAATTACGCTGTTCAACCACTCTTCGTAACTTAGGGCGACCTTGGCTGACCATGCTAATTGATGCCTATTCCCGGCGGATACTGGCGGTCTATTTAACTTTTGATGCTCCCAGTTATCGGTCTTGCATGATGGGATTACGCCTGATTGTTCAACGCTGCGGTCGCTTCCCTCAAGCAGTAGTGGTAGACGGTGGCAAGGAATTTCACAGCGTCTACTTTGACACCTTACTGGCACGTTACCACTGCATCAAGAAAACTCGCCCTGCTGCTAAACCTCGGTTTGGGTCAGTGATTGAGCGACTGTTTGGCGTTACCAATACTGAATTTGTTTATAACCTACTAGGCAATACTCAAGCCTTTCTGGCGTGGGCAAGACCACCATGATTCATCAAATTACTAAACGGTTAAATGGAACAGCAACTGCACGTAGCAATGGTAGTCTGGCGACCGTGCCACTGCTGCTGTTGGAGACACGACCTCCTGATGGAGGAGCGTTTAATCGGGCAGATTACTATCGCACAGCACTCAAGATGCTGGGAGAACCGTTCTATGAGCGGCGGTTGCTAGTAGATATTGATACTGAACAGTCTTGGGAGAAAAAAGGACGCTCTCGCACCAAAACAGCACAGTTTAATGATTCCCCTGAACTGCGCCAAGCCCTGGAAGAAACTATGGCTAGACGTGGAGTGCGGGCAGTCATTTTGGATGAGGCACAGCATTTAATGAAGATTGGTAGTGGGGCTAGTGGTGGTAAGCTTTTAGACCAGTTGGATTGGATTAAGTCAATGACGAATGTTACGGGTGTGCTGCACATTCTCATTGGTACTTATGAATTGTTGAATTTACGGAATTTAAGTGGTCAGGCATCCCGTCGGGGTTTGGATATTCATTTTCCCCGGTATTTATTTCAGCACGAGCAAGACCGCCAAGATTTTCAAGGAATTTTGTTGGCACTGCTGAAGCAAGTACCTCTACAAGTTGAAATTCCGACTTTGATGAGACATTGGTTCTATTTTTACGAACGCTCGATTGGTTGTGTTGGTGTACTTAAAGATTGGTTGATTCGGTCAGTGGCGGCGACACTGCATGATGGTGTTGATACGCTTACTTTAGAACGGTTACAAGACCATGCGCTGTCTCTGGCTCAATGTGAGCGGATGGCGATAGAAGCTGTGGAAGGTGAACAAAAACTTAGCTACATGGAAAGCCGTCGTGAACAGTTATGGCAGATGTTACAGATGGGAATGGCTTCTACTGATGTTCCTTCTTCATCACCATCTACTGTGATGGATTCATCTGTGACATCAAAGGAATCTGTGACACCCTCGAATTCACCAGTTTCGGTTGAGGTGGAAAAGAAAACCACATCAACTAAGCGTCAACGGAAACAAACAACACCAACTGTTAATTCTACTCCAGCAGCAGAGACGAAAACTCGGCGCAAACGTCAGACAGAAGAGACAGTACAGACGGTTGATTCTACTTCCGTACCAGAGAATCAAACCCAAACAACACCAAAAAAGAGACAGCAAAGGAAAAAAACTCAGGAAGAAACGGCAGAGATTAAGACGGATTTAGAAATACAGGATGTTGTTTTAGCAACTGTGACTCCTGTTACCGAGCCAATTGCTACTGAGTCCGCATCCCCACAGAAAAAGCCTTCTCGACGTGTTGGCCAACGCAAACCAGCGCGAGATCCGGTTGGTGAGCATCCATAAATATTTCGGAATAGTGTGAGGTATATCTTGGCCTCTCCCATTTTGAGGTATATCTTGTCCACAAAGGCCAATATTTACCTCAAAGCACAGACGGTAAAGTGATTCAGGGTCCGGCTGTAAAGGACTTGCATAAAATCGTTGAATAACATAATCTCATTTTAGGACATTTACAGCAGAAACTCATGGAAAATACGTTATTTAATCAAGTTTTTCGCGACATTGAAGGCGAAATTGTTTGGGAGCATCCCAATTATGCAATAAGTATAAATGCTTAGAGACTTCAGAAAGAATAAAAGGCAAAATAGCCGAAAAGTGATGAAGAGAAAAAAATAAGACTTAATGCACAAAATGTGTCGCCCTATTTTTATGAGAAAGTGCCTGGAACAGATGTTTTCGGTATAAACTACGGTAATACCAATAATTTTCTGGACAATCCCTCCAAAAATACACAGAATTAACATACTAGTTGTACCCCAATTAGTCCCTCATTTTAATCTTTACCTACCAAATGAATCATGAAGAAGATAATTCCCTTTGGGGGCAAAAGGGAGCTACTTTGAGCGATAAAACAGCCCAAAAAGAATTTAACCTGAAGCAAACAGAAATTATTGCGGCTATCAAATCAGGAAAATTGCAATATCGGCACAACACTTTATATGGAAATCCGTGCTTCAAACTCTTAAGGAATGAGGTAGAAGATTTTGTCATTGAAAAATATGGGTCGGATTATCTCACAACTCAAAAGCACAAAGCTGAATTATCGAAAATCAATACAGAAATCCGTAGTTTGAAACGGAAAATCTCTGAATTAGAAAAAAGAAAAGAAGAACTTTTAACTACGCTTTCAGAATCAGAACCACAGTCTACTTAAGTACAGCCAAGGTAAAAGAATTGACTGGTGTTTTCTAAGAGTATGTGGTGAAGTTGTTTTATTTGTGTCTTGTAACTGGGAAATTTCACCTCTTTTTAAGGTTTCATGGAATTATAACCCTTACAGCCATAGGGTTTTACAATTCTTAACGAATCTGGGGATAGCGAACGCGAGTGCGTCCCGGAGGGAACTAGCGCTGCTGCAAGCAGTTCGCTGAAATGACGCAAAATCGTTTCAAAATGAGAATTGCTGCATTTTTCCTATTCCCCCTTTTCGAGCGTTTATACAAAAAACCCCTCATTATGACCGCTAGTAATTACTGATTCATCACTAAATCAATCGCCGAGTCAATCAACGCAACCGCCCCTATCTCATAATGATAAGTCTTAAACCGAAACTTACCCACCTGTTCAGGTTGCTTCGACGGGCGATATCCATATTTCTCCTCATACAGTTGTAGTGCAATAGTGCCAATAGTCGTCATCTGTCCTGGGGTAGCATTAATGGAGCGATCGCGCAATCTAGACGCAACTGTTACCATAGATGGTGTTTTACTGGCAACACCCTTGGCTTTGCCTAAACTCTCCCATATTTTGACCAGTTCATCAATGGGTGAGATGAGTAAAGTCATTAGCCCAGTAAACCGTTTTGCTGGTTTATCTGTCACCACAGCTATCTTTAATGCTTCATTTTGTCCCACCGCAATAAATGTCCCTTGAGCGCGAGTCATGGTGGTGTAAAGCAGTTGCCGGGTTAACATTCGGTAGTTAGACATTAATAATGGGAAAATCACATAGGGAAATTCACTACCCTGGCTCTTATGGCAGGTTATACAAAACGAATGCATAATTTGCTCAAAGTAACCAGGATAATAGTCAATCATCGCCCCTCCCTCAAATAAAATCTTCACCATTGATTTTTGGGCATCTACAGCAATCACCTGACCAGTCTCACCGTTCATCACTGGGGGGTCGGTATCATAACGATTTTTTAGTTGTATCACCCGGTCCCCCATGCGGTAGACGACTGACCCAGAAACGACTTCTGGCTGGTTATCTTTTGGGGGATTGAAAATTGGTTGCAGCAACTGATTAAGATTGTGAACTCCTGCTGCCCCTTCCTTTTGGGGTGCTAACACCATCACTTGTTGATTTAAATCTACATTTTCACGGTTTATGGCAGTGACTAACTCGACAATCATGTCAGCCGTCGCTTGTGGTGAAGGAGTTTCTAACATGGCGCAGTCCCCTACATCCATCCAGGATGAAGGCTGATTAAAATTGTGTAGGGTCGGGACTGTGCCAAAATTTACGTCGCTGGCTGCATAGATAATTGGGCTTTCGTGTCGCTGTCGAAAAATAGTTTGCAATCTTGTTGTCGGCACTAATTCGGAATGCAGCAAGTCTCGCAGCACCATTCCCGCCCCAACGCTGGGTAATTGGTCAGAGTCTCCGACTAGCAGGATTTGCGTGGTTGGCGGTAAAGCTTTGAGTAGAGAATTGAACAGAAATATGTCCACCATTGAAAATTCATCAACAATCAGCCAATCAATAGCCAGAAGATTATCTTCGTTATAGAGAAAGGCTTGTCCACGTCCCTGCCATTGCAGGAGACGATGAATGGTAGTTGCTTCCATGCCTGTGGCATATTTCATCCGGTTGGCAGCTTTCCCCGTGGGGGCTGCCAGAGCTATATTTGCCCCAATGGATGTCAACCATTCCACTAAGCTTTTTAACACATAGGTTTTACCGCGTCCGGGTCCGCCAGTAATGATACTAATCGGATGTTTAACTGCCATGAACAAGGCGCTGACCTGTTCTTTACTCAATCGTTCGATTTGGCGATAGCCAACTGCTTCAAATTCGGCTAACCAGTGTTCGAGATGTTCTGTTGAGTGAGTTGGTTGGTTAATTAAAGTTTGAATTTTTAAGGCTACAGAAATTTCAGCGCGGTAGGCGGCTCTTTGATAAACACTATTGGCAATCTCGCCATAAAATAAAGTTTGGTTCTCAATTAACTGAGCCAAAATGGTAGTCAAAGATTGATAGTCGGGTGTGTGATCTGGACGCTTGAGCGCATTCACAGCCCGCGCCAGCAATTGGGATTCAGGCAGAAAACAATTGCCCTCACTCAAGGCTTCTTTCAAGACATGAAGCAGACCTTTTTGGTAACGAGTGGCGCTGTCAACTTCAAGTCCGAGGGACAGTGCTATTTCATCAGCAGTTTTAAAGCCGATGCCCTCAATGTCATCAATTAATTTGTACGGGTCGTTAGCGAGGACTGATGAGGTTCTGTATCCGTAATACTCACAAATCTTTAAGGTTAACCGCAATGATGTTCCCACTGCCAAAAGTTTGGCAACAGCAGCTCTGGTCGGATTGGCTTTACTCTCTGACCAAGCTGTAGTAATTGCAACGGTTCGATATTTACCAAGTCCAGGGACTTCCTCAATTCTTTCTGGATAGGCATCTAACACCGATAAGGTGTCACAGCCAAAGTGGTTGACAAGAGTTGCGGCTGTTTTCTTGCCGATGCCATGAAACAGTCCACTCTCTAAATACTGCTGGATTTCGACCAGATTTAATTCTGGAAGTTGATCTACTTTAGGGAACGAAATCATAGGTTAAATAGCTGTTGAAATCGTCGTCAGGATTTAATACTGTTCGGGTAACGAAATCAAAAAGGCTGAAATCATTGAAATAGCGTTATATCTAATGCTCAAAAAGGGCTTAACCAAAAAGTAACGAAATCCAGAAGGCTGAACCCGTTGAAATATCGTTATCTGTAACAATACCTTCGCCAATTTGCAAAATATAGGGCTGAAAGCCAATAAAATCGTTACGAGATCAATAGGGTTTCAGGATTTTGGCACAGGTATTGCTGTAATGCCCACAAAAGGCTTAACCGAGTAGTATTGGGAGATACTTGAATTCTCAGCCACGGGAAATAGAGATTTAACGGGGTATGAATTGTATATTAATGGGGAATTTTAGATTGGACAATAAAAAATATTATTGGTTGTTGCATCAACAGTTATCTTAATTGTAATGGGCAGGTAAACAAACTCACTATAAACATGACGTTGACTAATATCTCCCAAGATTTACAAGAAGCTACAACCGACTTACACCAAATAAATCCAAGCATAGGGCTACTACGCTTTGGTGTACTGGGATTGATATTCCTCAGCTTAGTGATATTGGCTTGGTCAGTGCCAATGGGTAGCATCTATTTAGTTGCAACTATGCTGGCAGGTGTTGTTTATTCGTTTTTGCTGATTTGTACCCATGATATGACCCATCAGACATTGACAGGATGGAAATGGTTTGATATTGTTATGCCTCGGTTAATCAGCTGGCCAATACTCTCACCTTATGGTGTCTATGGAGAACTGCACCGTTTGCATCATGCCTGGAATGGAATTAACTTAAGAGACCCAGAAAGAATGCAGTGGACCAAGCAAGAATATGAGCAGGCAAGTCCGCTGTTGCAGTGGTATGTGCGACATCAGTGGGGCTGCGATATTTTTCTGTTGGGAGGAATTGGGCTAATTGTGAAAACCTTGCTCAAGGGGCTGCAATTCCAGAAGTTAGTATCTAATATGCGCCGTCAATTACTGTTGGATGTTGTCGGAATCTTGTTGGTACAAGGTGTGTTCTTAACCCTGGTAATTTCTCACTTCCAACTGTGGCGTTATTTACTATTTTGGTTCATTTTGGAACGGATAATTGGCATCATCTTACAAACACGAGACCACTTAGAGCATTACGCATTGTGGGGCAGGTTTAAAAACCACCAACTCACCCAGATGTATGCTAGTCGCAATCTCCAGACAAGTTCCTTAGTCGGTTGGTTGATGGGAGGTCTCAACTACCATGCTGTTCATCATGCTTTTCCGGACATTCCCTTTAACCAATTACCAGAAGCATTTGAGCGCATTCAAAAGGTGCTACAGAAACACGGTTTTCCTGCTATGCAACTAGACGCTGGTTACTTAAAGTCAACTTACTGGTTAAGTAGTCATCCCTCGTTAATTGACGAAGTTGGCTAGTGGTCTGTCAAGCTAAAAATTGTGAGTCTGAGGGAAAATAGAAAGCCTATTATTTAGGATCTGTAACTGTATACTCTGCATTCTCGTCAGGATGAGGGAGATGCCCTTTTAGCTCAACAGCATGAAAAACCTCTTGAGAGTCAAAACTGTTGACGTGCCTACTATCGTCCATAGATCGTCAAATTCCTATTTCCCGATCTATCAGTCGCTCTATCCGTCAGTTTTCACCCTGTCACTGGTGCTACTTATGTCTAGGGTGGTATGACTCTCTGCTGCTACTGGGGTGAGCATGGACAAGGAGGCGATCGCCCCCCGAACTTGTGACGTTTCTACCTCAAGGTAGTTTTGCAATTGCTCTAAATTACGATGACCGGAAATTTCTTGAATTACCCGCAGGGGGATACCAGCGTTGCTCATTAATGTTAGAGCAGTGCGGCGGAAGCTGTGGGTACTTGCTCCTTCGATATCAACTTGCTGACAACCTTCTCGAAAGATAATACTGGCGGAGTCCGAGTGCAGATGTCCCCGTCCCCAGCGACCGGGAAACAGAAATCCCTCACTGGTAGTTGGGGGGTGATACTGTTCTAGGAAGTGCTTCAAGTCCTCTAGGACGGGAATGGTGCGGGTAGCTAGTTTCCCTTTGGTGTTACCTTTGCGGAGGATGAGTTCTGTCCGAATTCTGCCTTTTTTGTCGTAGACATCGGTAATTTTCAAGGTAACAGCTTCATTGACACGGCAACCTGTGTAGAGCATGACAGCACAAAGGGTGCGATCTCTGGCAGTGGTCAAACCTTCTGTAAATAATCGCTGGATTTCTGGTTGGGTAAGAACTTTGGCTTTGCCATGTCTGTCTATTTTCACATTCGCTGTCTACCCCCAATGGTTGATCATCGTAGCACTTTTTATTCCCCTACTGCTTGACTGGATAATACAAGCCATCACTAACCTGAAATTTCCACCCTAGACTCATAAAACCTCGTGGGAAGCGGGAAACTCAGTCCCTTTAGGGGTATTTTTATGACTACTCCTCCAGGTGGTAGCTATCAATCGGTTCTTGTGAGTAGCATCACAGCAGGAATAGTATTAAGATTTTTTAAGAGTTGATAACAGAGGGGATCATGGTGAAGATTGTGGGGATTGCTGGGAGTATAAGAACTGGTTCTTATACTCAGCTAGGTTTGCAAGTAGCAGCACAGCGAGTGGAAGCTTTGGGTGCAGAAGTAGAAATTTTAGATTTACGGAAACTAAGATTACCGTTCTGTGATGGTTCTCAAGAGTATCCAGACTACCCAGATGTCCAGAAATTACGGGACACAGTTTTGTTAGCAGATGGGCTGATTTTGGCCACACCAGAATATCATGGTAGTGTGAGCGGTGTGTTAAAGAATGCCCTAGATTTAATGAGTTTCGAGCAGCTATCTGGTAAAGTTGCTGGTTTAATTAGTATCTTGGGTGGGCAAGTAAACAGTAATGCTCTCAATGACCTGCGAATAATTCTCAGATGGGTTCACTGTCATGCGATTATTGAGCAGATTGCTATCGGTCAAGCTTATGCTGCTTTTAATTCCGAAGGTAAACTATTGGATGAAAAACTCTCCCAAAGATTCGATCTCTTTGCTCAAAGTCTAGTAGAAACAACCCGCAAATTGAGAGGTTTGTAACATCCTGCATGGAAGCAAGAGCGGTAAGCGGTAGTCCTGGCTGAAGCGTGGCGTAGCGTGGCGTAAGCCATAGTGTCCCCAATTCTTAAACCATGAAAACCATACCCATTCAATTACCAGAAACCGCATTTTCTGCACTGCGAAAAAATCCTGAAGAATTTGTGCAAGAAATGAAAATTGCAGCCGCCGTAAAATGGTACGAATTAGGTGATATATCGCAAAATAAAGCAGCAGAAATAGCCGGACTAACTCCTACAGAGTTTATTCATGCTTTATCTCGTTATCGAGTTGATTTTATGCAATATACGGACAAAGAATTAGCTGAGGAAATGTCAAATGTTGATTAATCGCATCATGATTAATTCCTCACCTCTAATTGTGTTGTTTAAAAGTCAACAAGCAGAATTATTAGTACAATTCTTCACAGAAATCTCCTCAAATATGGGAACAAAGTAAACTTTGATCAACTCAATTTGTGCCATCTGAAGGTAAACAAACAGAAAGATATTCCCCATTTCCTGAATATTATTGATGTATGTTAACTCAACTTTAATAGTTGAATTTTTAACCCCGAAAAAACCCCACCCATTGAAGGTTTTAATATCTGTAAGCATTCAGCTATCAGCAGTCAGCTAAAACCGGATTTTAGGGGTTTTGAAGTGGGGAGACTGACATCAGTAATTAATATTCAGAATGCTTATCAATTCAATTCTTGCTGATAGCTGAACGCCTATAGCGTGCCGTATGACTCCTACGTCGTCACGCCAGCTATAGGCATTAACTGACGGCTGAATGCTTACTAATATCTGCTACTCCAAACCTAAATGTAGCTTGATAGCATCATTGACCAAATCAATCAACTCTTGACTTAAACACCCTACCATATCTCCTAAAATGCGCTGTTTAGAAATTGTCCGTATTTGTTGCGCTTGTACCTTAGAAGTTTTAGATAAACCCGAATCTTCTGGATTTAATAAAACCTCAAAAGGATAGACACGAATCATATTAAATGTAATCGGTAAAATCGTCACCGTAGTAGAGGCATTATTATTAGCATCATTGCTAACAATGAGTACAGGACGGCGTTTATCCATTTCTGACCCCACTGCGGGACTGAGATTGGCAAAGTATATTTCACCACGTTTCATCTGTCAGCCCATCCCCTACGGTAAAATCCCATTCTGGGTCAAATTCCGCCGCCGCTTCCCGGTAAGCTTGTTCTAGCTCTTGATAACGCAGTAATTCTATGGCTAACTCAATTACTTGAGACCGAGATTTACAGCCTTTAGTCAATTTATAATTCTCAATAAACTGTACCAAAGAAGATGGTAAGGAAATGGAAAGTTTTTCAGCTTGCATAGTATTACCAAAAGGTAATTATATTTTTCCTACTTTATAGTAGCATAAATGGTGGGGGGTAATACACTTAACATCAAGCAACCAAGAAAACACACACATAGAATCTTTAATTATTTACTACTGCTTGACTGGATAATACAAGCCATCTTGAAATTTCCATCCTAAACTACTGGGATCTCGGTTTCTGGACCAACTGATAAATTCTTTCTCACTCTTGGTTTCCCGTTCCGTAATTAAACTCTGCGGTGTTACCCCCAACCGTTGCGCTAAGTTCTCAGGAGCAAATTCTTTGATCTCTACTGCTTGTTGTTGATACTGGTAGGGATACCCTGACCGTCGGGGTCTAGAATTACCACCACCGTATTTGCCAGAAGCGATTGCTTTTTCTATTTTTTCCAACTGTTTACCAAGGACTTCCAATTTAGTGGCCACCTGTTGATCTTGCTGGCAAAGGTGCGTTTCCAGTTCCCCCAGCTTCTCCTCCACCTGCTGTAATTCGGTGGTTGCTTCTAGTTTTACACTGCTATCGAACTGTGCTATCAATTCCTGTAACCCTTGCAATAATGCTGTTGTGTGACCATCTCGGTGGATTTTGGCTAGGTGACGTACTATAGGAATTAGTACAGTAGGCACGCGGATCATCTCGCTGGGTGGGGTCTTGTTGGCAGTCATGATATCTATGGTTGATATCGAATATTGTATGGTAAATTTCCCCTAAGAAAATCTATCAGCACAATTTTTTTGCTGTTACGCTTGTGCAAGTAGTTAAGAGAATATGATATTTGAACTACTCGCGGCAGTCCCTACCCTCAATGTACCCATAGGGTAGGGGTTAGAGCGGGAAATTGAGTGCGAAGCGAAAATAACCAATCTTTGTATTTTATTTACTTCGTAGGTGCGCCTTGTTCTTTAATATATTAGACATCTCCAGAAATTAAATATGCGTGACCTAAAACCCTTGTAGAGACGTTCCATGTAATGTCTCTACAATATTTACCGGAGATGTCTATTGCTTTAGTTTTTCAATTGGCGCACCACCATTTCATGGCAGATATATTATTATATTAATATAACAGATTCCCGATAGAGGTAAACCCCCACTGTGGCAACAAGACGAATGACTTTTCGGTTATACCCAAATCAGACAACTGAATTAAAATTGCGGTATCACCGAAAGTTACACAAAGACTTGTATAACGCCGCAGTTAATAACAGATTCACTCAATATCAAAAGTTTAACCACAAGGTTGATTATTTTGAGCAGCAGAATTGTTTACCAGCATTCAAAGAAGTTTGGATAGAATACAAAGAGCTTCCTAGCCATGCTTTACAGGCAACTTTAAAGCGGGTTGATTTTGCTTTTGAACGCTGGTTTAAAGGATTGGGTAAACGCCCTAGATTCAAATCCATTAGACATTATTCGGGGTGGACATATCCAGACCCTGCGGGATTTAAAGTAGAATCTAATGGCGAAAATGGATATCTAAATCTATCCAAAATTGGCAAGATTCAAATGCGTGGACAAGCCAAATATTGGGGAAAACCTACTACTTGTACTATTGTTTTTCGTAATGGTAAATGGTATGCCTCTATAACAGTTAATGTTTTAGATCAAGGCCTAAAACCAGAGACTTTACCTATTGGTGCATTAGGGATTGACTTAGGTTGTAAATCAGCATTATCAATTACCGATGGGGAGAATCATCAACAAATTGATGCTCCTAAATTTTTGAGGAATGCTGAATACAAAATCAAAAAAGCTTCTAAGGAGAAGAGACGCAAACGCGCACCAAACAAAAACAAAAAAATCAAGGCTTCTAGAAGATACAGCACTTCCCGCTGTTATGAGGTACAATAACAACAATTAGTAAACCAGTTTTTTAAATGTTTAGGATTCATCAAGTTGAGTGCAACTGAGATGACTGTATCAACCATTTCTGTTGTAGTTGGAGCAAAAGTACGTAAAAAAGATTTGAGTTGTGACCACCATAACTCAATTGGATTAAAATCGGGAGAATATGGAGATAAACAAATAACGGTTGCACCTACAGATTCAATCATTGGGACAATTGATCCTAGTTTATGAGCGGGTAAATTATCCATAATAACTACCGCTCCTGACCATAATTGAGGTACTAAGAACTTTTCAATAAATACCTCAAATGCCTTACTATCCATTGAGTTATTCATCGTCATTAATGCCACTACTTTTTTAATACTAATTGCTCCGATTGCGGTAACTTTTGCACCTCGATAAAATGGTTTCTTCTCGTATACTCTTGTTCCTTTCTCTGAACGTGCATGACTTCTTGTCAAACCCAGTAAAATCCCTGTTTCATCTAAAAATACCAAGTTTTCTGGATCTATATCTTTCACCTTTTCCCAGTATTCTGCTCTTAATTTTTGGACTCTTTCTGTTGCTGAAGAGACTACTCCGCAATGTTTTTTTTTTACGATTTAATCCTAATTTTTGTAACGAGCGACACATTGCAGTTCGACTCACCCAATTTCCAGTCTTCACTGCAAATAATTCACATAGTTCTACTAATGTTGCATCATGATTCTCTACAACCAGTTCTCTTAACTCTACTTCAGCATTTATGAGATAACTAAACTGTGGTTTCCCTGGCTGTTTTGGTTGTAAATTCCCGTCAAGTTGTTGTTGTTTTACTAGCTTTTGAACTAGACTTTTACTGACACTAAATCTAATTGCGACTTGACGAATTGATATTTTCTCCTGAATATGTGCTGTAACTATTTTTTCTCGGAGAGCGATTGAATATGCTTTCATAAAAAAATAATATTTTTATCTTTAGTGTACCTCATGGCTGCGGGAAGTGCTGTATAAAAAAGCTCAAGCGAAAGTTAGTAAACTAGTCGCACGAGTTGCTAACCAACGTCAAAATTGGGTACATCAGGTGGCGGTAGAAATAATCAGCAGTAATAGCTTCATTGCCACTGAAAAACTAGAAGTTAAGAATATGACAAGTATTGCCAAGAAAGGTAAACGCAAAAAACAAAAAGCTGGGTTAAATAAGTCAATTCTTGATGTGGGTTTTGGGATGCTTCGTAGCACTATCAAATACAAAGTTGAGCAAATTGGTGGTGTATTTGTAGAAGTCCCCACCCGTCAAGTAAAACCCAGCCAAACCTGTCCGAAATGCGGAAATCAGCACAAGAAAACACTCGATAAACGAGAGCATGAGTGCGGTGTCTGTGGGTATGTTCAAGACAGGGATATTGCTGCTGCCGAGGTAATGCTTTATTGGGCAAAAGGTACTCTGCCGGGGCTAGGAACTAACCTCGCAGACGCTGATCTTTCTGGCTCTACTTCACGTACCCGCAGAAAAGCGGGAAGCATGAGGCAACTAGGGGAAAAGAAGCGTCAAAAATCTCAAAGTAACTCTGCCAATATCAAACTAGAGGATGCAGAAACCTCTAGTTCAAGCGAAGCTAACTAGAGGTAGTTCATGTTAACAGAGGAATTGACAAGTGAGGAAACTGATGAATTTATCTAGTGAATTATGGGTGGAAAATCAAGATTTAGCCCAAGCTTGTCTGGAGCATCCTTTTGTCCAAGGGATTGGGAATGGTACACTCAAGCAAGAGAAATTTGCTGATTATGTAGGACAAGACGCTTTTTTCTTAGAAGCTTTTGCCCGTGCTTACAGTATTGCCGCAGCTAAAGCACCAGACTGGCAAGGATTCACTACCTTTCATAATTTAGCTGGTGGAGTCATGGAAGAACTCAAGCTGCATGAAGCTTATGCTACTCAGTGGGGTGTTAATTTGCGTGATCTAGAACCAGGATTTGCCACCCGACGCTACACTGACTTTTTGTTAGCTACTGCTTGGGGTGGGGACGTGGGTTTAACTGCTGCTGCAATGTCCCCCTGTATGCGTCTGTATACTTTTTTGGGAACCAGTTTAGCGGGTAATGGTATTCCTAATCATCAGTATTCGGATTGGATTCGCACTTACAGCAGTGTCGAGTTTCAACCGTTGGCACAACAATTAGAAAGTTTAGTTGACAATTATGCTAGTAATTCGTCTGTAGTTCACTCAACATATCGCTATGCTATGTTCTGTGAACGCGAATTTTTTCAAGCAGCTTGGATTAATTGAGGAGTGGTTATTGCGATTCTACTGTACAGGGAAGCGATTACTAGGTCGGGCTGTAGGCTATCACTCTATACACTAGTACCTCACTAGATCGAGAAACGCTATATAAGAACCATTTAATAGTCAGAACATGGAATTTATTTTTGTTTACGTCACTTGTAAAGACCGTGCTGAAGCCCTGAATATAGGTAAAGCCGTAGTAGAAACCCGTCTTGCTGCCTGTGCCAACATCATTGATGGTATGGACAGTATTTATTGGTGGCAAGGTGAATTACAAGTAGAAAAAGAAGCTATTTTAATTATGAAATCCCGCCGTGATTTATTTGCAGAACTAACGGAAAAGGTGAAATCAGTACATTCTTATCAAGTACCTTGTGTGGTGGCTTTACCAATTGAACAAGGAAATCAGGATTACCTGAATTGGCTAATGGCAGAAACCAAGGCTACAGATATCAACTTGAATTAACTAGATTGATTCCCATAATTTCGCTCTTGATGTATCAAGATCCACCCAATGACAACAAACAACCCACCCAAGGCCAAAAAACCTATATCCCAAGCTAATTGATTTGGTCCTGGTTTCACATGATGGATACCTAGAATTTGATGATCAATTACTCCTTCTACTAAATTGAACAACCCAGCACCTATGAGCAAAGAACCACCAAATGTTTGTGATAACCAAGGAACATCAGCACGCCCTCCTGCCCGCCACAGCAAGGTTACTCCAACTACAGTTAATACCCAATCCAAAGCATGAAATAAACCATCCCACACCATGTTTACGTCCGTATTTGTATCGGTAGTCAAGGGACGAATACTGCTTAACATATGATGCCACTGGAGGATTTGATGAAGCAGGATACCATCCACAAAACCACCTAGCCCTAAACCTAAAAAAATTCCAGCAGTAATTAGTGGTAGACGTTTAGAAAAAACCTGAATATTTGCTGCCATTTTTAAACCTACAGACAGTTTTCTCACCAAAATAGACTTGTTTTGTTATTAATTTCTTCTGCCTAAAGAGCAATACTAGTACAGCACGGCGTAAATACACCAACCATTCCCAATCTCTGAAAAACCTACTCTGTATTTGTTTTGACTTTTGACTTTTGACTTTTGACTTTCGCGAAGCGGTACTAGCCATCAATTTCAAGTGATCACTATCTGCTCACACCTACATATACAATAATTGTGAGACTAAGAAAAACCAGTTGGAGTTCAACCAGGATTAGCGAAGCTATTGCCGATGTGCATATTTTATTTACCAAATCTTTCATAGTTTAATTTTCGGCTATGATTTCCACTGTTCTTCAAAAGCAACTACAGTTAATTTTTGATGTTAAACCTAAACATTCCTGGACTTTACCTGCATCTACACCGCCGGTTTTTGCAGCAATCTCGGCTTCGTGTCTAGATAACCTTTCTTTTGATAGAGGTAAACAACCTTTATCTATTTATAAGTTAGTTATAACTATGAAAGAAATTAATTTATTAACTAAATATTATGGCTGACCTTGTAGGAACTATTGTCAAAACAGGAAGTTGCAATAAATTAGTCCAAGCTGCTGAAACTGCACAAATATTAGATACCCTCAAAAGTCCAGGCTCATTTACACTATTTGCACCTACAGACGAAGCCTTTGCCCTGTTACCAGAAGGAACTTTAGAAGCTCTGCTAAAAGATATTCACAAACTTAAAAAAGTGATGATGTATCATATAGCATTCGGTGATGTTAGGTCTGATGACTTGGCACAGATTGCAGAAGCAGAAACCCTAGAAGGATCTATAGTAGCAATTGAATCCGTTGAAGGTAGGTTTAAAGTTAACAATGCTACAGTTTTGCAAACAGACATTTTAGCCGATAATGGAGTAATTCATATCATTGATGCTGTATTAATGCCAGCAATGGTAGCAGGAAAATAGAACTTCTCCGTATCTCAAGTTTCCTCTAAGAATTTCTCAGTGTTTATGTTCTGAGATCTCCTATTATCAGTACACAATTGGCAATTCTTAGGGGAAAAGTTCACCCCAGATAAGGATACTGTGGCGGCTTAGTTTTCAGTAGTTCCACCCAGTATTTTATAGCATTGCGTTTGGTGGTTTCTATATCACGTTGTTTGTGAACCCTGCCGATTTCTATTAGATAATATGTCAGTTTCATGGCAGTGAATATATGAACAAACCCCACCGCTTTAAAATGTTGTAAAAATAAATGTATGATAATTTGTAATTTCTGTTTATGCCGAAAATGCAGCCACCATTGCATTTGATGTATGGCAATACTATTCTGATAATTTAATATAGTTTCTACTGCAATTAGTTTATCTTTAACTTGATCATAAAACTGCATTTCTCTATCATAATTACCTGCTTTATAAGCTAAATCAGCATCATCAGCTAATTGATAGGCTTCACTGATCAATTTACCAGCAGTTTCTGACTGTTCCTGAACATAACCAAGTTTCGTATAGATACCAGCGGCGGCATTTGCTAATTCTGTAAATTTCTCAGCATCATGCAACCAATATATTTGTGTTTGCAGTTCCCCCAACATCAAAGCTAAGTTTTGACTCATGGTTTCCTCGCTTGATTTCCCAGTAATTACACTAACACAATAATTACTTTGGCATTTCCTCGCTTGATTTCTCAGTACCCCCGGCGATTCTTAGAGGAAACTTTTTATTTACCAAATCTTTCATAATTTAATTTTAGGATATGCTTTTTTACTCAGTCATTACTTAGATTCCTAAGTCTTCAAAATAGGCTTGGATGTGTTTATCTAAGTCCTGTAATGCAAGTTCCATAGTGGGATAACTGCTTTTCCCTTCATAAACTGTTCCACCATAATCATAAGCTCTGACAAAGGAATCAATATATTCACTATCTCCAATTTCTATCCAACCCCGTTCTTCTACAAAACGGTTTATGTGGGGATATTGTTCTTCAAAACTTTTGGATTTTGGCATCTTGGTAATTACTCACTCACAGCATCAAGAAAGTCCTGTTTACCTTCTTTGATAGTTTCTTTAACTTCAGCTTCTATCTCAGGACTAATTTTATTAGTTTCCACCATGTAGGAGAAAAACTTTTTGAAAGAACCCATGTAAGATTTAGTGCTACTTTCAGATGCCCACAGTGCTTTGTGTGGAAAATAATTTAATAGAAAATCATAAACATCTTGATCATCGGCTTCATCAAGTTTTTGCAATGGTTCATAGCTAACAAGATATTCAGCAAAAAACTCAATATTTAAGATGTGGTTTTTTATCGTTTTAGCTGAAAGATTCGCTTTCTCTAACCATATTTTAAACCCATCCAATATTGGTTGATTATACTTTTCTATTTTGGCTACTTCTTTGTCAAAGTCACTCATAATCTATTGTGATTTAGATAATTAAGCCCGTTTTGCTAACAACGTAGAACTGTCTCCATTATGCATTTTTATCTTTCCTTCCAGTTCATTTTCATCTTCCAATTTTAACCAACCACTACCAGAAGCCTCATCACATTCATCATTACCATCCCAAGTAAATTCTAATTTGTTAGCATTGCCATCTTTAACAATATCCCCATCAATATATCCATGAACCAAGCCAAATTGAAACTCCCCATTTCCTTGTTCATCAATTTCAATATAAGCCTGAAGTTCCATATTGAAATATTCTTCATCCCAATTGGACATTTCATAAATATGCCAAGTTCCAGTAAATTCCATGATTTTATTTTCCTGATTTAAACATTTACTATATCAGTATTTTTGTGATTTTTTTTCATCTTCCCCAGTGATTAATTGAAAAATATCATTAGGATGGTTATTATCATCTGGTTCAATAGTAGCTTCAGCAGAAAATCCTGCATCTACAAATTGAGATTTAATAGATTTAAAATCAATATCTGTTAAATAAGCTAGTTTAAGTGATAAACCATGAATTGTTGATGGATTCACCTTCATGGTTTAGACGCTGACACACTTCATAAAAAAGAATCATTTGCTCTACCTGTGCGTCCTCTGTTCTGCATTCATTTTTAGACATTCGATTCAGTATAATTTCCATCACTATCAAAAGTATAGTCAAACAGATCGCCTGGTGTAATAATTCTATCTTCACCACGGGAGCGGTAAGCCTTTGTTAAGCCGTTACACAGATTGTTCAGAACTCTACCGCTAATCTGTTCAATCTCATCAGTATTTTTCAGCTTTGAGATAGATGTTGGGTGTATATCTGAGAGTGCCGCTAGTTCTTTATTACTAATTTTTTTCTCGGCCATTAATATTCTAAGTCGCCAACGAATCATGCTTTGAGAGCCTATCCTTTTTCGGTTTTCTCTCATAGTTTCCTCCACTAAGGCATTTATAGCTAGTTTTTTTTATATCTAAACTCAATTATATAGCAAGCTAGAATTAAATATTGTCTTTTCGCTATATATATAGCTAGAATGGTATATAATATAAAAAGCAAAAAGGCGATCGCCTTCCGTCCAAAGATCGCGATCGCCTTTTAAGAAACAAACCCAATAAATAGTTGGGGTCAGAAACAGACCTCATATCTGAAGTCCAAACTATATAGCGGTCAAAACCATCAAAGATGTCAAGACTATCTATTTGAAGGCAAAACTATATATTTCGAGGTCAAGACTATATATTTCGAGGTCAAGACTATGATGACACAAGATCAAGGTTTTAGGGTAGCTCTAGCAGAAATTCCAGCAACTGCACAGCAAGAATTAGAACAATACATTGACAGACAAGCTGATGCAATTGCGCCCTTTGCTCTCAACTACAACTTCGATTACAACCAATTTACAGACCCCGGACTGCAAAACAAAGCCAAAACTACCCTAGCTAACTTTATCGGCTTTGTCCGTCAGACTTTTGATGGCTTACTCGCTAGTGGTCAAGCATTGCAAGATATTTACTACAATTGCATCGCTTTTTGCCCAAATGGTAAACAAGTTTTTAACACCTGGCTATTGAGTAATGATTTTGGCGCATCTCGCTATATTGCCTCCTCAGCCATGAAAATTTACGCTTGGTTTGAGCAACTGCCAGAGCGAATCCAACGTTTAGTGCGAGAAAAAGTCCAGAACTGGAGTGTTGCTGCCCTTAGTCAACTGACTAAAGTGGCTGATCACCTTGTCAAAGAACTGGTCAATTCTGGCAAGAAAACAGCCGCACAAGTCAAGGCAACAACAGAAAAGACTGGAACAAGTCCAAAAGCCAGTCCAAAAACAACTAATTCCACTACTGTTGCTGCTGCGAGTAACGAACAAGTAGATCCGCCCGAATTTGCGCCGGGGATGCGAATTGTCATTGTTGATCATGGAATCTGGAATGGTTACAAAGGGATTATTACCGCCAAGTGGGAAGTAAATGGCAATGAATGCTGGTGGGTACTTTTGGACTCTGTGGTTGCCCAAGGGTCGTTCTCAAAAGAGTTATTGAAACCAGAACAAATTCAATTGGAAATGCCACTAAATCAGGCTCAGAGTAGAACAACTCGCTTACAAGAGACTTTTACTACACAACAGGTAGAACAAAAAATTGCTGAAGCTTTAGCACAACGCGAAAGAGAAAAAGCAGAAGCAGAACTGGGTAAATTTATCGAAATTCGTGAAGCTGCTCTTCAAGCTGCCGGAGTAGAATTAAAAGCTGCTCAACAACACGCTCAAAAAATGACACAAGACAAGGAAAAGTTAGTTCAGCAGTTAATTGAAACAGAAAAACAGTTAGCCGCAGTTCAACATCTTCAAGTCACAAACCAGCAATTAGAGCAACGAATAGCTGATTTAGAAAAGGGACTAGAACAAGCCACTCAAAACAGTTGGAATAACACATTTTCTAAGCAAGCCGCAAAAGTTATCAACTCAGAATTAGAAAAAACAATTGCACCATTAACGTCAGAAGTTGAGCGATTAAATGAGGTAATTTCAACTAGAGAACAGGAACTGGCACAACTCAAAGTTTCTAATCACAAGCAACAGGCTGAATTAACAAATGTTGTCAATTTGATTATAAATACAGATGCAATCAATTTAAATCAAGCAGAAATTAAGGAGCAATTTATGAAAATAAAAACTTCGGTGCAAGAGATAAAAATCCATGAGTATGTTACTTAATTTATGTGATCCAATAATCTTGATTGTAGAAAGTTATGGTTCTACTATTCCGATACAAAAAAGCTAACTAATGCTAACAAGAGCCAGCTTTTTCTTCCTGCTTCATCCTGAAAGTGTCGGCACTATCCAGTCCACAGGCTAACACGGTCAACCTGACCGCTTCTTTTTCTAAATTAATCGCAGCATTTACATCTCTATCACTATCAAACCCACAGTGATCACAAGTAAATACTCTTTGAGATAATGACAGAGATGATTTTTTCTCACCACAACTAGAGCAAGTTTTACTACTGGGATAAAATCTATCCACAATGACTAACTTGCTACCAGAGAGTTGAGTCTTGTATTCTAACTGCCTACGAAATTCATAAAAACCCATATCAGCTATAGCTTTAGACAATTTACCATTAGCTAACATTCCTGATACATTCAAATCTTCTATTCCTATAACCGCGTGGTTTTTGCTGATATAGGTGGTGATTTTATGTAATGTATCTTTCCTAATGTTGGCTATTTTTTGATGTAGTCTCGCTATTTTGATTTGGGCTTTTCTATAATTATGAGAACCGACTCGTTTATGACGGTTCAAATATTGCATTCTTGCTAGTTTAGATTCATACTTTTTATAACTTTTTGATCCATTAAATACAACTCCAGTTGACAACACTGCTAGATGATTTATTCCTAAGTCAACTCCAACAAACTCTTGTTTTTTAGGGTTTTCATGGTTAGTGAGCGACTTGTCCTGAGCGAAGTCGAAGGAAGTCGAACTACTAGTTTGTACTGCTATTTTCCAGGAGATAAACCACTTATCAGCTTGTTTACTAATTGTGATTGATTTGGGTCTATATCCAAAAGGTAAAATCTCATAGGTTTTTAACCATCCAATTATGGGAACTTTAACTTTTTTATGGTCAATATGAATTGCACCATCTAAAGTAAAAGAATCATGTCTACCTTTTTTCTTGAATTTAGGAAACCCTTTAACTTTTTTAAAAAAAGATTTAAAGGCATCTGACAAATATCTTAATGCGTATTGGGGAGCGCATTTAGATACATCATAATACCAAGGATGGGTAGATTTAACTGCTGCTACTAACCATTTATGTAAGTCTATGGCTGTGGGAAATTTAATTTTGTCTTCAGAATTAAGTTTGTTATGTATGAGAACCTGTTGACACAATGCTAAACCTTGATTCCAAGCGTGTCTAGCTACCCCTGCGTGTTGTGCCAGTAGTAGTTTTTGCTGCTTGTTTACCTTTAGTTCGGTCTTGAATCCTAGTAGCATGAAGGTATTTTATAACAAAATCCCAATATAGTCACAATAGCTGATGACTTTGGCTGGAATCATAAGTGAGTAATTGGTAGTAATTGTTAGCTTTTCAGCTACTGTTAATTAACCCTCTATGGAGGGAGGAATAAGTAGTTTAGCATTGAAAATTGTCGTTACTATGGCTAAACGCCACGCTACGCTAACGACTTCGCTCAGTAACCTATGGCAAAGCAAAAGGCACTCATGCAAGAGTAAAGAAGCTTTGGGCGATTTTACAAAAAAAGGGAACAGGCTTCGCCGTGAGCGTCAGCGGCTCGAGTGAGCCTTCGCCGAACTCCGATAGCGTAGCGTGGCGTTAGCCATACGGGAACAGATAAGAAACACTCATTTGCACCAGTTTAGAGCTTCAGTCAAAAAAGAGATGTTTTTACAAGATGCGTGATTTTTTTGTTAGTTAATACATTAACTTAAAATTCTTGAGAAATAATAATTAAAAGTGCTGATTTCAAAGGACTAATTTTAGTTTGAATAATATCCCAAATAATCTCATCTTCTAATGAAAAATAAGCATGAACTAAAATATCTCTCAATCCGGCAATTTTGCGCCATTCAATATCTGGATATTTATTTCTTATTGCTGGGGGAATTTGTTTAACTGATTCTCCAATAACCTGTAAATTTCTAATTACTGCATCAAATCTTAATTCATCAGCAAAAAAACTCTGATCATCTAATCCTTGAGTATAACGGAGAATTTTATCACAACTAATTAAAATATCATCACAATAAAGTTTTAAGCTACGCGACATAAATAGCGTCCTTCTCTACAGCATCAATAATTTGAGGTTTCAACATTTTTTTGGTGACTAAATCAACGGATAAAGATAAGTTATCTTCTAAGAAGAATTTTAAGTCCATATATTTATCAAAGGTAACTTTTCCTTGAAATTCTACTAATAAGTCAATATCGCTAGTAGTTTTTGCTTCATCTCTTGCATAAGAACCAAATAAAGCTAAGGAAGTTACACCATAACTTTTAATGGTGGTTAAGTTTTTTTTGAGAAAGTTAATTAAATATTCTCTGTTCATAATTTATATTTTTGTCAGAATCAGGATATCCAGGATTTGAGGATTTACAGGATATTTTTTGATGTTTGATGTAGTAATTTGAGAGTAGAGTTTTTGATGATTGAATAATTATACTAATTAATTATCTAACTAAGCAATCATTTTAATATTATTTAACTTTTTACAAAATGACTAAGTTGAAAAAATCACCACACCACAAATATCAAAATTACATCCTGTACATCCTTTAATCCTGGTTATCCTGATTTTGACAAAATAATTACAAATTACATTCTATCCCAGGCTTCTAATACTAATCTTTGTGTTCTATATTCCCCAAATTGTTTGATTTCATTGTTCTTTAATACTCTAAAACTAGTGGTCTGTCAATTTTCTATTTATGGATGAGATTTACAGTGAATAGCCTCTCTATTTTCCCTCAAATTCACAATTTTTAGCTTGACAGACCACTAGCTTTACGGCGTTCTGCTTTAGCAAAATACATGAGAACCATTAGGTATTGCCCGTTCTAATTTAGAAGCTGTACCAGAACGGACTACCACCGCATCAATATGGAATTTTTCTCTTAATTCTTGCTGCCATTGCTCTTTAATCAAGCAAATACAACTTTATTATAAAAAGTGACAATTTTTACTTCTGTGATAAAAACTGTAATATTTCCACAAATATAGTTCAGGAAGGTAAAATCTGACTATGTAAACTTTTGATAAATTAACAAACCAATATAACCTAGTATTTACTCTCAGTAGTGCTAATTGACACAATTTATTTACGATAGAGTATAAAATATGTAAACCTGCTATGACTGCTATGTTTAGGGGTTTATTATTTACTTGACACCAAGAGACAGAGTTAGAGTAACTCACAATTACAACCGTATTTATGCTGAAACTCTATCAACAGTGTTTAGTTGTTTACTAAAGTTTTATTACAGTTTTTGTCTATTTAGCAATTAAACTAACTCACAAAATTGTTTACAAATAAACTTAAATGTGATTATTATTTTACAGGGTACATCACTAAGTAGCCATCATGAACTGCGTACACCAGGAGGGATGAAAATCTATTTTCAAGTCAGGTGGAGGTGAGATAACCAAAATGTGTGAAGAACAGTAAAATCGCCCAAAACTTCCTTCTTCCTGTTCCCTGCGATACCCTAAGCTTGCCAATAACGTGGCGTAAGCCATAGTGTTCCCTTGTCATAACGACAATTTTTAACGCCAACCTACTTAATAAAACAGTATTGAAAGCCTTGTTGGATATAGATTTCAGTTTTTAAGTCTCAGTATATTTTCAAAAATCAAACTAGATTTCTATAGCAAGATCAGGCAAATATTAAACATTGTTGACCATTTCCAACCACAGTAAAAGTATTAATTATGGCAGGTTATCAAATTCCACCGGGAACAATTGTTAATAACATCAAAAGCCTATTACGGGAGAGATATAAGCAAGGGTTTCCTATCATTAAAGAAATAATTCAAAATGCCAATGATGGACGTGCCACAACCTTAGAATTTGGCATAGTCAAAGAACTGGGAAATTCAGTTCAGCATCCCCTATTAAAGATACCTGCGCTATTTTTCCTCAATGATGGGACATTTAGTAAATCTGACAGAGAAGCTATATCTTGCTTTGGTATTGATGCTAATGCTAAAGATAAAGGTAAAATTGGGAAATTTGGACTGGGACAAAAGAGTATTTTTCACTTTTGTGAAGCCTTCTTTTATATCGCTCGTTCTCATGATATTCAAGAAGGCTGTGGTGAATTTATTAATCCTTGGGCTAATTATGATGGATTTGATTCTAAGCGTCCAGAATGGGGGGAAATTTGTGTTGAAGATAGGCAGATTATAGAAGATTACTTGATTCGACAAAACTTAGTAAAATCTCAATCTAGTTACTTTCTGTTATGGATACCACTGCGTCAGCAAATGGCAGATGAACGTTGTATTTTGGCTAACTATTATAATGATGCCAAGTCAGTGGAATCCAATCTACCTGAAGATATGAAAATGAGGATTGGGCAATTATTACCATTGCTACGTCATATTAGAAATGTTAGATATTGGTTAGAAAAAGATGGTGGTTCTCTTCAGCCAGAATTTTCTGTGGGTTTAGATAGCCATAATCCCTGTGAACGTTGCATTTATCCCAATTCACAAAATGAAATAATCCAGCCAGATGAACACGATTTGCAAGGTAAAATTATTATTAGTGCAGATGCAACAGGAATCCGGTTTGCAGGAAAAGAACGAATTTTACCAGCTAATGACTTTTCATTACTACTAGGTCAAAATCCAGAAAGCGTATCCAATAGTTTTTGGGATGATTTACAACAGTCATCTTATTGGACAAAAAGAGTATCAATTAATGAGTCAGCAGAATCAGAAAGTATACCTGATAAATCAATTCCTCATTGTGCCGTTGTTTTTACCAAGCAATCTCCAAACAATAGAAATAAAAGGAAATTAACACTACAATGGTCGGTTTTTCTACCTTTAGCAAGTGATGATTCTAGTCCAGAAGGAGCAGAACAAGAAGCCTATGAAGTAATTGATTGTGAAGGTGAGCAAGATTATACAGTTTTTCTACATGGTTATTTCTTCCTTGATTCTGGCAGAAAATATATTGAAGGATTACAAAAAATCCGTACTGGTGGATTTATCCAAAAAACTCCTACGAATGAAGATGAAATGATAGCTCAGTGGAATTATTTGCTGGCTACTAAAGGAACTTTAAAACTTTTGCTTCCTGCTCTTGAGAATTTTACTAAAATTCATAGTTTATCTACTCAAGATATATCTAACGTTGCTCAAGCATTTTCTCGTTCACACTTATTCAAAAGCAAAGTATATAAACAGAGTATTTGTAGCGAATATCAGTGGGTGTTTAGAATTAAACCATCTCGTAGTGCTTGGGAACTCATTCCAATCAATGCCAATGTGAAATCGCTGCCTAGTATTCCCCCTAATTGGGAAATCTTCCCGGCATTACGCGATTTAGCAGAAAATCATTATTTAATTCACACGGGAAAACCCAATCTTCTATCAAATGAAACATCGTTAGATTGGCAGGAACAAGAAATTATTGATTTCTTAAAATCGTTAGATTTAAATCTACTTTTTACTCAAGCTGAAAATGTCAACTTCTTTGTAAATTTTTTAATCCAGAATAAAAAAATTATTGGACAATCTCAAATTCAAACCTGCTTAATAAATCTAATTAGAGAAGTATTTATAACCATTGGCATTAAAAAGCTTCAACAAGAGCAATTTCATGAAGCTCTTAAAAAGATAATTGCATTAATTCATCCTGAAAAAAGGTGGAAACTTAAACAAGTTACCTTTAATGAACAAGCTATACAACTTGTTTTAAGCGAATTATATCAGCTAGATATTGAGCAACCACTATTAATTTATGAATTATTTGAGCCAACCTCTGCTGCTAGTAGTGGTTCTTTGAGCAATGAACAAGTCAAATCTCTTTTAACTCGTCTTAGTCAATTATTGACAGCAGAAACTACCCAGAAAGTAGCTAAAGTAATTGTTGAGCAGATTCTTGAGCAGACTAATTCACTAGAGGTTGTTTTAAATCTTGTGTCAAATCTGCCATTATTCTTTGGTTACAATCATCAACAAGGTAAAACCTATATTTACTCATACTTAGGTTTACAGCAATTCAAGCAAAAATATTTCCTATTTCGAGGTGATAAAAGAGACTATGAAACAGCTATTGCTACCGCTGTAAAAGCAGCATTACCTGAATGTAATTTAATTTTCATAGAAACAAAAATTTCTATAATTTTAGGAAAAACTAGTGCTTTTAAAGCTATCCCTAAATTTGATTCTCAAAGTTGCTTACAGCTTTTAGGTACAAAACCAAATTTAGCTAATTCAACACAAAGAGCCAATTTATTAAAGGAGTTAATTAATTATGTCTAATCAATTACGTTATTTATTGCATGGAAATCCAGAAAAATACGAGGATATTACAACTCCTTTGTATATCACTTCGCCAGAAAGTACAGTATGGCAAAAAGTAGGACAACAAGTTTTACAACTTCAAGGCGAAGATTGGCGATTAATTGATCCACTGCTTGTTGAACATATTCCTTCAGCTAAAAGCCAAATATTAGGAATTAAATTATTACAGTCTGAAGAAGTTGTAGATTTAATTCGTGAGTTAGGAGCAGACTGTGTAGATGGTAATTTGCTAGAACAATCCGAGAGATATGAACTATTGCGCTACATTAGCCAATGGCCTAGTAATCAAGATTTATGGAAAGCTCTACAACTTCATGAAACAGTTAATGGAAAGCTAATTGGTATTAAAACAGGACAAATATATTTAGAAAATCCAGATTTTACTCTGGATGAACGCCTGAAAGAATATATTGTGCTAATTCGGGAAAATAGACAAGAAATAAACCAAGATTGGATTCCAGTTTGGACTGCTGATGAAGCAATATCCACAATTTTAAATCTTCCTAATCCTGATAAATATTGTGATTTGATTTTAAATGCTATAGAACAATTGTCTGCATCAGAAAAAGATAAATGGGAAAGTGAACTAAAAAATATTCATTGGTTGGTGAATGTAGATAATAAGGCAATACAACCAAGAGATATCATCAAATTACCAATAAAGTTAGTAAAACATCAACAAATAATTTCTACTTTAGATAATAGCAAATACACTGAAATTTGTCTGCCTAATTGGATAAACAATCATCAAGCATACGGTTGGGTAAAAAAATTATTTACTTATTGGAATGCACAGAATATAATTGAAAAAGTTTTTTCTCATCCCCAAAAGTCACTTACCCATTGGCGTAATTTCTGCTTAGTAATTTTAGACGCATTGGCAGATATAGATATTTCTAAAAACCCAACATTAGAAACATTAGTAAAAACAGAAACATGGCTAATTATAGATGATAGCCTAATTTCTCCAAAGCAAGTAATTGAAATTATACCCAAAGGAATTAATAAACATTTATCTACATTAGTTGAAATCAGTGAATGTGAATATACAGAAGTATCACTTTTCTCTGAAAACATCCAAAATCATGATAGTTTAAAAATCGTTAAAAAGCTATTTTCTCGTTGGGATGAAAATAATGTAATTGATTTTATTCTTAATCAGTCTCAACCTCATTTATATCTTGATATCATTCTTGATGCTTTAAGCAGTTTATTTACTAATGTCAATTCAAGACTCACTAACAATAATATCCAATATCTAAAAACAAAACCTTGGCTTGCGGATATAGATGGAAATGCTGTTTACCCAGAAAATGTTCTTCATTACCCATCTGTAGAAATAGAAATTGAAGAATTGTTACTAACAGTTTCTAGTTCTTATATAGCATCTTCACAATTAAATCAGCAAAATCGGAATCATGATAGTTGTTGGCAATGGTTAACGAAAGAATTATTTGTAATTGAAGATAAAGCTTTATCAGAAATTGGGATACTTTTACAAGCAGCAGATGATTATCAACTGGGAGAATTTGAAAATGATGAGTTTCCGTTAGATGAAATATTGCAAGTATTTAACAATATTGATGTTAGTTTTCTCCCAGTGTGGAATTTTGCTCAAAAACTTAATCAAGACCAATTTGAAAAATATTTATTGCCTAATTTATTAGGTGAACTTAATGAACAAAAACTAATTAAAGTTTTTCAAACTTTGTTTGCTTTAAATGCTCAACCTAATCAAAGCATAATTAATGTTTTTAATAGTTATTTAACATTAGCAGTTCATTATGATATTTTTCCACAAATCCTAGAGAAAATTCGCTTACTTAACCGTCGGGAACAGTGGCAGATACCTTATGAATTAACTTGGGGAAATAGAGAAAATATTGATGATTCTTATCTTCTTAACAGTGATCAAGAAGTAATTATGCACTCTTATTTAAATGATGTGCAAACCAATGATTTACTACCTCAGTTACCACATTCTCAAGCAGCAATAGACGCAACAAACTTTAAGGTTCTACAAAATTATTTTCGAGCTTGGGAACAGTATTGTCCTCATGAACCAATTGGTGCGTTTTTAAGTTTATTATGTGGCAGTGAAGGAAGCGTTAAAGATATTGCTAATCTTTATTTAGGTAAACGAAACTTAGAAAACTTGCGTCAAAGATTATTTGAGGATCAAGCCATACAAAATCGTTCCTTTCGTATTTATATAGGTCAGGCAAGCGATCGCACTAGAGAAGTACAATCTATTATGGGGGGTACTTTTAAAGCCAGTCTTGTAAATACCCCAAATCCTCCCCATCTTTTTGTTAGCAAACTTGCATCTGATGTCACAGAACTAGAATTATTACCTATTCAACCTCAGCAGTTTATTCCATCAGAGTTAGTCAATCTTCTAGAGAAATCTACAAAAATATTCCTAAAACAAGTCTATGAAGTAACGCCCTCATCACTGAATCAAATTTGGAAAGATTTACTAGAGTCTGATCAACTTGATATTCAAGTAGCAAAAAACTTTTTACTAGAAGGTGCGCCTTATGTAATGAGAATGCTAGGCGCACATGAACGCATTCCTATGGTTAAAAACCTTTTAACAAGTTGGGATGACTGTCGCCACCAGAGAGCAGAATTAAAGCAGGAAAATCGGTCTGTAGAGAATATTGATCAAAAAATTGAGGATCTTATTTCTCAACTCTCAAATTTACTAGAAGCTGAATCTTCAGAAAGTGAGCAGGTAAGAGAGCAATTATTAGCATCTGTGAGAGATAAGATAAATTTACATGGCTACCGATGCCAAAGTATTCCCTTTGAGTTATTTCAAAATGCCGATGATGCAGTAATTGAGTGGAGAGGAATGTCATCACAAGGACAGTTAGATGAAAGAAGAAAAGAATTTATTATCAAATTTGATGACAATAAAATTCAATTTATTCATGCAGGTAGACCAATTGGTTGCTTTCAACATCCTGAATACCCGGAAAAGCAATATCGTGATAAAGGATTTGATCGTGACTTAGAGAAGATGTTGACTTTCAATATTTCTGATAAAGGAGAGGGGGTAACAGGTAAATTTGGTTTAGGATTTAAGAGTGTCTACCTTGCTTCTAGAAGACCTTACGTACTCAGTAAAAATTTAGGTTTTACCGTTGAAGGTGGACTTATACCATCACGATTAAATCCGCAGAAAGCTAGTGAACTTAGAGGCGATTTCAAAAGCTATACTGGTTTAGCCGATGCCACAATAGTGGAATTAACTCTTGAAGAGGATGTAACTTGGAAAAAGGTACTTCAGGACTTTCAATCTGTAGCCTATATTCTGTTAATTTTTTCCAAAGCCATCAAAACTTGTACTTTTGTTGATCATCACCATAAAAAAATTAGTTTATCTTGGCATCCTGCTGCTGTTTTGAATATTTCAGGAGTCGAAACAGGTAAATATAAAACTACCGATGATACTCAAGATTCGACACTACTATGCCTAAAAAGCAGCGGCGAAACAACAGCTACTTTAGTTTTAGGTATTATTGAGCAAAACGGTCGCCTTTATAATGCTTTACCTAAAAATATTTCAACTTTTTGGGTGACAGCACCGACAAGAGAAAAACTATTTCTAGATTTTGTATTAAATGCTGACTTTGACATGACGACAGGACGAGAAAGTTTAGTAAAATCTTCAGTTCGTAATCGTGAGTTAGCACAAAATATAGGAAAAAATTTAGGAGAAGTTCTTGACTATCTTTTCCGTGCTAGTGAAGATAATTGGCAGGGGTTGACAGAAGCTTTTGGTTTTACAAATGTTGATAAATATGAGTTTTGGAACTTCTTATGGGAGGAGTTAGCAGTTCGTTGGCAGCAAAAAGACCCAAGTGAAGGAATTGATATTATCCGTTGTATGTTGGCAGGTGATAATCGCACTATGGGTTATCTCATCACTCGTTGTCAATCTTTACCTAGTGGTTTATATGGTCGTCACCGTCAACTTATCTCACTTGATAATATTAACTACAAAGTAACAGGTAAACTCTCAGAACAAAACACTTTTTTACAAGTTGCTAACTGGGCTGGTTTTCAGGAAAAGTATCAGGATAACCTGATTGCCCGTGAGAAATGGGAAGAAGTTAAGAAACTATTAGGGGAAGATTTTATTAAACAACGTTATACTATCAGTGACTTACGATTACTTGATATCTTAAAAAATGAAATAGGAAATAGTCAACCAAGAGTGGGAGTATCTTCTGCCAGATATATTGGTAGTCTCATTTCCAAAGATTTTTTTAATCCCTTTAGTGTAGCTTCTGAACTCACTGAATTTCAGAGTTTTTTAGAGACAGTTCACTTCATATCTCAAGCTGGCAGTTATTTACCATGCCAGCAATTATTAATCAGTAATTCCCCTGTTATTGAAGAAAAATTGTTAGTTGATTTTGCACCAGATAGCCGCATTCTTCACCCTGAGTATAAAGATACTGCTTTAGATTTATTCTATGCTTGTCGTTCAAGAAGAGATAGTATTTCTAAAGAAGAAATTATTAGATGGGCGCTAGAAGCAACAACTGAAGAGCAACGGAAAGCAGTATATATCTACCTCTTGCAAGGAGAGCAACGAGAAGAAATAGCATCTAGTTTATATGATAATCGGCAGCTTTATTGGTTTGCCAATGATAAACGGATAATAGACATACTTGAGCTTATGGTACTAATTATCATTGAAAGAGGAGAAAGTTTACCACCGATAAATATCAATGAAATTTCTGAAAATGAACTAGAAACAAAAGATTATGATCCTTTGTTTGAAATCCATACTAATTGTACAAAAAATGATTTTTCTTTAAATAGAACGCCAGAAGAATTAGAAGAATTTACACTTAAGCTACAAGCAGGACTTAATAATCAGTATTCCTCTTGGAAAGGATATATATACCACTTTACCCATATTGAAAATGCTGTTTCAATTCTCACAAATGAGAAATTACTAGCAAGGAATCTTTGTCGAAATTTTAATGATTCAGCAGGTGCAACTCTCATAGCTCGCACCAGTAATGATGTGAAAAATTTCGCCCGGTTCTATCTACGTCCAAAAACTCCAACTCAATGGCACAATGAGGGATTGGGCAAACGAAGAGGAAACATTTATGCTCTTTGTCCAGTCCCCATTTTCTTCTGTTTCAATCTGAAGCGAATTCTAGAAACACAAGGTAGCAAATGTGGTATTAGTAGTGGCAATCTTGCGGCTTCAGGCTCTCATTATGGTAACAGTACAACTTTTTTGGAGCAATGTTTTGATTTTGCTCATGTCTACTCTACACTGGAAGTGGGTAAAGAGACTTTTTTGAGAGCATCTCAACAAGAATTTATCATTCATAATTACCTCGATTTTACTGAGTTGAATTTAGAAGATATAAGCATTATTTGTCGAACAACTCAAGATAAAGAAACTTTGTTAAACCTCATCGGTACAGACTCACAATATGCTAGTCGAGTATTTAAAGAACGGGAAATAGTTGGTGAGGGTAGTTTATTTTATCATGATAATCCTTATGTATCAATTAAGGATAAGGGAAATTTTATTGATGTCCAAATTGATAACTATGATAAATATGGAAATATCAATGGGGAATTAATTCTAAATTTTACAGAAGAGCCTCCATTTAATAGAGAAATTATTTCACCGTTCAGAGACATTTCAAGAATTAACCTTGGAGAATCTATGAATATTAGTTCATCTCGTCATCTCCAGTTACAATATAAACCTAATACTCGGATGAGTGTCAGGTTTCAAGAAAACGGTCAAAAATGGTTAATTTATACAAATGAGCCTCAAAATTATTAAGGGCAATTTATTTACCTCAAATTGTCAAACACTGGTAAACACCGTTAACTGTGTCGGGGTAATGGGTGCAGGTATTGCATTAGAGTTTCGCTTGAGATATCCAGAAATGTATGCACGTTATGTGGATATTTGCAAGCAAAGCTCGATGGAAATTGGCAAGTTGTGGCTGTATAAAGATGACCATCGTTGGGTTTTGAATTTCCCAACCAAACAGCACTGGAAGAAACCATCAAAATTAGAGTTTCTAGAATTGGGCTTACAAAAATTTGTTAATACCTATAGAGAAAAAGAGATAACTTCCATTGCGTTTCCGCTGCTTGGTACACAAAACGGAGGAATTCACCAAAACGAATCTTTAGAAATTATGAATAAGTATTTGAGTCAATGTGAATTGCCTATCGAGATATATATGTACGATACTAATGCACCTGATGATATCTTTAGTAACCTAAAAATTACTTTTTCATCACTATCGGAAAGAGAAATTGTAGAATTAACTGGTTTAGGTAAAACATACATTAAACGAGTTAAGCAAGCAATGCTAGATGAGAGTATATGTAATTTATCTAAATTTTTATCCACGGAAGGAATAGGGATTACTACAGTGCAAAAAACTTTACTCCTACTTCCAAATTTTCATCCAACTATCTTACCTAAAACTTAGCAATAAATCTCTACAAGGGAGATTTGATTGATTTTACATTGAAGTTAACAATCAGGAATAAGCTTTTGACAATAGCGTTGATTAACTGCCATTTTCCCTAATTCCAAAATTACTTCTAGTGGCACATCAACAGATTTAGCTGCTTCGGAAATAGTAACTTTATTAGTGCGTAACAAAGCTAAAAGTTGTCGGACTTTAGGAACAATAGGGTCATTGCTGTGAGTGTAACCACGTTTAATAGCAATTTTTAGCCCAGCTTCAATATCATCAACTGTAACTTGACGATTTTCATCTATTAATAATTTTTGCTTTCCAGGAATTGCATTAGCAATTTGAATACCGACATACCCAGGTTTTTTGCGTTGGGGAATGATATCAAAATTGTAGAGTCGCTTTTGTCCTTGAGAATCTACAGTTTGAACAAGTAAGTTAGTGATAGCAGTGGTGGTAGACCCTGGAAACTTTAGCGGTTGGATTGCTTTTAAAAAGATAGTTGTAGCTTGTCCGCTTTTTAAATCTGTATCTGTGGTGTAGACCAGTCGTGAAGGATCTGCTACTAGAATGTAGGCGATCGCTTCGTTGGTTTGACTAAAGCTAATAGGTGTAGCCAGTCCTGGTGTAACTTGAACCTGAATTCTCGTTTTTGCAGCTATATCCCTGTCAATAAAGCGATAAGCAGGTGTTTGTGCCTGGACAATAGGTGCTGCTATCCCCAGCAATAATACGCTAGTCGTGATAACAAAAGTAGTAAATTGTTTCATAACAACCTCCAAGAAACCCACCCGTTGTGGGTGCAGTTAGTTTACCGGGCAACTTGCAAAAAATTATTGACAACAACGGAGACTTCTGTACCTTCAGGTAGAAATTGAATATTAGGACGTTGTAATAATTCTTGCACTGCTTGGTCAGACCGTCTCGACAAGCGATCGCTGACTGGACTAAAAAATCCCTCCAACGCAGCCGCCCAAATTTGCGGGTCAGCGGTGCTAGAAACAGTATTTTGATTAAAAGTACCATTGGAAACAACAGTGCTAGATTGAGTCCGGGGTTGATTGACAATGCTACCTACTTTTCCCAAACTACTGAGTAATCCCACTAACAAATCTTGTTGAGCAATTTCTGACCCCACATCATTAAGCTTTTGAGCAATCAATGGTCGCTTGTTGTTACCCCGAATTAATAGCGTACTAACTGGTATCGTTTCCTGTTTAACTGTACCTTGGGAGTCAGGATAAACTAAAGCGATACCAGTAGCTGACACCAAATTATTCTTTTTACCTACGGCTGTGGTTTTAGCGACGATAACAGTACCAACAGGAAGTGCCTCTGTGCCATCTGTAGCTTTGAGGGGTTTAGTTAACTCCACAGCAAAGCGGTCATTGGGATTTTTACCACCTTCATCCCAAATCATCGGCATGATCACTTTAGCCGGAACAGAAGTACCCAGTGCTACATCCTTATTGCTGCTGACATTGGAATTGACTAAATTTGCAGAAGTACGGTTGAGGATACCCACCATACCGGGAGTTAAGTTAGCTTGAGTATCAACACTTTTAGAACCAATTAAAACTGTTTGTAGTTCAGCTTCTTGGGGATTGGGTGTACTTGATTTTAAGGTTTTGAAAGTTTGATTATTTGCTGTCGGGTTTTCCTGAGTTGAGGCTATTGTCGAGTTACCGATTTGTGACTGTCCCAAACTAGCTAATTTGTTCCATTGCTGTAAAGGATCAACATTATTTTCAGCTTGTTGTACTGGTCGTTGAATTGTGCGTGGGACTGTACGATTTACAGGTGAATTTACCGAAGTTGGGGAAGAATACCGCCTAAGACTGGGTGCAGGTTCAGCAACTCTAACAGCAGTAGTGCGCGGTGAAATAGTCTGTCGGACTGTCCGTACTGGTGATGATGGTTGTGGTTTAGCTGATGATGTTGGACTCGGAGATGTAGCAGAGACTGGTTTGACATTAAGTTGTTGCTGTTGATCTTGAAAGGCTAATCGGCTTTTAAGGTCAGCAGACTCATCTAAAACTGGTTCATTACTGGGAGAAGGATTAGCGGTTTTCGCTGCTTGTTTAGCAGGAGGTTTGGGTTGCAGAAATCCAAACCAGAGGGTTGAACCAGAAACAATAACCAATCCCACCAAAGTAATTACTGATACTAGACGAACACCAGGTTTTTCTGCTAACGGTCGTTCTATTGCTGTTTCTTGATCTTGTTTCAAGCGATATTCTTGAGAAATTAATTGATTTGCAGTAGGGTTATGTCCTGCCAATCTTTGCTCGTCTTCAGGACTGATATCTTCCTCTTGTATAGCAGTTTGGTGAGAATGATAATTGCCGTTATTAGTATGGGATTCTAGAGAAGAATCAGCAGAATTTTCGTAGGAGTCAAATTCTTGGTTTTGATTTGAATGATTTTGATGTGAATTGTCCATGATTTTAGTTTTTTCCTTCTTAAATCCATGATCTTTAACGTCGTTGCTGAGGATTAAATTCAACCATTCTGATAATTTGCAATCCAGATGAGCGCATTTCATAAATTTTCTGTTCTACCAATGGGGCATCTTTTCCTAACGGAGAACGGGGAATTTCCACTGCTTGGACTGTAAATGTGCGATTGAAAGAAATACGTTCATCTCTACCAGTGGTGCGGTCAACTAAAATGCGAGTAGCAACCATATCTATTTCCCATTCTCCTAATCTTATTGCTCTCGGTTCTGACAGATAGGAGATAATAGTTGTACTGCGAATCTGTCCTGTAAAAACGCTAGTAGGAACTAATTCAGCAATCTTCGGTAAAGAAGCCTTGGCAAATTCCGGTTCTAGTAGTAGAGAAGCAAACCAAGCCGTTGTAGGAATGCGCCCTTTTTTACCAACTTGAACACCTTGGTCTGGTTGATTAGTACCAGTAAGTTTTTCATCCCAATTAAATGTTAGAGTTGTCCAATCACTGACTACTTTCTGAATCACTCCTGGATAGCGCCAGTTACGGTCTTGCTCAGAAATGTAGATTGTTTCACCATTCAATAATTGAGCAAAGGTAGTCTTACGTTCAGCCATTTTATTGACTCTAAAAGCAGTGAATAAGATTAACAGAAATATCAGACTATTGAATGCCGTTAAACACAAAAAACAAATAGCTAATAAATTTTTGGATTCCGGCAGCAGTGGTGATTGCAGTCGTTTGATTTCCATAGCTATCCCAGTTCAATATAACGGTGTGCAGTTGAGTGAGATTAAAAACAATGCGGAAATGATTTTACAATCAGCAATTTAAGAATTTTGGTGTTTTCATATTATCTAAAACCGCTATATATCCCGATTCAGGATATTCTTGATTCCCCTCTGTTTGCATAATTTTTGAATCGAGCCATAAGAATTGACAATTGTTGTATTTCACCTCAGATATATAGATTAATTATTGACAACATAGTCAATCCAAAAGAGTTAAATCCTAATTAATATTGGATGATTATGACGATTAATTATCAAAGTTTAACGAATAAACACGACTTTTTCACTTACTAAAAAACTCCCTACTGTAAAAGCAATGCGGTATTTTTATTGGAAAGTTCATTATCCCTTAAACCCTGCGAATCAAAGCAACACTAGTTGCTGTACCAATTGCACTACTGAGAATATCAATTAAGCCTTTGACGTTGGCAGAAATACCATTATAAATTGCTGTTCCCCCACCTCCCGCTATCAACACTGCTAAAGCTGGAGCAAAAATACTCAAGAAAAACATGAAAGCGACATCAGATGCTAATGCTGCCCCTGATTTGACCAAGACAACGGCTGTTAGACCTACTAAAATGTTGTATCCAAGTTGGACACCAAATAGAGAAATAAACCCAGTTAACCAAGCCCAAATAGGACGACCTTGCAATGGTAAAAGTGATAAACCCACTGCGATTGGTGCAAATAAAGCAGTTAGCAATAATGCTGCTTCTAAAATGTTGACAAATCCCCATTGCAGGGCATAAAGAATTAAGCGAATAATGGGAATAGCCGTATCTCGAAACACACTCCCTGGGTCATTCACAAATTGCACAGCAGTACCGATTTGACCAGGTAAGGTTCTACTCCAGATAAAACTGCCAAAATCTCGCAATGGTTGAAGTGGAGATTTAGCTTTCTCTTCCGCTGCGGTAATAATAGCTTGGGCTTGAGCTTGCTTTGAGTTCCAACATTCAATTAAATCTGTACCAACTTGTCCCTGACATTCACTATAAAGATTTTCTAACTGTTGTCTAGCAATACTGCTAATAGTTACATTAGCAATCGCAGACTTGAAAGTTAATTCACCAACTTGAATTTGCAGAATATTTTGTACTTGGTTATAAGCAAAGCCTCGAATAAAAAAAATGGTTTTAGCGAGAAAATTACCATTACTACCAAGAAATATCATAATTACCAGTGGCCAAACAAAAATAGCTGCTAATTCTGACCAAGATTGTTTTTCAATAATTTCCTTTCCTGTTGTCAGTGTCACAAACAAGATACTAGCTGCTCCCAAAGTAATACCTAATTTGACTAAGCCATACCATAAACTAGATTTCACAGGATCTAGGCTGACTTGCCAAACTAAATTCCACGATTCAACTGTGGCACGAGATAGTTCTAAAGAACTGGAGACAATATCTAAAGCTTGAGTTTCTCCACCTGTGACTGGAAGTGATTGAGCAATTAGGTACATCATATTAATTAAGCTCATCAACTAACTGTAAGAAAGTATGATCAGGGCAGACTTTTTCGTAAGTCCACAAAAACGGTAATTTTGAAATTCAAATTTACTTTTCATCACCCAAAGTTACACCACCAGGCATCATTAGTAATCCAGCTTGTTGAGTCATGGCATTACCAGCGGCTATATTTTTACGGCGGTCAGCAGTATTAATAGCTGCCAGTTCTTTGGCTGTTTGTACAATCAAAGTGTTGTTTAATGACCTATCAATTCTTGCTTGTTGTGCTTCTTGAAATATTCGCTGATTAATTTGACTATTAAGGGCTGTTTGTTGAGACAAGTTTTGCAAAATTTGTTGAGTAACATCTAATGTTTGGGACTCTTCTCCTAAACTGATAATCTTTTGAGTGTCTTGTTGAGTAACTTGCTGAACTTGCGCCATTTGCGTTTGGGCTGTTTGGCTCAAAGTTGTTTGATTAGCAATTTCAGTCACAATATTTCTGGTAGTATCCTTACCAATATCTTCCCGAATACCGTAAGAACTTTGACCATTGGTTTTATTTTCCAAGATTTCCGATAATATGGCTCCAGGGTCTTGACTGGCTGAACCTCCCAAAATCTGATTCCATAATTTAGAAATATCGGGAATTTGGAATGCACCAATTGTTGAGTTAATCAAATTAGTTATGGGACTGAACAAGTCTTCTTGAACAAAGTTTTTCACATCTCCAATAAAGTTATTAATTTGATTCTCTGTATTCTCTACAAAAATATTGTTTCCGCTAACTTGATTACCGTTTACTGTATTGTTAGGTTGAGTAGTAGCTAAGGCTGGTTTATTAATTGAGTTAATACTCAGAACTAACAGCAAACTAATGAATTGAATTGAGATGAATTTGAGTTTCATAATTAAACTTCCTGTTGGTAAATTTCAGTGTCAATTATGTGAATAGAAGTTTTACTTCAGAATCTTTTGTCAGGAAAGAAAACAACTTTGTTAACTGGCGATTAAAGGTCTATTTACAGCTTGTTCACCAACATTTACTTGAGAAAGCAATGGAGTAGCTTGCACAGTAGATACATTAGATACATCCTGTCCAATATGTTGAAAACCTTTGTTTTCTTTCAAAGCTAAGATATACGCATCCGCAAAGGCTTTGAGTCCTAACAGTCTACCTTTTACTGTTGGTGGATATTGTGCCATTACCCGTGATCTTGCTTCTCGTTCATTTTGGTTATTAGCAACACTGGCCAGCATCATTTCTCCAGGGTAAAAGCGAGTTCGCCAAAATCTGCCCCCTGTTTCTACAAGCCAACAAGAATAAAGGTCGCTGATACGTGGTAAAAATGCCTCAGTTGCATTCTGGCTAATAATCTGGGCAGGATAACCCAGATAACGCTGGAAAGAAGTAACCCCTGTACTGGTAATCCGTCCAGTAATTCGGTATGTCATGTTTTGCATGATTTGAGAACCGGTTGCACAATCACAGATGGTGTCTGGATCTTGAGATAGAAGCAAAACTGCAATACCTTCCTTGCGTCCTGTAGCACAAGTTTCTCCTATGACTTGAGCAAAACCATCTTTACGTAAAAGCACTGAAAGCTCATCACCAATAAACAAACTTTTGGGATGGGATAAAGCATTACGGATACAGGCAGTATGGGCATTAATTGCCATCAAATACGCATCCTGTTCGTTAGTTAATCCACTCAGGGCAAAGAATTTAATTGCAGGTTCAGGGGAAAATGTACTCGGACGGGCAATGGCTTTCCCTAACCTCGATGCCAGTAATGCACTCACCTGATTTTGGATTTGGTTCAGTGCTTGTCGGTCAATTTCTTCAAAAGACCGCAGATTAAGGCGTTCTCTGGTGCAAAACTTGACAAAATCTGGCAACGTGGGGATTTGCTGCCATTCTGCGGAAAGCCAACCCATCTCAAAAGCGCGGTTATAACGAGCAATCATATCTGCGTCTTTGAGAAACACATCCAAAGCCTTGACTAGCATTGCATCTACTCTTTGGGCTAAATGGGGATTTTCAACTTTACCCATAGAAATAGCTACCAAAGCCTTGCGAATAAAGTCCTTCCAAGATTCCATCCGTCGTTCCCGTTCTGGCTTCTCAAACCTACGTAAATCCGGTGGTTCTAGCAGATTACTACTACCACTAGAAATGTCATAATATGCACCTTGTTCACCCAGTAGTTCAATAGCTGTTTTAAAAGTGCTGTTACCACCTGCGGAAATATCCATCCCGACTACGGGAATATTGTTCACTAAGGCTTCTTCTGCAAATCGCCACCCCAAAACACTCTTGCCTGAGCCAGAAGTACCTGTAATTAAAGCCCGTCCAATTTGCTGATGAAACAAATCTACGTAAATAGGTTTACCACCACGACTAGTCAAAAACTCTACACCTTGCTGATCAATATCTTTGGGAATAGTCAAAGGCATCAATCCAGCAATTGTCTGGGTATCAAGTGTTAAGCGGCGCTCACTCAAATTACCATCATGTAATAAGCGTTTGCAGGTGATAGGTAAAGTTTGTAACCATATTTCCCAAGCAATATTCCGTTCTCTAAGTACCTTGGCGGTTTCAAAACTGTTAGCCAGTAGATTGCAAGCATGAGTTAATTCCTCGGCACTATGACGGTATACTAAAAAGACTGGCGCACAATGTAAGGCTTTTGTACCTTCATACAACCGCCGTTGTGCCTCAAAGGATTCTTCTTGTTTGATTTCTGCACCAATATCACGTCCCTGTCCTTTAGTAATTGCTACAGTGCGGGCGACTTTAGATTGCTTGGCTTGACGGGCTAAATTGTCTTGAATCAAAAAGTCATTACCACGACTGATTTCCACCCATGCTTCTGTATCATGGACATAACTGGAAGACAGTATTTTCCACACCCATTTGAGTTGTTCTTGGGTATTTGTCCAACCCAGTGGCGGATCTGTCATTGTCATCACACCGCAGACTTTACCCTTGCCTATGAGATAAACTCGGTCATGATCTGAGCGATGTTCAGGACTTGCAGAGCGCCCTTGTGTGCCTTCAATTAGTAAGGTACAGATGTGTTTGTCTGTGGTTACAGTTTCTGTGAGTTGTAGTCCTGTGGCTGTTTCTTCTAGGGTGATAACTTGGGGAATGGCAGGTGCAGCACCTTCGTTAAATCTATTCCACAACCATTGCCATAAATCTGCTGCGCTACAAGGTGTGACTTCTAAGCCAATTTTAGTATTTAGTAATACCTCCCATTGAATAAATCCCTGTTGAAAGCCTTGCAGTAATAGCTTTTTGAAGAATGTTTCTTGGTATATGCGTTTATTGCCTGTGATTGATTCTACTACCCAAGTGCCAAGATTGCGGCATTTTTCAATCACAGCACCGACAAAATCTTTTTGCTGGGAACTACCTTGTTGATCACTTGTCCAGGTACAAAAGGCTATTTGCTGCCACTGTTGGCGTGTACCTGCATTTTTCAATTCTTCTATTCGTAGTTGTTCGTTGCGAATAAGAACGGAAATGGGTTTGAGGTGACAATCATTTGCTAAAGCATTAAGTTGGGTTTGGCGTTGGGTATCATCACTGTAGCAGCCTGTACAAAAAGTGATGCGTTCTCCAATTGGTAAATCTTTCATCCCTTCTTCAATGGCATGAGCAAATTCACTAATTTCACTTTCGTGTAAGATGTTGTGCAGTCCAGCAATCTGAAAACCAAATACTAGTTGATATTGTGATTGTCCTTGTTCTAATAATAGGGCAGCAACTTGTCGGTCATCTTTTTTAATTTCTGCAATACAGCAGATATTAACTTCATTTTGG
>CAINGU010000087.1 GCA_903848645.1 uncultured cyanobacterium | reverse complement strand
TAAGAAATAAATTAGACATACAGCACTTCCCTGTGTTATTAGGTACATATCTAGCGGGCAAGATGCCCGCACTACAAGAGTTTCATGATTCAACTTTGTACCTCATAAGAGCGGAAACCTATCACCTATTCCCTACAACCCAAACTATCGCGGGTAGAAATACCAGTTACCGGATTAACACCGTTTGCTCTTTCACACAGTAGGGATACTTGATAACGGTCAATTAGTGCGTCAGTGAAATCAGCACCAGTGATATCCGCATCATAAAAACGGCTACGGGTTAAAGTTGCTGCTGTGAAAATAGTATTTCTTAGATTAGCACTATCGAAGGTAACACGATCAACTAAAGCACCTGTTAAATTTGCAGCTTCTAAATTTGCTTTTAATAAAACGCCTTTGGTAAAAATTGCGTTAGTTAAATTCGCACCTTGGAAATTTGTTCCCCGCATTTCCGCAGCGACAAAAGTTCCCCCAACTAAATCAGTATGAGAAAAATCACGATTTTCTAAACTAGCATTATTGTAATTAATAGTATTAACTTGAGCAAAAGCTGGTTGAGGATTCATAATTACCCAAAATCCCACCAACATAAAAATTAAACTTAAAAATCTTAACCAAATCTTGTTCATAAATTTGTTAATTGTTTGTTGTTTGTTGTCAGTTGCTTGTTGTTTTTCTTTTCCAACTAACCACTAACTAACTAAGTGGGCGTTAAAAAATATAATATAAACCTAACCCCCCAACCCCCTTCCCTACCAGGGAAGGGGGAGTCAAAGCCTCTCCCCTCGTAGGGGAGAGGTTTGGAGAGAGGTTTTATATTTAATTGTGCCAAGCTACTTAATGACCACTGACTATTTCCAATCTTTCCCAATGCGAATTGTGAGGTCAGATTCCAAATCGCCATTTCCGGAAACTTCGATTTGTCCTAAACCTAAAACTTGTTGCAAGTCAACTCCTAGTTGTCGGTTGCCTTTTTGGACAATAATTTGAGTTTGGCGTTGGGTATCTGGCCAATCTGGAACTGGGTAAACATTAGTAAAACCTTTCTGTTTAAGATAGGTAATCACTTTTTCCGTTAGCTGGGGTTGATTAGTCGTATTTTGAACGGCAACTCTTTGGATAGAAACTGGTCTGTTATCTGGTTTAATACCAGTTACGTTTACCCCAACAAAATCATTTAATAAGCCTTGTTGTCCAGTCATATTCAACCAATAGCTATTGGCATCTTGACTGAATTTGCTAAATGTACCAGGTAACAAGGCCATTTGGAAATGATCCCGTTCTACATTGACAGAAAAATTTGCCAATGCCATCATTTCTTCCATTTTCAGGTTGGTATCAAAATACTTTCGCATAATGCGAGTTAATTGAGGCAACCTGGGTAAAACAGTGGGACTATTGAGGCTTTGCAATAAAGCGGTTATGAGTGCTTGTTGTCGTTGAACTCTGGGCAAATCACCCTTACCTTCTTCACGAAAACGGGCAAACTGTTCTGCTTGTTCACCGTTGAGACTTTGCCAACCACTGACTAAATTTATGGAAAACCCACTAGCTTGATCTTGATAATTCATCGTTTGGGGGACAAATACATCTACCCCACCCAACTGATTAACTAATTGCCGAAAGCCGCTAGTAGAAATGCGGATATATCTATCTATGGGAGCATTATTTAAACTACGACTAACTACCCGTGCCGCCAAAACTGGACCACCTTTGGCGTTAGCTTCAGATACCTTAGTTAATCCCTGTTCGGGAATCGCAATCATTGTCCCTCTGGGAATTGACAGTAGGCGAATAGATTTATCACTAGGATTTAGTCTAACCAACATCATGGTATCGCTTTTACCAGCAAAACTTTCCGGTGAACCGTCTACAGTACCTAGAACTGGTTCAATACCCATAATTAAAATGTTCATGGGTTTTGATAGTTTATACTGAGAAAGCTTAGTCCATAAATCTCCAGGTATTTTTGTCTGATCTTGTCTATTAGCAGCGAAATCATCATCTTTCGCTTGGTCTAAATTACTCCATAGAGGAGTCCATAGTGCCAAACTTGATACTAATAACCCAGATAAGATGATCCCTAAAACAATGGTGAGTACCCACAATAACCAGCGTGGTACGGATAAGCCTAAGCGGTCATAGAGTTCGTTGGGAATAGCGCCCACGGATTCAACGACATTACGAGAAGAGTTCACTGATTGTTGTGGTTTCACCGCCGAAGTTGACGCTGATACTTGCTGAGGTGTTACCTGATTTTCCAACTTTTGAACTGGTGGCTGTTTCACCTCTTGTTCTGAAACTGGTACTTGTTGAGGTGTTACCTGATTTTCTGACCATTGAACTTGTTTAATCACAATTTTCTCCCCACTCAACCACTCCTTAAGGGTATATACAAGTTACAAATATTGCGACTGTAAGAATAGTCGAAATTTGAGATTTTTGGGGTATTCCAGAGATGACGGGTATAAATCGCATTTATCCGTGGGAATAATCCCAGATCCAAAATTGAATCAATGTACACTTGTATTGTTCTGAATTAGATGTGTATGCCAACATGAATAATTTATTTTTTCCTGTGATTCTGGCTGGCGGTAAAGGTGAGCGTTTTTGGCCTTTGAGCCGACTAAACAGACCTAAGCAATTTCTAAGCCTTGATGGTAGCTCTAGAAGCCTACTACAAGCAACCGCTGATCGATTGTTACCACTCGCTGGCGGTTGGGAAAACTTGTGGGTAATTACTTCTAGTCCCATTGCCCAAGGGGTACGAGAACAACTTCCCGATTTACCTGTTGCAAATTTACTCATTGAATCACAGGGACGAGACACTGCTGCTGCTGTTGCCTGGACAAGTTTAGAAATTAAAAAGCGTTATGGAGAAGACGCTATTATTGGTTTTTTCCCTGCTGACCACTGGATTGCTGACCCAGAGGTATTTGCCTTAACTTTGGCTGCTGCTACTGATTTAGCAACTAAGAAAGCCGCGATTGTGACTTTGGGGATTAAACCTAATTTTCCCTCAACTGGCTATGGTTATATTGAGCAAGGTGAAAAGATAGGTAGCTTTAATGACTTGCCGGCTTATCATGTTAACCGTTTTACTGAAAAGCCCGACCGGGAAACGGCGGAAACTTTTTTATCAACGGGACGGTTTAGCTGGAATAGTGGGATGTTCGTGTTTCGCGCCGGTGTTATTCTGGCAGAATTACACACCCATGCACCAGAAATTATTGAACCTCTAGAACAACAAGGCCCTGATATTTATCCCCTGTTGCCTAAGAAAAGTATAGATTATGCGTTGATGGAAAAAACAAGTTTAGCATACGTTTTACCAGTGGCATTTGGTTGGGATGATCTGGGCGATTGGAATGCTATTGAACGGTTACTGAAGCAGGATAATAATCCTAATGTAGAACTTGCTACTCATGTTGGTTTAGATACTCATGGAGCGATTGTTTATGCCTCCAATCCTGATGATGTAATTGTGACTATTGGTCTAGAGGATGTGGTGATTGTGCGCGATCGCAATGTTACCCTGGTAGTTAAAAAAGACCGGACTCAGGAAATTAAGCAGATCCTCAAAACCTTGCAAAACGATAGCCGATTTACGGAGTTATTGTAAAATTTAAAACTCTTGGTAGATGGCTCAAAGTGTTGTTAATCATTATAACTAAACGGTCGGTTGTCTTCTGTGACAGTATATGTCAATTAACAGATTTGAGCCTTTTTTTCACGGGATCGCAATCAAACTTTATAAACAGAATAAACCAGAAATCAGTAGGTAGGGGCGCAGGGCCTCTGACAGGTGTAGGTTTTTTACAATTGGGTGAAGGCAGGACTTGGAAGACAAGGAAGGAAAGTAGACAAGGGAGTTTGAAGAGAAAGAACCGGAAAATTCTGCTCGATATGTTCCCTGTGGCAGCAATAATCACTTGTTACCAATTAGCCAACTTTCTGGATGATTAATCATTTTTACTAATCCACTTAAAACTTGATTATATGTACTATATAAATCCCTTCCTTCCTCTACAGAAATATATTGGCATTTTACGGCAAATTTCAGCCACACTTGAGTTTGGAGCTGCTTCTGATTCACAGTCATTTAATTTAGCTATAAATGATGCTTGATATCTTCTTTTTCTCCACGCCTCTGCGAAATTTGCACAAACTGAACGGGAGGAACGACGTATTTGGTCAGTCAGTGAATATCTTTCTTCTACCGGAAACTGTTTTGATAACTCAAAGATTTTCATCGCTGCATTAAACGCTTTTTGATATATCACTAAATCTTCATGGGTTTTAATTCTTCTTTGTTCTTCTTCCTTGTCCACTTTCCCTCCTTGTCTGCCAAGTCTAGCCCTATTATAAATCTCAATGTAAAAAACCTACACCTGTCAGGCGCAGGGCCCGCGCCCAGTCAGAAATCAGAAGGTAGGGGCGCACGGACTGCGCCCAGTCTATTGCCCCATCCTGCTGTGTTGAAAAATATTTTGGTAGATTTAGGACTTGTTTATGTCAAACTTGGTTATGTAATTTATGAAATTTTGCAAATTACCAGAAATAATCAATACCTTAGTCACAATGAAGGAAAATATTACTTTACCGGGTGATCCACTGCCATCAAATTCCCGTTTTTATATTGAACGGCCACCAATTGAAAGCGATGCTTATAGAGAATTACTCAAACCAGGGAGTTTAATTCGGATTAAAGCACCTCGGTACATGGGTAAAAGTTCCTTGATGTTACGGCTAATTCATCAAGCTCAGACCCAGGGATATTCAATAGTTACTATAGACTTTAAACTAGTAGATAGCCAAACTTTTTTGAGCCTGAATGATTTTTTACGCTGGTTTTGTGTAAATGTAGCTCGGCAGTTGTCACTTGCATCACATTTGGATGATTATTGGGATGAGGAAATTGGCAGCAAAGTTAGTGCTTCAATTTATTTTGAGAGTTATTTATTAGAGCAAATTAAAAGTCCATTAGTTTTAATTTTAAATGATGTAGATTATATTTTTCAATATCAACAAATTGCCCAAGATTTCTTACTGCTGCTCCGCAATTGGCATGAACAAGGTAAACAAACTCCGATTTGGCAAAAAGTCCGGTTGGTATTATTGCACTCCACCGAAGTTTATATCCCTTTAAATATCAATCAATCTCCGTTTAATGTTGGTTTGTCATTGAAATTACCAGAATTTACAGTCGAGCAAGTGACAGAATTGGCTAGACGATATGAACTAGATTGGTGTGATAGTCAAGCTATAGAAAACTTAATGTATTGGGTGGGAGGACAGCCCTATTTAATTCATCAGGCTTTATATTATCTCCATCAACAGAAAATTTCTTTACCAGAACTGCTAGATAATTGTGCAAATAATAACTGTATTTATAACAGATATTTAATAGGGTTATTAACTATCTTGCAAAAAGATGCTGAGTCATCTCAGATATATCATAAAATCGTGAATTATTCGACCATAAATATATATTTGTCAACGAATGTAGCTTACAAATTAGATAGTTTAGGGTTAATTAAATTAAATGGTAATAATTATCAACCTGCTTGTGAAATGTATCGTTTATTTTTCCAACAAAATTTACTTATAGAAAATCATGATTCTAGCGTCGAAAAATTAAAACAAGAAAATGAACAATTGCTATTTTTAGTTAATGTTGATCAACTAACTCAAGTTGCTAATCGTAAATGTTTTGATGACAGATTAGCATTAGAATGGCAAAGAATGGCACACCTCCAAAAACCTCTATCTTTAATATTAGCTGATGTGGATGAATTTAAATTTTACAATGACACTTATGGGCATCAAAGTGGGGATGATTGTTTACGTCAAGTTGCTCAAGCAATTAATTCAGTCATCAAAAGTCCAGATCATTTAGTTGCTCGTTATGGTGGTGAAGAATTTGCGTTAATTCTACCACAAACTGAGGCAGGAGCAGCTATATTAATTGCTGAAGAAATCAGAGAAACAGTGAAATTATTGAGAATTAAAATTTCTGAGTTAACAAACAAAACTCAATCAACTAACACAGCTAGATTAACTATAAGCTTAGGAATTGCTTGTGTCATTCCTTCTGGAGATGTTTCTTTCACAGAATTTTTTCAAGCTGCTGATCAAGCACTGTATCAAGCCAAGCAATTAGGGCGCGATCGCACTATTTTAAGTTCTAAATTTAAATTTGGTTATAATGAATAATCAATACTAAGTAGTGTAGGCAATGCCCACCAAACCCCCCCTCCAGTGGGCATTGCCCACCCTACGTATATTTCAAAAATAAAATATTAGTCCTATACTATGAATACTCATACATATCAAGTCGGTGGTAGCCTCATAAACAATGCCCCTAGTTACGTAGAAAGACAAGCAGATATAGAAATATATAACGCTTTAAAACAGGGTGAATTTTGTTATGTTCTCAACTGTCGTCAAATGGGCAAATCATCCTTGTTAGTAAGAACTAAACATTGTTTAGCAAATGAAGGATTTAAATGTACAACTGTTGATATGACCAATATTGGCAGTGAAAATATTACCCCAAATCAATGGTATAAGGGCATAATTGCCGATTTATGGAGAGGATTTAAACTGGTAGGAAAATTCAATTTAAAATCATGGTGGCAAACAGGAGATGATATTTCCTTAGTCCAAAACTTAAGTCGGTTTATTGGGGAATTATTAACTCAATTCCCAGAAGAAAAGTTAATTATTTTTATAGATGAAATTGATAGTATCCTCAGTTTAAATTTTCCGGTAGATGATTTTTTTGCCTTAATTAGATACTGTTATAATCAAAGAGCTATAGATCCAGAATATCAGCGGTTGACATTTGCAATTTTTGGAGTAGCTACTCCATCGGATTTAATTCAAGATGGGAAAAGAACACCTTTTAATATTGGTCAGGCAATTGAGTTAAAAGGATTTAAAATACAAGAAGTGGATTCTTTAATTAGAGGATTAGAGGTAGTGATACCTAATCCCCACCCAGTCATGAAACAAATTTTAGATTGGACAGGAGGACAGCCTTTTTTAACCCAAAAGTTATGTAATTTAATTACTAATTTTAAAATAAGTGATTATAATCTAGATTTGGCTAAAGGTTATGAAGAGTTTTGGCTAGATAATATTGTTAATGAATATATTATTAAAAATTGGGAATCTCAAGACGAACCAGAACATTTAAGAACTATCCGAGACCGACTACTTTATAATCAACAGCTTGTTAGCAGATTATTAGGAATTTATCAGCAAATTTTGCAAGGTGTAGAAGTGCAAACTGATGATAGTAGAGAACAAATAGAATTATTGCTCTCAGGTTTGGTAGTTAAACAAGCAGGATTATTAACTGTTAAAAATCGCATTTATGCCAAAGTATTCAATTTAGATTGGGTAGAAAAACAATTAGCTAATTTACGTCCCTACTCGCAAACTTTTGATGCGTGGTTAAGTTCCCAACAAGTTGATGAATCTCGCTTATTAAGAGGACAAGCACTAGCAGATGCTCAAACTTGGGCTTGGGATAAAAGCTTAACCAATTTAGATAATCAATTTTTAGCTAAAAGTGCAGAATTAGAACGACAAGAACAAGAGCTTATTTTAGTAGCAGAACGAGCCAAAAATATGGAAGTTCAACTGCTGGAACAACAAAAAAATGCTCGCTTACAAAAACTTATCTTGGGAGTAATTAGTACAGCTTTTTTAACTGCTGTTAGTTTAACAGGGATAACTTTCTGGTTATATCGTCAATCTCTTCACAATGAAAAATTAGCAAAGATGAGTGAAATTGTAGCCCTAGCATCTTCATCAGTGGCTGAATTTAATTCCCATCAAGAATTAGAAGCTCTACAGGATGCGATTAAAGCTAAAATTAAATTAAACCATTTAAAAATTAATAATCATGAACTGGAACAACAAATAAATAATGTTCTCAGTCAAGCAAGTTATGGAGCGCAGGAATGGAATCGTTTCTCAGATAATAATCTGAGTTTAATTCGGGATTTAGCTTGGAGTCGTGATAGCCAGATGGTAGTGCTTGCTAGTCAGAATGAAGTTTGGTTATGGACAAAAAATGGCAAATTAATTCGCAAACTTAAAGCTCACAATTCCACAATTTGGGCAGTTGCTATTAGTCCTGATGGGAAAATCATCGCTTCCGGTAGTGCTGATAAAACTATCAATTTTTGGTCATTAGACGGTAAAGAATTAGCAACTATTCCCGTTAGTGAAGAAGTTAAAAGTATAGCTTTTAGTCCTGATGGACAACTACTAGCAATTGGGATGAATAAAGGTACTTTAGGAATATGGCAGTTAGCAAATAAAAAACTCACGACTATAAAAGCGCATCAAACAACTATTTCTAAAGTTTTGTTTACCCCCGATGGTCAGAAATTAGTGACTGGTAGTTTTGATGGGAAAGCAGCCCTTTGGAGTCTTGATGGTAAAAAATTAGTTACTTTCAATCGTGGTCAAGATGGTGTGCCTTGTTTCGCAATTTCTGCTGATGGTAAATTGCTGGCTACAGGTGGTGATAATCAAAAGATTGAGCTTTGGAGTCTTGATGGCAAAAAACTGAAAACCATTGAGGCCGGACATTCAATCTTAGCAATAGCATTTAGTCCCGATCATAAAACCCTTGCTGCTGCTACTTGGGATAAAATAGTGAAACTTTATAGTCTTGACGGTAAAGATTTGGGTACTTTGGCAGGACATAAAGGACCTGTTTTGCAGATATCTTGGAGTCCTGATGGTCAGATTCTCAGCACAGCTAGTTTGGATAATAGTGTTAAACTTTGGAAGTTACAAAATCCCTTACTCACAGTTTTAAAAGGTCATCAAGGGAATCTAAAAAAAGTTGCTATTAGTCCCAATCAAAAAATTATCGCTACTACAGGTTGGGATTACGTCATTAATCTTTGGCAACCTGATGGTACATTACTCAGAAGTCTTAAAGGCCATGCCAATGGAGTCACCTCTGTTATCTTTAGTCCTAATAGCCAGTATTTAGCAACTGGGAGTTGGGATAAAACGATCAAAATCTGGAAAATTGATGGCACTCTGATAGATACCCTCCCAGGACATACTGCGGGAATTGAAGACATAGCACTGAGTCCAGATGGTCAAATTCTGGCTTCAGTTAGTTTTGATCAAACTTTGCGGCTTTGGCAACGAGATCATCAAAAACCGTTTAGTTTTCAATTGCAAAAAAATATCAAAGCACACAGTGAGCCAATTAGTCGTGTAGTGTTTAGTCCCGATGGTCAAGTATTGGCAACTGGCAGTTATGATAAAACCATCCGCCTGTGGAGTCGAGAGGGTAAACTTTTAAAGACCCTAAAAGGGCATAATTTGGAAGTTTTTGATGTCAATTTTAGTCCAGATGGACAGTTGATAGCATCCAGTTCCAATGATCGCACCATCAAGTTATGGCAACGTGACGGCAAATTTTTAAGAACCTTAGTAAATTCAAAAGTTAATTTAGGCTCGTTAAAATTTAGCCCGGATGGCAAAACAATTGCCGCCAGTAGTGGAGAGAATGCAATTCAACTCTGGAATCTTGAGGGAAAACCAATAATTAGACTGTTTCGACATCTTGACGCTGTGTCTTCCTTCGCCTTTAGTGCTGATGGCAAAACTTTAGTTTCTGCCAGTTATGATCGCACGGCCATTATCTGGAATTTACCCCAAATCTTTGCCACTAACGACTTAGATTATGCTTGTAACTGGGTAAAAGATTATTTACAGAATAATCAGGAATTAGAAAATTTAGAAAAAAATAATTCTTCTGGAGAGAGGTTTTCTGCTCGTCATTTGTGCGATCATTAATAAAGGGGAGAAACTTAAAGTTATCAGGTAGAAGGAAATAAATTTTTTATGTCAATTATCGTTGCAGAAAACCTGAATAAATCCTATCCAATAGCGATGAAATATCCAGGAATATGGGGGACAATTACCCACTTTTTTCGCCGGACTTATCGCAATATTAACGCTGTTCAGGATGTTTCTTTTACCATTGAACCTGGGGAAATTGTTGGTTTTTTGGGTCCTAATGGTGCGGGTAAAACTACAACGTTGAAAATGCTCACCGGATTAATTCATCCTTCTAGTGGTACGGTCAAAGTTGGGGGATTTGTTCCCTTTAATCGTCAAGAAGCATTTTTACAAAAAATCACCTTAGTGATGGGACAAAAACAGCAATTAATTTGGGATTTACCCGCTCTAGATTCTCTGCGAATTAATGCCGCAGTTTATAATATTTCTGATAAAGAATTTCAGCGACGAGTTGGGGAATTAACAGAAATGCTGGCTTTAGAAGGTAAGCTAACTCAAGCAGTGCGAAAATTATCATTAGGTGAACGGATGAAAGTTGAACTCTTAGCAGCACTTTTACACCGTCCCCAAGTTTTATTTTTAGATGAACCAACTTTAGGATTAGATGTTAATGCTCAAGTAGGAGTGCGTGACTTTTTAAAAGAATATAATCAACTTTATCAAGCCACCATATTATTAACGAGTCATTACATGGCTGATATTACAGCTTTGTGTGAACGGGTGTTATTAATTCATGAAGGAAAACTCATGTATGATGGTAGATTAGATGGCTTATTAGCGAGTTTTGCTCCCTATCGAGAAATTTATGTGGAGTTAGTCCAAGCATTACCACTAGAAAAACTTATGTCCTATGGTGATGTGCAAATGGTGGAAGGAAGAGCCGTGAGATTTATTGTGCAACAAGAAGAACTAACCCGCACGGTTTCCCAAATTTTAGCTGATTTGTCAGTGGTAGATTTAACAGTGACAGAACCACCAGTAGAAGAGGTAATTGGCCGAGTTTTTCAAAAAGGATTTAACCATTAATAACTATGAAAAAACTTATTAAAAAAGCCTTGACTTTACTGTCAGTATATTATGCTAATATGCTGGAATATAGATCAGAATTAATATTCTGGGTGTTAGCTGGTTCTCTCCCAATGATCATGATGGGTGTTTGGGTACAAGCTGCTGAAAGTGGTAAATTTGGTTTTAAGCCTGTAGACTTTGCTCGATATTTTTTCGCTGTTTTTCTGGCTAGACAAATTAGCGTGGTTTGGGTAATTTATGACTTTGAAAAAGAAGTCGTAGAAGGTAAACTATCACCAAAATTATTACAACCTCTAGATCCAGTTTGGCATCATGTTGCGAATCATGTTTCTGAAAGAGTCGCTCGAATGCCTTTTGTATTGTTTTTATCAATATTCTTTTTTGTTCTCTATCCCCAAGCTTTCTGGTTGCCGAATATAACTAATTTATTCCTATTTATATTGGCGGCAATTATGGCTTTTGCTTTACGGTTTATAATTCAATATACCTTTGCTATGTTTGCATTTTGGACAGAAAGAGCCGCAGCTTTAGAAAATTTATGGTTGTTGTTTTTTATGTTCTTATCGGGTTTGATTGCACCTTTAGATGTTTTTCCCGAAGATGTGAGAAATATAGTGATGTTAACACCTTTCCCCTATCTGATTAATTTTCCCGCGAGTATTTTGGTAGGACTACCTGTGGATTTAACCAGGGGATTTTTATCAATTATAGGTTGGTTTCTCATATTTTTAGGTGCTAACCGCTTTTTATGGCGGAGGGGTTTGAAGCAGTATTCAGGAATGGGAGCTTAAATACAGCAGAAGTCAGAAGTCAGAATCAGTAGGGGCGGGGTTTCCCCGCCCAGAAGTCAGGAGTCAGGAGTCAGTAGGGGCGGGGTTTCCCCGCCCAGGAGTCAGGAGTCAGTAGGGGCGGGGTTTCCCCGCCCAGAAGTCAGGAGTAATTCATAATTTAATGTAGTTCAGAATTGTGAATATTCTGGATAAGTTCCCGTAATTCGTCAAAAGTATTTACAGTGAGGACATATTTATAAATAGTCATTAATAGCTCTAAATTAGAAATTTGGGAGATTTCTGATATTAGTTCTAAACCTGCAATACCAAATTTTACTTCTAAAGCTAATTCAATGCTTGACAGCCGTTCTTGTAACCGTCCTTCCTCTCTACCCTTATGGAGAATTTCCTGATAAAAGCAAGATTTTTCTAACACTATTATCCTCCACCTAATAATTTAGCTAACTTTCATAAGATTTTTGTAGTTTAATGATTACGTGCGTTACATTATAAGTAACGCACCACTGATCTATTCTACAAAATGAGGACGAGCCTGTTGATTGAATTTAAACTTTTCTGCTAACAATTCCCACTTTTGCTGCTCAATTATATGAATAAATTCGTCTAAATTTTCCCGGTATTGATGCAGTGAATGTAATAATGCTTGGCGATTATATTGCGCCATCATCATCCCTAATTCTGGATTTCCTCCCCCTACCCTACTCGTATCACGAAACCCTGAACTTGCAAAATTTTGGGCTAATTCGGCGATTTCTGGATCTGTTTCACTTAAACAAGCTGCTATCAAGGAGGCACTTACCATCACAGGTAAATGGGAAATCCAACTGACAGCACGATCATGTTGTTCTGGTTGACAATGGTAAATAATAGAACCGAGCGATCGCACGATTTCCTCTACAATTATGACAACATGACTAGGTGTTGTTTCTACTGGCGTTAATACATAAGGCCGATTCACAAATAAATTTCGCTGTGCTGCTTCTATACCTACATCTGTTTTTCCCGCCATCGGATGACCACCGATAAAATTCTCCCATAAAGGAGAAACCGCATCAACCACAGGTGTTTTTACCGAACCAACATCAGTGATAATAGTAGTCTTAGGCAAATGAGTTATTAACTCTTGAATTTGAGGGACTATCAGTCCTATAGGGGTGCAAATAAATACAACTTCGGTGGATGCCAATAAACTCAAGTCTAAAGACGCTTGATCAACAATACCGAGGTTAATCGCTTTTTCACAGGTTGATTCACGACGGCTCACACCTAAAACATAGTGTCCTTGGGAACGTAAATCGAAACCTAAACAACCGCCTATGAGTCCTAGTCCTAAAATACCAATTTTCATCGTCATCTTGAAAATTAAATTTGTACTTGTACTCTCGATACTTTACCAAGTCCAACCTTAAAAGTTGGCAATAGAAGGGTAGATTCATGACTGTAGAAGCAGAATTAATAGCAAAATATGCAGAGGGAGTATTAGACTTTAGTGGTCTGAACCTAGCAGAATCGAATTTTAGTAGTGTTAATCTCAGTGGTATAAATTTAAGTAAAGCTAATTTGAGTGTATCTAACTTAAGTGGTATAAATTTAAGTAAAGCTAATTTAACTGATGCTCAATTAAATGTGGCTCGACTCAGTGGTGCAAATCTTTCAGATGCTATTCTCAACCGCTGTAGTCTCAACGTTGCTAATTTGGTGCGAGCAGATTTGAGTCGCGCACAACTTTGTGGAGCTTCTTTAGTGCGTAGTGAGCTAGTTCGTGCTGATTTAACCCGCGCTAATTTATCAGATGCAAATCTTAGTGGTGCTGATTTGCGAGAAGCCACATTACGACAAGTTAATTTCCGTCGCGCTAACCTTAGTGAAGCTAATTTAAGAGGATGTTTCCTCAGAGAAGCTAATTTGGAAATGGCAAATCTACATGGCACAGAATTAGGCGCTTGTGACCTGAGTGGCGCTAATTTAAGAGATTGTGAACTTAGACAGGCTAACTTGTGTTTAGTTAATCTCTCTGGTGCAGATTTACGAGGAGCTAATCTTCGTTGGGTAGATTTACGAGGAGCTAATCTTCGGTGGGTAGATTTAAGCGGTGCAAAACTAAGTGGAGCTAACTTAACCGGAGCAGATTTGACAAATGCCAATTTAACCAATACTAGTTTTGTTCATGCTAATTTAACCCAGGCAAAATTAATTAAAGTAGAATGGACTGGTGCAGATTTATCTGGAGCTACTTTAACCGGAGCTAAACTGCATGGGACACCTCGATTTGGCTTAAAAACAGAGGGTATTGCTTGCGAATGGGTGGATCTTTCCGCTAATGGCGATCGCTCTATCATAAAAAATTTTACCCCAGAAGAAGCCAAAGAATTTTTTAATGCCACTCCACCAACCCTCCGCATTATTGTTAATTCACCCCTAGACTACGAGGCCAATTTTGTTCTGGCTGAGATTTATTATCAAATTACTCAAGAATATCCAGCCCTAATCCAGCCACCCAGTATAGAAATCAGCAACCGAATGACTATTTTAAGCTTCCGCATAGATAACGACATAGCTTTATTTCCTACAGCTTTTATGACAATTCTTCCCTTTCAAGATGCTAACGCTACCAAAAAAAATCTCTATACTATAGCAGATATGATGCGTGCTGAAGTTATAAATCAGAAGGATCTTAAATCTATCAAAATGGTCAAAAAATTAATCATCCTTTTAGCAGAAGCGATCAGAAAAGCTAAGATATTTGAAGAGACTAAAAAAACTTTAAAAGTCGCCCAACAATTAAATTTTTTCAAAGCACCCACTCAGATAATATTAACAAATTCTAACGCTAATAATCTCACCATCTATGAAAATCCCCACTTTGGCAAGAAACTAATTAATAATTTTAATAACAACCATAATGATGATATCTCCAGTGAATCACCAGATACTATACCTGATTTAAACATGATTTTAGATTTTTTCAAAGGATTTTATTACATTGGTTAGTTGTCAGTTGTCAGTTGTCAATCTAAAATCCTCAAGCTCCATAATTCATTGCGGAATTAATTCAAAATCTATTGATCATAGGAATTATCAATGATCTTTGATAGCTTGCGTGGCGTAGCCATAAAATTTTAAGTATTGTAGGGTGGGCAATGCCCACCTACGTATATTTCAAAAATCAAATATTAGTCCTATATAAATTGGGATATTATTTCATAATCTACTGAAGTTAGAGGCCAGAAAAAATGCGTGATACTTTTAGTCGGATGATGGGCAAAACGCGCTATGTTGTCTGTCGTTTGTTTTTGCATTTAAATGGAGAGGAAGTAGCACCAATACTAGGTGTCCTCAATCGGAGTGCCAGAATAGCAATTGATGCTGATGGTGATATGGAAGTTTTAGGAGAAGAATTGGTACAACTTTGCCAAACTTTCCTGCAATATGATGAATACTGGTGTTCTGCGGCTAACGAAGGTGATGTCTTTTGGGACGAAGGTGAAGCCGGAGATTTTGTTAATGAATTATTCACAGATTCAGCCCAAAGATATGGGGCTAATCTTGATTTTAGTTCCACCGCTTCAAACCAGCCCTTATCTCTTCCTGTCACCCGTAACGTGATTGTGATGATTACAGTCGCTGCTGAAGGGGAAGTTCCCGATTTAGAAACTGATTTGGCTAATATCCCCGCCTTAAAAGAAGCCTTAAAAGCCTTAATTAATTTACACTACAAACATAAACTCCGCGCTATCCAAGTGCATTTCTCACCCGCCCAGTTAGGTGATGAACTTTCTAGTGATCAGCTATTGGAGTATTACCCCGAATTGATCCCATTGTAACTTATTCGTTAGTCTGTAACAAGTATCTGCACAAAACATGAACACAATGATTAAGACCATATTCCGTAAACTTACAGTCGTTTGTTTAGCCTTGACTTTGTGCTTAACAACTGTCGCTTGTGGAGGAGGAAACCAGGCTAATTCTGCAAATAAAGGCGTTAGTCAAACTGCTACTCCCACAAAGTTAAATGATGGTCAGTATGAAGTACAACAGGGTACATACAACGATGCTAATGGTGAATATACCCTGTTTTTACTCAACAACACACCCCCACGCTTTGCCACAGAAAAGCTACAAATGGCAAGGTTAACTGACGAAGAAATCAAAGCAGGTAAGAAAACTTACCTAAAAGTAGAAAATGGTGAACCAGCCTTATACCTGACAGAAGACTTTAAACTTGAGTACGTCCATAACGTCACCGAGACAAAAACTAATCCCCAAACCGGACAAAAGGAAACTGTCATTGTTCGGCAAGAATCTAACTTTTGGACACCTTTTGCTGGGTCTTTGGCTGGTAACATTGCTGGTCAAGCTATTGGTAGTATGTTGTTTAGACCTCAATATTATGTTCCCCCCGTTTATCAGTCAGGTGGAATCATGAATGGTTATGGTGGCTATGGTTCTAGCTATGATTCAGCGGTTTCTAATTACCGTTCTCGCTACAATGAACCACCCGCAGCCGTGAGAAATCGCACTACTTTCCGCACGACAGGAAACATCAGAAACTCGTCTTCAGGAAGCGCAACCCGCACCACCACAGGAGGAAGAGCCTCTGGTTCTGGTTTTGGTGGTAGTACCCTCCGTTCTTCTGGTAACTCTAGCTCTAAACAACGCAGTTCTGGTAGTAGTTTTGGTAGTGGTGGCCGTTCTTCAAGTCGTCGTTCCTCTGGTTTTGGTAGCAGAAGAAGATAATTAGATACAGCGGTTTCCGCTCTTATGGTGTACCTCATAATACCGGGAAGTGCTGTATCTGGTAAACAAGAATGTAGAGACGCTCCATTTAACGTCTCTACAAGGGTTCTGGATAACTCATATTTAATTTCAGATATCTAAATTATCTGCGTTTGTTCGCGTTAGAGCTATAGTCCAATTTTTGTAAAGAATAGAAAAGTAATCTTATTGAGGTGAGAATAAATTATGCAAGTTGAAGGAATAGCTATTTCTTTAGTTTTGGGTCTTTCTTTACCCATAGTTGCAGATGTTTCCATTCAGAGTCAAGCTGTAGCTAACCTCGCTTTTCCAGAGGGGGAATTTTTTGATGTGTACGGTCAACCACGTAATTGGCATTTAACTCTTTGGCAAGTTAAAGGTCAATATTACTACAAAAACTTAAACCTCAAAACAGGTAAAAAACTTTGTTTAATTGGTGGTAAAGCGTCTGGTACTACAGCGCGTCCTGTTTTCACTTGGACTAATGCTAAATATAAATACCGAGTTTCTTGGCAAACTGTTGAACCCGAATTGGTAAGATTAGAGGTAATAGATCCTTTAGGTAAAGTGATTTTAAATCAATTTCTCGTTCGTGAGCCTGGGGAATTTGAAGATCCTAACGCAACTAAATGTTAAATAAGGCTAAAGCCTTAACTACTAGCTTTTAAGATAGTAAAAAAAAATGGAGCTAAGCGGATTCGAACCGCTGACCCCCTCAATGCCATTGAGGTGCGCTACCAACTGCGCTATAACCCCGAAATCCTAATTCAGTAAGCTTTTTGGCTTATTGGTTAGTTTTTTTAGTGCCTTCACTCCTAATAGTATGCAAGTTTATGCAAAGTAAGTCAAGGCAACTATATTAAGAAATATTAAGTAGTAAGTTAACCTTGATAATTATCACAATAGGTTAGGTGTCCTTGTTGACAACCTAACTACACCCCTGCTATTGTCTAAAAGGTTGCAATCATTACAAAACCCAAGGGTTGACTGTGATTAAATTCACGCCCCTTGTACCAGCAGTGTAAAGATTGATTGGGATTAAGTTCACGCCCATTACATTGTTGCCAATAAGACTGATGTGTTGTGGTATCTCAGGAAACTACAGCCACAGATTTACTTGGGTAGATTGCTAAAATCAAGCATTCTCAGGCTCTTATCTCTCTAAGAGTCTTGCTAATTGTTCTGCACTGAAAAATAGAATTCTTCTTCAATACTCTTTAATACAGAGATATCAAAATTATGGTAAACAGTTTTAATCTTAAAAGTAAACTCAAAAGTAAACTCACCCCAGAATTTCATTCAGTAGTTCAAGGTTTAAGTTTAATTTATGTAAGTTTTACTAGTGTTTCATCTAATTCTTATGAAAATTCCAACTTAATTGACAAATTACAGGAATCAATAAGAAATGTAGACTTACCCCTAATTTTTTCTACAATTAATAATATTTTAAATAAAGTAGGCTCTACAAATACTCAAGAGACAAGACAATATTTTAATAATTTTCAATCCAATTTGTATGCTCGTTTAGATATAGACGAACTTAAATATGTTTTTGAAAATGAAAAGGAATCTGCACTTTATGAAATGAGATCAACATATAGATTAGCAATTAAAGATTATCAAGGGGCAGCTCAAGATATAGAATACTTAATTAGTTTAAGTTCTCAACCTACAGCATATCTTTATAGGCAAGCAGCTCAGTGTTATACCTATTTCAATATTCAAAAAGCTAGTGAATATTATGACAAAGCTGTCGAATTAAAGACAGATATTTATTTTACTTATGAAGACAGAAAGAGATTCTACATAAAAATAGGAGACTACCAAAAAGCTCTTCAAGATTGTATTTCCATAATTAATATGGGGGTAGCTCACGCAGGTAAGTATAGAGATATTGGGGATCTTTACTTAAAATTAGGAAATAAGGAAAAAGCAATTGAAAGTTATAAAAAAGCATTGGATATTAATCAGCAAGATATAGAAAAAATTAGTGCTAAAAACTCAAAAAGCCCATTTGATCAAGTAGACCAAGAATTACATCAAGAATTATTGGGAAAAATAGAATCTATACAGAATAGTATCTCACAAAAAAATAGTTATTCACAACCAAACTCCTCCAGTGATTGCTTTGTGGTAACTGCTACTTTTGGTACACCTTATGCTCAAGAAGTTATTAAGTACCGCCACTTCAGAGATAAATATTTATCCCAATATTTATTAGGGCGTATTTTTATAGATTTATATAGTTTTTGGGGACCTAAATTAGCAGCAATAGTCAAGAAAAATCCAAGACTGAAGCTTGCTATGGCAAAAGTATTAGGTGCTGCCTCTCAAATGTTACCTGAAGTTAAAGATTATAAGTTGAAGTGAAAATCCTTAAACCATGATATTGAACATACTTCAATATTGAAAACTAAGGTATTTCACAATACTGCCTATTTCCCATATTCATCACTATATTATATTGACAACCTAGTATGAGCTTGCTATTGTCAAATAGAACACAATTGTAAATAATTTTATGCTCCCAAAGACTACCACCCCCTGTAAAAAAAAACAAAAGAACATCAATCTTCAGTTAATCCTTGACACAAAAGATTTACTAGAAATCAAATGTTCTCTATTTTTTATTTACTCTGCCCCATTTATTCCTTTCAATGAACCTGGTACTACATATCAAGGGCAGTATTTTGATGCTTTGGTTGTAATTGATAACAGAGATATGAAGTTATCAGATCCTCTTGGATATCAAGTAGATTGTACAAACTATGCAAACTTTGTTGATGAAGATGGAGTAATTTGGGATGTATGCGGCTATGCAATGTATACATATTATGATGAGAAAACATATCATGAGGATTGGAAGTATTTTTTAGAAAAAGGTACTTCTGGCTGGACGTTTCATTTAAGAAAAAGACCACAACAAGAAGAACAATAGAGGGTGTGGGTTAGATGCCCTAGCTAATCAAGCAAGCTATCAACAGTCATACAAAGGTATGAAATTATTTCCCAGATGCAGGTAGCTACCAAGTTAGTGAGCGATCGCATTTGGGAACTTACTATTAGAACTTATGATGGTGATTTAAATTTCTTATTGTAGAACCATACCCCACCTAAACCTCCTGCAATTAATACACCAACTCCAATTAAAGTTAACTGTTTTTGTCGTTCAGCTTCTTCAGCAGCAGCTAAGGCATTAAAATATCCTATTTGGCTTTGAACATCTAATTGTTCTTGGTCTCTCCCTCTTCTTCTGCGCTCATATTCTATTATATTGTTTTGAGCTAAAACTGGAATTACTACTGATGAACTGAGTAATAAGAAAGCCGCTAGAATTAACTTGCTGAATTTCATGATTAGATACCCTTTTAAATTCTATAAATTTATTTTTCTCACATTTCAAGATAATTTAACTTATTTGTTTATAAAAACTAATATTTAAGCAGCCCTCAACATTGAGGACTCAGTTACTTCCTGTTCCTCATCACCCCACAAATCATCACCATAGATATTAGCACTTCTCCTTCTCTTCCAAGCATAAGCAGCTAAAGCTAAAGCTATCACACAATCAGTAGCTAATCCTTTATCATCCAGTTTATAAAACCTTAACTCAGTCTTGAGTTGCTTTAACCTGTCCTGCTCATCATAAGGAATTACCAACTTAGATTTCTCCACACAACCAGCCAAGTTACTCAACATCAGAGTTTTGTGATTATGCTTTTGATTCTTACCAGGTTTCTTAGTGCTATTAATTGGTATACATTTCTCAGCTAAATCAGCAGGTAATTCCTTCTCCAATGACTCCTTCAAATACTGTCCAGCTAATGCAGTAGAATCATAATAAAGTTCACCAGGGAATTGATTTAACCTACGCCTAACCCTCTCAATACAGCCATTCTGATCAAACAAAGGAGTTTTGCTAATCCTTTCAAAAGCAACAATTCTTAGTTCCCTATCAATAAACTGAAGTGTGATCAGAACTGTACTATCACCATTAGTAGAACCAGCCACATCTACCCCAGTAAAGAACTGTGAACCTGGACCACCTTTAGGTAGATATGGAAACTCCAAACTAGCACCATGTTCAGGTAAACAATTCCCTGTAATTGGGTCATCATAGGGGAAGAAACAAATATGCTTTTCACCCTTTTCAATCGCTTTATCTAGATAACTACCCGCAAAGAAAGTAGCACCATAATTAGCAAATTTACCATAGACTTCTTCTCTGACTTGAGCTTGAGTCATGTTCACCATATTTGACCTGATTGTTTCTTCAGGGTTAACAGGATTATCAAACTGGGAGAACTCAGCAATCACTACAGATTTATCCTGTTTAAGTCTCCTTTCCTTAAACTCATTCCACATTTTCCTAAAGTAAATAGCACCCTGTCCAGCAGTGTCACCTTCACCTTGGGGAGTAGAGATAAAGTATTTACGTCCACTAACTTCAGTACCCCTGACATTTAAAATCTTCATTCTCAAATGTTCAAGGGCATATTCAGAAGCAGACTCATCCAATGTGGCTATATCTAAATAGAAACCTAAAATAAATCTACCCTTTTGAACAGTAGCTTGAAACCAAATAATACTATTAAAACAAGTTTCTATAAAAGGTTGCTGTCCATCAGAAATGTGTTTAATGAAGCCTATGCTGGTCAGAAAGGGGCTATCATTAACTAGGTTGATTATTTCATCCTTAACTAACTTTGCTTGCTTTAAAGAAGGCGCACAGTTAATTGATTGAAACCTTTTACTATAGTCACCATAAAATACAGAACTATTAGGTCTTTTTCTATAAAATAAAAACCATAAGTGCATGAGAGCAGTAACAAAAGTTTTCCCACTTCTAGACCCTGCTTTTAATACCCCTTCCTGAGCATTTACAGCTTGCCTTAACCATTGTCTCTGTTTAGGATGTCCTTTGACTATTGCACCTGTTTCAGGGTGTATCCTTTCAACTTCATTTAAGTAATGGTTTACCTTCTCACCAAGGAAATACTTAACAAATAGAACAGGGTCATTAGCACCAGCAATAAATTGATATCTCAATGTTTCTGACTTAAGGATGCCCTCTAAATCAGAAGGGATAGAGTTAAAATCCATTAGTCATCATCTCCTAACTCATATTCAATTTCCACATCTGCTGGTTTAAGAGCAAATAATTCATCAACCTTAGTTTCAGGATTAGATGTTAGGTATGCTTTAACTAAATCTTGGATTAATTCTTTGGGGTCTACACTTAACTGTTCATACAAAGCCTTGAGTGTAAGTTCATTTTCATTCTTATCTCTGAGGTCTTTTCTAGTTTTTAAAGTAGCATTAATCTGAGCTTGATGAATCTGAATAACTTTAGATAAATCAGTTATAGCTTTACTCAAACCATTGATATTATTGGTCATTACTTCCGCTTCTCTTGGAGAAGAATCAGTGAGAGAATTACTTAACTGTATTGCTGTGTTATACCTTTCTATTAACTCTGATTGATGGTCAATAAGCCTACCAATCATGGCATCAGACAGCATAATGCTATTGTCTAATAAAGTTTCTTTACTGTAATCAGTAGCTAATAACTCCTTTCTTTCCTTGGCAGATAATGATTTAATTGCTCTCATATTATTTTCTTTAACTAATTTAGAATGTAGACCATGTGTGATTCTAGCTTTGGCTGCTTTACCCCCATGAGTAGCACAACAGTTATAGCCAATCATCAAATTATTTTTACATTGAGTTCCATCTTTTTTAATAACAGAACACCGCTTAGGTTCAGGTCTTCTACCTGACTTATATCTATGTTTATAAACTGCACTTTCTTTATAAGAATTACTAGCTGAATGCAAAAAGATACCTCTTGAATAACTACATCCCAGAGATATCATAATTTATAAATAGAATATTAGGCTAATTACACATTAGAAAATATTTATTCTAACTTTCTTTTGATATCTCTAACTTCTTCTTTTACTTCTGAAACTGCATTTAAAATATGTTGATGATCAGTAACATATTTATTGTGATTATCTTTTGAATCTTCAGCTAGTGAATTAACTGCATTGGCTAAAGAGCGTAATGATTCAGTTTCACTATCTAATTTATCCATCCACCTGTTAATAAATTCAGGTATACCTAACCATTTAGAAATAAAAACTGAACCTATAAAAGCTAGTATAAATCCTAAACCTACTCCACCTGATTGAAGTAGTATATGTTCAACTATTTTATCTTGGACATTAGGACTAATTGATATTTGAGTTGTGTCAGGATTTAGGGAAGAGATTTGTTTTTCAATTACAATATTTTTATACATAATTTATCATAATTAATTATATTTATTTTTATGGAGCAATTTCCATTAATGTTAAATAGTTAGTTGTATTAGTAGATATAATTCCCCCACCAATTTGATTACATCTAACTGTATAGGTTCTGGTAGATGTATTTGAAGCAGGAAGGAATAAAATAATAGGTACAGCTTCAGGATAAGCATCGGCTCTTCTACCAACATTAATAGCTATAGTATATCCATTAGTTCCATCAAATACTTGAACACTAAAATAGTGAGTATTTACTGACGTACTTTTTGTTACACCTGTTAATGCTCCTGTTATATAAATAGTTGAACTAGCATTGGTAGGGGTTATTGAAGCACTAAGAGTTGTACTTTGTTGAGTTCCACTTGTAGAAATTGACCAAAAAGAAACAGATGAATTTATTACTTGGATGATTTTACTAGCACCAGAAGGAGTAGCAGGTTCATATCTACTATTTGCGGTGCTGTAAGTTAAAACTTGCCCATTTGTAGGAGTAGCAGTGTGTACATTTACTCCTTGAATTCTATCTGCATTCCATTGAGAAGTAGTGTTACCAACTTGAGCAGCAGTAACATTAGTTAACCTAGCAATGCTTGATGATATTTGAACATCAGGAATTTTACCTCCACTATCTAAACTAGCTACCCCAGAAGCTATTCCTTTTTCAGATGTAGGAATTGCCCCTACTTGAGCTGCTGTAGTGCTGTGAGGATTAGATGTATTTGCAATGTGATTGTTAATATCAGATACATCTATTCCTTGAGATAATAAATCCCAATCTGTTGCAGTTGGACTAGGTTCTTGGCTTGTGCTTGTGTTAGCTCTATAGCTGGAACTATCATAAAATACTCCTTCATTGCGTCTATAAACTCTAGCATTATCCCAATTACCAAGCCAGATAACAGATATACCATTAACAGTAGGAATAGGACTAAAAGGGGTACTTGGATTAATTTCTATAGCCATATTAATAACCTTTTAAAGTTCCTCTGATAAATAATTGTGTGTTAGCTTGAGTGCCTATAACTTCTACTTTGATGACATTTGTATTAACCAATGAATAGCTTTTAACAATAGTATTATCAGTAGTCAAAGTACCAACATTCTGCCAAGTAAGACCAACTAATTCTTTTAATATAAAGCTGACATTAGCCGTAGCAACAAGTTCAATATCCAATCTCTTATATTTTGCAGTGTCAATGAATCCACCACTGTAAGTTTGTACATTTACAATAGTTGGAATACCAAAGGAATCATTATCTAAATCTAATTGGAATAAAGGTACAGTGTCTTCTAATTCTGTTTGGTAATCAACCAAGTAGGAAACAGTAAATTGTCCTGCTGAAGTCCATGCCCCATTGGTAGCAGTCTTTTCAATTAATGCAGCTTTATCTTCTAATTCATAAGCTCTTTCAAGTTGCTTTAACTCAATAGCAGTTAATCTTTTCTGATCACCAATAGTTAAATCTTTCTGTTCTTCCCTAGCAATTAAAGCTAACTTATCTTCTAAGCTATCCTTACAACAAGTTTTAGAAGCTCCACCTGCTATTAAATCTATAACATCTTGTTGAGTCCAGAATTCAGCAGCAGTTAGTGTGGCTAATTTGTTAATAGTAATATAAGCCCTGAGATGTAAAAAATAATCTGTTTGTGCTTTTTCTATTAATTCTCTATCTCTAGTAATGGAAGTACCAGAAGCAGAATCATATTTAACTACAGGGTCATTTACAAAGTAATATTTAACTCCAAATCCTATTAAGTTCCAAGCATCAATCACATTTGCATCTAATGAGGTAATAGCTCCACTAGATACAGTAGATGTTATGTCAGTTAAACCTTTAGCTTGAAGATCAGAAACTACAAATAATGTAAGTAAATTAGCTCTGCTACTATCAACAATACTAGTAGTAGTGTCATTTAAAGCAGGGCGTAAATAATTATTAAAGAAATTAGTCCAAGTAATTGAGACTGGCATAATTTTAAATTATCCTATTGGGAAATCTTTTTATATAATTGATAATAGTATTTTTAGATAAAGCTTGAATCCCACCACTACTATCAGTGTATGGTTGGTAAGTCATGTTAGCAGAAGTAACTCTAACATTTACATTATTATTAATTCCTCCACTTACAAATTGATAAACTTCTAAAAGATTAAATAAAAATAATCCTGACTCATCATATTGAAAATAATCAAGAGTTCCAGCATAAGTTTTAGAAGAACCTAAATCAAAAAAATAACTTGCAAGAAAAGGGCATTGTCTAAGTCTACCCCATGAAGCATCAGGATAAGTATTAGGATACCAGTAAGTAGGACTTAACTGAGTTATTAATACTTCGCTGTCAAACAAACTAAATAAAGAATTACTAGTTATAACATTGTTATAATTGCCAGCTAAAGAAGCACTTTCAGTTGTGTAACCTGGAATGAAATAAGCAGGGTAAATAGTTGCACTACCTTGTATAGTGCAAGTAGCATTATCTACATTTATGGTTACTGCACCAGCAGTTTGTAAAGTATTTTGAAAACTTGGATAAGTTATAGTTGGAACATAAACTAAACCAGAAAACTGATTAACAATTGATGATATTGATAAATCCCTTTCTAGTGATTTATATCTTTCTAAATCTGCAAACATAATGTTTTACAGGAGGGAATTACCCCTCCAATTTAATTAAAGGTTACTAGGAATAGAATAGCTAGTAGCATTCAATTGTAGAACTGCTAAAGCACCTCTATGATTTGGTGCATAACCCCAGCCATCACTCATGATTGTATTTTCTAAAGCAAAGCTAGATTTAACATCAGTTTGTAATCCAGCTAAACTAGCAACAGCAGGAATTCTGCTTAGGAAAGGTGTTTTGTTGCTTCCACCATCAACCCCACAAGAGATTGCATAGCCAACAGGAACTATGGGTGTTTTGATAATAGGAACATTGCTAATAAAACCTACCAAACCTTCCCAAGGAGATAGCTGTCTCATTCTGTCATTAGAAGCATTACCACTAGCAATTTGAAGGTTACGCCCAATTTGATTTTCTGCTGGTACAAAACCACTCAAAGCTTCCAGAGTATAATCATAGTCACTAACCCAGATTTCTAATTGCTTGTAGCCATGATGTCTAATTTTATCAATTAGCTTTGAACGTATCTCAGCCACAGTAGGAGAACCAGCACTAGCAACAGCATTGTAATGTTGTAAATCACCAGCTTGGAAAGTATAGCCATTTACAGCAGGGGCAGCAACAGAACTATCACTATTATAAAAAGGAATAGTAGTTGTTTGATACTTGTTAATACTATCAATTACTGTTCTATCAGTGTTAGTAAAGATAGCTTGACGTAATGCAGAAAACCTAGCTTTTTGGAAAGAGGTTAATTTAGCTTGTACATAACCAGCTAACTCATCAGAAGTCATTAGTTTTACTGCTCTACTGCTGAGGGTAAGTGCAGTCATAAACTCTTCATAAGGAATTTCTTGAGTGTAATCCCAAACAGTATTTCTAGAAGTAGGACGCGCTGATTCAGTTAAGCTTTCAAGAGTTTCCCCATCATAATATTTGACAACTTTCTGAGGAGTATTAATTGCTTCTACCAGTGGACCAAAAAACCTAGAGTTCATGTCACCATAAAACATCATATCCTGGTCTAATTCTCGCAGGATAGATACAACAGATTGATTGTCAATAGTTACTAACTCAGCATCATTGGAACTAAGTTCACCAAAATAAGTAGTGTTGTAAGTCATATATTTTAAATAATTAATTATTTGAATTAAACAGAAATTTTAACTTTGTTAGCAGTTAAAGCAATCCCAACTTTCTTAGTTCCTGTACCTGCAACAATACCAGCAGCACCAGCATAAACAGCAGTACCAGGTGTAAGTGCTAGAGAAGTGCCTTTGTTCTCAACAATGCAGTCATTATCAATTGCTAAAGAAGTACCTGCTTTGCGAGAGTATCTAGCCACTCCCACAGGCTCAAGAGAGGCAGTACATAGAATTGCTAAACCTGAACTATTAATAGCTACTACTGCACCTTCAGGAATGTCTACTGCTGTAATTAAGTTAACAATAGAACCATCTAAATTAGATGAAGCAATAAATCTATAAAGGACTGTGTTGTAAGTTACGTTTTGCATAATTTTAAAATGTATAAATAGATAAATGAAATTTAATATCCACGCCAAGCTTTTACTTTGCGTTCTTCTTCTGTAGAAGTTTTGTTAACAGATACCCCAGGTTTTGTAACCACAGATTTACCATTAGTATTTGAATTCTTAGCTAGTGCAGCCTGTAAGGCATTCTGAATCTTTGGAACTAAATTCTCTTTTAATTCTGCTTCCACTTCTTCTTGGGTACTACCAGTTGGTTTTATCCCTAGAAGTTTAGCCATTCTTTGAAAGTCAGGTTTAGTTTTAGCTAATGCTCCTTCATAGTCAATTTCAATAGCAGGGGGTATGATTGTTTCTAAACCTAAATCTAATTCCTGTGTTTGTTCTTGCTGTTCACTCATAATCAGTTAATTACACTATCCTCAAATAAGGTTTTGTCATCAATATTAGGTTTATCTTTAGAGTCAGTTAAAGCAGCAGAATACTGAATGTTTAATCCCTTTTCTGCATCTAGCTGTTCAAGTTCTTTTAATGCTTCTTCTTCAGTTAACCCTTCAACTTCAACCAGGTATCTCTTCCTAGAAATCAGTTTATTTACAACAGCTTCAATTTGCAGTTTCTTATCTTGTAAATCTCTAGGCATCATGTCAGGTAATTCCACCCTAAAAGGAATATCAATACCTAACTCTAGGAATATGGTTTTGATAGCTGAAATTAAATAGTTAGCTCTACTTAATGTAGCCCGGTTTAATGGTTCATAAAGGACACTAAGAGAAGATGAACTAGAAGCTGACCTAGCATTCTGTAGCTCAAGAACCATTACTCCAGTTAAAGAATAAATGTCTTGTAAAATGATTAATCTTTGTCTTTCAAGATAAGGTGAGTCTACTGGTTGCAAGTAACCAATCTTAGGAGTTATACCCAATTCAGCAGCAGCATTACTGATAGGAAGATGGAGAATTGAAGCACCATCATTTGTAAATGCTGTTTGGAAAGCTGCACTACCTGTAGGTGACTCTATACTCTCAAGTTGTGCTGAATTTGTTCTGCCTATAATCGCAGGTGCAGAAGTTCCAATTGTAAAAACTTGAGGTTTATGATGTTTACCATTTAGATTAATTCTTGACCTGACTTCATTATATTCAAGCTGAAGGTGAATCAATCTTTCAATAGCAGACTGAGCAGTGCGTCCATCTAAGGAATTCACTAACCTAACAATGGGAATGTGATCACCCATTTCTACAGGTTCAGCATCACCAACCTTAACAAAATATTTATAATCAGGCAGATTAAATAAATCTAGAGTAGTCTGATTCTCTGTGGGTAGAGTCAGATAATGTTCTACTTTTACCTTGACATACTTGTTATTAACAGCGTCATAAATCTCTCTTGATTCCTTTAGATAAACAACCTTTAAAGGGTCAAGAGGGTCAACTTTTATGTCATCAACATCAAGTGTTCTAATATGACGCAGCTTACCATCAGAAACCTCAATATAAGTTTCTCCATAAACAGGTACATCTAGGTAAACATCCTGTAATAGACTATAAAGTTTAATCTGCTCTAATTGTAAATTTAAATTTGCTTGTTGCTCAGGATTGGTAGCTAAAAGTTTTATTTTCTTTTGATAGCTATCACCCAGTAAAAATGATTTAATTTGCTCTACTACTAGCTGAATTAATTTAATAGGTAACTCTCTATTGCCAGAAGGATTTAATCCTTTATAAGCATCTAGCAGTTCTTGTTTTGTAGCCATCTAAAATAAAAGTTTACTTATGTTTATTATATACATTAAATGAACTAATGGAAAGTGGGATGAATGATAAATATGAATTAATAGTAGTTAAAGTAAAAGTAGTTTTGTAATTAGATAACTGGGTTGTTAAATATATGTGTATCTGTACAGGGTGGGCTGGGGCAGGTGACTAATGGCGGGAGGTATAAAACAGTAGGTGTGTCAGAGGGAGCAACAACTCTCTCTTTTTTATTGAGTATGCCCTTAACATTCAGTGGTCTTAGGATTGTGTGCGGAACTTATTCTGCCTACTTAGTAGGATTGTGTGTCAGTTCTTATTCTGCCTAAGACCAAAAGGTGTTTAGATGAAACCACTTTAGCCCTTACATGAAAGACTCTTAGGAGGCTGACTAGTGTGAGGTATAGGTATTTAACTTAGTGAAAACTTCTTAAGAAGCTGACTAGCTTTGTTAAGTATCTATGTTCTACAGTGCGGATTAGTCTGTAGCCTGTAGAAGGAACTGTAACGCCCCTCAGAAGTGCTTAGGTACAGAGGGTTGAAGTTTAAGCCTTCTATCCTCTCTACAACTGTAACGCCCCTCAAAAGTGCCTAGACACAGAGGGTTGAAGTTTAAGGTAGAGAGCTGAATGGTCTGTTGCTGAAAGCGTTAGTTTAGGTAATACCTGACAGTGAAAACAATGGTTAGTAACTGTTAGGTACATGACTGCGGTAGTAAGGGAAAGCAATGGTTAGTACCTAATACCAATGGCAGCATGAGCTAAACTAATAGGCTAGTAAGCAACAGTTGGGTGTATACTCCCTAAGTTTATAAAAGTATCACGCTTCATTCTTTTCTCTTTAAGAGTCCTCTTAGCATCTCACCTTTGGAGAACTCTTGTCACTCACTAAGTGCTGAACGCTTCAGTGGTAAGACCTCTTGTAGCCCCTCACTGATAGGACATATCCGCTTCACTCACTAACAGGACTAAAAGCTTAAGTAGTCACCTGGTTAGCCCCTCACTGTTAGCTAAATAATCCTTCACCAATTAGTAAACAGTGTTTTATTAAAACAGACAGAAGTGTATACTCCCTAAGTTTATAAGATAACTAACGATTCAGTATTTAGTTATCTTTTTTTATTAACAAACAGCAAATCAACAATAGACAGGAATAATAAACATGAATACATATTTTCAGCAATCATTAACAGAAGTCCAATCACAAGAGTTTGCTAGTGACTTCAAGGCAACTGTCAGGTTTATTTTTAGACTTATTAAATTACTATTTTTATTACTGACAGCAATATTTAATTTAGGAAGGAAAGTTTATTGTAAAGTGAGTAAACAGAATACTGAAGTTACATTAGCTGGTTTACCATTAACTGAATCATTAACTAACTTACCAATAGATCAACCACTAGCTGATTTACCAGTAGGTGAATTAATAGCTGAGTCATCATTAACTGAATCTACTTTAGACAGCAATCCCACAGTGGAAGATAACTTACAGCAAGAACAGAGTGAGGGGACTTTATTGGCTTCTACAGATGAAGTTGATAACACTGTATACAGACAGAAACAGTTGAAGCAAATGAAGGCAGCACAACTTAGAAAACTTTGTACAGATTACTCATTACAATATCAAAACAAACAGCAGGCTATTAGGACTATATTCCAATTTGAATGGGAGCAGATACAAGCTAACTTGGGTTAAGACTATTGATAGCATAAGTGTACTATATGTGATAGCTGTAATATGGTATACTGCAAATGCTACAACTTTCTAATCCACCTATTTCTAAGCTGACTGAATCATTAGCTGACTATTAAATAACTGACTCTAGTGCTGACTATTGTAAGTTCGCTTCATTGGCAAATTCAATATTAGTTTGCTAATCTTTAGTGCTTTAGGTTAAAGGTTTAATAGCAAAAGACAACTAATATGAGTTGTCTGATAGTTAATCAATTAGAGAATTACAGATTACCAAGTTTTAAAGTCTTCCATCTATTCCTTCTTATAGGTTAGTTACTGTTAGTGTTTTATGAGGGGGCGGATTTATGAATTGCCCATTTAATACCAGTCTTATCTCTTGTAATCTATTAGTAAGTGTGTTATATTAGATGGATAAGGAAATACAACTTTCCAAATAACTTATTAACTACTAACTAATATGCAACTAGATAAGATTACTTCAATTAGACTTTACTCAGGTGACAATGCAGAGCTTCAGAAGATAGCTGATCTCAAGGGGCTAGACCGCGCAGATATCATAAGAGCAGCAGTTAAGTCTTACATTCAAGATTACAAAAGTCAATTATTCTAAAAGTAAATAGCCCTCACTGATTTACTAATGAGGGCTACCTAAAAATTCAAACTTATATAAATATAACTAAATACTACTATGACTAACCTATCATTTTCTATTCAATCTCAAATTAAAGCTACAGTTGAATCTGATCAAGAGTTTGCAGTTCCATTTGAGGATGCTTGGCAGTGGTTAGAATACTCTTCTAAGGGTAATGCTAAAAGAACTTTGACAGCTAACTTTGAAGAAGGGGTAGATTATTCCTCACTTATCACAATTGAAAAGCGAGAAATTGGGGCTACTAGAGTTGAAGAAATCTACCTAACCAAAGATTGCCTTAAGCAGTTAGCTATGCTGTCTGGTACTTCTAAAGGTAAAGAAGTAAGACTTTACTATATTCAATGTGAGAAAGAGTTAAAAGAAGCTAAGGCAGCCCAACTCCAGCAACCTACTGATATTCTTTACTTACTAGAACAATCAGCAGCAGCTATTAGGGAAGCTAGAGCTTTAGCTGCCCAAGCTGAGAATAAAGTCATTGAGATGGCTCCCAAGGTAGAGATTTACAATACTGTATGTGAAGCTGGTAAGAACTTAAAGATAGGTGAAGTAGCTAAACTTTTATGTGTTGATAATATGGGACCTAACAGGTTATTTGCCTTCCTGAGAGATAAGGAAGTTCTTATGAATAATAATGAACCTTACGCTAAGTATGAGTTTGAGAGTAAATACCTTACTGCTATTAGAGGAACTAAAAATAATATATCTTACATTACTCCATTAGTTACTCCAAAAGGGGTTGAGTTTATTATTAGATTGCTTCAGAAGAATGGTTATTATGTACCGTCTAAAGCAGCTTTGGTAGCTTAATAATAAAGGAAGAGAGTATGTCTCCTAAAACTCTCTTCCCTTTACTACAAAAATTAGATATAATACTCACCTGAATAATAATATTATACTACAAAAACTATATATACTACAACTGAATAAATATGCAAACTATTAAACTTAACACTCAATACTTAACTTTAAACAACCCCAACACTAAGATTGTAGCTATCAAATCCCCTAAAGGTAGTGGCAAGACCCACTGGTTAAAAGCTAACTTTGCTGATCAACCTGCTCTTTTCATCAGTCATAGAATTGCTTTAGTTGGGGACATTTCAAAGAGAAATGATGCAGGTAACTATCAAGAGGGTAGCTCTGCTTACAGAAATCCAAGATTGGTAATTACTTTGGACTCACTGCCAGCTTTATTCTATTCTGAGGTTCATCAAGGGGCTACAGTAATTATTGATGAGGCTTCTCAAGTGTTACGTCATTTAATTGGAGGCACTCTGAGAGGCAAAAGAAAGCAGGTAATTGATACTCTACATAGAAAGCTATATCACGCTAAACAAATAATACTCTTAGATGCTGATTTAGATTCAATCACTTTAGATTACTTTGCTCACTTAGCTGGTGTTGACCCTAATTCAGATGAGGTGACTTGGGTTGAGAACACATTTAATAAAAAAGATAAAACCTTCATTGAATATTCTACTGCTGAAAGTCTACAGGTTCAGTTGTTAGCTGATATGAAGGCTGGTTTAAAGTGCTTTGTAGCTTCAGATAGCAGAGGTAGAGTTAAAGACTTAGAAGCTTTCTTAACCAGTAAAGATCAAGTTCAATTATTAAGTATCCATGCAGAAAACTCAGGTCAAACTACTCAATCAAACTTCATTTCAGATGTTAATGAGGAGCAACTAAAGTATCAAGGAGTCATCTGTAGCCCTTCTGTATCCACAGGAGTTGACATTAATCAACCTTACTTTGATAAAGTTTACTTATTTGCTAATGTAGCTAATTCTACTTCTAAAGATTTACTACAAGCTATTGCAAGGGTTAGAACTGTTAGAGAAGTTAACTTTTGGATTAACTTTAAAAAAGCTTATGAAGAAACAAACTGGGAAAAGATATTAAAAGCTAAAGAGATTGCTGCATTTGGTCAAGGTTTCTTAAATATGATGTCTGATGAGGTGCAACAAAGAAAAGATAATGGGGAAGATTACTGGGATTGGTGCTTTTCTTATGACCCTGCACAAGATAAGCCAGTAATTACTAAAACTGCATTTATGACTATGTACTGTAAGCTAACTGCATCTGCTAATGAAGATTTAAATGACTTACATACTGCTTTTATTAATGCTGCTAAGGCAGAAGGTAAAGTTATTCAGGTTAAGTTAAGTGAGACTCATAACAAGTTAGCTGAAGCTGTTAAACAAGAGAGTAAAGTTTTACGCCAACAGAGGAAGGAAACTGAGAAACAAGCTATCTTAAATGCCCCTGAGATAAATCCTGTAGAGTATACTATGATGACTCTTGCATCAAGTTCTTTATCTCAACAAGAAGCTAATTGTGTTAAAAAGCACAAGCTAACTCATGTATTGCTTAATGGGCTAACTGAGCATCTAGAGTTTGCAGTAGACAATGAAAAAACTATCTTTAGGTCAATCTATCTTATGGAGCTACTAAGTAAGTCTAATGAGGAGTTGGCTAAAATGGATAATAATTGGTATAAAACAAAGCTAGGTTGGGAACCTGATGTTAAAAATAGAACTAAAACAAAAGCTCTTATCTCAGAGTTCTTAAATAGAATTGGCTATCATGAATCAATTAAGACTGGTTTAGCACTGAGAGAGTATGATCATAATCCTGGTGTATGTGGTTCAGCCTTCTCTTATTGGGCTTTATATAATAAGTCTGATATTGAGCAGCTACTAAAGGTAAAGATTACTTCAAATGTAGTTGAGAAGCCATTTCAAGCCATCCAATCTATTTTAAATGTTCTAGGGTTAGGTGCTGTACGTAAGCAAAAGAGAGTTAACAGAGGAGACATTTTAATATATAACTGGATTAACCATAGCTATGGGTCTGTTGAGGGTTACAACATAGGTTTAAATGAAGCTAACCAAATTAACCCAGATGAGAATATTAGACATTACTTCTTTTATGCTGACTTAGAGGCTTATCAGAGAATGATGGCTATCTTAGATGCTAAACAGACTAAGGAAGCTAAATTAGAAGAGGAACTAGTAGGATCATTCTAAGTAAGCTGGGTTTAGCCAGTTATCCTGGGGTAATTAGCCAGTTACCCCCCCTCTGTCACCACCTTTCTTCTAGTATATATATAGTCAGTTAGTGGTGACAGTATATCTTTTTTAATTAGTATAAATTAATATACTATTTACTTAGTTTAAATTATTTACTTAATTAGTATAAATTAATATACTATTTACTTAGTCTAACTTAACATTAAGTTAGTAAATATTCATTCTCTACTAAGACTAGAGGGTGGGTTTTTTACTACTTTGGGAAAAAAGATATAACTGTAAAATGTCACCACCTTTCTTCTAGTTAATATATAATCAGTTAGTGATGACAGTATATATTATAATCAAGTTAGTATAAGTTTATATAGTAATTACTTAGTTAAACTTATTTACTTAGTTTAACTTAACATTAAGTTAGTAAATATCTATCTTTCTCCATGACTAGAAGGGGAGGGGAATATCACTAACCAAGTTTACAGTGAACCTTTCAATCTCCATGCTGCCAGAATGAAGCCCCCCCTCATTACCATATAGTAAGGCTTTCAGCTTACTTATTTTTGTCTAAAACAGTCAAGTGCCCTGTTAGTGAGGCTGCTAATCAAGAGCTTTCTGCTTCCTTTGGAAGGTATGTTGCAAGGCAACCTGTATCACCCCACTTAATAGTGAAAAGGTGTGGTACAAGATTTAAGATTACTAAATTAGTTAATCTAACTAACTATAAACTTAGAATTAGACTAACTAATTTAGAGATTAACTACTACTCTAAACCCTATAATTCTACTTAACTATTAGATCAACCTTTTGACTAAGATCATATAACAAATCCATAGTTTCTTTTTCTTCCCCTTTAAACTTTTCAAACACAGTAATGTCAGTTGTAGCTTTGTCTTTATAGATTAACCTCAAAGCTATATAACTATAGTCAGGGGTATACATTAAAAATCTATATCCTTTCATAGACCCTTTAGCTAATAGATTTTTAACATCCTTGGGTTTACTTATTAAGTACCCTATAACATGCCTTCCTAAAGCTCTAGGGTTATTCTGTAAACATTGTAAATACTTGTAGGTTCCCCTGTCTACAATTAAGATACTTCCATTAGTTAGTATTACTGCATTAGTATTCTCAGGTAACTCCATTTGTAAATTAAACTTAGGAAACTTCCTGATTACTTTTGTATCTGAAGGAGTTTCTTCTGGGATATCAAAACATTGACCTTTTACTTGTTGAGCCTTAGCAGGTAACAATGTAAAAAGTAAACTGATTGAAATTAATGCACTTAGTAAATGTTTCATTAGTTTGGTACCCTTGATAAACCCACTCTTTAAATATACACATCTGTTACCTATACTGGTAAACTATTATGTATATAGAAAAAATGGAAACAATTGAATAAAGTGGGTGATATGAAAATTACCCCCTCTCATCTATCCACCTACCCTTCATCTGGCAACTGTAAGTGGTAGCTGTCACAACCAAAATAGTGAAATATAACAGGTTCTCCTTCTATAGAATGCGACTTTTACTTACCTATTTATAATTATTTACCCTACAGCACTTAACTATATTTTGTTATTTAAATACTAAGTAATCACCAGATAAGTACCCTTTGAAGTACCTGATTTAGTTAGCTCACTGATTTATCAAAAACCAGGTGAGTTAGTTAATATTACAGTTGACTCATCTGGTTATTTCAATTAAGTCTTTAGTTCTATAATGGAAATAATTAAAGACCCTTACTTTATTATTCAGGTATCTAACAATGCCAATACCAATCAAAAATGAAATTAACATAGTATTTTCAAGCCTGCCAGACTTGATAAATGATTGGAATACTGCAATTCAAAAACACTTTGCAGAGGAGTCAGAAGATAAGAAGATAGAAGTTTTAGAAGCCGTCCTTAAAGTCTTACCTGAAATGCAAGAAAAGTTTGATTCAGAAATTCAGAAACTAAGTAAGAAAATTGAGAAAGAAATAGCAAAGGAGAAAAAACAAATCACCCACTGATTTATCAAATAACCTGATGAATTAACTCTAAGCTCAACTATTCATCAGGTTATTTAAATTAGGGAGCTTTATAACCTACATCAGAAGTAATAATTCTTACTTGCAAGGTCTGTAGCCTTTTGAAAACTGTGCGAGAAACATCATTAAAATTACTACAAGTAAGCTTGAAGGCTAGTTCAGGCATATCTTGAAGCTGAGTGTCGTATGCTTTTATATCTCCAATAGCCTCCTCTAGTTCTTTTACACAAGCCTCTAATTCTTCAACTATTGTTATCAAAGCAGGGTTTTCCATTTTGTGTTTCCTTGTTTATTGATAGTAGATAAAAAGAGAAATATGAGATCATAATTCAGGTAAGTGGGGTTTCTTAACACTACCTAGATAATGATCTAAAAGCACTTTAGGGTTATGCCCAGTAATTGAAGAAACCTCAGCCACAGTTAAACCACTATCAACACAGTGGCTAACAAATGTATGTCTAGTTGTGTATAGAGCCCTATGTTCAATATTTAAAGCTTTGAGAGTGTTTCTCCAGCATCTTTGACTTAGGGTGTGGTCATCTATTGCTAGACCTTTTAAAGAAGTAAATACCAACTCATCCTTACCTCCTTTAGGTCTTTTAATTAACATTTGATAAACATTATTGTTAATTGGCACAACCCTATATTTACCAGTTTTAGTAGTCTTACGTTCCCGCCTATTACTACTACCTTTACTCCTACCAAGAGACTCATAAATGTGCAGCTCTCTTTTGGTCAGATCAATATTCTTCCACTGTAGACCTATAGCTTCAGAAGTCCTAAGTCCTGTGTTGAAAAGTAGAAGTATAAAGTCATGGTAAATGAAGTAATGTTTGCTATCCTGAAGATAAGCTAGTATCCTTGTAACCTCAGCTTTTGTAAATGGTTTAGCCATTGGAGTTTGAGGAACCTTTATTTCTAGTTCCCCAAATATGTCTCTTCTAGTTGCTTGCAAAATAGCTAAATATCTCTTCTTGCTAGAAGGTTTTAAACCTCTAACATCTAGCCATTTCATAAAAGCTTTGGCATCTACTTTGGTCTTAATTTCTTTACCATAAGTAGTAACCAGTTTTATTAAAGCAGCATCAGCATTATTGTAAGTTTCTTCTTGACGCTCTTCTAATAAGGAAATCAATGGAGGGAAGTTGGATTCAGCAGGCTTTGAGCCTCCATTACCTGAGTAAGTGATTCCTTGCAACCACAGGTTATATCTATTCAGGGAAGTGTCAAATTGATTTAAAAGGCAATCTTGGTATATTAACTTACCACAATACTCTAACCTTGCCCTTTCTACTTTATCAGACCACTTTCCCCAAGTTAGGCTGTAATCCTTTTCTTGATAAGTCCACCTGAGTAGGCATCTATTACCATTCTTCCTGACTTTAAGTTCTTTCATAGCCCTCTATGCAAGTTTATGCAAACTGCATGAAGGCACTTCTATTAAACTAACCAAAGAATCAGGTTTCTAGCTCTTAAGCCCTCTTAAACCCCTCAATGCCATTGAGGTGCGCTACCAACTGCGCTATAACCCCGAAAAATCTTAACTCTATGATTATAGCACATATCACTGGAGTTAAGTCAAGAGGTTTATGAAAAAACCGGAAATTCATTTTGAGTCAGGCTTTAAGCCTAACTATTATTTTCCAATACAGAACCTACTGAAAATCCGATCTAAGACTGATTCTGTGACTTCTTCCCCAGTGATTTCTCCTAACGCTTGAATTGCTCCTCTTAAATCAATTGTCCAAAAATCTAAAGGTAATTTGTCAGTAATTGTGAATTGCACTTGTGCTAAATCTATTTTCGCTTTTGTTAAAGCTGCTGCTTGTCGTTGATTAATAGCTAAATCCATATCAGCGGCTTGGACTTTTCCCTGTTGAACTATTTCTAAAATCGCTATTTCTAAACTATCAATTCCTTGATTTATCGCTGCGGCTGTGACGATTTTGGATTTTGGATTTTGGATTTTGGATTTAAGGTTTTCTGTTTCTGCTAATGAAATTAGGTCAATTTTATTAATTACTAAAATTACCGGACGGTGTTTAACTTGTTCATAAATTTCTGCGTCTGCTGGAGTCCAACCAGTGGCAGCATCTATAGTCAATAATACCAAATCAGCGGCACTAGCAGCCCGATGCGATCGCTCTACACCAATTTTTTCTACTTGATCTGCTGTTTCCCGAATCCCGGCTGTATCTAACACCTGGACAGGAATTCCGCCGACAACTAACTGCGATTCTACCACATCGCGGGTTGTTCCTGGTAAATCTGTGACAATAGCGCGATCGCTCTGACTCCAAGCATTTAATAAGCTAGATTTTCCCACATTTGGCCGCCCAACTATCGCCACTTTTAAACCAGTTCGTAGTAATTCACCTTTATCTTTTGTGGCTAATAATTTACTGATTTCCGCAGTTACTTGATCAATATCTGTAATAATTCTTTGTTGATCTAAAGGTGGTAAATCTTCTTCAAAATCAATTCTGGCTTCAATTTCTGCCAAAATATCTAAACAATTAGCCCGTAATTTGCGGATAGGTTGGGCTAATTTACCCTGTAACCCAGCTAAAGCAGTTTGAGCAGCTTGAGGTGATTTTGCTCCCACTAAATCGGCGATACTTTCCGCTTGGGTTAAATCTAATCTACCATTTAAAAATGCTCTTAATGTAAATTCTCCTGGTTGGGCTAATCTTGCCCCATTTTCTAAGCATAATTGCAATACTTGTTGTACCGCCATAATTCCCCCATGACAATGGAACTCTACCACATCTTCACGGGTGAAAGAACGGGGGGCGTTCATGATTAATAATAAAGCTTCATCAATAATTTGCTTAGTTTGGGGTTGACGGATATAGCCATAAAGTATGCGGTGACTTGACCAAACTTGTCGCCCTGGTGCATAAAATAGAGTTTGGGCGATGGCCATTGCCTGATCACCAGAAACCCTTACAATACCTACACTACCTTGTTGAGGGACAACAGCAGTAGCGATCGCCGCAATAGTTCCAGTGTTAGCTAATAATTCGGACATGAGCCATTTTTCTATAAATTCAGGAGTAGGATGAAAGCGGAATGTTAAATCCTTACAGTACACTAGTACCGCAGGGCAGAATTAAAAATTAAAAAAGCTGATACAATCTGCTTTTCAGGGATTTTTAATAGTTGGTTGATTTACGCCGTTGTGTACTAGTTTAAGACAAAAATTAGGTAATCACCCATTACCAATAATAGTAAAATGCTTATGCAGGGTAAAAATACCCAAATTAGAGAGGAATTAACTGTGGAGCAAACAATTAATTGTGCTGAAGCCTGTGTTAACGGGTGCGTTTTAGGTGATAAATGTCCCAATATCGAGTTTAGAGAATCAACTTCAAAATTTATTGAAGAAACTTCCCTAGACAAAATGCTAGAAATGGCTGAAGAAAGATTACGAAAGAAAATGACAGAACCACCTAAATGGGTGTTTCCAGAAGATCCTTAATCACATGAAATTTGGATAAGTAGGTGGGCGTTAAAAATTGTGGTTATGACAAAGGAACAGGGAAAAGAGAAGAGATTTTGGGAGATTTTACTTTTAGTTACATATTACTCTCTGAGAAGCTGCTCCGCCTCTACGGTTTTTTCTGTTCACCTACTTATTATCTAAAAATATAACTTCAATATTTTGAATAAATTTTTCTGGACATTTATTATAGTAAGTATTCAAACGAACATGATACAATAGTATATTTACAATTACCATCAAGTCTAATATCATGTTAATGCTGCTTTTCTACGTTGGTAAAGATTTGTACGCTATCGAAAGTTCTCGTGTAGTGGAAGTTATCCCTAGAGTAGCCTTAAGAAAAGTACATCATGTCCCGGAATATGTAGCTGGTTTATTTAATTACCGGAGTAAAATTGTCCCAGTTATAGATTTGTGTCATTTAATTCGTGGTACATCTAGCCGCTTTTGTCTAAGTACCCGTATTATCATGGTAAGCTACCCCCATCAAGATTATGGACAACAATATTTAGGATTGGTAGCAGAAAGAATTACAGAAACTTTAAATAAACCAGAAACCGCTTTTGTAGATTCCGGTATTCGGGTGAAAGAAGCACCATATTTAGGTGGAATATTAATGGATGAAAAAGGAATAATTCAGCGCATTCACTTGGAACAATTGTTTACTGATGTTCAAAATACCTACTTATTAACAGGGGGAGAAGGTTTTATAAATGAGTTGTCCAGAAATTGAGAACTTATTACGTAAAAAAATCGGCATTGATGCCAATATTATTGGTTCTAGCAAAATTGTTAAAGCTGTAGAAACTCGTTGTTCTATCTGTAGTGTCAGTAATGTAAATGATTATTTACAGATGTTACACACATCAACCCAAGAATTTAATGAATTAGTGGAATTGATAGTTGTTCCTGAAACTTGGTTTTTTCGTGATAGTCAACCTTATCATGCTCTGACAAACTATGTTCGTTCTCAATGGTTAAATAGATATCACCATAGTAAACTGCGCTTATTAAGTGTTCCTTGTTCTACTGGAGAAGAACCTTATTCTCTGGCTATGACATTGTTGAATTTAGGTTTACAACCAACTCAGTTTCATATTGATGCAGTTGATATTAGTAAAAAATCTTTAGCTAAAGCGAAAACAGGAATTTACAGCCGGAATTCTTTTAGAGGTAATAACTTAGAATTTCAACACCGTTACTTTAATCCTATAAATAAGGAATATCAAATATCAGATCAGGTAAAAAATACTGTTAATTTTAGCCCAGGGAATTTACTAGATTCCCAATTTTTATTAGATAGAAAATCTTATGATATTATTTTCTGTAGGAATGTTTTAATATATTTTGATTTACCGTCTAGAAAAATTGCCTTAAAAAGTCTAAATTGTTTATTAAAAACCAGAGGAATAATCTTAGTTGGTGCGTCAGAAACAGGAGAATTAGCTAATTTAGGCTTAGAAATAATTCGTTTAGATGGTGTATTTTTAGGACAAAAAAAACTCGCAAATATAGAAAATGTCAATTACTCATCTGCAAGTAATTACCAGCCCAAAGAAAATACAAAATCTCCAATACATCCAATTTTATTAGAAACTTCGCAAATTAATAACACTAAAATTACACCAATTCTAGACACAGTAAATCAATTATCAAAAGCAACACAAATACATGACTACCATTTAAACACAATTCGTAAATTAGCAGATGAAGGCAATTTAAACGAAGCCCTCTCACAATGTCAAAGCTATTTATATGATAATTCAACCAGTGCAGAAGCATATCTTTTACTCGGTGAAATTTATCAAGCACAAGGAATAGAATTACAGGCTGAGGAATGCTTTCAAAAAGCAGTTTATCTTGATCCAAAAAACTCTCAAGCTTTACTACATTTAATTTTACTTAAAGAACAAAGAGGAGATATAATTAAAGCGAATATTTTACGGCAAAGATTCCAACGGTTACACAAATTGTGAAATAATTAAACTCAGTGAATTTAATTTAAACTAAAAAATAGGGTATTTTATGCTAAGAAATCTAAGCTTGCAGGCGCGTTTAGTGAGTGGATTTTTATTTATTGGGTTAATTGTTTTAATTGTAGCTTTAGTGGGCTGGGGTGTGAATACACGCGTCAGTAACGCTCTCAATACTCTCAGTACAAATACTATCCCCAGTATCACAGGACTATGGAAAATTAACGAAGGACAAACCCAGATAGAATCGTCAGAAAGAGCCTTAATGAATGATCAACTTACCCTAGTAGAAAGAAATGCCGAAATAACAAGAATTAAACAAGCTTGGAAACAAATTGATAAAGGATTTAAGGAATACGAACCAACACCTAAAAGTGATGAAGAACAAAAATTATATACTGACTTTCAGGCTCGTTGGGATGAATGGAAAAAGAATCATGAAAGATTCCTACAAATTAATCAACAGTTTGAAAGTTTGGGGATTCTCAACCCTGTCGGTAAGGAACTGCAATTAATCAAACTCAATCAAGCCAATAGTCCAGAAATAGGATTAGCTAGACGAGCAAATACTTTTTTAGCTCAATTAAGACAAAAAGCTCAAGATAACCGCCCCTCATTTGAAGCCGCCACAAAATTACTCGTTGAAGATATTCAACTGAATGAAAAATTTGGAATTGAAACTTATAAACAAGGGGAAAAAGATGCAGCTACTGGTTCATTTTTTTTATTAATTGGTTTAATAGTTTGTCCGACAACTGCTGTGGTATTTGGATTTGCTTTTAGTAAACCAATTGCTCAAAAGGTGAATGAATTAGTCAATGTTTCTAAATCTATAGCTAATAGTAATTCTCTAGAACAGATGCAATCATCTGATAGACAAGACGAACTAGGTAAACTTCAAACTGCTTTTTACACAGTTGCATCTAAGATTGGTGAGTTGGTAAATATTGCCCAAAAAATATCCAGTGGTGATTTAACAACAACAATTCAAGCAACAGATAGTCAAGACGAAATTGGCAAATTACAAAATGCCTTTTACACCATGAACAAGGATTTAAATGCCTTGATTCGCCGCATTCAACAGTCAGGAGTACAAATTACCACTTCCAGTACACAAATTGCCGCTTCTGGGAAAGAATTAGAAGCCACAGTCACAGAACAATTAGCTTCTACAAATGAAGTTGCTGCTACGGCTCAAGAAATTGCTGCTACCTCCAGAAATTTAGTAAAAATGATGGATCAAGTCGCAGATATGACCAAACTAACTGCCGCTGGTGCAAGTGAAAGCCGTGATGAATTACAAGAAATGGAAAACACCATGCAGCAATTAACAGAAGCCACAAATTCTATTACTTCTAAATTAGGCATAATGAATAAAAAAGCCAGCAATATTAATAATGTTGTCGTCACAATTACCAAAGTTGCAGATCAAACCAGTATTTTGTCATTAAATGCCGCCATAGAAGCAGAAAAAGCGGGAGAATATGGGGCAGGTTTTGCAGTAGTAGCGCGAGAAATTCGGCGGTTAGCAAATCAAACTGCTGTGGCAACTTTAGAAATTGAGCAAATAGTTAAAGATATGCAATCTGCTGTTTCTGTAGGTGTCATGGAAATGGATAAATTCAATAACTCGGTAAATAATAGTGTTAAACAAGTAAACAAGATTAGTAACCAAATTGGTAAAGTTATTAATCAGGTGCAAAGCCTACCACCGCAATTTATTCAAGTAAGTGAAAGTATGGAAGAACAATCTCAAGCCGCAACGCAAATTAGTGAAGCAATGGAACAATTAACGGATGCTTCTGCTCAAACTGTTGATGCTTTGCGAGAAACTAATGGTGCTTTGGAACAATTGGAAGAAGCAGCGCAATCATTACGGGTAGAAATTTCGCATTTTCAGATCAAAAATTAGATAAATAAAGGCAATGCTGATGAAAGAAAATAGCTATGTCAGCAATGGAAAAGAAAACAATGGTTCAATATTAAATACTGTCAATATTGAACCACCAATTTTCAATGATTGCTGGAACAAAATTGGCGTAAAAGGCGATCGCACTTGTGGCGAGTTGAAAACCGTTATTCATTGCTATGAATGTCCAGTTTATGCCGCAGTGGGTGATAGTTTATTAGAAAGAGAACCACCAGCAGATTATCTGGAAACCTGGATTAACATTCTCGAAGAAACATCTATAACTCCTCATATTTTCGACAGTAATGAAGCAATTATTCGCACTGCTGAAGCTGTTTCTATCATTATATTTCGACTCGGAAAAGAGCAATTAGGCTTACCAGTCAAAATGTTGCAAGAAGTTACCCATCCTTGCATTATTCAACCTCTACCCCATCGCAGCAACGAATTATTTTTAGGTTTGGTAAACATTCGTGGGGAAACCTTACTTTGTGCCTCTCTAAGTTATCTTTTACATATTCAAACAACTCAGGAGAATATTAACAATAAACCAAATCAAGAACCTAAATCCCCAGTTAAACCAATTAATCTGCAACGGATGATTGTCGCTGGACAAGGAGAGGATAAATGGGTATTTCCAGTAGATGAAGTCCAGGGAATTTTCCGCTTTCACCTCAACGAATTGCAAGATGTACCCGTTGTTATTAGCAAATCCGAAGCAGGTTACACCAAAGGAATTTTCTACTGGGAAGGTAAGAAAATAAATTATCTTGATTCTGATTTATTATTTTATACCCTCAATCACAAAATTTTGTAATTCGTAATTCATAAACTTCTATCCCCAATCCTCACATACTTATGAGCGAATACACCATTTTGGAACTGTTTCGTCAGGAAGTAGAAACTAATATTACTATCCTGAAACAATGTCTTTCTTTATTAAAAACTCAGCCATTTTCTCAGCATGAAATTGAGCAAGGAATACAAGCGGCTCATTCTCTGTGGGGAACAACCCGCATTGTGGAAATGGAAGCAGCTTCTCATTTAGTGCAATTAATAAAAGATTGCTTAATTGCTGTTCAAAAACAAAGTCTTACCTTAAAAGAAGAAGAAATTGATACCTTACTTCATGCCAGTGATTTACTTTTGGATATGAGTAAAGCAGCTAAAGGTAATTTAGATACATGGATAAAAGATCGCGCTTGGGATTGGCAAACTACTCAGAAAACTATTGCTAATTTACTCACAAAGGAACAGATAATAGATAATTCTCCTCCTGCTCTTCCTACTCCTGTAGAAGTACCACAGATGAGTAGCGATAATGATTCGATGATGGATTTATTCAAGTTGGAGGCTGAAGCACAAGTTACCATCCTCAATCATGGATTATTAGTAATAGAAAACAAGCCTCAATCAGTACAGGAATTAGAAGCATTAATGCGAGCCGCTCATTCTATCAAAGGTGCGGCGAGAATTGTTGGGTTAGATGGAGTGGTAGAATTAGCCCACGTCATGGAAGATTGTTTTGTAGCAGCCCAAGAGAAAACCATTAATTTAACTCCCAATGATGTAGATTTGTTGTTACAAGGTGTGGATTTGTTGCAAAGTATTAGTCAATTGAATAATGCAGAATTACCAGGTTGGTTAGGACAATATCAAACCGATTTCAGGAATATTCGTGATGATGTAGCCGCAATTTTACAACCGGGAGTTAGAAATCACAAGGCACAGATACTTGATATCCAATCCCCTATCCCCAATTCTCAATCCCTAGTCCCCAATTCTTCATCCCCAGTTGCTACTCGTGAAGTAGAAAATACTGGAAACAATCAAGACCGTGTGGTTCGGGTAAGTGCTGATAATTTGAATCGGATTATGGGTTTAGCGGGAGAATCATTGATTGAGGCTAACTGGTTACAACCTTTTGCTGATTCGATGATGTCTCTAAAGTCGCGGATGTTAGAAATTTCCCGCAGTTTAGAACAATTGCAAGAATCTCTTGATCAGAACTTATATGAGCAAGAGGGAAAAGAATATTTAGTACAAGCGCGACAACAAAAACAAGAATGTATTGATTATATCGGCGATCAATTGGGTGAATTAGAGTTATATGTGCGTCGGACTGCTAGTTTATCAGATCGTCTTTATCGGGAAGTAATTAATTCCCACATGAGACCTTTTGAAGACGGGTTACAAAGTTTTCCTCGCATGATTCGGGATTTAGCACGAAACTTAAATAAACAGGTAAAGTTAGAAATTCTCGGCAAATCTACACCTGTTGATCGGGATATTCTCAAAAAATTAGAAGCACCTTTAACTCATATTCTTAGAAATGCTGTAGATCATGGCATTGAACTTCCAGAAAACCGTATTTCCTCCGGTAAATCCCCTGAAGGGACAATTCGTTTAGAAGCCTTTCATCGTGGGGGAATGTTAGCAATTACTATTAGTGATGATGGCAAAGGTATTAATCATGAAGAATTGCGTCAGAAAATTATTCATAAGAATTTACTCACATTAGATATGGCTGCTCAACTCTCAGATGCAGAGTTGATAGAATTTCTATTTTTACCTGGTTTCTCCACAACTAAACAGGTAACGGAAATTTCTGGCAGGGGTGTAGGTTTGGATATTGCCAAAAGCATGGCACAAGATGTAGGAGGAACAGTCCGCGCAAGTTCTCAATTTGGAAAAGGCACAAGTTTTCATTTTCAACTGCCCCTCACTTTGTCAGTAGTCAGAACACTATTAGTGGAAATTTCTGGCAAACCCTATGCTATTCCTTTGGCGCGAATTGACCAAATCGTTACTTTAGAAAGATCCGAAATTACTGATGTAGAAAATCGGCAATATTTCACTATGAATAACCAAAATATTGGTTTGATTGCTGCTCATCAGGTGTTAGAATTATCAACACCAAAACAGCAAAATGGCGCAGTTTCTATTGTTGTGATTAGTGACCAAAATAGTACATACGGCTTAGTAGTAGATAAGTTTTTAGGTGAGCGAGATTTAGTTGTTAGACCCCTAGATCCTCGCTTAGGTAAAGTTCCTGATATTAGTGCTACTGCTTTATTAGGAGATGGTTCACCTATTTTGATAGTTGATGTTTCTGACATAGTCCGTTCTATGGATGCCATCCTCAAAGATGGTAATTTATCTAAGGTGATGATGCAAGCTGAATTAGAAAGCTTTACTCAACATCGCAAAATTTTGGTGGTTGATGACTCTATTACTGTGCGAGAAATGGAACGCAAACTATTAGAAAATCGTGGTTATCAAGTAGATACTGCTGTTAATGGTGTGGAAGGTTGGAATGCAGTTCGGACTAAGGAATATGATTTAGTTATTAGTGATATTGATATGCCCCGAATGAATGGAATTGAATTAGTCAAACAAATCAAAAATAATCCCCGTTTACATGATTTACCTGTGATTATTATTTCTTATCGTGACAGAGAAGAAGATAGAATGCAGGGTTTAGAAGCTGGGGCTGATTATTATTTAACTAAGAGTAGTTTTCATGATAATACATTGATTAATGCGGTAATTGATTTAATTGGTCAATAGTCAGTTGTCAGTTGTTAGTTGTTAGTGACCAATTACAAATTAATAATTCCCTATATGAAAATTGCCATTGTTAATGATACAGTTATCTCTCTAAACACACTACGGCGGATTGTCCAATCCGTACCATACTATCAATTAATTTGGACTGCTAAAAATGGTAGTGAAGCTATTAGTAAATGTCAGATAAATACCCCTGATTTAATATTAATGGATTTAATTATGCCGGTGATGGATGGGGTAGCAGCAACCCAACATATTATGAAATATTCCCCTTGTGCAATTCTCATTGTCACTAGAAGTACAGAAGATAATATTTCTCAAGTTTATGCAGCCATGGGTTATGGGGCTTTAGATGTTGTTGATACTCCAGTTATAGACACAGAAAAATTTTCAGAGATGACTGATAAATTACTCGGTAAAATAGCGAGAATTGCCAAGTTAATTAAACATAGTTCCACACCCAACAAAACAAAGTCAGAACATCAAAATCAACTATTTACATCAATGGAACTAGTAGTAATTGGTTCTTCTACTGGCGGACCCAAAGCACTAGCTACGATTTTATCAAAACTACCAACTAATTTTAATGCTGCTGTTGCTATTGTGCAGCACGTTGATGGTCATTTTTCTAGCGGTTTTGCCGACTGGTTAAACCAGCAAACACCATTACCTGTAAGATTAGCAGTACCAGGCGATCGCTTGCAAAAAGGCACAGTTTTAGTAGCAGGAACAAATGATCATCTTTGTTTACAACCAGATTTAACTTTAGCTTATACCAAAAATCCTCTTGATTATCCTTATCGTCCTTCTGTCGATGTATTTTTTCATAGTCTTGCCCAACATTGGAAAAAGAAAGGAACGGCAATTTTACTAACAGGTATGGGTAAAGATGGTGCCGCAGGATTAAATGCTTTAAAACTCCAAGGTTGGCATACCATTGCCCAAAATAAAGAAAGTTGTATTGTCTATGGAATGCCCAAAGCTGCTGTAGAATTGAATGCTGCTATTCAGGTATTATCTTTAGAGGGGATAGCTGCAAATTTACAACAAATTTTAAATAAGTAACAGATAAATTTTACCAATCACCAATTATGGAAGAACAAATTACAGTTTTATTAATAGACGATCAATCTATCATCAGTGAAGCCATTCATCGAATGCTCAAACCTGAAGCCGATATCGTTTATCATTACTGCAACGACCCCACTAAAGCCATCAAAATTGCTAAAGAATGTCAGCCCACAGTTATTCTTCAAGATTTAGTAATGCCCCAAATGGAAGGGTTATTATTAGTCAAATTTTTGCGCTCTAAAGATTGTCCTACTGCTCATATTCCCTTAATTGTTCTTTCCAGTAAAGAAGATCCAAATATCAAAGCTAAAGCATTTGAATTAGGGGCAAATGACTACTTGGTAAAATTGCCAAATGCAATGGAATTAATCGCCCGGATTCGTTATCATTCCAAAGCTTATATTAACTTTCTCAAACGTCAAGAAGCAGAGGCTTTATTTAAAGCAGAAATTATGCGTCAAGCTGCATATATTGAGCAAGTTGGTAAGGTAACAACTGCCGCTTCTGATGTAGAAAAAGATGCTTTTCAACCTGATATTTTAGCGGAAGTTGCTAAACGTAGCGACGAATTAGGACAACTAGCAAGGGTGTTTACTAATATGGTGAAAACGGTCAAAACTAGGGAAAAAGAACTCATAAATGCCAACACCCAACTGGAGTCTTTATTAAAAGCTTATGGACGGTATGTACCTAATGAATATCTACGATTTTTGCGTAAAGAAAGCATTACCGACGTAAAACTAGGTGATCATGTTAGTAAAATCATGGCTATCATGTTCAGTGATATTCGTTCGTTTACAACTATGTCTGAAGGAATGACACCCCAGGATAATTTTAATTTTGTGAATGCTTACCTCAAACGAGTTAGTCCGGAAATTCGTAATAACTATGGACTAATAGTAAAATTTTTAGGTGATGGCATGATGGCGGTTTTTCCTGATGGTGCTGATGATGCTATGGCTGCTGGTGTTTCTAAACTCAAACGGGTAGAAGAATATAATAAAAAGCGGCTAGAAAATGGCTATATTCCTATTAAAATAGGGATTGGTATTCATGTCGGACACATGATGTTAGGAATGGTTGGGGAAGAAAACCGAATGCAGGGAGATGCCTTTTCTGATAATGTGAATTTAACAGCCCGTTTGGAAGGATTGACAAAATTTTATGGTGTCTCTTTATTGATTTCTGAACAGGCTTTAGAAAATCTCAGTAACCCTGATAAATACCAAATTCGCTTTTTAGATCAGGTAGTTGTGAAAGGCAGAAGTGAAGCAATTGCTGTTTATGAAGTATTAGATGCAGAAATTGATACGGTGAGATTTATTAAACTCCAAACTCAGCCAAGTTTTGAACAAGGATTAGAATATTATCGTACTGGTAATTTTGACAAAGCAAAAGAATATTTTGAAAAGGTTTTAACTATGAATGCTGCTGATAAAACCGCCGATTTATATTTAAGTCGGGTAAATTATTTGTTAGAAAATGGTAAGCCAGAAAATTGGGATGGTATTTGGTACTTTACGGAAAAATAACTGAATATATTTGAGATATTTACCCAATAAAAAAACCTAGTTTATTGATAAAACCAGGTTGAGAAAAATATAGTCACAATAATTAGTAATGCCAGAATTCAGAACGTTGGATAATTCACTCCTGAATTCTTAACTTTGTAACTAATCTAGAAAACCCATCAAAATTTCCGAATCATCAAAGGTATTTGGTGCTATTGGCCGATTTCCGAATACAGAATAGTTGTCAGCAACTACCAATGTACTAGAAGCAATGGGACGAATACCAGACAAGTTAATACTATCAACTACTTGAAATGTGTTTGCACCTATGGGACGAATTCCCATGGAGTTGAAGGTGTCAACTACTTGTAAAGTCCCGGTGGTAATGGGACGCATTCCAGCAACTATGATAGTTCCCTGAGAAGTTTCTTCAGTATTACCACTCTGATCCTGATTATTTTCTGTCACTGTTATTTCTCCTTTGTATCCGATGACACTTTCTCAAACTAAATCTTTGTTTGTTAAGTGAATTTTACAATAATTAAGGAAAGAAGTATTTTTTTCCCATATATTCAGAGTCTAACCTTAAACCATCACATATCACAGGTTAAATCTGAGATTGATATATTTTTTAATTAGGTTAGAATCTTGATTATACAGCACTTTCCGGTGTGATGAGGTACATATATAGCGGGCAAGATGCCCGCACTACAAGAGTTTCATAATTCAAGTTTGTATCTCATTAGAGCGAAATCTGCTGTATTAGCTAATGTACATTGATTTTAGTACAAATAGGTTACATCAATTTATAAAATAATTTTATATTTTTGATAAGATAATTACCATAATCAAAAATGATCCAATTAAAGAATTAAGTAACTATGCCATTTTGATTGAGAATTTTGACGGTTTTTTTCTGGGATTAATAACCGCCAACTTTTACCTTCTTTCTGAATTTGTAGATAAACTTCAAAGGGTTTTTCAACTTGTTTAAAACTGCGTTTTGGTAATTTCACAGTAAAATCATAACTTCCCTGTACCCGATAAGCTGGTAAGTTTTCAATGGTGAGGGGTTGTTCTTGAGTAATAGATATCCGTTGAATATTAAATTTTTGGAAGTTTAAATCTAGCTGTTGGTTAAGTTGCTGTTGGGTTTGTTCTAGTTGCAGTGCGATCGCTTTTTGCACTAACTCCGGTGTTGGTAATAAAGCAATACTACTACAAGCTGTTAAACAAATTATTAAAATTGTCGTAAAAATCCACTTAATCATATTTTATCTTTTATTAATGTATTTGAATTGATCATTATTAACCACCACTGACAGGAGGAATTAACACAACTTCATCATGATTTTGTAATATTGTTTGCGGTGACACAAATTGTAAATTGATACCAAATCGGGTAAGATCACGCCAAGGACTTAGTTGGGGATATTCATTAATTAAGCGATCGCACACAGCTTGAACAGATGTACCATGGGGAAAATCCCACATTAACTCGTTCACCCCATAAACTTCTTGATAAATCGCAAATAACTTTATAGTTACAGTAATTAGATCGTTAGACATATAAACCTTGCTACTTTTTTTCCAAAGATAATACCCCCAAATTCTTGAAGAAGTCGGGGATATTGATTAATATAACAGACATTAGTATAGACTTGCTAACACTGAAAAAACTAGGTTTAGTTATTTATTGTATCCCCACAACTTGGCTAAAACCTGATTTAAAAATAAACGATAAATCATAAACTATTACCAATTACCAATTACCAATTACCAATTACCAATTACCAATTACCAATTACCAATTACCAATTACCAATTACCAATTACCAATTACCAATTACCAATTACCTAAAGTTTCAATCCCAAACTTTGAAAATCCTGCTGAACTTCATTCCATAAAGTTTTATTATATGGGTCAGTTTTTAAGGCTTTTTTCAGATAAATTCTGGCTTTTGGCAGTTGTTTTTCCGTAATTAAAGCTCGTCCCCAGATTTGATAAGCGATCGCTAACCATTGACGTACTTCCTTATCTGCTGGTAAGCGTGCCAGTAAAGCCTCTGCTAAAGCGATAGCTTGAGGAAAACGTCTTTCTTGCAAAAACCGCTGTAACTGTTCATAGGTCTTCCACTTTAACCGTTGTTCTATATCCTCTAAATTTGGGGGATGAAATGTAACCGTTGTTTTTGTAGCTGCTGGTTGAGTTTTTACTTCTGTAGGTGGAGAAACATGAGTTTTAATATCATTAGACGGTAGCTTAATTTCCTCTGGTGGTAATACCGTTTGCAGAAACTTATAAGCCTCAGTCACCGTAATAAACTTGTCTTTCGCTTTGAGATCATTGGGATTAATATCAGGATGATATTGCTGTACCAATCGGCGATAGGACGCTTTAATATCAGCAAAAGAAGCTCCCGACCTTAAACCTAGTATCCGGTAATAATCTTCAAGATCCATGTTGATGCGCTCCAATTCAAAATTCAAAATTAAAAATTCAAAATCAGTAATCCATACTTTTGAACTTTATATCTTGAATTTTGAATTATTTTGTACTATCTAACTAAATACGTTCTTCAATCACACGATCAATTAAACCGTATTCCTTAGCCTCTTGAGCAGACATAAAAAAGTCACGATTCATGTCTTTCTCAATTTTGTCTAAAGTTTGACCAGTGTTATCAACATAAATTTGATTTAATTGGTGACGCAACCGCAAAATCTCTCTCGCTTCAATTTCGATATCGCTGGCTTGTCCGCGAGTTCCACCAGAAGGTTGATGAATCATGATCCGGGAGTGAGGTAAAGCCATACGCTTACCTTTACTTCCAGCAGCTAACAGAAAAGATCCCATAGAAGCAGCCAAACCGACACAAATTGTCACCACCTCAGATTTGATGTGCTGCATAGTGTCATAAATCGCCAATCCCGCAGTCACAGAGCCACCAGGAGAATTGATATACAGATAAATCGGCTTTGTCTGATCATCGGAATCTAAATAGAGTAAATAAGCGACAATCGCATTGGCAATGCCATCATCAACTTCCTCAGTCAAGAAAATAATGCGCTCCCGAAATAGACGATCTTCGAGATCAATCCATTGTTCGTAGGTGCTACCGGGGAGACGATAAGGAACTTTGGGAATACCAATAGGCATAGGACAATTTTAGTGGAGACTAGAAGATGGAACTGTAAATTTTCTGTAAGGCTTGAGAGTCCAGAGTTGGGGGATTTAGATCAAGCTGGGATAGAGTTTTGTAAATGCTTGGTACTTTCTAGCACCCGATCAATTAGTCCGTATTCCTGAGCTTCCTGGGGAGTCATATAAAAAATACGTTCACTATCTTTCGAGATTTTTTCGGCTGTTTGCCCCGTGTTTTGCGAAAAAATATCAAAAATTATGGCCTTTTTTTGCAACACTTCTTCAGCGTTAACTTGAATATCTGTTGCTTGACCCTGAGTAGCGACACGAAACTGGGTAAGTGCGATATTGCAATGAGGTAAACTGACTCTTTTACCTTTCGCTCCAGATGATAGAATCAGGGCTGCCATGCCGACCGCTTGACCCAAGCAGATGGTGACAATTTCTGACTTGATGTACTGGATGGTGTCGTAAATCGCCAAACAAGCCTTAACTCCCATCATTCCAGCCGATTCATCCATGCCAGCCAGGACAGGATCACCGAGAGAATTGATATAAAGATAGATTGGTTTGGTGTGATCCTCTGACTCCAGATACAGCATTGAGGAAACGAGGGAATTGGCCAGATTGGTAGTGAGTGGCTGGTTCAGGAAGAGAATGCGTTCCTGAGCCATGCGTTGATTAATACTGACCCACTGCCACTGGTTACTACCAGGAATGTTATAAGGCACTCGAAGTGCTGAATGAACAGGCATAGGGATAATTAGAAGAATTTAGGGATGATTGGAAGTAACTTAAGCGATCATTGGTAAAGGTTTGGGCAGATCCTTCATGCTTTCCAGGACGCGATCAATCAATCCATACTCTTTGGCTTGTTGGGGTGTCAAATAAAACATCCGCTCAGTGTCTTTGGCAATTTTTTCCGCAGGCTGTCCAGTGTTTTGAGAGAAAATATCCAGGATAGCTGTTTTGTTGGCTAAGACTTCCTTGGCGTAAATTTGAATATCTGTTGCTTGACCCCTTGTGCCACTGCGAGGCTGGTTAAGGACAATAGTGGCATGAGGTAAACTAGCTCGATGGCCTTTTGTTCCGGCTGATAGAATCAGTGCTGCTGTTCCTAGCGCCTGACCAATGCAAATTGTATGTACGGGTGTTTTGATATAGTTAATGGTATCACAGATGGCAAAGGCTTCTGTTTCGTAGCCAATGGCATCTCCTGTGTACCAAGATGTACCCGTTGAGTTGATGTAAAAGAAGATTGGCTTGTCTGGATTGTCAAATTTCAGATAGAGCAACTGAGCAATAATTAGCTTTGTGACATCAACGCCCATTTGACGTTTGTATTCATCTGCTGAAACTAAAGGCATTCCCAGATAGACAATTCGTTCTTTTAAAAGTAGAGAAGCTAAATCTGGTGGCGGTGTCCGGTAGGAACTGTCGCCGTAGTAAGAAGAAGCTTGAACTGACTTGATGGGGGAATTTTCCATAGCAACTGATGATCTGAGATTATGCCGTTAATCTATTACATCCTAGCGCGATGCTCACCTGATTTTGGGTGCGGATTTCTCGCTGATGATGAAAAAAGCTAGATTTTAAAATATTTGGGTCTTGAGTACCTTTGATGCAAAATACAGCACAATTAAAAAGGTAGGGGCGCAGGGTCTGCGCCCTTAATTGTATGGCATTCGACTAATAACCGTTATATTTCTTATGAAAAAATCGGTTGCAAATCTAAAATAAAACCTGGTAATACATCTTCTCCAGATAAATTTGCAGGAGATTGTAAAATTTCTATTTCTTGATTTTGACGATATTTTTCTACTTTTTGACTTTTAGGATATGCTCTATTATGAATAAATTTTACCAATTAAGAGCGATCGCACCCTAAAAAAGGGAATAATATAAATGACTCCATCATAAAAGTCCTGTCATGACCGATACACCCAGCAAAATCCAAGAATTTATCAATTTTGCCCGTTCCCTAAAAGGCTATGAAAAAGGTGAGGGACAAGAATTTTGCGTTAAACTTTTCCAAGCATTTGGACATCGGGGTTGTATTGAAGCAGGTGCAAAGCTAGAGTATCGAATTAAGTCAGACGGACAACATACAAAATTTGCGGACTTGGTGTGGCGGCCACGACTACTATTAGAAATGAAAAGTCGTGGTGAAAAGCTAGAGAAACATCATAAACAAGTCTTTGAATATTGGAATGAATTAAAGCCAAAACCTCGATATGTTGTTCTTTGCAATTTTGATGAATTTTGGATTTATGACACCTATTTTCAAATTGAAGAACCCGTAAACTTTGTCAAACTAGAAGAATTACCAAAGCGGTATGATGCTTTAAAGTTTCTTTTTCCTGGAAATGAGGGATTTAATACAGATAGTGCAGAAATTTTAGCTTATGAAAATATTCCTCCTAATGGAGTTTTGCAGTTTGTTGGACGTGAAGACGAAGTTAAAAAGCTAGATGAATTGTTACAGCAACAAAATGGACGCAAAATTGCTGTAATTGTGGGAATGGGTGGAGTTGGTAAAACAGAATTTGCTAAACAATACTCACTCAGACATTTACAAAATTGTCGAGAGAATAAATCTAATATTTCTAGTGGTAGTGTTTGTTGGTTAGATGGTAGAGATGGAGATATAGCCAGACAGATAGTTAGTTTTGCCCGAAGTTTTTTAAATTTGAATCCGCCAGAAGATTGGGATATACCAACACAGTTAAATTACTGTTGGCGAAATTGGCGAACTGGTGAATGGCTGATAGTAATAGATGATGTCAGCGACTATGGAAAAATTAAACCTTATTTACCACCAGAATCATCAAGTTTTACAATACTTCTTACCAGACGAGAAAATTTAGGACGTTCATTTGCACATTTGCCACTTGAAACACTCCAACCACAGCCAGCACTAGATTTATTAAAGTCTTTAGTTGGTGCTGAACGCATTGAACAAGAATTAGAAATTGCTGAAAAAATATGTAGTTGGTTGGGTTATTTACCTTTGGGGTTGGAGTTAGTTGGACGTTATTTAGATCGTGATCCAGATTTGTCATTAAAAATAATGTTTTCTTTACTAGAGAAAAAACGGCTGAGACATACATCAATTATAAAAGCCGATGCTACAATGACGGCTAAACTAGGGGTAAATGATGCTTTTGATTTAAGTTGGGAACGTTTAGATGAAAATGCCCAAGAATTAGGCTGTATGTTGAGTTTATTTGCGTTGGCTGATATTCCTTGGGAGTTGGTAAAACAGGCTTATCAAAATTTACCAGTTTCAGAAAATCAAGAAATTGATTTAGATATTGTGGAAGAAGCTAGAGGAGATTTATTAGATTTTAATTTATTGGAACGTACAGGCCAAGGAAGTTATAGAGTACATCCATTAATTCGGGAATTTATGTGGGAGAAGCGGGAAAAGTCAGCCAAAGTAGATAATTTTAAACAAGGTTTCGTCAAGCTAATTATTAAAATAGCCAGTTCTATTCCTGATATACCCACTCGACAGCAAATTTATACACTTAATTTGATGATGCCTCATGTAGCAGAAGTAGCTAATGAGGAAGACCTAAGACAATTTCTGAGTGATCACGATCTAATTTTGCCTTTTCAAAGCTTAGGAAAATTCTATTCAGGTCAAGGTTTGTATGAGCAAGCAGAACCTTGGTTAAAGCAATGTTTATCTTTGGTTCAAAACCGGTTTACCTCAGATCATCCTGCTGTAGGAACAAGTCTAATCAACCTGGCTATGCTCTACAATTGTCAAGGGCGTTATAAGCAAGCTGAGGCTTTACTATTATCAGTATTAGAAATTAATCAACATTTACTAGGAGACAATTCTTTTGGTATAGCAATTAGTAAAGCAATGACCTTTAATAGGTTATCAGTTGTATACCAACATCAAGGTCGCTATTCTGAAGCAGAAACTTTACTAGAAAAAGCATTAGAAATAAATATGGGATTGTGTATAAATCAATTACCCAATGATTTGCTATATACTACACAGATGTTATCAACTATTTACCAAAATCAGGGTCGTTATGATGAAGCAGAAACTATTTTGATAAACAACTTGGAATTGATAAAAAAACTTTTACCCAAGGATCATCTTAGTAATGAGCATATTAATGTTGCGACAATTCTCAATAATCTAGCCGAACTGTATCGCGTTCAAAAGCAATATAATAAATCAGAGCAACTGTATATCCAATCATTGAAACTCACAAAATCTCTGTTGGGAGAAGACCACATATTTATAGCAACTATTCTCAATAATCTAGCGTTACTATATAAAGAACACGGACAATATTCTCAGGCAGAACATCTATATCAAAAAAGTTTAGAACTCAGAAGAAGTATATTAGGCGAAAAACATCCTGATGTAGCATCAAGCATATATAGTTTGGCAGAATTGTATCGAGTTAAAAATGATTTGAAAAAAGCTGAAAATTTCCATATACAAGCATTAAATTTAAGAAAATGTTTATTGGATATAAACCATCCTCATATCATGATGAGTATGGATAACTTAGCTTTGACATATCAAGAACAGGGGCGTTTGAGTGAAGCTGAAATACTACTTTTGGAAACATTGAAACTTAAAAGAAGCTATTCTTCAAAAGAAAATACAGAAATTGCAGTTACTCTTTGGAATCTGGCTAGTATCTACATTGGGCAGAAAAAATTCAATATAGCTGAACCAATTTTAGTTGAAGCATTGGAAATTTATAAGCAATGTTTAGGATTAAAGCATCATGAAACTGTAGAATGTTTACAATTATTAAAAATGCTGAGAAAATTCTCAAAATTAACAAATAAAACATCACCATTACCCAATTTTAAACCAAAATCCAAAAAAGGCAATTCTCAAAACGAACCTAAAGGATTTGGAAAAAAATAACCCTCTCTTCCTTTGAGTCTTTGCTCCTTTGCACCTTTGCGCGAAACAAAAACTAGATATATTTTTGAAATACCTAAATCTTCTTATGATTTGATAAAATAAATAGAAAATCGCTATAATTATACAAATAACTCAAATACCTACTTTATCCATATTATGAGGAATAAATAACTATGTCTCAACCAAATTTAATCAATAAACCAGAAGTCACTAATACTACCAGAGAAAATTACCTGACAGAAATTTTACGCGAAATTCAAACTACACCTAAAGAATATTGGCCGAACTTACTACAAATAATGCGCGTCTTCCGAGAAAGCGTGACTTTTAAAACCGAGTTATTAAACCATAACCAACAAGAAATAGATGCACAACAGCAACAAATTTTAAATCAACAACATCAAGCACTCCAACAATTAACAAAAGAATGGATAGAAGAGGGAGAACTACAAGAACAAACAGAAACTTGGGAATATTTGCGTCAAGAAATTGATGAAAATCCCTTTTAAACCTGATATAAATTTTCATGAATAAATTAATTTTACTCGATACCAATATTTTAGGAATGGTAACAAATCCTAAAAACTTTAATCCTATTTGTCAGCAGTGTAAAGAATGGTTGGATGAATTACCCTTAAAAGGGTATCAGGTAATTTTACCTGAAATTGCTGATTATGAAGTGAGACGAGAACTGATTAGAGCCGGAAAAACTTCAGGAATTAAACGTTTAGATCAACTCAAACAAGCAATTACTTACTTGCCTATTACTACCGACACAATGCTTTTAGCAGCAAATTTGTGGGCTGAAGTCAGGAAAACAGGAAAACCAACTGCTGATCCTCAATCTCTTGATGGTGATGTTATTTTAGCAGCACAAGCAAAAATAAAAGAATTAAATGGAAATCAAGTGATTGTTGCTACTACTAATGTTAAACATTTATCCTTGTTTGTAGATGCTCGTGAGTGGCAAATGATTAATTAATCACCAAGATGTTAAATAATTAAATAACAAAATCTCAGCCAATAATAACCATAAATGGTAATCTTTGCTTGTGGATAGAAACTAAAGCCTAAGAGGATGTTTGAAAAGTTTAGAAAGGTATAATTTGCCATTCTAATCGGAGTAAAACTGAACGAAAAATCAAGGGTTTGAGTGATTACCCAGAGATGCCTCACTACGCTGCGCTATGTTCAGCAGGACTTTTCAAACACCCTCTAACAATTCAAAGCCGGGAAATTTTCAGGAATTGATTGAGACAATCTGAGTAAATAATTCAATTATTCCTCTCCCAATCAACAGAAATATTTCTTTACATCCATCACAGAGGATTACTCGTAAACAGATTCTATTAAGCTAGATTGTGTTTTAGCGGAATGTGGGTTTTATTCCTGACTCCTTAATTAACTTATTTTCCGTAGAGTAGAGGATGCCCTTTGAAGTTATCTATAAAATTGTGTATGTCTAAACTAGATAGGAAATTGAAATTATGAAAGTTAATTTACAACTAGCATTAAATGATGCTGGTGTGGATGCCAATCAAGCCAGCACTCAACGTCAATTAGCAATTTCCGTTTCTGCTAGTGGTGAAACTATAGATCGGACTGTGCCATTGAACTTATGCTTAATTCTCGATCATAGCGGTTCAATGCAAGGTAAATCCCTAGAAACTGTGAAAAATGCGGCTTGTTTATTAGTAGATCGTTTGACTCCTGAAGATCGCCTCAGTGTAGTTGTTTTTGACCACCGTGCCAAGGTTTTAGTTCCAAATCAGTTAATTACAGATCGAGAACATCTGAAAAAGCAAATTCAGCAACTCAAAGCTGATGGCGGAACTGCTATTGATGAGGGTTTACGGTTGGGAATTGAGGAATTAGCTAAGGGTAAACATGATACCGTTTCCCAAGCATTTTTACTCACTGATGGGGAAAATGAACATGGTGATAATGAACGCTGTCTGAAATTTGCTCAATTAGCTGCCAGCTATAATTTAACGCTGAATACATTGGGATTTGGTGACAATTGGAATGATAAAGTTTTAGAAAAAATCGCTGATGCTGGTATGGGTACAATGTCTTATATTCAACACCCAGATCAGGCTGTATCTGAATTTGGGCGGTTATTTAGTCGAATGCAAACAGTGGGATTGACTAACGCTCATCTATTATTATCCTTAATGCCCAATGTGCGGTTAGCAGAACTCAAACCCATTGCCCAAGTTTCCCCGGATACCATTGAGTTACCAGTACAACCAGAAAGTGATGGACGGTTGGGAGTGAGATTAGGCGATTTAATGAAAGACGGGGAACGGGTAGTTTTAGTTAATATTTATGTGGGACAGTTGCCAGAAGGTAAACAGGCGATCGCTAATCTGCAAGTCCGCTACGATGACCCCGCCCATAACCAAGTCGGGCTATACTCCCCCAATCTACCAATTTATGTTAATGCCACCAGGGACTACCAACCAGCACCAAATCCCCAGGTACAACAATCGGTTTTAGCTTTAGCCAAATATCGTCAAACCCAGTTAGCAGAAACGAAATTACAGCAAGGTGATCGGGCTGGGGCGGCGACGATGTTACAAACGGCGGCGAAAACTGCTTTGCAAATGGGTGATGCTAATGCGGCAACGGTATTGCAAGTTTCCGCCACACGCTTACAAGCCGGGGAAGAGTTATCAGAAAGCGATCGCAAAAAAACCAGAATTGTCTCAAAAACTATTTTGCAAGATGCTTCCTCTAAATGAAAGTTCAACTAACATCGGCTCTAAATGATACTAACGTTGATGCTGCCCAACAAAGTAATCAACGGCAACTCTCAATTTCTATTTCCGCCATTCCGTCCGAGTTTGAACAAAATTTGCCCTTGAATCTCTGCTTGATTCTCGATCAAAGTGGTTCTATGTCCGGTGAACCGATGAATATCGTCATTCAAGCAGTTGAGCAATTATTGGATCAGTTAAAAGTTGGTGACAGGATTTCCGTCATCGGTTTTGCTGGTACTTCGGGAGTCATTATCCCCAACCAAATCGTCCAAGATATCGAAACCATCAAAACCCAACTCAAAGCCAAGCTCAAGGCTGCTGGCGGGACTGTCATTGCCGAGGGTTTATCCTTGGGGATTACAGAACTACTCAAAGGCACAAAGGGGGCTGTTTCCCAAGCTTTCCTCCTCACAGATGGTCATGGGGATAATGGCTTACAAATTTGGAAATGGCAAATTGGCCCCAATGACAATAAACGTTGTTTACAACTTGCCCAAAAAGCTGCCAAACTCAACCTGACAATTAATACGCTGGGTTTTGGTCACGACTGGAATCAGAATTTACTAGAAAAAATTGCTGATGCTGGGGGTGGTACTTTAGCTTACATCGAGAACCCGGAACAAGCGGTAACTCAATTTGCCAGGCTGTTTCGTCGGGTGCAGTCGGTGGGGTTAACCAATGCCCACTTACTGCTATCTTTAGTTCCTACTGTGCGTTTAGCGGAACTTAAACCTATTGCCCAAGTTGCCCCCGATACCATTGAAATTCCCGTAGAAACCTATGCCAATGGGACTTTGGTGGTGCGGTTGGGGGACTTAATGAAAGATGCCGAAAGAATAGTTTTAGCGAATATTTATCTGGGACAATTACCAGAAGGGAAACAAGTTATTGGCCATATCCAAATTCGCTATGATGACCCATCGCTGAATAAACAGGGTTTACTTTCCCCATTGATGCCAATATATGCTAATTTCACGAAGACCTATGAACCTGCCCTCAATTCCCAGGTGCTAAACTCGATTTTGTTATTAGCTAAATATCGCCAAACTCAATTAGCCGAGGCAAAATTAGAACAAGGCGATCGCATTGGTGCAGCCACAATGTTACAAACTGCTGCTAACACTGCTTTACAAATTGGCGACACCAATGCAGCTACTGTGTTACAGGTTTCCGCGACTCGGTTACAAGCTGGAGAAGAACTTTCCGAGAGCGATCGTAAAAAGACAAGAATGGCATCAAAGACAGTTTTGAAAGAATAGCTGGAGGGTGGGCTAAAAGCCTGCCCTTAAGAATATATTAGAATAATATTATAGTGATTTTCTCAGAAATTACAGTTAAATCTAACACCTCAAGGTGATGAAGGCCGCTATGCAAAGTACAGAAACAAATCTACAATTGCGCTTGTGGACTGTGGAAGAATATCACCGCATGGCTGAAGCGGATATTTTTGCACCAGATGAACGGGTAGAACTGTTAGAGGGGAGGATAATTTGGATGATTGCAAAAGGAACAGCGCACCGTTCAGCAGTGGTAAGAACAGACTATTTATTCAAAAAAAGATTGGAAAATCGTGCTTGGGTATCTAGCCAAGAACCTGTAAAGTTAAATGAACGGTCTGAACCAGAACCAGATATTTCCGTTGTAAAAATAGATCCTTTAGACTATGGAGATCATCATCCTACACCATCGGAAGTTTATTTAATTATTGAAGTCGCAGATAGCAGTTTGAAATTAGATTGTGAAACTAAAGCTCAAGCCTATTCTTTAGCAGGAATTAAAGATTATTGGGTATTAGATGTAGTTAAACGTGAGTTACACATTTTCAGGAAACCGACACAAAAAGGTTATGAAAGTGAGGTGATTATTGCGGAAGATGGAACGGTTTCACCTTTAGAGTTTCCTGATTTGTACATTCGTTTATCTGATATGTTACCTTTGGTGTAAGAAGATAGTTTAAAGGTTGTTAGCAAAAATAATAGATCCTTTACAAACATCCTCTCATGAACAAATTAGGAGTAACTAATGCTTGCTCAAAGTAAAACCATTAATGATTTCTACATAGTAGAAAACACTGTTGATGTCAACAGATTTTTGCAAAATAATTCAAACCTAATAGATGTTATTCTGGAAGCTCATCTACAAATAAGAAAGTATTTCCCCACCGAGAAATTACGATTGAAATTGTTTACTGATCCTGAATCTTCTCAATGGGAAAAACTCGTACTTTCTGTTTTTGCTAATCCAGAATCTGTTGATGAAGCCTTAAATAAACTAGAGGAATTTGATGAAAATTGGTGGATAGATGCTTCATCAGGTGTTGCTGTAAATCTTTGTATTCATTTGGACTTTGAATGAAATTCGACTGGTCAAATTATTTAGAGGTTGCAGAAACTTTATATAATGAAGTAATTAGTACCTCAAATCAGGCAAATAGTGCATCAATTAATGAAGCTAAAGTACGCTCTTGCATCAGTAGAGCTTATTACTCCGCTTTTTGTTTAACTAGAAACTACTTAAGAGATTTTGAAGGATATAGTAATTTAAAAACTCTTAAGTTTAGTGTACATGACTATGTAATTGAAGAATTACGGGATAGTAAAAAACATGATTTTAAAAAGTTAGGAAGCATTTTAGAGCGTTTACGGCTATTAAGAGTTGAAGTTGACTACCAAGATATGGTTTCTTTTCATCTCATTTCTAAAGCGAAAATAGCTATTGTGGATGCAAAAAAAGTAATTCAGTTGTTAGATAAGTTTAGCGATGATCAAAAACCATAGATTTTTTTGTTAACACATATATTTTATTTATCATGAAAATTTCCGGTGTTCATCACGTTGCTATCATTTGTTCCGATTACGAAAAATCCAAACATTTCTATGTTGAAATTTTAGGATTTGAGATTATTCACGAGACATTTCGGACTGAGAGAAATTCTTATAAATTAGATTTAAAAGTAGGAAATACCCAAATTGAACTTTTTTCTTTTCCCAATCCTCCTAAAAGAGTTGGTTATCCTGAAGCCTGTGGTTTAAGACATTTGGCTTTTGCAGTTGAGGAAATTGAAGAAAGTGTAAATTACTTAAACTCTCATCATATCGAAGTTGAAAATATCAGGATTGATGAAATTACAGGCAAAAAATTTACCTTCTTTCAAGACCCTGATAATTTACCCTTAGAAATTTATGAATTCAGGACAACTTAAAATTACCTATTTTCGAGCAAAATGTTTTTCCATAACTTGTAAAACCATTGGTGCAGCAACACTACCACCACCACCACCGGAATGTTCAGCAAAGGCCACCACTAAAATTTCTGGCTTATCCGCAGGTGCATAAGCCCCAAACCAAGCATGATTCTCCTTAACGCCTTTCCTCCAAGCTTCAGCAGTACCACTCTTCCCAGCAGCAGGGGGAATAGTAGGGACATTTAATGCCTTACCTGTGCCTTCATGAACTACCTTCCGCAAGCCCTCACGTAAGGTTTTCACGGTTGTGGGTTTGAGGTTTAATGATTCTCTCCAACTTCTAGCTTCTTCATTATCCTTAAGTAAATGAGGTTGCACTTTATAACCACCATTGGCAGGTACAGCAAACATCACAGCGATTTGTAAAGGAGTAGCTTGTAAAGCCCCTTGGCCAATGGACATATTTATAGTGTCACCGACACTCCAAGGTATCTTCCATGCTTTCTGTTTCCACTTTTCATCGGGAACTAAACCCTTGGATTCTTCTGTAGTAAATTCAAAACCGGTTTTTCGACCAAATCCATATTTACGAGTCCATTCAATCAATGTTGGTCCACCAACTCTTTTACCAATTTGATAAAAGAAGGTATCGCTACTCCACTGTAATGCGCCGACAAAACCCAAGGGGCCAAAACCGGCATGATTCCACTCACCAAACCTAGTCCCACCAATAGTTAATGATCCATAGGTTTCCAATACTGTATCAGGAGAAAATTTACCTGATTCTAGTCCAGCGGTTGTGGTGACAATTTTAAAGGTACTGGCTGGAGGAAAGGCGCTAATAGCCCGATTGACTAAAGGATGTTCAGAACCTTGAACGGTTTCCCAATCTTTTTGAGAAAGTTTTTGTTTAGAAAAGATATTAGGGTCAAAGGTAGGATGAGACACCATTGCTAAGATAGCCCCATTTTTGGGGTCAATTGCGACTATTGCGCCATTACGATTACCTAAAGCTTTTTCTGCGGCCATTTGCATATCTAAATCTATGGTTAAGTGCAGATCATTTCCAGCTTTTGCTTGTTTAGTTCCTATCACTCGCAAAGGTCTACCGCTACCATCTACTTCTATCTGCTGACCACCCCATTCACCTCTTAACAATTTTTCATAAGCTTTTTCTACCCCCATTTGACCCGTGACATCTCCCAGTCGGTAGCGTTCAGCTTTCTTTTTTTCTAACTGTTCAGCAGTAATTTCACGAGTGTATCCAAGTATATGAGCTAACTCTTTACCTTGGGGATAATAACGAACAGCTTCCGTATTTATTTCTACTCCTGGTAGTTCATTTTCATACTCTTTTAATGCTGTAATTTGTGCTTCATTTAAGTTGCGAGCAATGCGAATTAGGGAGGAAGGATTGACAGCAGATTGTTCAAGGATTTTTTCAATATCTTCTTGGGGCGTGTCCAGTATTTTTGCTAGCCGTGGACCAACCACCGACCACGAGGGTTTTGTATGTGCCATTGGCCACAAATATACAGACCGAGGATAACGGGTGCTGGCTAATAATTTACCATTTCTGTCAAAAATATTACCTCGTTCTGGTTGTTTGGGAATAGTCCGAATCCGGTTAGATTCGGCCCTGCGTCTGTGGTTTTCTCCTTCAATAATTTGTAAATAAACTAATCTAGTGCCGATTCCAGATAACATTAATAATGTGAATAAAATTACAAATGTAGATTGGACACCACGTCCAACTGTGCGTGTATTTTTTTGACTACTAAGTAATGGTGGTAAGATAGCCATAGGGACTTGGGGACTGGGGACTGGGGACAACTAACAACTGACAACTGACAACTGACAACTAACAACTAACAACTGACAACTGACAACTGACAACTGACAATAAATATTAAATATCAGGGTATTCTACTGAAGATTATGACTCAAACTGCGATGCAGAATCAAAGAGGTTTAAAAACATTACAGCCACTTGATGTTGAATTGCGTAACGTATTCAAGTTTTTTAACCAAGAACCCGCAGTACACGGAGTGGATTTGGATGTTAGACAGGGGGAGTTTTTTAGTATTTTAGGTCCTTCTGGTTGTGGGAAAACAACCACGCTCCGTTTAATTGCTGGGTTTGAGAGGGTTGACGCTGGTAAGTTGCTAATTCAAGGTCAGTTAATGACCGATATTCCTGCTTATCAGCGACCTGTGAATACTGTATTTCAAAGTTATGCTTTATTTAATCATTTGAATGTGTGGGAAAACATTGCTTTTGGACTGCGATTAAAAAAAATCTCCAAATCAGAAATTGCTAGTCGTGTCACAGAAGCTTTAAAGCTCGTAAAAATGGAAAGTTTGCGATCGCGTGTTCCCAGTCAACTATCCGGTGGTCAACAACAACGGGTAGCCTTAGCTAGGGCTTTGGTAAATCGTCCCGCTGTCATTCTCCTAGATGAACCTTTGGGAGCATTAGATTTGAAACTTCGCAAGGAGATGCAAGTTGAGTTATCCAATCTTCATAAAGATTTAGGGTTAACCTTTGTTATGGTGACACATGATCAGGAAGAAGCACTATGTTTATCTGATCGTATTGCTGTGATGAACCAAGGGAAAATAGAACAAATTGGTACTCCTAGTCAAATTTACGAACGTCCCCAAACAGTTTTTGTGGCTGATTTTATTGGTGATACTAATTTGTTTAGTGGTGAAATTGCCGAAATAGATGCAGAATGTGTGAAAATTTCTACTAAAACTGGATTAACTATTATTGTTAAACGCTGCGAACCAACACCCCTAGAAATATCCCAAAGTGTTGTTGTTAGTGTTCGTCCTGAAAAAATTCAACTTTCTCTCTATCAACCGAATATCCCCACAAACTGTTTTGAAGGACGGCTAATTAATGTCATGTATTTAGGTACTCATGTTAATTATGTTGTGCAATTAATCAACGGGATTAATATTAATGTTTTACAACCGAATACTTATGGTAGCTTACCAGATCGGAATACACCAATTTACGCTTGGTGGGAAAAAGCTGACTGTTTAGCTATTAGTCAAGATGCAAATTAGATGACTAACAGACGTAAATTTCTCAAAAAGATGGCAGCTTTTTCTACCTTATCTTTAGGTAGTTGTGGCTGGCGACTAGCTAATGTAAGCTCAAACTATGTTAGCTCTAACCAAAGCGACCAACTATATATTTATACCTGGACGCAATATACAGATAAAGAATTACTAACTACCTTTACTACTCAAACGGGGATGAAAGTAATAGCTGATGTATATGAATCCAATGATGTCATGTTGGCTAAGTTGCAAGCTGGAGGAGGTGGTACTTATAGCATCATTTATCCATCTGACTATATGGTCCAGAAAATGGTAGAAAAAGGATTATTAGCAGAAATAAATCATAGCCGTTTAATTGGTTTAGATAACTTATTTACACAATTTCATAATCCTATTTATGATCCCAATAATCGTTATAGTATTCCCTTTAATTGGGGAACAACAGGTTTATTATACAACTCAGAACAACTACCAAATCCACCTGAAGACTGGGAATATCTTTGGCAAAATCAAGATAAACTAAACAAACGCTTTACCTTACTTAATGATGTGCGGGAGGTAATGGGTGCAACATTGCGGATGTTAGGATATTCCTATAATTCACACAATGAAAATGAAGTTAAACAAGCATATCAAAAATTGCAATTACTAAAACCTGCCATTGCAGCCTTTGATACTGATGCTTGGCAAAATAAAATTCTGGCGGGGGATTTATCAATTGCTATGTGTTATTCTGCTGATGCAGTCAAAATTTCTAAAGAAAACCCCAAACTGAAATTTGTAATTCCTCGCAGTGGTTCTTCATTATGGACTGATACTATTGTCATTCCTAAATCTAATCCTAATATAGCTGGTGCTTATGCCTGGATTAATTTGATTTTGCAACCAGAAGTAGCAGCGAAAATTTCCGAAAGACTATATATTTCTACTCCTAATCGAGCAGGATTTGAACAGTTACCAAAAACAATTCAAGATAATACTAATTTATTTCCACCTGAATCAATTTTAGCTAAATGTGAACGGTTGACTCCTCTAGGAAAATTTGAAGAAATTTATGACCGCTATTGGACTCAATTACTAACTTAAAAAAGGGGTAATAGGTAATTAAATATGAAGATGGGCGGGCATCCTGCTCGCCCCACAATAAATATATAACTCTTGTGGGGTGGGCTTCTAGCCCGCCCTAGTAAACAATCACCAATCCCTAATTTTTAAATGGAATCTCCTAGCAATCTCAACAAAACAGAAAAATTGCCTCCTGTCTGGGCAAATTGGCTACCTCCCTTCGCATTACTAGCACCATCTGGTATTTGGTTATTAATATTGTTAGTTTTGCCAACACTAATAATTTTTGAATTAAGTTTAGTACCGGATATTCGCCCAGGTGATCTAGTAAATCCTAGTGGTTTTGGTAACTATATTCGCATTTTTGAACCGCTTTATTTAAAAGTTATCTTCAATTCACTTTTTCTGGCATTTGGTACTACTATTATTACTTTAATTTTAGGTTTTCCAGTTGCCTATTGGATTGCTCAGATCGTGCCAAAGCGTTGGCAAAATTTGTTGGTATTAGCTTTTGTTTTGCCTTTATGGACTTCTTCTTTATTGCGTTCTTACGCATGGGTAACAATTTTACGTCCCACTGGATTATTAAATAGTTTATTAACTAGTGTCGGTTTACCTGCGGTGGATATTCTCAACAGTAATTCAGCAGTATTAATTGGCATGAGTTACAGCTTGTTACCCTACATGGTGTTAATTTTATATGCTTCTTTAGAAAAGTTAGATAAACAGTTATTAGAAGCTGCTGCTGATTTGGGTGCAAATCCAGGACAAACTTTTTTGAAAGTGACTGTACCCCAAGTTTTGCCAGGAATTGCTGCGGGTTCGCTGCTAGTTTTTATTACTGGATTGGGGGATTTTATAGACCCTGAATTACTTGGTGGTGCGTCGAGTATGACAGCAGCAAGGTTAGTTTATAACCAGTTTCTTGGTGCTACTCAAAATTGGGGTTTTGGTTCAGCTTTGAGTATGACATTGATTTTAATGGTGAGTATTGCAATCGCTCTAGTGATTAAATTTGGTGAAGCAACACCGAAAAAATGATACAGCTTTATACAACAGTCTAGATAATCTTAATTATCACTCGTTCAAGTATACAAGAAGGCTGAATAATGAAATAAAGAAACTGTTATATTCAACCTTTTTGCAATTTGTCCTATATTTACTTACCTGCGGCTATTAATCCCTGAGTTGAATCCTCCTGATTCCTATTAGCGAAACTCTCAACAGTAGAAAGAAACTCATGTTCTAAGTAAGGTTTAGTTAAATAAGAATTTGCCCCTAATTCGTAAGCTAACTGACGATGTTTCTCCGCACTACGAGAAGTGAGAACAACGACGGGTTTTTTAGCAATCTCTGGATTTTGACGGATATGGCTTAATAATTCAAATCCGTTCATTCTTGGCATCTCTAAATCAGAAATGATTACTGCAATTTCTGGATGTAATTGCAATTGTTCTAAAGCCTCTACACCATTTTGCGCTTGTAATACTTGATAGCCAGATTTTTGCAAAGTCAGAGAGAGAGTTTGCCGCAGACTAATAGCATCATCTACTACTAAAATTACTTGTGGTAATTTGTGGTTTCCTGACACATTAGCAGTTAGCTGTTTTTGTGTATTAGTTGCGGGAGTAGATGTAGTAATTAGAGGTGTAGAGGCAATTACCTCTTCTGACATTGGCAAAGCTTGTTGATTTGATGGGGGTGTCATTGGTAGCGTCATGACATCCAATGTGGCTTGCATTTCTTTAGTATCAATCAACAGAGTGCCATCAATAATTAAGATCAAGTTACCATTAGCTAAACTGCTACAACCATAAACATATTTTGGTGGAGTAATAGAACTTCCTAAAGGTCTAATTACTAATTCTTGTTCCCCAATAATTTGGTCAACTTCTACTCCCACCATTCCCTGATTGCGACGGAGTAAAATAATGGGATTTTTCACCATTCCTGCTTCTGAATTATCATGGAGATTTTGCAGATTATTTGTACTCAGAACTGCACCGTTGTAATACATCAAATTTTCTAATTTTTGCAGATTTACCATCAATTCATCGTTATCTGTACGCCAATGTAAAAATTGTTTGCCTTCAAATTCTTTGATTTGTTGAGCAGAAGGAATAACTATTTTTTCAATACTATCTTGTAGTAAAGCATAAATAACACCACCTGCCTGAACTAACATGAGTTTATCTGTAGTCATAGAGAAAGGAATTTTGAGGATGAATTTTGTTCCCTGATGAGGAGATGATTGCACAGAAATTGAGCCATTCAGTAATTGCATTTGGGTACGAACAATATCTAAACCCATACCCCGTCCAGAGATTTCACTGACTTTACCGGCTGTAGAAAATCCAGGAGCAAACATCATTTCTATTAGTTCAGATTCGCTGAGATGATGAACATAGTCTCTACTATCATCATGGGGAATTAGATTAAGTTCTATGGCTCTACTGCGAATTTTTTCTAAGTTTAAACCTTGTCCATCATCATGGATTTCAATAACAGTTTGGCTACCTTGATTATAGGCAGAAATTTCAATAATACCTTGTGCAGATTTACCTCTTTCACCGCGAATTTCTGGAAGTTCAATCCCATGATCAAAAGAATTACGTACCAGTTGTAATAGAGGATCATAGAGTTTTTCAGCGATCGCTTTATCAACTAGAACCTGTGTACCAGTAAGCTTTAATTCTACCTGTTTTCCATAAACATTGGCTAAATTCTGCACCATTTGGGGAAAGCGACTGAGGATAGTTCCTAAAGGTAACATCCTCGCTTCTACCAAGTTATCTATAATATTTAGGGTTAAAGTCTGTTTTTTCTCACTGATTTGAGCAGCTTGTCTCATCAATAATTCCAGAGATTCAGAAGTTTCTTGGATTTGCAAAGTTTCTTCCATTGCTGAGTGCAATGTTAATTGAAACTCTGAATATACATCCATTTCCAAGGAATCAAAATTTATTGTACTCACTGATTGGCTATGGTGAGATGTAACATTATTCCCCTGCAATGGTAAATCTCGTAATTGATATAAAGTTAGTTGATGTTGGTTAAGTTGCTGACTTAATCTGTCAATTAGTTCTATAACTTGATCATCGTATAAAGACCGTCTTTTTTGGTAAATTAGTAATTCACTTGTCAGGTAATTAAGACGTTGTAGTCCTTCAACATCTACCCGCACAAAGGAAGGCTGACGAGAGTTTCTATGCACAGAATCAGTAGTTTTTTCTTCTACTTGCTGATTAATTTTTGTAGTATCATCATCTGGGATTACTTTTTCACTAACTGGTGATGATGTTACACTTTCTAAATAATTATCATATTTAACAGATTCTCCTGTTTCTACAATTGTTCTTGCTGGTGTTTTAACTATTTCATCATCAGTATTTAAAACAGCTTCTCCTCCCCAGATTGACTCCAGAAGATGATTATTGTCTTCAATTAATAAGGACGGAACTATTTCTTTAATCACTAGCAAATCTTGTAATTTAGGATGATCAAGCCATTTTTTTTCTACCTCAGTTACTGGTGGGTAATTTTTATATGATTGACCTAATTCACGGATTTGCTGCCTTAATGTTTTAATGATGGGGATAGCACTATTATTTTCTTCAGTAGTATATTGAAATTTAGCAATGGCTAAGAGAATAATTAAAATTACCCCGCGACGATAAAGGCGTAAAGATTGGCTATCTCCTTCATTTTCTACAAAATAGAGAAATTGTTCTAACCAATCTTCTAGATAATTTATGGGATATTGTTGACTAGGTGGAGGAATTAATAAAGATAGATTTAATTCTAATTCGGGTATTTCTCTGTAGTGGTTAAACCAGCCAAATATATAGCGAATTACTTTTAAATAAAACTTAGCATGGACTGGTTTTAAAGGTTCATGATTACCATTGCTAAGTGTAATTAAAAATTGATAAAATTCTTTAGTAATATTAAAAAATGTCTCAGCAAAAGATTTATGTATAGATGTAATCGCCGGCTCGTATTTTGGTACTGTTGCCAAAGAACTGTTGGTTTTTAGAAAATTTGTGATATTTGTCAGTGCTTGTAATTCTAGAGATGCTGATCCTCCAGAAATACGATCTCCTTGTAAAACAGCTATTTGTGCTGCTGTTAAATCAGCGAAAGCAATTTTCGCAATTTCTAATATATTGTCGGGATTTGCGTCTATGGCCGCCATAATTGTGCGTGCCAATGTTTGTAATCCTGGGAGATTTAAAGATTCTGCCAAGCCAATAAATACTTCACTTTGAGAGTGTAATAATTCACAAAATTCGGACTGATTTGGTGGATTACTAATAGCTTGATTCAGACTCTCTAAACGTTGTTTAACTCCTACTTCAAAAATAGATTTAACAATATCAAATCCTAACTCTTCCGATGTGGGAATATGGGTTTCAGTCCCAAAAGCATCACCTAACTTTTGTTGAATTTGGGCAAAGGCTGTAGTCGCTCGATCCAAAAGTCCATCAGCATTAATATTACTGTTAGTAACTTCCGCTGTAACTGCCAGTTGCAAACATTCATAACCTTCTACAAGTAAAGCTTGTAATTCACCATCAATAACTACATTGGGATTATATAAAGCCTTAAATATATCTTCTAAAGAATGGGCAATTGTCTTAATGGTATCGAGTCCAACATTTGCTGCTCCACCCTTAATTGTATGTGTTGCCCGCATTAAATTATGTACTTTAGCTGTACTAGAACTTTCGACTAAAGTAAATAAATCTTGTTCAATAGTATGTAACAATTCTGGTGCTTCACCGAGGAAATAAGCATAGCCTTGTTCACGAATTTCTGGATCTGTAATCATAACTTTTGATTTTAGATTTAGTAATTATTTTAAATCGAGGAGGTAGGGGCGCAGGGCCTGCGCCCAGTCAGGAGTAAGGAAGAAAGAAGAAAATTCCTTCCCTATTTCCTATTCCCTATTCCCCATTTATTTGACTTTAAACTTACTAGCAGTTGCTAATAAATCCTGAGCCATTCCCGTTAAACTCTGGAAAACATTGGCGATTTCCTGAGATTCGCCAAAGGTTTTGTTAGCAATTTCTGCCACATCATTCATTGATTTTGTGACTGTACCAGATTGCTGCATTTGTATTTGAGTAGCTTCAGTAATGCGTTCAATTAATTGACTAATTTCCGCAGTTGCAGAAACTATTGCATTGAGGTTTTGACGGGTTTCACTAACTAAATTTGTCCCTTCGACAACTTGCTGAATACCTGTTTCCATTGCTACGGCAACTTCCCCAGTTTCTGCTTGAATATCCTGAACTAATTTTTCAATTTCGATAGTTGCTGCTGCTGACTGACGAGATAAAGAACGAACTTCATCAGCTACCACTGCAAAGCCTTTACCATATTCACCGGCTCTAGTTGCTTCAATAGCCGCATTCAGAGCCAGAACGTTGGTTTGAGTCGCAAAGCTACTAATCAAATTTACCACTTTGGAGATTTTTTGGGATGACTCACTCAGCCGTTTAATCTTTTTGCTAGTTTGCGCTACAGTTTCTCGAATGGCTTGAATAGCGTTAACTGTTTCATTCATCGCCGTATCGCCAGAATCTACAGTTTTATTAGCTTGTTGAACAGCTATCTGCACTAATTGAGCGTTGTTGACGACAGCCTGGGTAGAGTGTACCATCTGTTGCAAATCAGCCAGGGCTTTGGTAATTTCGTCAGATTGTTGTTTGGCTAAATGAGTCAATCCCACCAGTGAGGTACTGCTATTACTGGAAGTTTGAGCTACCTGTTGAGAAGCTGACTGTACCTGAATGACGATTTGCTGTAGTGCTTGCACAGTCCCGTTATAAGCATCAGCAATTGTTCCTATTTCATCCTCGGTAATGGGGGCGCGAACTGTCAAATCCCCTTTAAGGGCAGGTTTAAGGGCAATTAGCAGTTGAATAGAACGCTGTTGTAATAATTCTTTGGCGGTTTTTTCTCTGGTTGCTGCTTCTGAAAGTTTAGCCGATTGGGTTTGTAGTTGTTGCAAGAATTCTGTTTGTTGCAAAGCTAATCCTAATTGATCACCAATCCGCGCTAACAGATTGATTTCAGCATCTTCCCAATGACGGGTACTAGAGTTTTGATAAACTGCCAGCAGTCCCCAAAGTTTTTCACCAAATAGGATAGGGACAATTGCATAGGCTCTCGCTTCAAACCTTTCAAGGATTTCAATGTAGCAGGTATCAAAGCTGGCTTGATAAATGTCACTGACTATTAATTTGTCACCTTTTTTATAATCACCGCCTTGAATAGCTTGTAAACATGGGTCATCAAAAGCGGTTTTATGTTCAGGTGTCACCAGTTTTACCCAACCTGTGGCTACTGATTCAGCAACAAAATGACCACCCCAATCAGATGTGAATTTATAGACAGCAGTGCGATCGCATTTGAATAGTTGACGGATATCCTGAGTTGTGGATTTGAAAATTTCTTCTATTCCTGAAGTTAAAGATTGACGAATTTGGTTAACAATCTTCGAGAAAGTTTTTTCCTGTTCAACTATTTGGGCAATTTTTGCAGATTGCTGGCGTAATCTATCTAAATAATCAACTTGGGACTTAGCCAGGCTGAATTGTAACCCTATTTGAATTAAAAAGTTGACTTCTGAAGGTTGCCATTCACGAGTTGCCGAATTTTGATAAGCTGCTAATAAACCCCATAATTTTTCTTCAAAGAAAATCGGCACAATCATGTAAGCCTTAGCTTCAATCTGTTCTAAAATTTCCAGGTGACATTGAGCATGGCCGACTTGATAGATGTCATTGACAACAAAGGTTTCACCCTTAGCATATCTACCTCCTTGGGTTTCTTGCAGGTGAGTATCTGGCCACACCATTTGGAAGTCTGGTGTAACTATTTTTGTCCAACCACTAGCCACTGATTCAGCGATAAATGTACCACTCCAATCAGGATGAAATTGATAGACTCCGACGCGATCGCATTTGAGCGCCTGGCGAATTTCTTGGGTGGTAGTTTTAAAGATATCTTCCACACCGATAGCTTGACGAATCCGACCAACTATTTTATTAACTGCTTTTTCTTGTTCGGCTACTTTTGCTAATTCTGCTGTTTGTGCTTGAATTTTTTGGATATAGTCAATTTGGGATTTAGCGAGGCTACATTGTAAGCCTATTTGGGTCAAAAAGTTGACTTCAGAAGGTTGCCATTCTCTTGTCCCAGTGTTTTGATAAGCTGCTAATAAACCCCATAATTTTTCTTCAAAGAAAATGGGGACGATCATGTAAGCCTTAGCTTCAACCTGCTCTAAAATATCTAGGTGACATTGAGCATGACCTACTTGATAAATGTCGTTAACAACAAAGATTTCTCCTTTAGCATATCTACCACCTTGGGTATCTTGCAGATGGGTATCAGCCCAAACCATTTTAAACTCTGGACTTGATACTTTTATCCAAGCACTACCCACTGATTCGGCAATGTATGTACCACTCCAATCTGGATGGAATTGATAGACTGCGACGCGATCGCATTTTAATGCTTGACGAATTTCTTGAGTGGTATTTCTGAAGATTTCTTCTACATTTGTCGCTTGTCTAATCCGGTTAACAATTTTATTAACCGTTTTTTCCTGTTCAACTAATTTAGCTAGTTTTACTGATTGTTCTTGGACTTTTTCGACAAAATCAACCTGTGATTTAGCTAGGCTAAATTGCAACCCAATTTGATTTAAAAAGTTAACTTCTGAAGACTTCCATTCACGAGATCCGGTATTTTGATAAGCCGCTAATAAACCCCATAATTTATCACCGAAGAAGATGGGGACAATCACATAAGCCTTAGCTTCAAATTGTTCTAATATCTGAATATGGCAATCAGCCAAACCGATTTTATAGGTGTCATTGACAACAAAGGTTTCCCCCTTAGCGTACCTACCACCCTTAGTATCTTGTAAGTAAGTATCGTCTAAAACAGTTTTGATATTTGGTCCGACTAATTGTGTCCAACCAGTACCTACTGATTCATGCACAAATTGTCCGCCCCAATCGGGTTTGAATTGATATATAGCAACGCGATCACATTGCAGAACCTGACGAACTTCGTGGGTAGTTGTTCTAAATATTTCTTCTACATCTAAGGATTGACGAATGCGGTTAACAATCCTATTGATCGCTTTTTCCTGTTCAGCCCCTCGTGCTAATGTTTCCAGATAATCTATTTGGGTTTTAGCAAGACTAAATTGCAAACTTACCTGAGATAAAAAGCTAACTTCTGAAGATTGCCATTCACGGGGTGCAGAATTTTGATAAGCTGCCAATAAACCCCACAATTGATCACCAAAGAAAATTGGTACATTGATATAAGCTTTGGCTTCAAACTGCTCTAATAATTCCAGGTAGCAAGGGGTAATATTGGCTTTGTAGATATCATTGACAGCAATTGTTTCTCCCTTAGCAAACCGCGCTCCTTTGGTTTCTTGAAAATAAGTATCTTCAATGATATCTTTGGGGTCTGCACTTACTAATTTATTCCAACCACTACTAACTGATTCAGTGACAAACTTACCGCTAAAGTCTGGGTGAAATTGATAGACTGCAACCCGATCACAGCGCAAAACTTGGCGCAGTTCTTGGGTGGCAATTTTAAAAATTTCTGCCATATCTAAAGACTGACGAATCCGATTAACTATCTTAGTTAAAGTTTTCTCTTGTTTGGTAATTTGAGTGAGTTGTTCAGTTTGTTTCTCTACTTGTCCTAAATATTCTGCTTGGGAAACTGCAACACCAAATTGTAACCCGATCTGGTTTAAAAAGCTGACTTCCCAATCTTGCCATTCCCGCGCTCCAGTATTTTGATAAGCTGCGAGTAACCCCCATAATTTCTCTCCAGAGAAGATGGGAGAAATAACATAAGCTTTGGCTTCAAACTGTTCTAAAATATCAATGTGACATTGGGCTAAACCGACTTTATAGGTGTCATTAACAACAAAGGTTTCCCCTTTAGCATATCTACCACCTTTCGTTTCTTGGAGATGGGTATCTTCCCACACCATTTTATAACCAGGAGTTACCACTTTTACCCAATTATTACCCACTGCTTCGGAGACAAATTGACCACTCCAATCATCATTAAAGCGATAAACACCGACGCGATCGCATTTCAATAATTGCCGGACTTCTTGAGTAGTAGTTTGAAAGATTTTTTCTACATCTGGCTGTTGTAAAATCTTGGTAATGACTTTCGCGGCTGAGTGCTTGGCTAAGGAAGATTGTTGCAGTTCTTTTTGTAATTTGAATCCCTCAACTCTGTAAGTAATTTCTGTGGCAATTTGTGATAAAAGTGTGGTTTCTGCTTCTTGCCACTGCCGAATTGATCCACAACTATGAACTACTAATAAACCCCAGACTTTACTATCAACAAAAATGGGTAAACTTAAACTAGCTCTAACTTGAAATTTTTCTAGTAGCTGCTTTTGGTAAGGAGTAACTTGAATTTGATTGATATCGTCAATAACTACAGGTTCTAGATAATCTTGACTTGTATAGACACCAAACAAAATAGCTGCCAAATTTTCATGAATAGCAGGTGTCCAACCTGTGCTTCTTGATTCAGCTAAAACAGTGCCGATATCATCTGTGGTAAACTGATAAATTAAAACGCGATCGCACAATAATTTATCTCTAACTTCTACCACCGTTACAGGCAATAATTTATCCAAATCTGCAACTTGACGCATTCGAGATGTTATTTCCTGAAACCGCTGTCTCCAGATTTTAAATTCTTGGGCAATTAAATTTTTACTAGATGAATCATAATTAGCACCATTACCTAAATTGCCGTTATCTTTCTTCTTTTCTTCACTTTGTGCTGTAGTAAAAACATTTCCAGCATCTTCATTCTGATTTTGATATAAAGTCGTCATTGCATTAACCTCAATAATTATAGTAGGTAACTAGTACCGCAGGGCGGAATTAAAAATTAACAATTAAAAATTTAAAAAGCAGATTAAACAGGCTTTTTCGGTATTTTTAATGGTTGCTTAACTTACGCCGTCTTCTACTAGAGACTTGGTAAACATTCTAAACTCCTTCCTTCTTCTTTCTTATTCCTTCTTATTCCTTGTTTCTTATTCCTTCTTTCTTAACTCCTGACTTCTGACTCCTTGTTCTTCAGTTATGTGTTGTCCAGATAGAAGTTTGTAGCATTGCTGAAGCATCCAAATTGAAAATCATTTGTTCAGAATCATTAATAAAATACCCCTGTAAAAAAGGTGTCATTTCTGGATAGAATACTTCCCCTGAAGGTTGTTTCATATCTTGAGTATCTAACCAATCAATATCTATGAGTTGACGGATTAATATTCCTAAATACTTCCCTTCATTTTCTAGCACTAATGCCATCATTTTTGAAAGAAAATTCGACCCTTGTAAAAGTGGTGGATAACCTAGCATTTCTTCTAAATCAACCAACCACAACATTTCCCCCCGCCAATTATAAATCCCGACAACACAATTAGGCATTTGTGGGACACCACATATTTCTGTTAGTGGTATTTGCACAACTTCTGTAATTTGTTCTAGAGGAATTACTGCCGTATCTCTTACTCCTAAAGAAAAGCTTAAAAATTTTTGTTTGGTTTCCAACGTTAGTTTCCCTTTACTCTAGATAATTCTTGTTATGTCACTAAAAATTAGTCAGACAATTTAGGATATTTCTCAACAAGACGTTATGAGGATATTGTTTTTCTCAAGGAGTACAGACATTTTTAAATTTTGAATCTTTAATCCAAAATCCAAAATCCAAAATCCAAAATTCTGTGACTAATCCACAATCTAGGATTTAATTAATCTTTTTAAAGTCTGCATTAATTCTTCCTTATTTACAGGTTTAGCTAAATAACCATCAGCACCTAACATATTCCCCCACATTTTATCTACATCACTACTTTTGGTAGAACAAAAAACTACAGGAATTGTGCTAGTTTCCACATTATCTTTTAATTCTCGACAAATTTCATAGCCGCTTTTATCAGGCAAGATTACATCTAAAACTATCACATCCGGTTTAGTATTACCTATTTTAGATTTCGCTTCTTCACTACTTGTGGCACACACTACGGAATAACCAGCTTGTTCCAAATATTTGCTGATAATTTCCATATCAGTTAAGCCATCTTCTACCACTAAAACAGTACTCATGATAATTACCTATTTAATTCTTTTAAGAAAGTTAACAAAAACACTCTTTGGTATTTTATTCTATCTCATTTGATATATTGTATAGATTTTCCCCCATCAAAACTACGTATTGAACATAAATTAACATACCTAATCAAAAATTTTAGGTTTGATAAATCATTGTTAAAAAGATTTAATGCTGGTTTTAACCAACATTTAACATTGTTAATCTTAACACCATCCTAGCATTTCATCTCCGTAATAAGTATGAATTTTTCTGGAGATTTCTGAAGATATACAGTCTGTAAATACTGACTATCAGGTATATTGCCTGTTCAATGATTGATGTGATCAATTGTGTTAACTAGCAATTTCAACATTAGCTCCATTATTATTGTTTAATGAAGTCGGTAGACGTAAATATTTACGGACTACATTCATGACCCGATCAGCTACTATTGGTTTAGAAATAAAGTCTGTAGAACCGACGACTTTAGCACGAACCCTATCTACCAAACCATCATTACCAGTTAATATAACCACTGGTGTCTCTGCAAAAGCGGAAATTCTGCGTAATTGTGTACAAATTTCATAACCGCTGGCTATGGGCATAATCAAGTCTAAGAAAATCAAGTCTGGCTTTTCTTGGATGATAATAGGTAAAGCTTGTACAGCATCTTGAATTTTAATAAATCGGAGTCCATGACGGGTCATAATTTCTTCTAAAATTTTACAAACCTGGGGACTATCATCTACACAGGCTACCAGTGGGGGAACTTGATTTGGGCGTTGCCCTTTCGTGGAGTTAGCAGGTTCAGTAACTATTAAGGGTACGTCAGCTACTTCCACTAACTCAATAATACCTTTAAGGATATAGGGAAGCAGGGAACGAGCTACAGGCATGACATCTTGTTTCATTCTCAGCGCTAATTCCCGTAATGTGAATTTACCATTAATTAAACTGACAAAATTCCTGTATACGGATGGATTTACAAGTTGCTGTAGTTGTTCTTGTCGGCGGAGAATAGGTGCTAAATTAGGAGAAATATTTGCTAACCCAGCTTGTGACCAAATTGACCATGTATCTTGCATTTGCTTGATGGACATATCGGCACTTGTAAAGCTCATAGGCATTTCTAAGATTACTTCCTGAGTGCGATTGCAAGTGATAGAGGCAAAATCTACTTCTTGCGCTAGGTCAAAAAATAACTCAGCTATAGTGCTTTCGACAATGGCATGAATTTTTTCTCTTTGGATTTTCTGTCTTTTATATAAAATCTCCAAGAGATTATAATCCCAATAGTTGATGACTATATCTTCATAACGACAGCGCATTTTACTAACATCAATATCAGGACAATATTGAGTCATGTTTCTGCGCCAACGTCTGAAAGGATGATCACTACCTGTAGCCCAGACTATTCTACCCAAACGATAGTAAAAAACCCATTGCCGCCCTTTAGAACTTTTAATATTTAGTTGTCCGTTGTATTGTAATTGAGTACATTTTTTAAACTCATTAAATAGGTTTTGAGCTTCTATCACTTGTGGTTGTGGTTTGGTCATCATGATTTTCCTGAGAATTTACTGATTACTTATTGATAACAATCAATACTTGCCTGTTTTAGCAAACATTTGATAATTTAATTAAGGAATTAAAACCACTTAAATGGAAAGTAACTGGACGGTAATCTAGATTTGGCAGGTAGATAACATCTTTAGAATTTATGATACCAGTAAATATTCAAAAGTATAGAATTCATGTAATAATGTTTTACACCTTGAGAAAATTGATGAATTGCTTGCTTCAGATTGCATATACCACGATGAAGATACATGAGTAACAATCTATTTTACAGAATTACTCTGTAATATTGTATTCCTAATATTTATTGTAATATATCAGTAAAAATGCTTATTTTAGGCAACAAACGGTAATTACCAATTACCAATTAAGTAGGGCTTGCTGATAGCGGAGCGTTGCGTAAGCCATAAAAGTCTTTTCGTTAGGGCTAGAAGTCACCGAGTCAGGAGTCAGTAGTTAACAGTCTCTTGCTGTATGGCTTTTACCCTAGATTCTGGATCTCATTCAAGTGCATACCGCTATAGCAACTTGGGCAATTAGATATTTTTGTCGTGATTATAAGTTATTGCAGCTACTCGGAGATTACCTAGATGTGCGGCTAATAGTTGTTTACTAGCTTCTGGGTCTAAACCAGTCCAGTGCATTAATAAGGATAACTTCACCGATTTACCACTACGTTCTAGTAAAAAACCAGCGGCTTCTCTACTTAAACCAGTCAGGTCTTGTAAAATCCGTAAAGCGCGATCGCGGAGTTTTTGATTAGTGACAGCGACATCAACCATGCGATTACCATAGACCTTACCTAATTTCACCATTACCCCAGTCGAGAGGGTATTTAAAGCTAATTTTGTGACCGTACCCGCTTTTAAGCGAGTAGAACCAGCCAGAATTTCTGGACCTGTCAACAAACGAATATCAATATCAGCTTCAATACTGACTTGTTCTGCGGGAACACAGGCTATAAAAATAGTTACAGCCCCCCGTTGACGAGCGGCATTAATAGCACCGTGAACAAAAGGTGTTGTCCCCCCAGCGGTGATCCCGACAACTACATCTAGTTGGGTGATTTGTCTTTGAGCGATCGCACTTTCCCCATCTTCAGAGCGATCTTCCAAATCCTCGGAACTGCGGACTAATGCACCTGCACCACCGGCAATAATCCCTTGTACCAATTCGCTGGGAGTGCAGAAAGTAGGTGGACACTCGGCTGCATCTAATACTCCTAATCTCCCACTTGTTCCTGCACCCACATAAAATAAACGTCCACCTTGACGCAGTTTTTCGGCTGTAACGTCAATAGCTGCTGCTAACTGAACTTTAGCCGCTGCTACGGCTGCTATTGCCTTTTGGTCTTCGCTATTAAATAACTCCACCAATTCTAAAGAGTTGAGTTGGTCTAAATTGAGGCTATGGGGATTGACTTGTTCGGTGAGTAGATGTCCGCGTTCCTGGAAATTTGTCATGTTTTTTATCCTGTGTCAGTAGTCAGTAGTCAATTATCATTTACCCATGACTAATGACTAGTGACAAATTACAATAAGCCTTCTAATTTGCGGCGAATGCTGTCTAGATCAGAATTAGCAATTTCTGGGATAGATAGACTGGGAGGAAAGAACTCTTCCTGAGTATCTGCTATTTCTGGTTCAGCTTGCCAATCAGTTTGTTCCACGTTGGTTTCCGGTGGCATCACTAACTCACTGTTTTCGGGAATAATTTCCCAGTCATAGCCAGTGCTTTGGCAAAATTCCTGAATATCATCAGCATTCATCATCTCCACTGTCGGTATAGCGAAGTCTTGAGCTTCTAACAGTAAAGCATAACGGGTGGCATCATCTTCTGATTCAAACAGGAGGATTTTATTCCCTTCTATTCCTTGAGCATTGCTAATCCGAATGCTGTGAATCCCCTCATTATCAGTACCAGCATTGAAAATCAGTACAAAAACACGCATTATCAGTCCTTTGATTTGTTCTCTAATTCATATTAAAGTTCTAGGCTGTGCATTCGCCAAAGTCTCAGATAATTTTTGTGAAATTGTAGAGATTCAGGCATAGACCAAAAGACATAATTTTCGGATTTGGCTAAAACCCAAGCTGTAATTTTTGCCATCATACCGTTATACTCTAATAGTTAAACGTAAAATAATGTCAAAATTAATTTATATTTCCACTACCGTAGACAAACCTAAGTGTTGTATTGTTCCAGTAGTTAGTATTTTGTCAGATATCTGGTAATTAAAGAGTGAAAACCTATGTCTAACTCTTCTAGTCAAAATTCTCCCCCCACAAACTCTGGGATTAAGCGTCTATGGTTGATGATCTTGAGCCGGGGTGGGCTTGCTGTGCTTGCTTTGTTGCTGCTGGGAATTATTGGCGGTATTTGGAGATTGCGGAATTTTGTTTACCAGGAATTAGTCCCATTAGCAACCCAAAGTTTAACAACTACTCTCAACCGTCCCGTAAAACTCGGTGCAGTTCAGTCATTTTCCTTGACTGGGGTAAGTTTTGCTGCTTCTGAGATACCTGCTACACCTACGGATGCAGATAGGGCAAATATAAAAGCAGTAGAAGTGGGATTTGATCCTTGGAAGTTAGTTATTAATCGCAATCTCCTATTAGATGTAACTTTAATTAACCCAGATATTTATGTTGAACAAGATGCTCAAGGACGCTGGTTAACCACTACTATCGCTCCAGCTACTGGTAAAACATTAATTAAAACTGATTTAGATAAGTTGCGATTTCGGGATGCCAATTTAGTATTAGTCCCCCAAGTACACGGAGGGGAAAACAAGTCTTTACCAGTTCCTGTGGCATTTTCAGGAATGAATGGGACGGCTCAACTCTTAAATAACAATCACCTGATTAAATTAGACTTAGCTGGAAAAGCAGTTAGTGGGGGTGATATTTCCATTCAAGGAGATTTAATTCCTCAGAAGACTTTAGCCGGGGATTTTCAACTACGAGCGCAAAATCTTCTGGCCGCAGATATTACCCGGATTGTTACTTTACCACTAACTTTACAAACTGGTAGGGTGAATGGTGATTTGCAAATTAAGGTTGTACCACAGCAAAAAACCTTACTCTATGGGAATGCGTCCATAGCAGGGGTAACGGTGCAAATCCCTAAAATACCTCAATTATTAAATAATAGTCAGGGCAATCTCAGCTTTGATGGACTAATAATTAAATTAGATAATATAGTCACAAACTACGGACAAATCCCGGTGACAGCATCGGGTATTATTGATCAACAAGCAGGATTTAATTTAAAAGGGCGTGTGAATGCGGTAAGTTTGGCAAATGCCCAAACAACTCTCAAGGTAAAGTTACCTTTGCCGGTGAGTGGCATAGCTCAAGCTAATGTACAAATATTGGGAGAAATTACTAAACCAGTGCTATCTGGTAATGTTAGTACCTTGAAAACTGCTCAGATTGATCAAGTAACTTTCAAAAAAGTTAGTAGTAAGTTTGAGCTTATAAGTAGTAAATCCCTGTTAAGGATTACGGATATTCAAGGACAAACTATCTATGGGGGTGAGGTTCAAGGTGGGGGGATAATTACACTTGGTAAAGTATCCGAACTGAATTTTCAACTCCAGGCTAAAAATGTGCCAGGGGATGCGATCGCTCAAGTATATAATATTAAAACAGGATTTCCCATTGGCAATATGACCGCCACCGCGGAGATAAAAGGTGTTGCTAATGATACTCATACTACAGTTAAATGGCAAGCTCCCCAAGCCAAATACCCAGCCACAGGCACAACTATTATTAATCCTGATCGGACAGTTTCTTTTCGTGATCTAGCTGCTAATGTGGGTGGGGGTGTAGTCAGGGGGAATGGTAGCTATAGTCATGATAGTGGACGTTGGCAAGCTTTAGCTCAAGCCGGGAGCATCAAATTAACATCTTTTGTTGACCAAAAACAACAGGAAAATATTTCTCTAGCTGGAGCAGAATTTAATGGTCGTTTGCGGTTATCAGGAAATGCCTCCCCATTCCAAATAGAGACAATTATTCCTGAAAATGCAAATGTCAATATTGCTGGTGGTAAAGTTAATATTTCCCAAATCCAGTTACAAGACAAAAATTTTACAGCCCTGTTGGTGGGGAAAGATTTACGCTTAGGAACAATCTTAAAACGAGCTAACCCGGTTTTGAATAATCCTCTAGCAGGTAATTTCATGATTGCTGGGAATAGGGACAATTTCAGCCTCAAAACCTTGTCAGGACTGGGTGAAGCCCTTCTATCTGTGGGTGGAGGGACAATTAAAGCCGCGAATATTCAAGTTGCAGACGGTCGCTATCAGGCAAAAATTCAAGCTGATAACGTACCTTTGACAAACCTCGTAGGGGCGCAGGGCCTGCGCCCAGAAGTTAAGTCCCTGCGCCCAGAAGTTAAGTCCCTGCGCCCAGAAGTTAAGTCCCTGCACCCAGAAGTTAAGTCCCTGCACCCAGAAGTTAAGTCCCTGCGCCCAGAAGTTAATGGTATTGTTACTGGTCAGTTGCAAGTAAATGGTTCAGTAGAGTCATTCCAGCCGGAAACTATTCAAGGCTTAGGTCAAGGGAGGTTAAAGCTGCCTATTGGTATAGTTACAGCCTCTAATATTCAACTTAATCAGGGAAGCTATCAAGCATTGTTGGCTAGTTCTGGTTTACAATTGCACCCTTTTAATCAGCAGTTACAAGGACAGTTAGGAGGAAAGTTACAAATAGCGGGAACTTTAGCTTCTACTAAATTAGCAGATATCGCTGCCGTTGGTCAGGTGCGATTTAATCAAGGTTTGGGAAGCATTGATTCACCTATTCAAGCTGATATTGGTTGGAATGGACAGAAGCTAACTATTGATAGTTCTAATAATGCTAAGTTTCAAGCTAAAGGTTATTTATTAGCCAATGCCCAGAAAGCAGGTATCCCAGAAATTACTGATGTTAATCTGAATATCCAGACAAAAAATTATAGTCTTCAACAGTTGCCAGTGAAACTACCTAATACTGTAGATATTACAGGCAAGCTAGACTTTAACGGACAGTTGACAGGAAAACCCACGGCACCGAATATTATAGGTAAGTTGGGATTAAGAGATTTCAAAGTTCAGGAATTTGCTTTTGAACCATTATTAACTGGCAAGGTTAATTCTGTGTCAGGCCAAGGGTTAAATTTAGATGTTACAGGCAAAAGCGATCGCATAGCAATTAACTTAGATGATAAAAACCGCCCTAAAACCTTTTTGGTTCAATGGCAACAAGCATTATTATCAGGTGTAGCGACGGGAGTTGACTGGGCGATAAATTTAGCTAATTTTCCTTTACAAGCTTTAAATATAGCTTTACCTGCGAACACGCCTTTAAGTCCGGGGGGAGTGACAGGATTATTAACTGGAAGATTGCAATTTAATTCCCAGACATTAGCCACTGCGGGCAATATAGCGATTGAAAAACCAGAAATTGGCCGCATTAAAGGCGATCGCTTTATTACCCAATTCCGCTACAATCATGATACAGCCCTGTTGAGCAATAGTGAATTTCGCAAAGGTGAAAGCAGATATACCGGAGACGCAAACATCAAACAAGCGTCAAAAAAACCGCAAGTGCAAGCAAACATCAACATTGACAAAGGTAACATTCAAGACGTTCTCACTGCGGCGCAAATCTTTGATATCCAAGACTTACAACGGGGTTTAAAAGCACCCACCTATGGCAAATCTGCGGATTTAACTACCAACTCCCAAGGATTACCGCAGGAGTCCCTATTTACCCAAATTCAAAGATTATCGGAAATTGATGCCCTCTTAACTACTCAAGAGCAAAAACGAGTAGAGGGTAAACCGATACCAGACTTAAGAGACTTAAAAGGAATTTTCAGTGGTGATATTGCTATTAATACCGCTACAACCAACGAACCAACCATAAACTTTAACCTGCAAGGACAAAATTTTACTTGGGGTAAACCCACAGAACCCAGCCGTTTTTATCGTGTGGAAGAAGTTCTCGCTAAAGGTAGTTTTGAACAAGGAATTTTGCGTTTACAACCTTTACGTTTTCAATCTCAAGATAAGCTAATTGCCTTTACAGGTAATATTGGTGGTAAGCAACAATCGGGTCAATTAAAAGTTGAAAACTTTCTGATTGAACGATTGAATAATTTAGTAAAACTACCAGTGGGAATTACAGGGAAGCTGAATGCTACCGCAGCCATAGCAGGTAGTATTACCAACCCTCAAACTAGAGGAGAATTAAACATTACTGAAGGAACAATAAATCAAAAAACAGTAGAATCAGCTAAAGCTAGTTTTAATTATAATAATGGGCGTTTAAACTTTGGTAGCGAAATCACAGGAGTGGGCAGTGAAACTGCGAAAATAAATGCTAGTATTCCCTATTTATTACCCTTTGCTTCGGGAAAATCAGATAGTGATAACATTACTCTAGATGTCAAAGTTAAAAATGAAGGTTTGGCACTGTTAAATCTCTTTACTAATGAGATAGCTTTTGAAAATGGACAAGGAGAATTAAACCTAAAAGTTTCGGGAACTAAACAACAACCATTAGTTCTAGGAATTGCTTCTTTAGATAATGCGACCTTTAGCGCCCAAGCCTTACCAGGAAAGCTCACAAATGTAAATGGTAATGCAAAGTTTGATTTAAATCGGGTGTTTGTAGAAAGTCTCGAAGGTAAATTTAGTAATGGTAAAGTTAAAGCAGTTGGAGAACTACCAATTTTTAATAGTCAAGATATCAAAATAGATAGTCCGCTGACTGTTAATTTAGAACAATTGGCTTTAAATCTCAAGGGATTATATCAAGGAGGTGCGAGTGGTAATTTAGACATTACTGGCTCTCTTCTTAAACCAATAATTGGCGGGAATATAGAATTATTTGATGGTCAAGTATTGTTAGCAGAATCTACAAATGGTAATTCATTAACTAATAAAACTGGTAACCCAAATAAAACAGATGCAGAAAATAACATTATCAAGTTAAATAATTTAAAATTAAACTTAGGTAAAAATGTGCAAATTGCCAGACCACCAGTTTTAAAATTCCAAGCTACGGGGGATTTAATTGTTAATGGTTCTGTCAGTGAACCCATACCAGAAGGAACTATCAAGTTAACTAAAGGTGGAGTGAATTTGTTCACTACCCAATTAAATTTAGCCCGAAATTATCAACACACTGCTACTTTTAGCTCCCGTCAACCCCGTGATCCTGATTTGGATATTCGGCTATTTGCTAAGATTCTAGATATAACTCAAAATAGTGATATTAGCAGACAAGGCTCTACAGGTTTAGCCGGTTTAGAAACAGTTCGAGTCGAAGCGAGTATCAATGGTTTAGCTAGTCAAATCAATGATAATTTGCAACTAAAAAGCATTCCTTCCCGTTCAGAAACCCAAATTGTCACTTTATTAGGAGGTGGATTTGTGGATACTCAAGGACGTGGTGACAGTACCCTGGGTTTAATTAATATCGCTGGTTCGGCTGTTTTTAGTAATTTTCAAGGTGCATTTAATCAAATTGGTGATGCTTTTGGTTTAAGTGAACTGCGAATATTTCCCACGATTCTTTCTGAAAGACCAGAAGCGGGGAGAAATAACTCATCTTTAGAATTAGCTTTAGAAGCAGGAATTGATATTTCTCCGAAATTTTCCCTTTCTACTATTAAGATTCTCACAGCAGGTGATCCTTTACAATGGGGGATTAATTACCGGATAAATAATGAATTTCGTCTCCGTTCTTCTACTAATTTAACTGATGATAGTCGGGCTGTAATTGAGTTTGAACGGAGATTTTGAAGAATTGGTAATTGGTATTAATTATTGCCCCCTGCTCCTGCTCCTGCCTGTTTCCTATTCCCTGTTCCCTGTTCCCTACTACAAATAATATCTAACAGTTGTCACAATGCGACTTTTTTTAGCTCGTAAAGCATTCTTCAAAAACAAAGTGGTTTGGTTATGTAAAATACTATCCCACCAATTCCGAGGAACAAAAACGGGAATAATGATGGTTGTGAAAACATCTGGGTGACTTTCCTGGAACTGACCAACAAAATCTACAATGGGGTCAATTACAGAACGATAAGGAGATTCGATAATTTCCAAAGGAATATCCGATTCTAGATTCTGCCATTTTTCTTGGAGTTTTTCCCGGTCTGTAGAACCAATATCTACGTGAACAGCCACAATTTCATCCGCAATTGTCCGCGCATAGTCTAAAGCTTCTACCGTTCCTCGGTTCAATTGTCCCACTACAACTACCGCAGGGTGAGTGATAATTGCTGGTTTGGGAACGGAGAGATAACTCCGGGGTGCTAACTCCTGAATACTGAGACGTTGCGCTACATATTGATAATGTTGATGAATAGCTGCAAATAAAGTAACTACTAAAGGAATCGCTACCACTACTAACCAAGCACCTAATAGAAATTTAGTAGAAATGATCACGAACAATACTATGAGGGTAGCAAATGCTCCCAAACCATTCATAATCGCACTTGCACGCCAACCTCTGGTTTGTTCTTGAAACCAGTGACGCACCATACCCGCTTGGGAAAGGGTAAAGGAAGTAAATACACCAACTGCGTAAAGAGGAATAATGGCGTTAACTTCACCTTTGAAAATAATGACTAAAATTCCCGCACAGATACTCAGAAGAATAATACCATTAGAGTAAACCAAGCGATCGCCCAGAAGTGACAACTGGCGGGGTAAAAATCCATCTCGTGCTAGGAAGTAACACAGTCTAGGAAAATCTGCATAACTGGTATTAGCAGCTAACATTAAAACCAATAGGGTAACAACTTGGAGAAAATAGTAAACAGGTCCTGTCCCCAAAATTGCTCTACCCAAAAGAGAAACTACTGTTTGTCCTTCTCCGGGAACAACATGATAAATGTTTGCTAAGTAAGTGATACCCACAAACATGAATCCCAAAATTACTCCCAAATACAACAAAGTTAGGCGAGCATTTTTCGATTCTGGAGGTTTAAAAGCTAATACCCCATCAGATATGGCTTCTACTCCCGTCAGGGCTGTACATCCGGCTGAAAAAGCCCGTAAAATGAAGAATAAACTGATTCCTTCAGTCACAGGAAGAGACGGATATTCAGTTACAACTTGCCCAGTGCTATATTTAAACAAACCAATGCCAATTAATAGAAAAATACTGGCAATAAAGGCATAGGTAGGAATCATGAATAACTGGCCTGATTCCTTGACACCCCGAAGATTTGCGAGCATGATCAAGAAAATGAAAATCAAACACAGAAGAACTGTATGAGATTGCAGAGCAGGAATTGCTGATGTTAAAGCGGCTGTACCCGCAGAGATACTGACAGTTACAGTCAAAATATAGTCAATCATCAACGAACCACCAGCCACCAGTCCTGGATAAAGACCGAGGTTTTCCCTAGCGACAATGTAAGAACCACCACCTTGTGGATAAGCGCGAATGGTTTGCCGATAGGAAAGAACAACTATAACCAAAAGAACAATGATTGCTATAGCAATAGGTAGAGACAAGCCAAGAGCGCCACTACCTGCTGCAACTAAAACTAGTAAAATCTCTTCTGTTGCATACGCTACAGAGGAGAGAGCATCGGAAGAAAGCACCGCTAAAGCCGCGCCATTACTTAATCGCTCTTCGCTATGGGCGCTGGTTGGTAAGGATTTACCGAGAAAAAATTGCTTAATCTGAGGGTAGAAGGACATAGAAAGTCCACCTGACAATTGTGTTTATTTTTACTCAGTTGAGAACAAACTCAAATCTGAAGTTTATAGAATATAGCAATTTTGACAGATTTGTTACAAATTAACTGTTAATTTTTCTAGCTAAAATATAGCATTTTTTTGCTAAAGTCTGCTAACTCCTTGTATAATCTGCTTTTTAAATTTTAAATTTTTAACTTTTAATTCCCCCCTGCGGTACTAGCAAAATTCCTTCATCATCTCTTAATAAAGTCTGGGCTGCTTCTAACATAGATGGAGCAATATCTTTTAAATCTTCTCGATTATTTAAGTAAGTTTTTAAAGCTGCCATGGGGTCAATACTGCTACTAGCAGTTAATTCAGGAATACGGGGTTTTGCTAACTGACTAACTAGTTCGGCTTGTATGGTGTAAGTGTGCGCTGTGCTTAAAGCTTGGTGAAGGGAGGAATTATCAATTAAATCTAATTGTTCTGACCGCAATTTATAAATTAATCGCACTACATTATCTTGAATATCATATTTAGAAATTCCTTTTAATAATGCTGTTTGGGGATCATCTTGTTTAGATAAATCTACCTCAATTGTCCGAAATACTCGCACAGCTAAGGGACAAAATTCCCAATTTACTTTGCCTTTTTCTAACTCGATCATTACATAACCTTTGTCTTCCTTCTCTTCGCTAAAATCCACCCGTTCAATACTTCCTGGATAAATCACCGGTGGGTCATTGGATTTATTTAAATTTTGGTGTTTGTGAACATGACCTAAAGCTACATAATCAAAACATGGTCGAGTTAATAAAGATAAAGGTAAAGTAAAACCTTTCCCTACTGCTAATAAACGTTCTGCGCCTAAAGTGGCATTATCAGCCATTAAATGGGCTAACAATACTGTGGGTATATCCGGGTCAAGACGGCGAATTTCTCCTTCTATCACCACCTGTAAACGTTCTGTGAGGAGTTGATTCACTTCCGCTAAAGAAGAACCCTGAGTTTCTTGACGAGTCATCAAAGTGGAACGGGTCAACCAAGGGAGAGTAATTATTTGCACATCTCCGTTTTGGGTAGAGATGCGGTGAGTAGTTAAAGTATCACCAACCACAAAGCCTGGTACACCCAATGTCCGGTAAATATTTAAACTAGCACCTCCCCAACCTTGGGAATGTTGGTCATGATTTCCCACTAATAACACTGTGGGAATATCTGCGTCTACGAGTCGGCGAAATTGATTCGCAAAGGCTTCTTGGACATAGGGTGCAGGTGTCGCATTCGGAAAAGCATCACCACCAAATAAAACCAAATCTACATGATCCGCCAGCGCCCGGTCAATACACAAAGATAATGTGTTGACAAAATCCTCCAATCGTGTATTTAATCCTGTGGCTGGATTAATCCGTCCGTGGCAAAAACCGCTACCAATATGGATATCTGAAAGATGGAGGATTTTCATAATTTGTTGGTTGTTTGTTCAACTGACAACTGACTTCTGGGCGTGACTTCTGGGCGTGACTTCTGGGCGTGACTTCTGGGCGTGACTTCTGGGCGTGACTTCTGGGCGTGACTTCTGGGCGTGACTTCTGGGCGCAGGCCCTGCGCCCCTACTGACTAAATGTGAATTCCACACTCGGTTTTTTCACTTCCTCTCCAACGTCCAGCGCGTTCGTCTTCACCGTCAGCTACTTTGGTGGTAATAGGTTCGTCGCCAATGCTGGGATAACCTTGATCATGGAGAGGGTTGTAAATTACTTTATGTTCGGCTACATAGGCCCAGCTTTGTTTCCGAGTCCAATTAGCTAGGGGGTTGATTTTTAATCTGCCTTTACCATCTAATTCTAATACGGGCATGGTAGCACGAGTAACGGCTTGATCACGACGGCGACCAGTAATCCACGCGACGGTGTTAAGTTCGTCCAAACCCCGTAAAAGTGGTTCAATTTTGGTAATGTCGTGGAATTTAGCAATATCTGTATCCCAGAGGGCTGCACCGAATTTAGCAGCAAAGGCTTCACGGCTATCTACGTCTGGTGTTTTATAGGTTTGTAAATCTAGGTTATAGATTTCTTTGGCTTTAGCAACCAATTCTAAGGTTTGGGGGAAGTGATAGAGGGTATCAAGGAAAATGACGGGGACGGGATGCTGAAGTACGCTGTAGAAAATGTGTGTCAAGATGATGTCATCTACGTTAAAGGCGCTAGTTTGTACCAATCCTGTGGGGATATTCTGAACAGACCAGGCTAAGATTTCTGTAGGAGTTGCAGTTTCAAATTGCTGATTTAGTGATGCTAAGTCAAAGGCAGTAGAAGTTGTCATGATCTTTCTCTAAAACAAAGATTTTTTTACTTTTATTAAATTTCATATTATCGCATCAAGGCACATATCCCGCCCGATGATTGAGGAGATGATTCTGGGGAGAGGAGATTACCAATTACCAATCACCTATTACCAATGACCTAATTATGTAGTATTTTAATTGCAAGTCTGTTTAAGGATTCATCCCATGCAACAGTTACTCAAGCAATTATTTAGTAACCGAAAATACCTTATTCGTCTCTTTTTACCTGTCTTGGTAATGATGATGGCGACTTCATTGTTTATTTTACCTGCTTCTGCTACTGGTGTATACGAAATGCCCAGTTTGACGGCAGATACTTGGATTTTAGATCAAGGTGATGTGATTAGCCGATTGAATGAAGGTCAGATTAGTAAGACTTTCCAGGATTTGGCTCAGGAAACTGGTAATGAAGCCAGAATTGTAACTATTCACCGTCTCGACTATGGGGAAACACCAGAAAGTTTTGCGAAGGGACTATTTAGTAAATGGTTTCCCACAGCAGCAGAGCAAGCTAATCAAGTGTTATTACTGATTGATACTGTTAGTAATGGAACTGCTTTAATTAGTGGGGATCAAGTTAAGTCTTTGTTGACTGATTCTATCGCTGAGAGTGTGGCTGAAGAAACATTGGGTGCAGCTTTGCGTGATGGTAATAAATATAACCAGGGCTTTTTGGATGTGAGCGATCGCTTGGTTGCTGTTTTGTCCGGTAAACCAGATCCGGGTCCACCAGAGGTAAAGGAGACAGTCAAGGTGGAAGGAACTTTCACTAAAGCTGAAGAAACTGATCAAGGTAATGCTACTGCTTGGGTTGTTGGGCTGTTAATTGCGGCTACTGTGATCCCAATGGCTACATATTACATTTATCAGGTGTTTCAACAACCACCTTCTCAGGAATCTGAGGAATAGGGGATTGGGGATTGGGGATTGGGTAATTTTCTGACTCCTTCTGACTCCTGATTGGGCGCAGGCCCTGCGCCCCTACTATTGTTTGTTATTTAAAAATGCGTGAATTTGCTGTATGGATTCTAGTAATTCTGTGAGTAATTCAGATGTACCTTGACAATCCTGTTCTCGACTCAGTTGTTCTAGTTTTTCTGCTGTTTTCTGCATTGTTGTAGCACCAACATTAGCACTAGAACCTTTGATATAATGAGCTTCCCAGGCAATTTTCTGAAAGTCATTAGTGGCAATTGCGGCTTTGATTACTTCTAGATGAAATTGGCTATTTTCTACGAACATTTCTAATAGTTCAAATTCAAATTCTGTATTGTTGTCTGAGAGGTAATGTAGATGATCCCAGTTAATTAGGAGGTTGGGGTTATTGCTATCTATTTTGGAATCTGTTTCTTCAGCCATAATTATTTCCTGTGATTTCAATATTATCTGACTCCAATGCTGTAACATGGTGGCTAATTTATCTTTAGCTACGGGTTTGCTTAAATAGTCGTTCATACCTGCATCTAAACAAATTTTTTGGTCTTCTTTCATCGCATTAGCAGTAATGGCAATTACTACAGGTTGCTGATGTTTAGCAAATGAAGTTAGAGGAAGAGAACGAATTTCTCTTGTTGTTTCTAAACCATCAAGAATTGGCATTTGGCAATCCATAAAAATCAAGTCGTAGGGAATTTTATCTAATAATTCTAATACTTCTTGACCATTAGCTACTGCATCAGCTTGATATCCCAGGTTCTGAAGTTGTTTGATGAAGACTTTTTGATTAACTAGATTATCTTCTGCTAATAGCAATTTTAATTTAGATTTATGCTGATTAGTTATTACTTTCTCCTGTGGATTTATGGAAATCTGAGAATTATTTATTTTTGATTGCTTGCTCAGGATATTGATAATGATCTCAAGCAGTCGAGCAGGCTTTGCAGGTTTGACTAAATAACTGATAAATCCTATATCTAATGACCTTTTCACTTCATCTCTTTGATTGGTAGAAGTTAGCATAATTAAAGGGACATTAGCAATAGCTGGATTTTCTTTAATTTGTATTCCTAAAGTCATGCCGTCTACATCGGGCATTTGCATATCAATCACTGCAATATCATAGGGCATTTCCTGTTGGGCTGCTGTCTGTAAAGCTTCTAGTGCTGCCATTGCGGAATCAACCTCATATACTTGCATTCCCCAACGGATAGCTTGGTGGTGAAGAATTTTCCGATTGGTAGCATTATCATCTACTACTAACAAGCGCCGTTGATTGAGAATACTATAATCTTGATTTTGGGAAACAGATTCCGGCTGTTTAGTAAAAGGTAGCTCAAACCAAAATTTAGATCCTTTACCAATCTCACTTTCTATGCCAATTCGTCCACCCATTAAATTTACTAACTCTTGGCAAATTGCTAATCCCAAACCTGTGCCACCATATCTGCGGGTAATGGAAGCATCAACTTGGGTAAATGGTTTAAAAAGTTTATTTTTATCTTCAGGAAGAATCCCAATACCTGTATCTGTAATGGCAAATTGGATTGTAGCTGTATCCTGGGTTTCTGAGATTAATTTGACACGGACAACTACCTCTCCTTGACTAGTAAACTTGATAGCATTGCTCATTAAATTCATGATAATTTGTCGCAAACGACTAGCATCTCCTTGGATATGAATGGGGACGTTAGGAGGAATAAAGGCAGCTATTTCTAATCCCTTATTATGGGCTTGGGGTGCTAACAATTCTAAAATTTCTTCAATGCAAGTGGATAGGTCAAAATATAGGGTTTCTAGCATCATTTCCCCGGCTTCCAGCTTGGATAAATCTAAAATCTCGTTAATCAGAGATAAGAGAGCATCACCACTAATCCGCACTGTTTCCAGAAAATCTTGTTGCTCTGAATTGAGGGGAGTTTCTAATAGTAAGCCAGTCATTCCCAAAACGGCGTTCATTGGGGTACGGATTTCATGACTCATATTTGCTAAAAAACTACTTTTGGCTTGTGAGGCTAATTCGGCTTGATGTCGAGCTATTTCCAGTTCTTGACACTGAATAATTTCTGCTTCTAGTAGTTTAGCTTGGGCTAAGGCAATACCTATTTGATCAGCAAGAGATCGCAATAATTCTGTTTCCCAACTATTCCAATGACGGGTTTGATTGCATTGGTGAGCAATCAAAAGTCCCCAAAATTCATCTTTGAGAAAGATGGGAATGACAAGGTTAGCTTTGACTTGAAACCTTTGTAGTAATTGTAGGTGACAAGTTTCGATATTGGCTTTTTCTATATCGTTAATGCTGGTAATCCATTTTTGGCAATATTTATGAACGTGTTTTTCTACAAAACAAGGGTCAAAAATGTTCTCGCCCATAACCACAGGAATACCAGGAATTAATGCTTCTTTTCGCGCAGTTAAAGCGCCATTGGCCTCTAATTCTAAGATAAGTACACGATCAGCTTGTAGTAGTTTTTGAACTTCGGTAACGCTGGTTTGGAGGATTTCGTCAATTTGTAAAGAGTTGCGGATTTTGAGGGTGATATCGGCTAATAATTGCGATCGCAAGTTTTGGAGATTTATTTCTTTTTCAGCTTGCTTGCGCTCAGTAATATCTATGCCTGTGCTAACAATGTATTCTATTTGCTTTTCATTATCAAGGAGAATAGTATTTGACCAAATAATTAGTCTCTGGTTTCCATCCCTGGTTATCCAGGAAGTTTCATATTCTTTTGGTCTTTTATCTAAGATTATTTGCTCAAAAATAGCTTGAATTGATGGCTGATCTTGATCGGCTAAAAATAAATTCCAAAAATATCGCCCCAGGACTTCATCTAAGGTGTAACCAGTAGTTTTTTCACAGGCTCGATTAAAGCGGACAATTTGCCCTTGAGAATCAAGAACCATGACTAAAATACTGGCTGTATCGAGAACACTAGAAATAAAGTTCCGTTCTTTTTTGAGAGATTGCTCTACCCATTTGCGTGCAGCTATTTCACAATAGATAATGTAGTAAATTGTGATGAAAATGATGATACACAAACTAATAAATATCGCCAATATGCGGATCATGCTGTGTATATTATTAGTTATTTTTACGGATAGCTGCTCAAGAAGTTCTTTATCATTTTTATTAAATTCATCGATCTGTTTATATATAGAGTTAGGGCTATTTTTCTGACTTAAATCAATATTTTCCTGGATTTTAGAGATTTTTGCTGTTATTTCTGATTCTATTATGGCAATTTGTTGTTGTGATTCTGGTTTGGCGGCTTTTAGTTTTTTCAGTTTTTCATTAATTTTAATAACTGCTTGTGCATAATTTTGCACATGAACCTGTTCTCCACTTATTATATAATTCTTTTGTTCATTTTCAGCTTGCTTAATATATAATTCTAAATCTGATTGAGTATTGATTTGTTCTAATGTTTGTTTTTGCTGATTATTTATATTAATAAATTCTCGAATATTTTGATAGGAAAATATACCAATTATTACTAAAATTGATGATGTTAAACCAAACCAGCTACCAATTTTGAGAAAGAACTGTTTATTGGCTTTCTTTTGTTGTTGACGTTCATTGGTTACCAGTAGTAAGCCATCGAAATTGCGTCGCAGTTCTAGCTGTTTCATGACTTGATGACCTAAGATTTTCAAAGCCTCCACTTGTTCAGCAGTGAGTTCTCTTGGCACTTCATCAATTACACACAAAGTTCCTAAACCATAGCCCTCTGCATTAATTAGAGGTATACCGGCATAAAATCGAATATTAGGATCAGATGTCACTAGAGGGTTAGTAGCAAATCTCTCGTCAAGAGTGGTATCGGGAACAATGAAAATATTTTTTTGGCGGATAGCGTGAGTACAAAAGGCAATATCACGAGGTGTTTCTAATGCCTCTAAACCAACTTTAGATTTAAACCATTGACGATTTGTGTCAATCAAACTCACCAAGGCTATAGGAGTCCCACAAATATAGGCTGCTAAACGAGTTAAGTCATCAAAGGCAACTTCCGGTGCAGTATCAAGAATTTTGTACTGTAAAAGTGTTTCTATTCTTGCGGCTTCATCATTATGTAATGATTTTTTCATGTTGTAATTTTGTTACTTAATCAAAAGGGTTTTCTAGCTTTAATAAGCTTGCTGAAAAAAATTTAAAATATGGAAATCTATTATTTTCTTCTTCTTTGAGGCATAGATAAGTAGGGATTAGGTATTTAATAACGGAATAAATCCCAATCACCAACAGAAACAGATGGCGATTGGAAATCGCGGCTACACAGGCAAAACCCACCTGCGTGGGTTCAAAGAGTCCGCGAAGGCGGACTTTGTTTTTGTAGCCCCAGACTAGAAGTCTGTTAGCGAAGCGGCACGAAGTGCGGGCTATCCTTTATTTAATCTTGAATGTACTCTTTGCCTGACACTAAAGCCATTTCAGCGCGAACAAATTCTCTACCTAAGTAGGCTGCATGATCTAATAAAGTTACAGGACAGTCTTTATTTTCTTCAAAAATCTTAATACACAGTTCTTTGGCTGTGCGGCCACTAAATACGGTTGTATGGGTTCTTTCCACTTTACCACGGACAGGAATCACCTTACCTGTTTCGGGATCTACTGCTAAACCACGGTCATTAATAACATTAGTGAAGTGTTTTGCATAAATTAATCTTTCATTGGGATCTATGTAGATAATAAAATAGCCATTGGGATCAAGATCAATATGACGGTGAGAAAGTTTATTATCAAGTGCTGTCAAATCTTCCAGTAGTAAATTCATGGGTGTTATCAAAAGTAAATTTATTGAAACAGTATTTTTAGATTACATCAAGATGTAATATTCAGATCCCCGACTTCTTTGAGAAGTCAGGGATTTATCTCCTCACTACTTAAAAGGTAACTCTGCATTAATAGCATCCATTTCTTGTTGTTCCATTTTATTTACTTCCCGAACCCAAGGCAGAATAATCTGTCCTAAACGGTTGTTGTAAAAGCGGTGGAGGCTATGATTAGGGGTAGCAGGAAACCCTCGGCGTTTTTTATGTCTACCACCTGCACCGGGGTCAAAATTTTGGATACCGTGAGCGATCGCCCATTCAATTGGTGCATAATAACAAGCATCAAAATGTAAGCAATCTATTTCTTGAAAACTCCCCCAATAACGGCCATATAGTTTATCTTCTTTAAATAAACAAAAGGACATTCCCACAGGTTGACGCTGATCTTGCTCATTGTAAGCGGCAAAAAACACGACTCGATGCCGATAATTATGGTGTAAATGTTCAAAAAACTTCTTTGTTAAATACTTACTACCCCACCAGCCAAACTTATCGCAAGTATCAGCATAGAAATCATACATTAATGAAAACATAGAGTTAGGAATTTCCTCACCCGTTAACGCTTGCAATTTTAAACCTGCTTTTTCTACAGCTTTGCGTTCCCGTTTAATATTGCGTCTTTGATTGGCATTAAATACAGTTAAGTAATCATCAAAGGTTTGAAAATCAGCATTTTCCCAAACATAACTATGATGTAGCCAAGTTGTAAAACCCTGGCGTTCTAAAATCGGTCGCCATTGGGGATCAACATAGAGAAAATGACAGCCAGAAATGCGATGTTTAACACAAAAACTATCAATTTCATGGAGCATTAAAGCCGTAATTTCTTCCTCATCTTCTCCGGGAGCAATTAAAAAGCGATAGCCTTCAGCCGGGGTAAATGGTGTCATTCCCAGCAGCTTTGGATAATATTCTATTCCTAAGCGAGACGCTAATTCTGCCCATTGCTGATCAAAGACAAATTCTCCTTGGCTATGTCCTTTTAAATATAATGGAGCAGCCGCAATTAAAGTTCTATCTCGCCACAAAATCAAGTGATTTGGCAACCAACCAGCATTGGCTGTAGCACTGTGGGATATTTCCAAATTGTTTAACCAGTCCCATTCTAAAAAAGGGGTTTTTAACGGCATCGCTAAGGCATCCCAAGCTGATTGGGGAACATCGGCAATTGTGTGTGTCCAAACAACAGAATATTGAGGTTTGTGTGCTTTTATCATGGTGTAGTTGTCAAACAATTTTAGATTTTAGATTTTGAATTTACTCCTGATTCCTTCTTGGGTGCAAGCCCTGCACCCCTACCTCCTGAATTTTTCGATAGTGTAAAAATACTTCTTGCTCAACGGTGGATACTTCTAGTAATTGTAACTTAGGAGCAAGATTAGATAAAAATCCTGTTCCGGCTACAGGTGAAGGGGCAATATTACCACCTAAAATTAGCGGACAAATAGTTAGCCAGATTTCATCAATTAAATCAGATTCTAGGAAAGATGCCACTAATTCTCCTCCCCCCAAAATAGCTAAACGCTGAATTTGTAAACTTGCTAAATATTTTAAAGCCGCCAGAATGTCAATTTCTCCTGTAGAAGTTTCAAAGACCAAAACTTTTTCAAAGGCTGAATTTTCTGGACAAAAATCCGATCCCAGAGAGGTTGTGAGTAACCAGCGTCTCACCGGTTGTTGAAAAAATTTAATGTCCGGATTCAGGTTGCCCGAACGGGAAATCACTATATGAACTGGCTGGGGATGTTTATTTGCCTGTGTTCTTTGTTGCAAGAGTGTTGTCTTTGATATGGTCATTGTTGTACCGTAGGCACGAAGAGTACCAGCACCAAATAAAACGGCATCAGAGGCAGCAATTTGTTTCTCCAGGTGTGCTTTATCAGCCTGTGAGCCAAACCGAGCAGGCGATCGCCTGAAATCTGCTATTTTGCCATCAACACTCATGGCTAAAACTACTGTGGTATAAGGACGATATTCCGTCATTGGACTGCTTTGATAGGTTGCATATTTTTTTTATTAGTGTGTAAAGTTACTAACAATCTATAGCTACAAGAAAATTTTGAGGAATTTTATCCAGTGAATATTGATATGCAACAACAGTCACTATTTTATCTACTTTTTATAATTTTTGGTATATCATGTTTATTTTTACGACAGACTAATAATTCTCTAGGCTGCTAATAGGTAATAGGCAATTGAATTCCTGCCTTTCACCTAATCAGCAAATTACATTAATAGTCAACTTATCATTAACTAATAAAATGTCTCCTTTGGCTAGTGTAATTGCATATCTTTGTTATTGTAGTTTAAAGATACGAAGTGAGACAAACAATGGCTAAATGTCGTCAATCGTCATTTCGACGAATTTTAGTAACAAGAATACTACTAGTATTTGTCCCGGTGTTATTATTTGGAGAAATAGTTGCCCTGAATAAAGCCCGTTCTAGTCTGTTAAATACGGCTCGACAAAACTTGACAGAAAGTGCGGTTAACAAAGGAGAAAAAATTAGTGATGATCTTGCTGCTTTACGCTCCAATTTAATTACAGCAGGTCAAACAAAAATAATTCAGTCTGGTTCATCTAGCCAAATTCAACAATTTCTCAAACAACTAAAAAAACAACTACCAACCCCAATAGATTGTTTACAAGTTACCCGGATTAAAAAAGGCGAAATTATTGCCAGTAGTTGTGGTGATCAAGAAATTACCCCATCCGGCTTATCTCCTACTAGTAATGATGTTGACATTCAATTTATATTACCACCCGAATTGGGAAAAACTGGTAAAAGAGATAAACAAAATCAACTCCAGTTATTTTTATCAATTCCTGTTTCTAATCAACGTGGCAATTTAGCTTACCGATTAAGCATGAAAACCACATTGTATCAACAAATTCCCAATCATCCAGGCTCACTTACTGGTGCTTTAGTCGTCATTGCTGAAGATGGTAGAGTTTTAGCTCATCCATTCACAGAAAGAATCGGTACTAATATTAAAGATTATGCCGATGTCCAAAGACTACAAGCTATAGTTAAAAATGCTTTATCTGGAAGTAATAATTCCAGTAATTTGTCCTTTATAGAAGGTCAAGAACTGGTTGCAGGGTTTACAGCTACTGCTAAACCTATAACTACAAAACCATCACAAAGATGGATTGTACTAGCAGTTACAAGTGTAGAAAATGCCCTATTTGGTTTAGAAGAAATTAAACTAATTCTCATTGTTTTAACTGTTGGTTTAATTGGTGCAAGTTTATTGGCATCATTGTATTTAGTTCCTTACTTAGCAGGTCCTGTAGAAGAACTCCGCGACTATGCTGTTAATCTTCATAGTCACCACGCAGCACAACCCATTCCGCGCAATTTCAAAATTCGGGAATTTAACCAATTAGCACAAGCATTAGATCAAATGGTAGAAAGACTGAAAGATTGGGCTGAAGAATTAGAAATGGCTTGGAAAGAAGCTAAATCTGCTAACCAAGTTAAAAGTCAATTTTTAGCCACAACTTCCCATGAATTAAGAAACCCACTGAATATTATTATTAACTGTGTACGGTTGGTGCGTGATGGTTTATGTGATGACAGAGAAGAAGAATTAGAATTTCTCAAAAAAGCCGATGATACAGCAATTCATTTATTAGGTATCATTAATGATTTGTTGGATATTTCTAAAATAGAAGCTGGTAAACTTTCTGTAACGTTAGTACCTCTAGATTTGCGGCAATTATTATTAGAAGTAATTAACTTACAATCAGTTAATGTCCAACATAAAGGACTGCAATTAATTTGTGATATAGGTGACAGACCTATCCCCATCAAATGTGATATTGGCAAACTAAAACAAGTGCTAATTAATATTATTGGTAACGCCACTAAATTTACCGATGAAGGTAGTATTCAAGTCAGCACAAATATTAATTTAACTAATCATCAGCCTCATGTTATAGTGGATATTAAAGATACAGGAATCGGTATTGATCCTGGAGAACAAGGTAAACTATTTCGTCCATTTGTCATGGTTGATGGCACAACTACCCGCAAGTTTGAAGGAACTGGATTGGGTTTAGCAATTTCTCGGAATTTAATTGAACTCATGGGTGGTAAAATTACTTTAGAGAGTTTGGGCTTAAATCAAGGGACAACAGTAATTATCAAATTACCTTTGATTGATATTGCTTTATTACCTAATACAGAAAAAAAAGATGTTGTCGGTAATGGAGTTAGAAGTCAACCTCTACGGTAAATTAAAAATGACAATTCTTCTCAAATGAAAAAAATTTTTTCCAGTATTTTTGTGGTGACAACATTATTATTAGCTCCTGGTTGTTCATCAACTACTATATCTCCGAAAACACAGGTTTCACCTAGTATGACGATGAATCATGACGGAGATTCCATGAGTGGACATGATGGACATTCAATGGAAGAGATGAATCATGGAAATAATTCAGAAATAACTACTAAAGTTAAATTAACTGCTCCTCAAAGTTTAGCTCCCAATCAACCCATTAATTTAGTTATAGATATTCACGACTCTACTGGAAAACCTGTGCATAAATTTGACATTTTCCAGGAAAAACTCATGCACTTAATTGTTGTTAGCGATGATTTACGATCTTTTGCTCATATTCACCCAGAATACAAAGAAAATGGCCGCTTTGAAGTAGCTGCAAATTTTCCAGAATCAGGAAATTATACACTTTTTAGTGATTATAAACCTGCTGGACAAAAAGAAATTGTATCATTAATGAATATCACAATTCCCGGTGCAGTTCCACTACCAAAAAATTTAGAAAAGTTTACCAATACTAAAACCTTATCAGATACTAAAGTAAATCTGAATATTTCCGAGAAAAATATTAAAGCTGGACAAGACGTAACTTTAACCTTCGATTTAAAAGACAATAAAAATCAACCAATTAAAGACTTACAACCGTATTTAGGAGAAAAAGGTCATTTAGTAATTATCAAAAGTTCATCTCCCCTGACAAAATCTGATTATATCCACGCTCACGCACTCAAAGATACCCCAGATGGAAAAATCGAATTTCATACCAAATTCCCCAAATCAGGAACATATAAAATGTGGATGCAATTTAATCGCAATGGAAATATCAAAATTGCAGATTTTTGGGTAAATGTAAAATAGAAAATATTCGGTAAAATCGTAGGTTGGGTTAAGCGACAGCGCAACCCAACAAAAGCTTTAATTACAGCACTTTCCGGTGTTATAAGGTACATATATAGCGGGCATCTTGCCCGCACTACAAGAGTTTCATAATTCAAGAAACAGATGGCGATTGGAAATCGCGGCTACACAGGCAAAACCCACCTGCGTGGGTTCAAAGAGTCCGCGAAGGCGGACTTTGTTTTTGTAGCCCCAGACTTCTAGTCTGTTAGCGAAGCGGCACGAAGTGCGGGCTATCCGCCAAAAGTGGATGCTCCCATTTATAATTTGTGGACACAATAAATAAAAGAAGTCGGGTATCTTATCACCCCACCTGAATTCTTACCTGAAATTTAATAACTATTGCTGATTTTTATGGATTTTCCTCCTTGATTTAAAGATGCTGTTAAAGCAGCGAGAATTTCTACTAATTCTCTACCTACCCAACCGGAGGAAATTAAAGAAGGAGTATTAGTTAAAACACAATTGACAAAGCTATCACACACTTGTTTTAATGGTTCTGCTTTTTCAATTTCTAATACTTCCTGTTTTTGATTAATAGGAATAAATGAATTTCCCTGGTTCTCAAATTCACCATGTATTAAAGTTAAGGGTGAGGCAGGAGACATTTCATCAAAAATCAAAGTCCCTTTACTACCCACTACTCCCAATCTTCTTTGTTTATCAGGATTTAACCAACACAAATGAATATAGGCTTGAAAATTATCTGGATATGTCAATTTTATCCACACTAAATCAGCTAAAGCGGGAGTAGGAGGTATCAATTCTTTCTCTCCTTCCTGTAACCACACCGTACCTGTCCCTTGAACTTGTACTGGTAATTTACCTAACCAGTTGTTGAAAATAGCAATATCGTGAATTGCTAAATCCCAAAGAGCATCAACATCTTGACGGACGGGACCCAAATGAGTACGGGTAGCATAGCCGTAACGTAAAGTACCTAATTGACCTTCTTGCACTACAGTTTGACCGCGTTTTACAGCCGGGTTAAATAAATAAGTTTGGTCAACCATGAGTATCAAATGTTGATGCTCTGCTAAGTGACAGAGTTCCCGACATTCTTCGGGGTCAATGGTTAGAGGTTTTTCTGCTAAAACGTGATAACCCTGTTGCAGAGCATCTTTAATTAAGTCATAGTGCGTTATAGCAGGTGTAACAATTACTACTGCTGTCACTTGTGGAATTTGCTTGACAGCTTGCCAATCAGTTGTTAATAATACATTTTCGTCTAAGTTAAATTGCTGTTTAACTGCTGCTAATTGCTCTGGATGATGGTCTAATATTGCGACTACACTTACGTGAGGATGTGCCAAAAAGTTGCGGAGTAAATGCACTCCCCACCGTCCTACCCCAATAATCGCAATTTTAATATTTGTCATTTGTTTACTTGTCAGTTATCAGTGGAGATAGGATTTATTGCATTTTATCGGCGGAAATTTTGAATTACAGCACATTGCAAGTTGGAGGAGGTACAAAGTTGAAATCAATACTCAAATGACTCCTGACTCCTGCATTCTACTATAATTACTCATCTGACACCGGGGTGCTAATTGCTAAATAGGCAACTTTCGCAGCGGCTTGTTCAGCGGCTTTAATGGAACGTCCTTTACCTTGTCCTAACATTTTCTCATGTAGCCAAACTTCGGCAAAAAAGCGTTCATGAGTACGGTGGGGTTGAGTCATTTCCAAAACTCGGTATTCTGGTAGAACCTTGAATTGTGCTTGAGTCCATTCTTGCAAAGCTGCTTTATAGTTAAGTCTGGCAGGATCAAGGCGAATTTCGGTGGTTAGCTGTTGAAAATGGGGATCTAACCAAGGACGAATCAGGTTGAGATTGTTAGTGCTAAGGTAAAGCGCTCCTAGAACGGCTTCAAAAGAATCTGCTAATCGTGACTCTTGGCCAACGTGATCAGCCGTGGCACTACCAGCAACCAATAAGTATAATTCTAAACCATATTCCCTGGCTAGTTGGGCGAGAATGCGATCGCTTACCAAGACTGAACGAATAGCCGCAAAATCACCGACTGTAAGCAAAGGATAATGTTCCCATAATACCACAGCCGCCACGAGACGTACCACCGCATCGCCAACAAACTCTAGCTGTTCATAATTGGCAGTATCAGAGACAGTAGGATGAGTTAGAGCCAAGTCCAACAATTGCCACTTTATCGGTGCATTTAGTGACAAACCGAACTTTTGGACTAAACTTTCAAGCTGCCGTTGACGGCGAGGATAAACGCTGGACATTAGGTAAGTGTGGAAAAAAGGGCTAATAACTCTTAACTTAGCATTAAATTATAAAGTATAAATACAAGTTGTTTTTTATTCAAAAACTGACTCTGTGAGTATTTTTATAACGTCAACTAACTGTGGAATGTGGAATTGGTACTTCTTATTGCAAGTTGCAAGAGTTATACCAATTTTATCTAAGCCTGTACAGAATCATGAAATCCATTAATTCATCTGTCTTTATTTGCGTTTATCTGCGTTTATCTGCGGTAAATTATTCTTAACAATCTTTCTCGAAGATGTTGAATATGGAGAAAATTTACTTATCCAAGATATTTAATGTAGAATCTGCACTACGTCCAAACTCTTCTGGTGCATATTGAAGATGAACTTCTGTACCTGGCCAAATAAATGTTCCTGGAGTCACAGAACGGACTAAATAATGTAAACTGTAAACTCCTGGTTCAAGATGATTTGCATAGGAAATAATCCGATCTTTATGGATTGTTTTATATCCTAATTGCCAATTATCGGCTTTTGCTTGTAATGCTGGTGTCGCTGTTTGAAAACTATCATCTACGGCTTCAAAACCTGCGGGTAAGGGGTCTTTTATGACTACATGATCTACAGGATGATCTGTAATTACTTCTAACCCAATATCAAAAACTTGTCCAGGCTGTAAAGTTAAAGGTTTATCAAGGGCATACATTCCGGTTTTTTGGATAATTTTCTCTTCATTGACTTTACTAATTTCTCGCGTTACTCGCAAACCGTTGAATCTTCCTGGTTGATTTCCTTGTAACCGATATTTGTAAGCAACTAAATAATGTAATTTGCCTCTTCCAGATTTTTGTAACCATAAATCACGTTTACCTTGAGGTAATTGATTCATAGGAACGTTTATCTGTAAGTTAGGATTTTCATAACCATTAAAACGGGTTTCTCCTAATTTCTGATTTGCTAATTTTACCGTAGTCATAAAATTAGGTGGTGTGGGTTGAAGTTGGCTATATGCAACTAAAGCTGTGAGGGCTTGGGCGTTATTATAACTAGATTCCCATGTGCCATCTCTGCGTAAATTGAGAAGGCTTTGCAGTAATTTATCAATGATTTCCGAGTTGGTTTTTTGGTCAATAAATAACCGTAAAGCTTGGGCTTGGGTGGTAGTATTTGAACTCATCCAACTCCAATTTTGAGGTAAATTCACAACTGCGGTACGTCCAGTTTCATAGATATTTTTTTGTAACTGTACCCGCATAATTTGGGCTTGATTTTGCCATTCAGGAAATTGATATAAATATCTGGCTAATTTAATTTGAGTGACTAGATCAAAATCATCGCGTTGTTGATAAATATCTGATAAAAAACTATTGCGTTTATCTCCTAATTGTGCTATGGCAATTAAAGAATTTAGTTGAAGTTGAGACTTACAGAGTTTTTGTTTACAAAAGTCGTATTGTCCAGGGTTAGCGAGAACATTTTGAAGATAAGTTTTCAGACTAGAGATGATTTTACTATCAACCAAACCAGGAAAAATTTGATTAGCTTTAACTAAAGATTCTCCCGCATAACTAGAAACCCAGGGATCGGATTTTTCTTGTCCGGGAAAAGCTGCAAAACCACCATCTGCTATTTGCAGAGTTTGTAATTGTGCAATTGCTAATTTTGCTTGTGCTTGAGGATTAAATTCGGCAAATGTCTGATTATATTTTTGGGTGAGAGTTTGCAGATTTGCAGCAATTAATAATTGACTTGCGGCTGGTTCTGCAAATGGTAAATCATTATTTTCTAAAACTTGTTTTGCGGGGGCTTTAATTGCTGGAATTAAGGTACTAGCTAATTGAATATCTAAACCTCCGGCTTCGCGGAAGGTATTTTTAGCAATATTCACCGGAATTTTTACCTGTTTTTCACTAACACCAGTTTCCACAACTTGTTCAGTAATTTCTAAAGGTTTAATTTCCAAAGGGACAGTAAAAGCATCAGCAATATTATTTAATTGGGTGGTAAATGTAACTTTACTTTCTCCCACATTACCCGCTATCATGGGGAAACGATAAGCTTGGGTTGCTGACTCGGCTTTTGGTTGTAATGTGGTGGTTTTGGGGTTATTTTCCGCGAAGTTGAGAGAACCGCTAAGTTCACCGTGAATATGCAGATTTCCGGTGTTTGTGGTGGTGTTAGTAACGGATAAACCTGCGAAAATGCGATCGCCTGTGCGGGCAAATTGTGGCAAAATAGCATTAGTTATTAATGGTTTTGTCGTGATAAATGTTGCGTCACCATTCCCAAACCGCAAATTTCCGTCCGTAGCCACTACCATTATCCGCCAAGTTGTTAGATTATCGGGTAATTTAAAGGTGATTTTCGCCTTACCATAATCATCACTAATTACCGAACCATTGTAATAAGCTAAAGCTTGAAAATCTTCACGAATGCGAGTATTTGCTAAAGCATTTGATAAGCCACCACCATAACCCCAACCTTTGGGTAAATTTGTCGGTAATGGTGCTAATTTAACATCACGACGATTATCACTAAATCGGGTAGAAATTGGTTGTTCTGCATAAACAGTATCTACTAAATTTGGCGGACGATAACCAGTTAATTGTAACACCGCTTCATTTACCACCATAACAGTAAATTGTCCTTTGGTGGGGTTTCCTTGATCATCTTTTAATTCCAGTTCTACGGTTGCTTCTTTTCCCGGTTCTAAAGATTTTTCAACTGGGTTAACTTGTAACTTTAAATATTTATCTGCTAGGTTAACTTTAAAATCAGCAAAACCAATTCGGGCTAAATTTTCTAAACTTCCCGGTTCTATTTGATTAAGTGGTTTACCTTGTCTAACCAACACCGCTTGTACTGCTGCATTAGGTAACATTTCTGGCGTAATTGTAAACTGAATTTGGGGCGCACCTCCTTTAATTTTGATAACTTGTTGATAGAGAGGTTTATCTTTAATGACTGCAAAATATAATTCTGCTTCTGGGTAGGGAGATTGAATTAAAGCTGTAGCTGTGTCTCCAGGTTTAAACTCTTTTTTATTTAATTTAATTTCTAATTTATCTTTTTGTTCTCCACCCCAAAATACTTGATTTTCTCCTGTCACCCAAATTTGTAAATCTGTGGCTGTAATTTCATCTCTATTATCACTAAAATTAGCCCGAATGCGATATGAACCTGATACAGTAGGTTTGAACTTGACTGTTTGGGGAGTATTCCCAGATGTAATATCTGTTTTCCCAACTGTCTGATATTCAACTTGATTTTTTGGGGTTTTGCTACCTTCAACAATTTTAGTAACACTGCTATATTTCATCTGTTGTAATTCCAGATGTATCTTTTGATTTTCCAGAGGTTTTCCCGTTGGGTCAGTGACAATAAATTCTACAGGAAAATCCTTACCAGCGTCAGCTACAAAATTACTTTTTAATCCAATAATTCTGTTACTAGGTAAAGCCGTAAAAGTTTGGGAATTAGCAACGGATAAATTAGAAACATCACTAATTTGCACGTCTACCCGGTAAGTCATGGGGTAGGGTAAATCTTTAGCTACAGTTAAAGTTTGATTACTTTTCCCGTTGGGATCTAATTTAGTGTTATTTTGTAAGACATCATTAGGAACATTGGGACTTTCTTCTGGCCAAAACCATTGTCTTCCAAAACTAAATTCTTCCCAACCTTTAGGAATAAAATTAGCTTGTTGACGAGTAACAAAATATTTGGCTTCTCCTCCTTCCACCGGTGAACCAAATAAATAATTACTCCCTACTTGTACATCAATTTTGTCATCAATTACTGCATATTTCTTATTTAGCTGTAAATCAACTTTGAAATTTGGTGGTTTAAATTCTGCTACTCGAAACTCTCCAGAAATTTCTTGTCCCTTGTTACCTTTTGCTTTAATAGTATAAAATCCTAAAGGCTGATTTTTGGGAATCGGTAACTCTAAAGAAAATGTACTAAATTCATTAGTTGTCTTTGTTCCTAAATCTGTATTTTTGCCATTAGTATTTACTAAAGTTAATTGATAGACGGAATTTTTATCTTCCTGAACTTTACCATTTTCTAAATAATTTGCAAAAGCAGTAAAAGCCGCTTTTTCTCCGGGTTGATATAGCTTTCTATCAGAAAAGATAAGACCTCGTGATTCTGGTTTCTCAGCTTCCCAACCAGCATCAATTCCATAACCATAAGCACCACTATATTCTTCATTTCTAGTAAATGCCCAATCTTGATTTTCACTAGCAATTACTAATAATTGTGGTAAACTAGATTTCACTTGAGGATAACATTGTGTTAATTGATTATTGTCAATGATAAAAATTCCCTTTTCATCAGTTTTACCAGTTACACAGGGTACAGGTTGAGGACGAGATTTATCTGACAATTTTGATTGATAAATTTCAATATTTGCCCCTTTAACCGGTGAACCATTACTAAGATAATGAACACGAATTAAACCCGATTCTGGAAACCATTGAGAAAAGACACCTAAATTAGTTAATTGTACCATTCCATAAGTTGTTGGTTCTTGCCACAATTGTTTACCATCTTCTTGATATTTATAAGTTCGTGCTTGCACTCCATAAGCTAACATTCCCTGAGTAGTACCTAATTTTTCTTTGAGGGGAACATTGATATTTACTGACTGATTTTGCTTACCCCTAATTTTGAAATCTTGCCATTTAGAAGGTTGCGGTAATAAATCATTAGCAGTATTTGTATAAACTAAATCTGTCGGCTTAACAATCCGATAAGCTGCTTGATATTTTGAATCTGGTAAATTAATGGTATCAATATTAATTTGCAAATCTTTATCTGTAGGAAAAATATTCAAATCTGATGGTACAGAAATATTCCCAGCGATATCACCAGTATCATATTTAATTGTTACTGGTTTACCTAAACTTTGTCCAAACTTATCTTTGAGGTTTTTCTCAATATTAATTGTATAAGTAGTAGCTGGTTCTAAAGCATAAGGATTAATGCTGACAATTCGATCTTCTCCAGAAACTTGCAGTACACTATCAATATTTTTTGGTCTTGGCTTAATTTTAATATTTTCCTTAACGGAATCTGCTAACAAGATATTATTAAATTCTAGTTGGGGACTACCTTTAATAAATCTGCCATAAGTTCGTGCTGAATCTGGTTCTCCATAGGGTTTAATTCCCACAAATCCCAAAGGTGAATAAGTCGCTAATTTACTGACAAATTCTTTTTCACTCGGTAAATTGCCATTAGCAGGAAGAATACCAGGAGAAAAAGTTAACCGATAAGATGTAGCTTTTTCTAAATTTTGCCCAGGAGTAAGATTATAAACCCAATTTCGGGCTGAAGAATCAAATTTTTCTAAAGGATCTAAACTTTCTGGTTTTTCATCTTTGGCTAATTCTACCTGAAAACCCACACCTTGAGTTTTACCTTCAGGAATTAACAATAAATGCTTTTGCACAGAATCTAAATCTAATTCTAAATTAGAAGTAAATTGCAACTTTGGTTGTAAATCTATGGGTTCAATTTCTGCTTTTTCAATCGGGTTAACTCCTGGTAAATTAGTAATTTGAATAGGTTCAGTATTAAAAGTCCAAGCCAAATCTTGATTTAACTGATGATTTTTTAAATCTGCTAAACCAGCTTTGAGAGTAACCTTAACTCGCGTCGCTTTGGGGATAGCTTTATCAGCTTGAAAACCTACCATACGCGGAGTCAAAAAGCGAAATTGTCCCGGTAAAGGAGGCCAAATTGCAAATTTAGTTAATAAACTTTGCTGCTGGGGACTATCAAGACTTTCAACAGGAATTAAAGCTTCTTTAAAACGGATACGGATTTGCCCCAGAGATTTTGCATCTCCCAAAGGACTGATTTGTTCTATCCAATCTGGTAATTTTGGCGTTATGACTGACTCAACAGTTGGTAATTTTTCCTGACCTGATTTAATCCCAATAAAATTACAACAGGTCATTCCAAATACGAGAGTGACAATAAGCAGGAACTTAAAGATTTTTCTGATCTTCATATTAAATAAATGCAAAAAATATTAGCAGCAATTAGCTACTGTGTATATAGATAACTAATCTAATGTGACAATTCCCAATAAACCATACAATTCTTAACGTTGTGATGAATTTACCAACTCGTCTCCTAAAAACTCTTACTCTCTGCATCTTAGCGACCGTGCATAAGATAAGTAGATATAAATTACCACAAAAGCATAACTACAAACTGAATAAAATAATTTCCTTCTTGATATTAATCTGCTTGATAGTGCGATTATATCCTTATTTTGTACCTATTCATAGTCTAGATATTGCCCAGCACCAATTAGCAATAGAGTTTACAGATCGTAATAATTTACCATTAGGAACTGTCTTAACCAGTGATCAAGAAAATACCTCAGTTATTAAATTGAATCAAGTTTCACCCCAATTTATTAACGCAATATTAGCGGCTGAAGATGGTAGTTTTTATCAACATGGCGCGTTAGATATAAAAGCAATTTTTCGAGCGATAAAAATAGCAATTGAGAATAAAAAAATTGTTTCTGGTGCTTCCACAATTACCATGCAATTGGCGAGAATGTTGGATAATTCACCTCGAACATTTACTGCGAAATTAAAAGAGGTTTGGTTATCTTGGCGATTAGCTGCGGGAATGACAAAAGATGAAATTCTTGCTGCTTATATTAATCGTCTCCCAATGGGGGGAAATATTTATGGTGTCGAAGCTGCCGCACGAATTTACTTTTCTATTCCTGCTAGTGATTTAAACTTAGCTCAAGCTTCTATTTTAGCAGCAATTCCTAATAATCCTACTTATTTTAATCCTTATCAATATCAAGAAAGATTAAAAGCCAGACAGAAATATATTTTAAATAGAATGATACAGGAAAAATATATTTCTGATGCAGACGCGCAACTTATATATAAAGAGAAAATAATATTTCAACCTCGTCAAAAAGGAATCATTGCTGCACCACATTTTTTATTTTGGTTAGCAACAAAAAACAATACATCTAATACAGAATCATCACCTATTTCCACGACAATAAATCGCCCTTTACAGCAATTTGTAGAAGCACAAGTACAACAAGTAATTTCTTCTTTAAAGGCTAATAATGTCCATGATGCAGCAGCGGTGATAATTGACAACTCCTCTGGGGAGGTTTTAAGTTATGTCGGTTCACCTGATTATTTTAATGATGTGAAATTAGGGCGAAATGATGGAGTTCAAGCTTTGCGACAACCAGGTTCTACTTTAAAGCCATTTGTGTATGAATTAGCTTTAGAAAAAGGAGTAATTAGTCCCCATACTATTTTGCCAGATGTACCTACTCATTATGCAATTCCGGGAGCAAAATTATATAGTCCTACAGATTATACTAACAGCTTTCTTGGTCCGGTCAGAGTCAGAGTTGCTTTGGCGAATTCTTTAAATGTACCGGCGATCAAGGTATTAGAAAAAGTGGGTGTAGAAACTTTCTTAAATCGCTTGCATGAATTGGGTTTTTCACATCTAAATCAAGGTGCTGAATATTACGGTTTGGGTTTGACTTTGGGCAGTGGTGAAGTGAATTTGTGGGAACTAGCTAGGGCATATTTAACTATAGCTAACATGGGAAAAATTACACCATTAGTAACTACATTAAACAGTTCCCCAAGTTCCAATTCTCAATCTTTAGTGTCCAATAATTGGCAATTAATTATTGATATGTTAAGCGATCGCTATGCCAGATCCACAGCTTTTGGTGTAGACTCGGTGTTAAATTTGCCCTTTCCCGTCGCTGTCAAAACTGGAACTTCATCAAATTATCGTGATACCTGGACAGTTGGCTTTAGCAGTGATTATACTGTAGCTACATGGGTAGGTAATTTCAACGGTGAACCCATGCGTCAGGTTTCCGGTGTCACAGGGGCTGCACCTTTGTGGAACAGAATCATGTTACATCTGCATGAACATCAAACACCCGCTGATTTTCCACCTCCAGCAGACATGGTAAAATTACCAATCTGCGCCACTACAGGGTTAAAACCTACAGCTAGCTGTACTTCAGTAGTCCAGGAATATTTCGCTTTAAAAGATAAAATTGCATATCAAAAATCTACGGATTTCCATTTATCACCTGTGTATGATCAATGGTTAGCAAAACAGCCACAATTAAATTTTAATCCTGATAATTTCCGCATTATATCTCCTCATCATGGGGATTTATTTCTGTTGTATCCAGGCAGAGAAGGACAACAAAAACTAGAATTTAAAGCTAGTGGAACATTAAATCAGTCTGTGGACTGGTGGCTAAATGACAAACATTTATCTACACAATCAACCAATGGGATATTTTGGCATTTACGCCCTGGTAATTGGAAGCTAGAAGCCAGAAGTGGTAAGCTGCGCCATCAAATAAACTTTCAAGTAGAGTTAGGAAATATCCAACCTAGAAAACAAGGGTTTTCTGTAGCAGATCCTACTAAATTATAGAATCTTATAGATTGATAAATTTTTAATAATAAACTCAATCTTTTGTCCGGGATTTGATAAATCAAATTCGATAATGTAAATAAGGTTAAAAGTTTTAAGGAAGTGAAAATAGCCATGAAAAATACAGAAGAACGCAAGTCTACTAAGAAGAAACAGTCGTTTCCTCCTGTTGATATTGGTACTCCTAAAGTACCAGTCCGCAAAACTAAAGCTCAAAATAAACACTCTGAATCACTCAGCGACTGGGAACACGCTAGTTAATTACTGTCTAAACTATGATTTACAGTGATTTTTGTGATTATGATGATTTAATATAGTAATCATTAAATCAAAATCATCGAAATAATCACAGTTCAGACGATAATCCAATAAGGTAGGGTAGAATAGGGCAAAGAGAAAGATGATCAATGAAAAGTACAAATACTCAGAACTGACATCCAAAATCATTGGATGTTCTATGACTGTACATAAAACATTGGGTAATGGTTTTCAAGAAGTTATTTATCAAAGAGCATTGGTAATTGAAATGCAATTAGCGGGTATTGCTTTTGCAAGAGAATTTGAAATGCCGATTTTTTACAAAAAAGAACAAATAGGAACACGACGAGTAGATTTTTTGGTCGAAGGTGTTATTTCAGTTGAAATAAAAGCAGTAACTAAATTAGAAGACGTTCATTTTGCCCAAGCAATTAACTATTTAGAAGCATATAACCTTGAGATTGGGTTGCTAATCAATTTCGGTGAAACCAGTTTGAACTTTAAAAGACTTACTAATAAGAAATATAAAACGTCTGAACTATGATTCTTATGATTTGGATGATTTAGATGATGACACAAAAAATCAAATGCCATCTCATCACATAAATCACATAAGAGAAGTCAACAAAAAAGATGATCCTATAACTATAGCCTTTGACTACTTCTGCCATGAATTGTCTTGGGGGGAAGCTTAAATTAAGAGGCAAGAGACAGAAATTACTTTGAATTTTGAATTTTGAATTGATTTAATCCTCGTCACTGTTGGGTAATAAGAGACGGATAGCGAGGATGGCAAATCCCACAGCAGCGATCGCTTTTAAAGTCCGTGTAGGCAAAAATTGGGATACAGCACCACCCGCTAATGCTCCCAGGAGACTGGTTAATACTAAAGCGCCTGCCGTACCAAAAAATATAGCTTTGCGAGATTGTCCTTGTCCAGAAAGAGCGATCGCGGCTAACTGACTTTTATCACCCAATTCTGATAAAAACACCGTGACAAAGCTTAGTCCTAAAAGATGCCAGTTCATAATTCCCTAGTTCACAATATTTACAAGTATTAACCCTGAATTACATCCCATACCAACATGACGGAAATCAGTAGTAACATCACCCCGGCTGATTTCTCGACGGTTTTAGGACTAAGTTTTGTGGATATCCAACCACCTAATAATACTCCCAGCAAGCTAGTAGTAATTAATGCTACTGCCGAACCCAGAAAAACCACCCAAGGAGCATGAGATTCTGCACTCATTAACAGGGTAGAAAGTTGGGTTTTATCACCAATTTCCGCGAGAAAGATAGTAATAAAGGTTGTCCCAAAGACCATAAATATAGATTCTTTAGGTTTGGGATGATCCTTAACTATAGGTTGATGTAACTGGCTTTCGGTTTCAGATAAGTTAGCAACGCTGACAGGTGCAGTATCAAGTTTCACAGGCGTTAGTTTTGTTTCTAAGTTATTTTCATATTCTTTTCATTTTCTCATATTGTTGTCATAAATTGCAACTTAACTGAATCAAAAACCCACAGCTTGATCAAAACGGATTTGTTCCAAACTGCGATCGCCATAAACCCCCTCAATCTGCTGACGACAGCAATCAATAGCAAAATCGTTTACATCCTCCGCTTCAATCCCATACATTTCCTCAAAAGTCTCTGCTTCCACACGACAGAACCGGGGACGGGTGGAATAGATTTTACATTCTCGCGTACCATGATCATAATTTACGCACCATCCCCCCTCACCGACCATACTGAGATAAAGTTCTAAATCAGGTGGTGAAAGATACTCTTCTATCTCTGGACGATCCGCTGGTGTCAGGTTACAACAAGCCCCACACTGAGCTATACATTGCCAAGTAGCCATATTTTTAACCTTCTAGTATTCCTGCTATTCTACTTTTTTATGACTTTTCTTATAATTTTGTGAAGTAAATTAAATTTTAGATCCCCTAAACAGATATGATAAGTTGCGGGTTTTGTCACTGAATTATTAAATCTTTTAAAACCATAAAACCATTGGGAGGAAAAAATGGACATTTTAGCTAACATCAATTGGGAAGTCGTCTTACAGTTAACTTGCGTGGGACTAATTGTGGTTTCAGGCCCTATAGTAATCTTCCTTCTAGCATTTCGCAACGGCAACCTATAAATTGGGTAATTGGTAATTGGTAATTGGTAATTGGTAATTGGTAATGCTTTGTCTAATCACCAATTACCCGTTGGAGATAATAAAATCTTAAATTACCCGTTTAAGAGAGTTTTTAATCTTTAATTCTGCACAGATACTAACAAAGCCTGAATTGCGGTTTGCACAATCCCCTCATATATGGGTTGAGATAAATTTATCTGTTCAGCATTTTCGCGGTTGAAACCTAACAGACCAAATTTATCTTCTGGCCGCATCACTAAAACTTTACCTTCAGAATTTTTAACTCTTAATTCCCTACTCATAGCATTTTCATAGATTCCACAGCTATATTGACGCTGTTTGTATTCAAAACTAGCGCGTGATGGATTTGATGAATTAGCAAAAAGTTCAACAACGTGATTTGGCAATTTTGCACCGATTAACTCCATTTCAATGGTAGTTTTACCATTAAAGTTATTTTCCCGCAGTTTGTAAGCAATATCCAATCTTGATGGTAAAGGAAAATAATCACCCCAACGCCATGCGATGCCTTTAATTTCTTGCCGCTGATTGTCAATAGTTTGGGATACAGTTAATTTAATGTGACCTTTACCAACTATTTTCTGTTCAATCACTTGGACATTAGGAGTCCAAAAAATTGGATCTGAGTTATCAATACCGCAAGGGTGGAGAATATTTAACTGTTGGAAAAGATCCTGATTAATTTCGTGAATATTAACTTGAGTATCTATTTTCAACAGCGGTTTAAGGTGTTGAAGTTCCAAACACCGATTTGCAAATGCAGATAACCGCAATCGAAAATCTGGTAAATTCTGCGCTGGTAAAGAAAATCCCCCCGCAGCTTTGTGTCCTCCAAATTTACCTAATAAATCCCGACAAGTATCTAAAGCTGCAAATATATGAAATTCAGGAATTCCCCGCGCTGAACCCCGAATTATGCTTTCATTTTCGTAAGTTCCAATAAAAACAGGAACACCATAACGTTCTAGCAAGCGGGAAGCAACAATCCCAATTACACCATGATGCCAATTATCTTTGATAACAACTAATACGCGGTCTTTTTGTAAAGAGTTTACATATAAATCTTCAACAATGGCGATGGCTTCTTTTTCAATTTCCTCACACATTTGTTGACGTTGAGTATTAGTTTGTTCACACTGGATAGCTTTAGCTAATGCCATCCCAAAATCATCAGTTGTCAACAAATCAATCACAATTTGTGGATCACCAATTCTGCCGATAGCATTAATTCGCGGTCCCAATCGAAAACCAATATCTTCCGGTTTTAAAGATTTGGAATTTTGGGTTTTTTCTCCTTCACTAGCTTGAACTCCGGCAATTTGAATTAATGCTTGTATTCCTGGTAAATTAGATTTTGGTAATAACTTTAAACCCCGTTTTACCCAGCGACGATTTACACCGGTTAAAGGGGCTAAATCCGCAATAGTTCCCAAAGTAAATAAAGCTAACAGCGGCTGCACTAACCCTTTTAGTTCCCCTAACTGTTGGGCTAAACAAACTGCTAAAATATAAGCTACACCCACACCCGCTACACCCCGATAAGGAGAAGATTCAGCTATTAGCTTCGGGTTCAGAATCGCGTTAGCTGGGGGTAATATTTGGGGAACATCATGATGATCTGTTATAATAACTTTTAAGCCCAGTTCTCTGGCTCTGGTAATCGGTTCAACCGCAGAAATTCCGTTATCTACGGTGAGAATCAGTTTCACCCCTTCATTATGAAACTCTTCAACAATGCGGTTATTAATCCCATAACCATCGTGCATTCGACTAGGAATGGCATAATCAACATCAGCACCCAAAGCCCGAAGACTTCTTAGCAGTACTGCAGTACTAGTCATGCCATCGGCATCATAGTCTCCACAGATAGCAATCTTCTCTTTATTGGCGATCGCTAATTCCAATAATTCCACACACGCAGCTAAATCAGGGAATTCTTCCAGGGGAGAAGGTAAAATTAGAGATTCGGGTTCTAAAAATATTTTGGCATCTTCTGGGGTTTCCATACCCCGATTAATTAATAATTGACTGATAATTGGGGAAATATTGGTTAAATTTGCTAATTTTAAACAGCTATCTGGATTTGTTGGGGCAATTTGCCAACGTTGATTGGGTAAGCGTCTGGTAGATTGGTGATTGGTCATTGGTAATTGATCATTGGTAATTTATTTATTTTTTCTTTCTAGACTCCTAACTCCTTCTTTCTTCTTTCTCCTGACTAAATCTATCCACAATTACTAACTTACCAGATCAATGGATTGCTAGAGTCAGATAAGCTGGGTATTGAAGATCATGAAAAACTTACCATTAATCCTCAATCTCCACCTGACTAACTACGTTGTAACTGAATTATGTTTGATGCACTATCTGACCGTTTAGAATCCGCCTGGAAAAAACTGCGAGGACAGGATAAAATCTCCCAATCCAACATTCAAGACGCTTTACGGGAAGTGCGTCGGGCTTTGTTGGAAGCAGATGTTAATCTCCAGGTGGTCAAAGATTTTATTAGCGAAGTCGAAACCAAAGCACAGGGGGCTGAAGTTATCTCTGGTGTGCGTCCTGACCAACAATTTATCAAAATTGTTTATGATGAATTAGTGCAGGTAATGGGGGAAGAAAATGTTCCCCTCGCGGAAAATGTAGGTAAGACCACCGTTGTGTTAATGGCTGGGTTACAAGGAACTGGTAAAACCACAGCCACTGCTAAATTAGCCTTACATTTACGCAAGCAAGAACGTAGTTGTCTGCTAGTGGCTACAGATATATATCGTCCCGCCGCTATTGACCAGTTAATTACCCTGGGTAAACAAATTGACGTGCCAGTATTTGAACTGGGAATTGAAGCAGACCCCGTGGAAATTGCCCGTCAAGGGGTGGAACGCGCCAAAGCCGAAGGCATAAATACAGTAATTATTGATACTGCCGGACGGTTGCAAATAGACGAAGATATGATGGCGGAATTAGCCCGCATCAAAGAAATAGTCCAACCCGATGAAACTCTTCTGGTTGTGGACGCAATGACGGGTCAAGAGGCAGCAAATCTCACTCGCACCTTCCATGATCAAATTGGCATTACTGGGGCAATCCTGACCAAAATGGATGGGGATAGCCGAGGTGGTGCGGCGTTGTCTGTGCGGCAAATTTCCGGTGCGCCGATTAAATTTGTGGGTGTGGGGGAAAAAGTTGAGGCGCTACAACCGTTTTATCCTGACCGGATGGCTTCGCGGATTTTGGGTATGGGGGATGTTCTCACCTTAGTAGAAAAAGCCCAAGAAGAGATAGATTTGGCAGATGCCGAGCAAATGCAGGAGAAAATCCTGTCAGCAAAATTTGATTTTACTGACTTTCTCAAGCAAATGCGGTTATTGAAAAACATGGGTTCTTTAGGCGGAATCATGAAGATGATTCCGGGAATGAACAAGCTGTCTGAGGATCAGCTAAAGCAGGGTGAAACTCAGCTAAAACGCTGTGAAGCCATGATTAATTCCATGACGGGCAAAGAACGCCGTGATCCAGATTTATTATCGAGTTCTCCCAGTCGTCGCCGCCGCATAGCTTCTGGTTCTGGTTATAGAGAAGCGGATGTAAGCAAACTGGTGGCAGACTTCCAAAAAATGCGATCGCTCATGCAGCAAATGGGACAAGGTGGCATCCCCGGAATGCCTGGAATGTTTGGCGGCGGTAATCCTTTAGCCGCAGGTGGAAATCGTCCTTCAGCCGGTTGGCGTGGCTATCCCGGCGGCGCACCACCAGCCAAGAAAAAGAAAGAGAAAAAGAAAAAAGGCTTTGGTACTCTTTAGGAGGCAGGGAGCAGGGGAAAGATATTTGCAACTGACAACTAACAACTGACAAATTACCAATCATGGCTAGGAAGTGCTAAAATTAGCATTTCAGTGTCGGAAATTGTGAACGTGGGTGTTATAGCCTAGTCACTTCCGGATCAATCGGTTACAAACTTATTACCTAGGAACAGGAGAAACAGTTCTCAACATGATCAAATTGCGTTTAAAAAGATTTGGCAAAAAGCGCGAAGCAAGTTACCGGATTGTTGCTATTAACAACCTTGCTCGTCGTGACGGTCGCCCCCTAGAAGAACTAGGATTTTATAACCCCAGAACTGATGAAGTAAAATTAAACATTCCTGGTATCGTTAAGCGTCTACAACAAGGCGCTCAACCTACCGATACAGTTCGTAGTATCCTCGTAAAAGCTAACGTTTTTGAACAGGTCAGTGCAACAGCCGCATCATAGTCTTGAGATGAAATCCCTAGCAACCAGTCCCAATTATGTTGGGCTGGTACAGTTTCTTGTGCAGCCGTTTTTAGAATCTCCAGAATCTTTAAGCGTTGATTGTGAAATGTCTCAAACCCTCAAGCGGGCTTGGGTTCGCATTGCTTTTAATAGCACAGATAAAGAAAAAGTGTTTGGTCGAGGGGGACGAAATATCCAGGCAATTCGCACTGTAATTGCCACCGCAGCAGAACTAGCTGGGCAATCAGTATACCTGGATATTTATGGCAACAGTTCCCAAAGTCGGGATAGTATGTCTTTTGATGAAGAACAGGAAGAGCGGATACTACCACCCAAGTCGAAAGAAAGAGAGAGCAATATTCCCAAACCTGTTGTTAAACCACGTTTACGCTAGTACCGCAGGGCGGAATTAAAAATTAAAAATTGAAAAAGCAAATTACAAAAGCTTTTTAGTGGTTTTTAATAATTAGTGATTTTTGCCGCACTCTCCTAGTTAGTTTAAATGGTTGATAACAGATTTAATTCTGGGAAAGATGGAGAGAGGGGACAACAGTATTGTCAAATCTTGGCTGATAATTCCGTTTTTATTGCGGATTTACAAGCCAAGAATTAACAAATGTTGTCAGCCTATTTCCCAATCATACAAATACTAAATAACAGAAAATTATAGAATTTTCAATTTACATTTAATAGGAAAATATTAATTTTGTTAAAAACTACTTTTTACCCAATTCAGCAATAATATGGCAGATGATTGTATAATTGAACTGCCTAATATGTCCAGTGCGATCGCTCTAGCTGGTTATGGTGAGGCAAATATCAAGTTTCTATCTCAACAAACAGGAGCTAACTTAGTTCTGCGGGGACAAGAATTATTAATTTCAGGAACACCCAAACAGGTAGAATTAGCAAAGCGATTAGTGCGATCGCTAGAAAATTTGTGGAGTAAAGGTAATAATATCTCTAGTGCTGATATTCTCACAGCCCGTCAAGCCCTGGATACAAATACAGAAGACCAATTACAGGACTTACAGCGAGATATCCTCGCCAAAACTCGCCGAGGTTTTGAAATTCGCGCCAAAACCTTTCACCAACGCCAATATATAGACGCACTTCGCAGACGGGATTTAACCTTTTGTATCGGGCCTGCGGGAACAGGGAAAACTTATCTCGCTGTAGTTGTCGCTGTTCAAGCCTTACTCAGCAATCAATTTGAACGGCTGATTTTAACCCGTCCCGCAGTGGAAGCAGGGGAAAAACTCGGTTTTTTACCAGGAGACTTACAGCAAAAAGTCAATCCCTATTTGCGTCCTCTTTATGATGCCATTAATGAATTCATAGATCCCGAAAAAGTCCCCAATTTAATTGAACGGGAAATCATCGAAGTCGCACCACTGGCTTATATGCGGGGACGGACATTAAATAACGCCTTTATCATCGTTGATGAAGCTCAAAATACCACACCGGCGCAAATGAAAATGGTTTTAACCCGGTTGGGTTTTAACTCCCGCATGGTGATTACAGGTGATATCACCCAAACTGATTTACCACCCCATCAAAAATCAGGTTTAGACGTAGCTTTACAGATTCTCAGAAACGTGGAAGGAATTGCAATTTGCGAATTTTCTCAAAAAGATGTGGTTCGTCATCCTTTAGTGCAGCGGATTGTTGCTGCTTATGAGAAATACGAAACGTAGGGGCGCAGGGTCTGCGCCCTCTTGCCTTCTTGATTGTATTACATCCAAAAAAACGCTATAAATCAAAAATTGAACAATAAGCAACTGAAAAAAAACTATGACAACAACATTGAAAGAATTTTTGGAAGCTTGTGAAACCTTGGGAACTTTGCGCTTAATTGTCACCAGCAGTGCGGCTGTTTTAGAAGCCAGAGGAAAAATAGAAAAGCTATTTTACGCCGAATTACCAAAAGGTAAATATGCGAATATGCACACCGAAGGCTTTGAATTTCATTTGAATATGGATATGATTCAACAAGTGAAATTTGAAACAGGTGAAGCCAAAAGAGGGAATTTTACAACCTACGCAATTCGGTTTTTAGATGCAGAAGAAAAACCTGCATTAAGCCTATTTTTGCAATGGGGTAAACCTGGAGAATACGAACCAGGACAGGTAGAAGCTTGGCAAGTTTTAAAAGAAAAGTATGGTGAACTTTGGCAACCTTTAGCCTTAGAAACCTTGTAGTTTGAAACAGTTACCCGATTTCTTAAAGAAATCGGGTAATTTAATTTTTAATTGTTGAATATGTTGATGAAAATAATTGTTAGTTTTTGCTTAATGCTTTTTTTATTGTTAGGAAATAACGAAGCCCAAGCAGGAGAATTAGCGGAACATTTAGCTAAATTCCCCCAATGGGAAAAATTAACATCAGTCAAACCAGCCGAGGGAGATTTAGTTTACCCTGACTGGATAGCTGGGACTTGGAAAGTTACCAGCACATTGGTAGATTTAGCCGCACCTTTAGCACCGGATATAGCCACACCAGGATTTGAAGGTAATCGGAGTCAATTAAATCAACCAATTAGTTTTTTAGTGAAATTTGTGAGAGTTAAACCAACTAATTTTGGTTTGAAAATTATTCCTAATTTTAATAATCAAACATCAATATTAGTCGCGGACAGAGAATTTAATAGTTTAAATTTATCTAGAGCTTATTTAGGAGATGAAGCTGTATTATCATCCAAAGTAGATCCTGAATCTCCCAACCGTCAAATTACATTTTTGCGGGGTGAACGTCAATTAATTTCCATTGTCACCGCTCGCGCAACAGAAACAACAGCAGATGATCAATTCATCACTACAGAAGTTTTTCAACAATTATTTAAAGGTGGTTCTCGTCCCTATTTGAATACTGTAGAATCAACCACCGCTTATCAAAAACTTTCGACATCATCTCCAGCCATTACAGCAGATCAAGTAACCGCTGTCTACCTCTCCCCCCAAGATCCTGATTATTTTACCGCAGGTTCTCGACCAGTGGCTTTATATCGGTATCGGTTGGAATTTTTTCCCCCAAGCTGAACTTCTAACCCGCTTATACTCTCTGCAAGAAACTGAAGAAATAATGGCTTAAGCTCGAAAACAGCCTTGGGTAAAGGATTTAGACTTTATCAAAAAATATTTTCTCTAACCCCTTGCCAAACCCAGAGACTACTGCTATTATAGTTAAGCGTGGGACACAAACGGGTCGATGTCCGAGTGGTTAATGGAGACGGACTGTAAATCCGTTGGTTTACGCCTACGCTGGTTCAAATCCAGCTCGGCCCATATCCTACAGATTTTAAGAAATATAATTGCTGTGTTGTAATAAAATGCACAGCATTATAAATCTTAATTTTGGTCTAATTTTCGCCCGTGTGGCTCAGTGGTAGAGCACACCCTTGGTAAGGGTGAGGTCACGAGTTCAATCCTCGTCACGGGCTTTTTAAAATGACGAAAAATCAAGGGTTTTAGCCAGTTGCATAAGTTGGCTGTACTCTATCAGTATCTCATGACAGATGGGAACTTGCATAGAACTTGCATAACAGGAATACTTATCAAATAACATTTATCTATAAGATAGCTTTATGTAAATAACTTTATTCTGTAGTTTCATCATGCCATCATCTAACTACTCACGCCATATTGACCTGTAATGCTTCTGTTTTGAGTTTCAGGTATAAACTGTCATGCAAAGGTGGTATCGGCTGTTTTGGAGGTATTTACAGATAGGTGTTTTTGAATTGCGTTAAATCAAGTTAAGAAACAATTGCTTTAAATTGCACTTATACGGTAACAGTAGCAGCGTGATAGAAAAAATGATGATAGTTAAGATTCATGCCAGCTTTGATGGTGATGGTGATGGTAGTTACACCAGTTATCTGGTAGAATCTTAATCGGTAACATTAAACATCTAAATATAAAGACTGATACTTGACTTGTATAAAGACGCAAAGTATAGTTAAAATTACATAATTATCTATTAACAAAACATGATTAGAAACTTCTACAAGATATTCCCATCTTTGCTGTTATTAATACTCACTGTATCTGCCTGTTCAAATGAAAAACTCAAGACAATAGAAAGTAAAGCTAATAATCCTGATAATGAATTTGAATTTAGAATAAAATATTTCTTAGAGGATAATGATGAAAAAGTTGCTTATCGAGAACTCTTTGGTAGAGAAAAGGCAATACAAGAAGCTAAAGAATACTGCAATAAGCTTGACCAAGGTAAGGCTAAAATCGCCATCATCAATGATTTAGGTGATGATTTAAAGAAGAAATTTGATGAGAATAAGATTACTGAAAAAGAAAGAAAAGCAATATTTGGTGTATATAGCACTATCCATTTCACAGCGCAAGATATATACTGTCCACAGCATAGAGATAAAGAGCAAATTCCCTTAAAGGAAAGACTCAAGTAATTTGATTTAACAATTTGAGGTTGTAAAATATTATGTTATTGACTCAAGTAAAATAAGTTATGTCACACACATACTACAAATATGCTACATAGCGTAACTTGCGAGAATACTAATCAAAGTAATATCTATCAACTTACCACAATAACGCAATAGGAATATATCAATTAGTAGCTATAGTAAGTTAGGTATTACTAGAGGTAGTATTGCACCAACATAACTACAGTTAAGTAGTGATAATAAGAGAATAAAAAATAGATCAGGGCGTTTTCGTAGCTAATACAAATAATGCTGTTAAATGACCTATATTTTAGTTCGTTAATCTATTACGTAAACCTACTTTACTTTTGCCAACGGAGTCTCTTTTGTCGGTTTAGTTTTTGTTTCCTTTCTATCTGGTATGAATTATCAATTTGATCTAGTTTATCAGTATCTTCTACCTTCTACTTTGTGTTCATTGATAATATCTTGGGTTATTTTCAAAAGTGCTTTATCAAATATCTCAGATAACCATTGATACCTCATATCTTGATATTTATGATTGAAGTGACCTACTATTTTAATTTGATCATTTAACGATTGTTTTTGACACAGGATACGATCTCCCACAATCAATTTGTCGTCATACAGGAATAACCCATTAAATTTATTATATTCAGTAGATGCAATTTTGCCTGATTTATTCAATTGTTTAGCCAAATATTCATAACGAGGTAATATTGCTATCCACTTGGGCTTTGTCGCTTGTATTATTTCGATACTACCAAGATCGGCGATCTTCGTTATATGTTGACTCATTGAATAGTTGTCAACTTGTATATTACTTTGATATTGATATGGCAAACGATATAAAATTAACCTATCTTGTTCTAAAGTAACTTGCGATTCCCCATTAAATAGCATACTCCAGTTAGCAAGTAATTCTGTTTTGAATGGACTAACTGTTATTACCTCTGGTTTAATTTCCCGCTCTTGTTTTAATTTGATAGGAGATACTATTAATTTTTCGTTATTTAATGCTTCTATCCAATTATTAAACATAATTATCTTAATAACAAGATTACAAATATTATCTACATCTTGTGTTGTAATATCTTGTTTAAATAACTTGTGTCGTTTATCTTTATATAATTTGTAAATACCGTAATACAGTAAATATTCTAGTAACTTACAACTAGACTTAATACACAAATAGCTTATTGCTTCTAACGCTATTTCTTGTCGTTCAAAAGACGATTTATTATTGTCAATTGTTATTGAATTAATATACTTAGCTACTATTTTATAACGATATCTTAGGAAGTAATCTGTACAATTAGTGATAATATTATTAATTGCTTTATCATAATCACGTTTAATTGAATTAATCCAGTTGTTAAATTCTGAATTAGTAACAAGTACATCATTTTCAAAAGAAATTAAACTTAAAAAGTGATCTTGAAATAACTTTAATCTTTGTCCCCTATCTTTAATAAAACTATTAATTTGTGAACTATTGCCATAAGATGATAATCTTAATTCACATTCTTCTACTTGTTGAGGATCTGTACCTGAGTGGTGAGCAAAATGAGGTTTTCTAATACTACCTCTTTTTAAAAATACAGGTTCACCGCAAACAGCACATCTTAACCCGTCATTGTAATAAGATGAGTAATTACAATCGTGAGCATCAATAATTTCGCCACCCAAGTACATCGCTTTTGCACGATCCATATCTAATTCCTGTAATGACTTATTGATTCATTTATACCACATCTAGTTAATAATGTCAGTAACTACAACAAGTTGCGGCGATCTAGAAGATAGATAGAAACAACTATCAAACAAACAGGTAGAAAAAATAGTAAGGCAGCAGGACATTGTTGTTAATAGATTTGTAAATACGCTTGATAATAACATCCAGAATTATCTAATTGGTAATATCGGTAAAAGTACCATTAACTTTTTTCTACCTATTAAGAACTCGTTGTGGCAACTGTGGAATGAATCATGGTTCTTAGGTCAAATCAATGCTGCTGAAGAGTTAAGTGATGTTAATCGTAGTAAGTTTAGTAGTAATAGTAAGTTAGTTACATTTGGTAGAGTAATAACGATAATACTATTATGTTACTTCTACAAAGTAAAAACTATAATAAGTCAATTAATTGAATTACAAAAACAAATACAATTATAACTAACAACTTAACTACAATATCATGTTACGGTACTGCATTATTGATGGAACTATTATCACTGTAATTTACTTGTTTGATTATGCAAGTTATGACAATAAAGAAACAAACAGTAATAGTTAAGTTACAACAACAAGTAGATACAAGATATTGCAACAACAGTAGTTAATTAACCACACTAAGTTACTTACTGTAATAACATAAGCGGCGCATTATGAAACTTTGTTAATGCAATTTGAGCTAAGTTGACATAACATTACTAACATAAGATAATTAACACATCTTTGTTTGAGTAAAGCTATGAATCCATCTGATGTTATCAAATTATATAAATTAGCTAAAGGTACTGCTGACGTATGGAATGAACTACGACATGGTGGTAAAGAAGATTTAGGAAATGCAAATATACAAGATAGTAGCGGTTGTTTATGGGAAGTCAAGGTTCGCACTACAGGAAATAGGGGACGCTACTTAAAGATTAAATCAAAAACAGGTTCTAGTAGAAAAATGAGAGCGTCAGCAGATAACTATAAATCTAGTGAATATTTAAGTATCACTCCTGATGAATGGGAAGTATTTTACTTACTTGCTAACAATGGAAATGATAAAGAACTTTATAATTGTGCTAAAGGTATTTTGGATAAGTTAGTTAGAAACTAAATTGAAAACAACGTAAGAGGTAGAAAAAAATATTAATAACAATCAACAAAAACGCCGCATCATACAACAACAAGTTATTGCAATAGCGGCGATCAAAATTAACATTAGTAGTTACATATTGAATTAACAATAATCAAACTTACTGTAATTACAAAAGCAACGTTTTATTAACTTACTTACAGTTATTGAATTAGTTGTATCATACAGCAATAAGAAAACTAATTGTAACTTACTTATAGTTACTTTATTTATTTCTATTAGTGTGATATACCACATATCACATTAAATAGAAGGATTGTATTTACATATTACAAATACAACTAAATTTTTCTATCTATATATTCTTGAAACAAGTTGTTACCCAATTTACTAAGATTAATACCTTGTTCATCAGCTAATAACCGAACTAACTCATAGTCCTGTTTATTAAGATAAACAACTATTTTACAAAGTTTGTTTTTTCTCGATTCATCCATAAGATAACTACTTGTGGTTAATTATTACCGTGTGTACAATATAGAGTGTGGAACCTTGAACAAAACTATTGCCCTGACTAGGTTTGAAGGTTCAACACAAGGGTTAATAAAAGGTTCCACGTATGCCTTAATCTTACTTACTGTGGAACCTTAGTTAAATTGATTGGCGCGGTCTTCTAAGTCAGCATTGAAACATCACCTTGTAATTTTTAGCCAAGCAGTTAATATCAATCATTTAATAAGTCAATTTGTATTTATTCTTGATGACAGTAATCAGTTTTTGGTTATAAGGGTCAACATCAAAGTAGTGTTGACCCTTTTGTGTAACCCCTAGTGTGGAGGCTTATAACGCTTACTATGACTGCATTTCAAGCAAAGGTTCCACACTTGTTTGTAGTTGCGGTGCAAAATATAAAGTTACTTTTTGCTTACCGCCAGGTGTGTCTGCTTTTGTCTCTTCACGGTTAATCTGTCCTTTTTGACATAGTTTTTCTAGATTACGTCTAACAGTTTCTTCGTTGCTATTTAATTGTGTTGCCAGTTCCTTAACTTTGTATTTACGCCCTGGCTGATCTTCCAGAAACCCTAGTAATTTGTCTTTGAGTGATTTGGGAGCGTTTTCTGGTTCACCAAACTTACCTTGATGTTTCCAAGAGTAGTTATCTGTATCTAAATCAATTTGATGTTTTCCCGTACAACCAGATCGGGACTTACTTATTTCTAACACCCGTTGTGTGTCAGATAAATTCTCGTTTGGTTCACCCTTACGCAACCGCCATACTTCTGATACGTTGTCACAAATCGCTGTTGTACCTCTAGTACCACCATTTTTGTTTTCGTGGTGTAGAACCATAATTTAGCATTTAAACTCATTAGCTATATCTCGTAGTTCATATAGCACAGCCCCGTATGCTGTGTCTTTTTCTTCCACACCACTGTTACGGTTAGCTGATGTAAGGGAATCAATCACTACAAATAAAGGACGTTCGCGCTCGATCCATTGTCTGAGTTGGCGTATTTGCGAAAACTGCCAATTAGTTTCAATTGTTACTACTCCTCTTGGGATGTCCTTAAAACCAGCAATATTCAACCGTTCTGATGTGTCAACTTCTGGTTCATCTGTTTGAATGATTAATACTTTACCCTGTTTAGTTGGATAACCATTCCAAGCTTGACCTGTTGCAACAGATTTAGTTAAATCATTAGCTAATAATGTTTTGCCGACACCACCATCAGCATACATAAGGATAGTTGTACCTGAACATATATGAGCCGCAATAAGCCAATTACGTTCATCTGGGTTATTGGCTAGGAAGTCATGAATATCAATAGGAGCAAAAGTCTGACTAGCAGTTGACTTGGCTTTGTAAATCTCTACGAGTTTGGTGGGTTTAATTCTAGTTTGCTTTGACAGTTGTTCTAGCTCCCACATCTGTCTACCAGGGTCATCAATCTCTAATATTCGTTCTACTTCATTCATAGTTAACTCATACTTTTGTTGCAAGTTAGAATTGACCTGCTGTTCAATTTCTTGTTTGATATGGTCTGGACAATTATCTTCATAGACTTTCTTATCTAGTTTGCGAACTTTCAACCAACATTTAGATTCATCCCCATCTCCCATAAATAGTGTTGCTGGATGACAGTTATCAATATCAACACTATCTAGAACTCTATCCACTCGATCAGAATCAAGCCCTAACTGATTACCAGCTTTTTGAGCTAGTTCCTTAGTTATGCCACTGTAGTCAATTCCATTTTCGTTACACCAATTTTCCCAACCGTACCATTCTCTAATAGCAGTTGTGAGAGCATCAGAACGATCATTATTGTCAGCTTGACCTTTCAGGATACTTTGACTTGTTTCACTTCCCAACAATTCCAAACTGATACTAGATGTATTAACTGGTTGAGGTGCGCGTTTTGTTTCCTTTTTGATTTTGGTTGTTTTGGTTGTTTTGGTTGTTTTAGTTGTTTTGGTTTCTTCCTTATTCTTTTTGAATGGATAGATTCCTATTGACTCCAGCGAGTCTACTTCAACTAATGGAACGCGCTGGATATTGCGGTAAGCGTTGCCTGAAGTTCCTACAGTTGGAGCTAACACAGTAAAGCTACCTTTGCCAAGTGCCTCACCAACGTGCTTACCATTTGGTTGAAGGGTGAAGAGCTTAAAATCTGGTAATTGCCTGACTTTCACCCCAATTCGATATCCACCACTATGAGTGCGTTCGATAAATGTTTCTTTTAATTCTGGATGATCTTCAAAAAGTTTATTAACTGCATTATCACAATCTTCTTGAGAGTCAAATTGCTTAACATCAACGTCAATCCACATAGCATCGTTGTAACCACCTAACGTGCCAACACCTGTATCTGGATGTGCAAACCACTTATCAATTTCTCTTTGCAGGGGTAGATTAATCTGATAAATTTTGTGGGAAATAATACGCGGCTTACCATCTTCATCTAAATAAGATGGATTTTTACCTGTAAAGAGTAGTAGAGGATTACCATCTTTATCTAACTCAATTTCTCCTGTTTCTTTGTTACGTTTTGGGTGTTGATGTGGGTCTTGGGCTGGTGCTACTGGTAATGCTGGATAACCATTTTCTTGTAGCCACTTGATAGTTTCAGTACGTTGAATTACTTTAGATTCGTTAGAGTTAGTATTTGTCATGTTAGAATAATTGTTGGTAAGTATAGTTAAATCGGTCGGTTTAATATAATCGGTCAAAGTCATATAGTTAAACTCCTATGAGTAGCAATACCAGCATCTAATTGCTGGTATTTATTGTTTTTGTACCATCTATCCACTCCATCAATACTTGTCTGATCAAAGCTGCAACTGTTGTATTCTTCTGTCTAGCAATATCCGTCAAGCCATTACAGTAATTCATCGTTAATCGAGTTGCCACAATACTAGATAAGAAAGTTTTATTGGCGTTAATCATTGCAGTTATCCTTGAGTTAATTGGACAAATATCACCTACTGCTTTGTTGAAAAAGCGCGTTTTTGGTTATTACTTTAGGTGAAATACTTTGGCTTTAGAGCCATGAATCTAAGTTAACATATAAAAATTTAAATTTTGGGTGATTTATAAATATTTTTTCAGTACGGTTTCCCGAACAAAATAAGAATTTTTTATTGATGTATCGCTAAATCTATTTATTACTATAAATTGGTTGTTTCTTAGGTTATGTAAGATATCGCTAGTATGATAATGCTAGTAAGACAAACATCTCTTATTGCAATAAGAAATAACAAAGTTACACCACATAATTCATGTTTCTGTTACTCGTTATTGAATTATAAAGTTGTAGTTAGTAATGATAGTAAGTTGAAATTGCACAAACTAACATAACTACAATATCAACATAACTCTTATTGCAGTTATCACTATTACAGTAATGAGAGTTATGTGAGTTAGCATTACTTCAGTTATCGCAATAAGCAAGTTGTTCTTAATATCGTTATTGCAACAAGCTAGTTATCATTACTTCAGTTATGGTGATAACTGAGTTATTGTTACTCCACTTGTTGCAATAAGGTTGATCACCTTACATAACGTAAGAAATAAGGGATAGTTACTGTTGTTTCTATCCCTTGTTACTGTTGTATGTTAAGTGGTGTATGGTAAGTAGTGTTAGTTGCAGTAAGATAATGCAATTACAACTCTGACACTTATACCTGTTATGGCTATGGTTCTAAATTTCCGGTAACTGAACATTATTATGGATAATGTCATCATCTGGACTCCAGTAATGCTGGTTAATCATCTCTTCTGATGTTTCCATTAACGCCGCTACCGTAGCTATATCAACACCTTGACGTAAATAATGCGTGATACTTGTGTTTCTTAGGTTGTAAGTAGGTAAGTATTGTTTGACCTTACCTTCATTAACTAGATTTTCTACAATCCTTTTAGTGTAACGTTGTGTGAAGTTTCTCAAGTTGATGTAACTACTGTTTTGCGCTGGAAACAGTAGCTTACTAGAGATAGTAGAAACATAAGTCAAACGCCGATCTAATAACTCCCTGATTTGTGGTGTTATTGGAAACATACGCGCTTTGTTGTTCTTTGTGTTTTTCAAAATACCACAAGAGTATGCTTTATCAAAGACAATTACCTTATCTTTGACACAATCCCAAGTAAGTGCAATAGCCTCTTCCGGTCTACATCCAGTTAGAAACAAAAATTCAACAAAGTCAGCATACCAGCTATCTTTAAAAGCGGACTTAATATTGCAGTACCAATCACCCCTAAACGCTTGAATAATAGCGTTAACCTCATTACGTGAGTATGCTTTTTTTGTTCTACCACTTTGGGGTTTGTCTGGTAACTGCTGTTTTAGTCTTCTCCAAGGGTTAATACTAATCAATCCAATCTCAAACGCCCAATTACTACAAGCGTGTATATCATTAATGATGCGTTCTAATGTAGTTACAGAATAGGTTTTGAGCAATTCTGGTATCAACAATCGAGCGTTTTCTGGATTCAGCATCTCAGGTGATAACTTAGTCAAGCATCTATCAATTTGTGACCACTTCTCTTTTTGAGTAGTTTTAGCTACACTTGCTTGTTTAGCTAACTTGTACTGTTGCCATAACTCTTGTAAGTTTGGTGCTACATCCTTACTGATAGAAACAACGTTATCAGGCTGTTTAACTTTTGGTTGGTACTTTTCTAATGTAGAATCAAAGTAACCAGCAATAATATCTGTTTTGATTTGACTAGCTATTCTATCGGCATTTGCCATTGCTAGTCTATCGCCATATTGACCACCAGGAGAAAGTATGTATTGCTTCCCTTGGTACTGAAACCTGATTATTATTGCACCATTATTGTTGCGTGGGGTGATCTTAGGAACTCTAGACGACGGCTTTCCAGTCTCGTACATTTTCCAAGTTGCATAGTTCTTGCATAACCCAACTACGTTAATGGTTATAATCCTTGGAAATTCGTTATTTTGCACACCCTTGGTAAGGGTGAGGTCACGAGTTCAATCCTCGTCACGGGCTTTTTAAAAGCATTAAAAGATAAATGGTTTAACGCATTTAGAACCAATTTAGTTTTGTATTTTCATTTTTACAGCAGATTTCGGAGAAATGAGGTACAAGCTTGCATAATGAAACTATTGTGGTGCGGGCATCTTGCCTGCTATGTGTACATTATAACAGCAGGAATCGCTGTATCATAAAAGTAGATTAATATTAAACTCCATTAAGTAGGTGGACGGAAAAAAACCGTAGACGCGGAGTGGCTTCTCGAAGAGTAATATGTAATGAAAAGTAAAGTTGCCCAAAACCTCTTTTCTGTTCCCTGTTCCCCGTTCCCTTGCCATAACGACAATTTTTAACGACAACCTACTTAATACAAGTTAAATAACAAAAATTACCTTTGTTTATTAGCTAACAGAAATCTCCGTGATATTTTGTTATAAATAATTTTGCAAGTTGATATTATCAGCGCGTAAACATTCCCAGGGTGTTATCTGCCATAAACACCATTTTGAGGAAATGTATGCGCTATAAACCCTATGGGAAAAAACGTAATTTTTCTGTCATACCTGCTGTAAGATTTGTCAGCGTTACGTTTTTTTTTGGAACTTTAATGTTTTGTGGTTTCTCTTCAGGTTCTTTCATGATCTCATATCTTACATCCAGCTTAAACATTATTCACCCTACCTCAATTCCTGGTATTAAAGACCAGAAAAAATGCGAGTTAGCAGGTAGAGTTTGGCAGGATAATAAATGTTGGGATTATGAACATAATCCTTCATTTTAAATTATTTTAATTGCTACTTTTCTTTGTAGGAGAAGTTACTGCTGCTGGTTTGGCAATTTCTTGCTTGTAAAAGCGAACTACCTTCTGCACATAATCAGCAGTAAAGCCTTTATCACAACCTATATAGTTACCAGTCATCCACCAACAAGCAACATCACGCACAGCACTATCTTCATTATTTTTAGTCGCTACAAATTGCTGATTTAACTCCCGTTTAGTAATACAAGAAATAACTTGACGGGCTACTTTGGGATCATTTTCAAACTGAGTCGGTGTTAATTCCTTCTTCAGACAAGTTTTTGTCCAACCTTTGAGAGTTGCTGGTTTAACTTGCCATTCGCTATAATATCCATCATTGCGCTTTTTTGTTTGGGGTGCAGCTAGTCGCAAAGCTTCTACCATTGCGGCAACTTGGGTATCAGAAACAGGCTGTTTTGCTTGTGCTAAGGATGGTAAAAATCCTAAGCTGATAATCATGCTGGTAAATATAAATGCTATCGGGTTTTTGTTCATGATTTGGCAATTATTTAAAACAATTATTTTAGCATAATATAGGACTAATATTTAATTTTGAAAATATACCATAAGGTGGGCATTGCCCACCCTACATTGGGAAATTATGTTATATTAATAACCAACTAAATCTTCAATAGCACTGGCTTGATTTGGTAATGCGGCTGTTAAAACTTCACTTCCTGATTCTGTAACTAATACATCATCCTCAATGCGAATTCCCCGCACATCTGCAAATTGTGCTAACCGTTCCCAATTGACTAAATATTGATATTGTGAACGAGTTTTTGGATCATTTAAAATTGCGGGAACTTGGTAAAATCCCGGTTCAATTGTCACTAACATTCCCGCAAGTAAGGGACGATTTAACCGCAGATAACTTAAACCAAAACGGCTACTTCTACTTCTTCCTTGATCATAACCGGCAATGTCTCCTAAATCTTCCATATCATGAACATCTAAACCTAAAAGATGCCCAATTCCGTGGGGAAAAAATAAAGCATGAAGATCCATTTTTACCAAATCTTCTGGTTTACCTTGCAAAATTCCTAAATCTACTAAACCTTCAGCAATGACAGTCGCTGCTAATAGATGAATTTCTGCATATTCTACACCAGGAGCTATGTTTTGAATACAAGCATCATGGGCAGCTAAAACAATATCATAAATGTCTCTTTGGGTAGATGAAAACTTACCAGAAACAGGCCAAGTCCGGGTAATATCCGCAGCCCAACCAGTCTCTGTTTCTGCACCCACGTCAGCTAAAAGTAAATCTCCTGGTTGCAGAGAGTGGTAATAATGATTATTGTGTAAAACTTCGCCATGAACTGTAACAATACTGGTGTAAGCAGTGGTCATATTTTGACCCATAATGACTGCTTCCATTGCGGCGCGTACTTCTGCTTCTAGTTTAGCTGAAGAAGTTGCAGCCATTCCGGCTTTGTGTGCCGTTACACTCACATTCGCGGCTTTACGTAATTCTACTAATGCTGCTGCGTCGTGGGTAAGCCGCAAAGAAACAATGGCTTTGGCTAGTTCTAAATCAATTCCTGACCGTTGATTTTTTGGTGAAATCCGGCGATTTAAAAATTGTGTTTGCTGTGTCCAAGTAGTTGCATCTTGTCCGGGCAAAGTTGCCGCATTTTCTAAATAATTTCCTAATTCTCCCATAGTTCTGGCTTCATCTGCGCCTATTTTGGCAGCAATTTCTTCACGGCTGGGGGTTTCTCCATGCCACAGGGCGCTACTGGGGTGGGGGTCATCTATAAATAGTTGTAGCTTGCCACTTTCTAGGCGAATGGCGGCATTTTCGAGGGTAATTCCGGCAAAATAGAGGAAATGGCTATTGGCGCGGTGGGGGAAGGTATTGGCGGGGAAGTTGCGGGGACTGCTACTACCTGACCAAAGAACGGCGGGAAAGTCTATGATTTCTGCTAGTTTTTGGCGACGGTGACGAAGGGTGGTTTGCATTTTAATGAAATTTTCGCGGAAGGTAAGAAGGTTTTAGAGAGATTTTGCGTGAGTCTTTCTGTATATTAAAACTGCTATAAATCAATTATCTATGTTTTTCTTTTCTGCTATTCTCAATTTAGCAGAACGAGAACGGGGGTTTTCTTTTATTTCTTCTTCTGTGGCAATTATGGGTTTTTTTGTCAATACTCGCAATGAGGGGGAATTTCTTAAACCATGTTTAACTGGTCGGTCTTCTAAGCTGTGAAAGCTGATTATTGCTATTCTTCCGTCAGGAATCAGGGCGGTTGGGGCTTTTTCTATTAGGGTTTCTAGGACTTTTAATTCGTCGTTGACTGCTATTCGCAAGGCTTGAAAAACACGGGTTGCGGGGTGAATTCTGCCATGTCGGTATTTAGGAGGTACGGAATAGGCGATCGCATTTGCTAATTCTGTGGTAGTGTTAAATGGGCGTTTTTCAACTATTCTCCTGGCTATTCTTCTCGAAAGTCTCTCTTCACCATATTTAAAGAAAATATCTGCTAGTTCTTTTTCATCCCATTCATTTATAATATCTCCAGCGGTGAGTGATTGTTGTTGGTTCATTCGCATATCTAAGTTTGCTTTATTTCTAAAACTAAACCCTCTTTCTGGGTTATCTAAATGGTAGGAACTTACTCCTAAATCGGCTAAAATTCCATCATAACTATTTTCGATAAATTGGTAATTTGCAAAGTTGCTATGAATAAATTTGACTCTATCTCCAAATTCTGCTAAATTCTCTTTTGCTGCTTTTAAAGCATCTTCGTCTTGGTCAACTGCGGTAATTTTCACATCTTCAGCAGTTTCTAATATTAACCGACTGTGACCACCACCACCAACGGTTAAATCTAAATAATTTCCACCAGGTTGGATATTTAAACCTGTAATCACTTCTTGACTGAGAACAGGAATATGGGAAAAAGCAATTTCTTCTAAATCTAGGGGTGTTTGTAAATCTGATTGCATTATAAACTTATTGGTAATTAGTATTTAATTGTAGGGGTTTAGCATTGCGAAACCCCTACTTTTGCAGCATTCTATTCTAACGGAAAACCACCATATTTATCAATGATTTTATCAACATCTTCCATAATCTTTACAGTCTCCGATATTATACAAACAATATTTTGATAATGGCTAATATCATCAAAATTCAATTGTCTCCCTTTTCTATCTTTCAGCCATTTTGGACAAACTTGATAACCACCAATATAGAAATTCCATATTTGAGTGGGAACTTGATCAAAATACTGTTCAGCATTTATCCAAATTTGTTGATGATTTTCATTATATTTCACTTGTTCCACAATATCAGAACCAGGAATAGGATAAGTAGAAATTTCTGTTTCTGTTGCTTTCATGAGATGATATTTTACTAATTTATCACCTTTGATCACTAATTCCCAAAAAAGTGCGGAATTGGAAGTTAAAGGAACACGGGGAAAATCAATCTTTAAAAATTCGGCGTAGCGTTGACGGTAGTTAGGAGAATGAAAAATAGCGTAAATGTAATTAAAAATGTCCTCTGGTCTAAAGGTTTTAGTTTTATCTCCTTTTCCATCAAAAATAAATTCTAAGCCTAATTTTTGGGAAAATTCTGTAATAAATTCTGGGGATAAATTGGGTTTACGTCCTCCAGGTGCGTTAGTTGGTATAGAATCAAATAAAGTTGGGGTATTTGTTGGGTAAAGGTAAAGAGGAAAAATATTAACTCCACCTCTTCTAAAAATATTAGTATCAATAGGTTGATTAGCAACTGATACCAAAGACCAGATAGGATCATTTACAGCAATTCCTTGACGACCTAAACCTAAACATAAATTATCTTTTCTAAAAACATGATCAAGTAATTCTCGTCTATGTCTATCCATTATTAAATCACTATAATAACAGTAACGCCAATCGAAAGGACGATATAAACAACTAATTATTTTATCTTTCCATTGATTATCTAAGCGAATTAATTGACGGACTTTATCTAATCGCCAATTTTGATTATCATGAATATTATATTTATTGGTATAGTCTTCATTAGATAAATTAGTTTCTCGCAATTCTCTAAATTTTTTAGTAATACTTTCTTGATCAAAATCAATAGCAAAATGATCTCGATGGGTTTTTATACCAGCAGTATTGACTAGCATGATATCAATAACTTTCCATCCTTGTTCATACTCTGATGATAAACTGGTATTTTGAGGGTTAAATAAATAAAATTTAGCTTCAGGTTTGACAATTTTCCAATCAGTCGAACTAATGTCATTTTCCCCTAACCAATGATATTTACCCCCAACCAACTCTTTATTTTCATAAACTTCCCTAACTCCCCATAAATCAGCATGATAAACAGATGCTAATTTTTGCTGACTATGTTCATATTTAATAAAAATACTGATTGCTACACCTTGCTGAATATCAAATACATTTTTATCCTGTGAAGCGTCAGGACAAACTTCTTTTCTCTTGCTATTACCATGTAAATCTAAAACATAAATCTCATCAAAAGTTTGCATCAAATTTTGACGCATTCCCCGAAAAGTCGGATTATCTAAATAACCATGATTCGTAATTAAAGCCACAATACCATAACCCGTTTCTGAAACTCGATGTTGAGCAAAACGGATAAACTTTACATAATCATCTAATAATCCTTTCGGGTTTCTTTCTCCTAAAGGTTTTCCGTCTACTTGATAATAATCCCTAACTAATCCCACAATCCAAGGGTCAGTATTTACAGACTCATAAGAATAAGGAGGATTTCCTAAAATTACCATCACAGGAACATCTTGTTTTACATCCTTTGCGGCTTCAGCTTCGTCTCTAATCCTATTCATAAAACCATCAGCAGGAGGAATCTGAAAAGCCTCTTGTAATGTATTAGTTAAATAAATCCTTAACCGTTCCTCAGAACTAAAATCATAACCCAATTCTTGCAACTGTAAACCTAACTTCATATGTGCTACAGTATAAGGTGCCATCAACAATTCAAAACCAAATAATCGGGGTAATAAATGTTGACTCACGTAACTTGACCATATTCCTTTTTGAGATTTAAAACCATCATAAATATAATTAATAATATTGTGCATAAAAGTTCCCGTTCCCACCGCAGGATCTAAAATCAAAACTTGATGAGTTTCGATAGTTCCCTCACCCTTGGGATTGGGAATTTTAATCTTTTTAGAATCTGCTAAACCCTTACTAATATTAAACTTATGTTTGAGAATATAATCCACACTTTTGACAATATAATTAACCACAGGTTCAGGAGTATAGTAAACCCCTCTTGACTCCCGCATTTTCGGATCATATTCTGCCAAAAACGTTTCATAAAAATGGACAACAGGATCTTCTCTGCGAGTCCGTTTACCAAAATCTTGGAGAATTTCTGCCATTTCCGTTTGTTGGAGAATATTCGCTAAATTATCCACAGCCCAACTAATTCTATCATCTAAATCTGGTCCAGCTATTTGTCCAAAAATACTCCTCAAAAATGGGTTGGTTTTCGGTAATTTAAAAGCTGCTGTTTCCCGTGAAAAAATATGAGAATTATCAGTATTACATCTGGCTGAAAATAACCCATAACAAATAGTTTGGGCGTACATATCCGCAAATTGTTCGACGGTTAAGTCCTTAATTAATACTCGTTGAAATGATTCCAACTGTTCCCGTAAAGTTCCCCCTTTATCCACATCATTTAACGCCGTTTTGATAGCAAATCTCATTGATTTAGCTAAATCAGCCATACATTTAGCTAAATATTTTGGTGTCGTGATTTGGGGAACTTTAGCTAATAAAAATTGTCGTAAAAGTTGGTCAACTTCCCGTATTCCTTCCTTATTAATTTTGATTTTTTTGTTTTTATCAATTGTTCCTAAAGAAGCAGTTAATTTTAATTCTCCTTGAATATACCAGCGAAATTCTAAATAATCAGTTAAAATCAAATTACCCAAAGGAAAATAACGCCCCATTTGGGCAGTTTTTTCCACCTTCTTGAGAGAAACACCAATATCTTTAGCTTCAATATGACCAACATCTAAAACACCATTTCTTACCACAAAATCCGGCGCACCACAAACAATTCTTTTCGGTTCATTAATAGCTTGAATACCAGAATCCAAAGACTCCATTAACTTCTTCAAAGCAGGACGATAACTATGTTCAGTAGAATTTTGTCCTTGATAAACTTGATTAACTTCCTGAAAATAAACTTGCAAATAATTCATAATTTAACCACAATGGATATGGCGGTTAGAAACCGCATCTACACAAACGAAACCCACCTTCGTGGGTTCTTAAATATTTATGATTTTAGTCCGCGCAGGCGGACTTTGTTTGTGTAGCCGCGTTCGCCCTTGGCGTTGCGGAGCAATATTATATTCGCCTGGGCTATTATTTTAACCATAGATATTAATTAGAGTAATTATAAATTAAATCTATCTTAACTACCAGTAAAATCACCAAGCCATTGATACAATTTTAGATTAGTCATCTGATACGTGAATATTTCACCCCATTCCCAGAACCCCAAGTACATGAAAAAATTCCAGATTCTCAATCCCTGATATATCAAGCGTCCCTATAATAATTGAAGTAGCTACACAAAATAAAACATCAAGTACAAAACCGACTCTGCTATCTTCTCTCCAACGTCACCTTGTAGAGATAATCTAGAAATTATCCCTATAAGCTAAATTTTGGCAGACAATAACAATCGTGGCAGGTTAATCTTAGCGGGTCAATTCACAACATCCACAACGGGAGAACAGCAAATCTATGAGTAGAATCGAAACCCGCACTGAACCAATGGTGCTAAATATGGGACCTCACCACCCATCAATGCACGGGGTTTTGCGTTTAATTATGACATTAGATGGTGAAGATGTCGTTGACTGTGAACCAGTCATTGGCTATCTACACCGAGGAATGGAGAAAATTGCCGAAAGCCGGACTACAATCATGTACGTCCCCTACGTCAGCCGTTGGGACTACGCTGCGGGGATGTTTAACGAAGCGGTAACAGTCAACGCGCCGGAAAAATTAGCAGGTATCACCGTTCCCAAACGCGCCAGCTATATCCGCGTGATTATGCTGGAACTAAACCGCATTGCGAACCACCTATTATGGTTTGGTCCATTTCTTGCTGACGTGGGCGCACAAACACCCTTCTTTTATCAATTCCGGGAACGGGAAATGATTTATGATCTGTGGGAAGCCGCCACTGGCTACCGCATGGTTAATCACAACTATTTCCGCGTGGGTGGTGTCGCTGCGGATTTACCCTATGGTTGGGTAGATAAGTGTTTAGATTTCTGTGACTACTTTATCCCCAAAGTGGATGAATATGAACGCCTAGTTACCAATAACCCGATTTTCCGCCGCCGCATTGAGGGTTTGGGAACTATTACCCGTGAAGAAGCTATTAACTGGGGACTTTCTGGTCCAATGTTACGCGCTTCTGGGGTGAAATGGGACTTGCGAAAAGTTGACCACTACGAATGTTACGATGATTTCGATTGGGATGTTCAGTGGGAAACTGTTGGTGATTGTCTTGCCCGTTACATGGTACGGATGCGAGAAATGCGCGAATCTGTCAAAATCATTCGTCAAGCTATTGCTGGCTTACCCGGTGGTCCCTATGAAAACCTGGAAGCCAAGCGGATAATGGCTGGGAAAAAATCGGAATGGGATGCTTTTGATTATCAATTTGTAGCTAAAAAAGTTTCTCCTACTTTTAAAGTTCCCAAAGGTGAAATTTACTCCCGCGTTGAAAGTGGAAAAGGAGAACTGGGAATTTATTTAGTAGGTGAAAATAATGTTTTCCCTTGGCGTTGGAAAATCCGCGCCGCAGATTTCAACAACTTGCAAATTCTTCCTCATTTACTGCGGGGAATGAAAGTTGCAGATATCGTGGTTATTCTCGGTAGTATTGACGTAATCATGGGTTCTGTTGATAGATAATTTTCTGTCAATCTCAACAGCAAGGAACTTAACTTCCTTGCTAATACGTTAATCCATCTTCATATCACTAAACCAGTTAATTTGTTTTTTAATTTTTAATTGTTAATTTTTAATTGTTGAAGGTTGACTTTGATTTTGCAATAAAGGACGGACAATTAAATACCCAGCCGCAAAACCAGTCACCATCATGAATAGAATAGTAATCATTAACCACCAACCATTTAATCCCTTTGTCTGAGATTTAGGGTGAGGATAATGACGCACTTCCTCTTCTTCGATAAATACAGTTTCTGACACTGGAAAATTCATACCCGTATTAGGTGCAGCAGACTTCTGACGACGGTTTTGAGGATGTGTAGCTTTTATGACTGATTTTTTTGGGGGACGAGTAGCTGCTTGACGTGGAGGTGCTGGTTTAACGGGAGGCTTGTTTGTATATGTTGCTTCGTTATTATTACGGGGTATAGGTTGAGGTTCAGGTTGAGATTTTACCTCATTATTAGGAGGTGTGGCTGGAGGTTTGACTTGGTTAATATTACGGGTTGGGGTGGGAGAACTAGGCGCTGAAGCATCAACTAATTTTTCTAGTTCTAAGCAAGACTGAATCACCTTAGTAATTTCTTGACGCAGTTGTTGATTTTCTTGGGCTAATTTCTGATTATGACTTGTGACTACATCAAGTTTGGATTGTACTGCTTGTAACTCCACTGTCAACTCCCGATAAACGTAAAGGGGAACAGAGGGAGGGTAGCTGGTAGGTGGTTGACTATAGTTAGATCCTGTAGATGTTTTCATGGATATTTTAGTATCAAAATAGAGTAATTAGAGTAAGGGTAACAAGGGGAGGAATATAGTTATTTGTGAGATTATGCCCAAGAATAATCGAAAAATGCACAAAAGGCAAAGATTTGGAATTCAGAAAGTAGGGCGGAAGACTGGGCGCAGGCCCTGCGCCCCTACCCCCAGTCTATTCTATCAGTATATTAGCTAATTATATGTGATTAATACAACCTATTAAAAAACCTGCGTCTATTTTGTCAATAACGGAAAAAAGTGTCCGACAGGTCCTTGTCCTTTACCAATATCTAAGGAGTAGGTGAGAGCATTTGTTACATATTCCTTGGCTGCTTGTACTGCTGTCCATAGGTCTTTACCTAAAGCTAGGTTAGCAGTAATGGCCGCTGATAAAGTACAACCTGTACCATGAGTATTTTTTGTCTGTACCTGAAAAGTAGTCAAAATCTCCAACTTTTCCCCATTAAACCAAACGTCAACACCCCGCAAACTCCCCGACATTCCTCCACCTTTAACTAAAACTGCTTTAACTCCCAATTCCTTGTGCATAATTTCCGCTGCTGCTTGCATATCTTCTAAAGAAGTAATTTCTATACCGCTTAAAATCTCTGCTTCATAGCGATTTGGTGTAATAATAGCAGCTTGGGGAATCAGAGTATTTCGCAGGGTTTGCACGGCATCATCATCAATTAATTGCGCTCCTGTCCGTGATACCATCACAGGATCAACGACTAAATTATCAATTTTATAAGCTGCTATTTGCTGGGCTACAGCTAAAATAATTTCTTGGTTGAGTAACATTCCCGTTTTTGCGGCTTGCACTCCAATATCCTCTACAACCGCCTGAATTTGAGCGATAACAGCCTCCGCAGCCATAGCATCAACACGAGTAACTCCTAAAGTATTTTGGGCTGTAATACAGGTAATAGCAGTTGTACCGTGAACGCAGTGAAAAGCGAATGTGCGTAAGTCGGTTTGAATTCCTGCACCTCCACCACTATCCGAACCGGCAATAGTTAAAGCAACGGGTACTGTTAAAATTGTGACTGCGTTCATAAAAATTTTCGACTTTTTTATTGATTGTCTATTAGTGAAATTTAGGAATAAATTGTTGTATTCTGTAATTATCTGGGTATTTTCAAAATTCACCACTGCTTTAACAAAAATAGCTTGACTAGGAAAGTCCAAGCAAGGTTTAAATCACCATCTTAAAATATTAATAGGAATTAATACTTCAGTATGTCTACACAAGTCTTGCAGGAAGAATTAACTAACTTACGTAATTATATTGAGCGACTAGAAACAGCCCTCTCAGTTTCCAGTCGTTCTATTAAACAGCAGTATAAACTCTGGCTTAACTTTCAGCGCACTAAAGCCGCACTTAAAGAATCCCAAGAAGAGTTATCTATTTTAGTTGAGCGTAATCCCTTGGGAGTGATTTACTGGAATACAGCTTTTGAAGTCACACGGTGGAATCCTGCGGCTGAATCTATTTTTGGCTATACTCAGCAAGAAGCACTAAATCGCCACGCGTTAGAATTGATAGTCCCTGAAAATGCTAGAGAATTAGTAACTCCTGTTTTATCAGCTTTACTACAGCAACAGGGCGGAACTCTCTCTACCAATACAAATATTACCAAAGAAGGGAGAATTATTACCTGTAAGTGGTACAATACCCCTTTAACTGACTCCAATGGTAAGCTCACTGGTGTGCTGTCAATGGTTGAAGATGTCACTGCTTATCAAGAAGCACAAACTGCTTTGGCAAAAAGTGAGATTCAGTTCCGAAGTATGGTAGAAAATGCCAATGATGTGATTTACTCATTTTTACTAGATGGAACACTAACATATCTTTCTCCTAACTTCACAGATATGTTTGGGTATGAAGTCTCAGAATTCATCGGTAAGTCCTACGAACCCCTAGTACATCCTGATGATACAGGAGTATGTTCAGCCTTTTTTGAACGAATTGTGCAAACAGGTAAAAAGCAATCTGGACTTGAGTTGCGACACAAATGCAAGGATGGTAGTTACTGTTGGATTCTCTCCAATGGTTCACCGATACTTAATGCAGAGGGTGAAGTTGTCGAAGTGCAAGGTATTACAAGAGACATTAGTGAACGTAAACTTGCAGAGGAAGCCCAACAGGAATCGGAAGCTCAACTCAGACGGCAAAAACTAGCATTAGAGCAAACTCTACAAGAACTCAAACACACCCAAACTCAACTTATCCAGAGTGAAAAGATGTCCTCTTTGGGTCAATTAGTAGCTGGAGTTGCCCATGAAATCAATAACCCTGTTAACTTTATTTATGGCAACATTATCCATATTAACGAATACGCAGAAGGATTGTTGCAGTTAGTACATCTTTATCAGATCAACTACCCTGATCCTATCTCAGAAATTCAAGCACAAGTAGAAGATATTGAGCTTGACTTTTTGGTGGAGGACCTACCAAATCTTATCTCATCTATGAAAGTTGGTGCAGAGCGGATTCGGGAAATAGTGACTTCTCTACGAACTTTCTCGCGTCTTGATGAAGCTGAATTAAAGTTTACTAATATTCATCAAGGTATTGACAGTACATTAATGATATTGGAACATCGCCTCAAGGCTAAAGCTAATTTACCAAAAATCATGGTAACTAAAGAATATGGAAATCTGCCTTTAGTAGAGTGTTATCCTGGACAACTCAACCAAGTATTTATGAATATCTTAGCAAATGCTATTGACACATTAGAAGATTCAATTGTCAATAGTAAAACCACAGAATCACTAAGATATACTCTACACTGTCCTGAGATTCGGATTTCCACCGAAATGCCAAATTCCCAACAAGTAATGATCCGAATTGCTGATAATGGTTTAGGGATATCAGAAAAAGGACAACAAAAGTTGTTTGACCCTTTTTACACAACTAAAGAGATAGGTAAAGGTACAGGTTTAGGTTTATCTATCAGCTATCAGATTATTACAGAGCGACATGGGGGAACATTAAAATGTATTTCTTCTCCTGAAAAAGGAGCAGAGTTTGTGATTTCAATTCCCATTTATCAAATCAAGTCTAAATCCTAATTATGGGCTTTAAGCAATAACCTAAAAAAGCAATTTTGTTTGTTGAATGAAATACGATACTGATACTCAATTAAGCCTAAACCTTTTGCAGGTAACTAAATTTTCTGTTCCTGACGCAGAACTTATCCTTTATCCTAACTATTTTCCAGAAGAAGAAGGTGATTTAATATTCCAAAAGTTATTGACGGAAATTAATTGGCGACAAGACAAGATAAAATTCTATGGTAAAGAGATAGATATACCCAGATTGACGGCATGGTATGGAGACTCTGGAAAATCTTATACATATTCAAACATTACCATGAATCCCATACCTTGGACACCAGTTTTGTTTTTGATTAAGAATAGAATTGAAGAAGTAGCGAAAATCTCCTTTAATAGTGTCTTGATCAATTTTTATCGTCATGGTAAAGACAGTATGGCATGGCATTCTGATGATGAACCAGAATTAGGGAAAAATCCCATTATTGCTTCTGTGAGTTTTGGGGGTGCAAGAAAATTTCGGCTTCGACATAGATTTAATAAAACATTAGAAAAAGTGGCATTCAATTTAACTCATGGTAGCTTGTTAATGATGAAAGGTAAAACCCAGGAATATTGGCAACATCAAATCCCTAAAACTGCAAAGCCTGTAATGCCGAGAATCAATCTCACTTTTAGAATTATACAATGAATTGGTTTACAACTAGAAATGGCTTGGATTCGGCAAATATCTAACTCGCTAGAAGCATTGAATATAACATTACTTTTTTTAAATTAGATCACTATTTCCCAATTGCAAATTCTTTAATGTCTTCTGCAAAAACTTACCCCATTCTGCTGCGAGGGGAACTTCTGTAAACGGAACACAAATTGATTTAGTAGTAGTCAATAAAAACTCTAATTCAATTTTCCGACCTTTTTGAGGTGGATTTTCCATATCCACAGAATTACCATTTACCAAAAAGCGGATTTCTTGAACATCTAATAAAGAAAAAGTTTCTAATGCAATTGGTCCTTTTGTTGTCGGTTTTCCCCAAGTAATATCATTACCTTTTTGAGCTAATACTGCATAAATATCATATTTAGCCCGTTCAAATTGTTCTGCCCAAATGCGATAAGCCTCAAGTTTCTGAAATTCCTGTGAACCTTGCCACGCTAACCAGAAAAATGCCACTAATAAAGGCAACCATAAAAGACCACGTTCCATAATTCTTAATTCTTAATTTTTTCCAGTCTCTATTTTCCCAAAAATATCATGAGATGAGTTATCGTAGTGAACAAACTGACAATAAGCGGTATCAGTGGATATGAAAAAACTTATATTATTGTGCTTGTTTGTCATCGGACTGACTGCTGCTGTGTTTGGGTTTCTGAATTTTCAGGGACTAGCAGCTAAAGGTGACTTCGAGACAATTTTGCTAGATTTTCGGGAAGATATTGCAGAAAATGTCATTCAAAAGGATTTACAAGCGATCGCGGGGCAATATCATGTTACCCTCCAACTGGATAATAAATATTCAGCAGCGGATCATGTCTATATTATCAAAGGCGATCGCCAAAGACTCAGCGATTTAAGAAAATCTCCCTTTGCCAAAGTTACAGAATTTATCGAACCAAATTACATTTATAAAACTGTACCGGAAGGGAAAGCCACTTGGTTGGGGGAAATTTTAGCACCCCAAAATGATAAAGAACCCACTTCTTCTTTAATTGGTCCCAATGACCAGTATTACAGCAAACAGTGGAATTTGCACAAAATCGGCATAGAAGCGGCATGGACGCGAAGTAAAGGCAGTGGTATCACCGTTGCCGTCATTGATACTGGCATTACCAAAGTCCGCGACTTAAATGAAACCAAATTTGTCAAAGGCTATGATTTTGTCAACGACACCGAAGCCGCCAAAGACGACAACGGCCATGGAACTCATGTAGCTGGTACAGTTGCCCAAGCTACCAATAACGCCTATGGTGTCGCAGGAGTGGCTTATGAAGCCAGCCTCATGCCCTTAAAGGTCTTAAATGCTGACGGTGCGGGAACAGTAGCCGATATCGCCGAAGCCATCAAATTTGCCGCTGATAACGGTGCAGATATCATTAACATGAGCTTAGGTGGTGGTGGAGAAAGCCAACTCATGGAAGATGCCGTTAAATACGCCCATAACAAAGGTGTAACTATCATTGCCGCAGCCGGGAATGAAGATACCAACGGCGTTAGCTATCCTGCCCGTTATGATCATGTTATCGGCGTTGCCGCTTTTGGACCCGACGGCGAAAGAGCATCCTATTCTAACTATGGTGCTGGTGTGGATATTTCTGCCCCTGGGGGGAGTGAAACCGGGACAATTCTCCAAGAAACTATTAATGAACAAGGAGAAGGTGTCTTTCTGGGACTTCAAGGCACAAGTATGGCTTCTCCCCACGTTGCGGGTGTGGCTGCACTAGTCAAAGCCTTGGGAATTAAAGAACCTGATGAAATTTTACAGGTTCTCCAACAGTCGGCCAGAGTCATTCAAGACGACGGTTTGAACTATTATGGGGCTGGACAACTCAACGCCGAAGCTGCGGTTAAATTAGCCAGTGACGGCATCATTAGTGTTCCCGACTTTTTCCGGTGGTTGCGAGAACAAGGCTATCTTAATCCCGGCTTTTGGATAGATGGCGGAGCGATCGCTTTAGTGCCTAAAATATTAATGGTAGTAGGTTCTTATCTCCTGGCTTGGTTCTTACGGGTTTACTTCCCCTTCGCTTGGAGTTGGTCACTATCGAGCGGCTTAATTTTTGGCAGTTCTGGCCTATTCTTCCTCAAAGGATTTTATATCTTTGATCTTCCCCAATGGCCTTTCCGGGTTTTAGGTAGTTCCATTCCCGAACTAGGCAACACTTTACAGGGAACGGACGCATTAAATCCGCTTTTTGCCAGTGTCTTAATTCCCTTTGTGTTAATAGCCTTATTTTTAGGACATCCCACGGGGAAATGGTTTGCAATTGGTGCAACTTTAGGGATTACAGCTTTCTTAACAGTTAGTGCTGTTTATGATCCTGCTGTTTGGGGTTTAGGAAATAGTAACCTAGCCCGAATTTTCCTTCTTGTTAATGCTTTACTTTGTTACGGACTAGCTCGTTTAGCATTGAAGAACGACGGACAAACTGCTTAATTAGGTAATGGGTAATTGGTAATTGGTAATCTCTAATTTTCCCCTCTTGCCTCTTGCCTAAGAGGATGTTTGAAAAGTTTTGGGCGAATATAATTCGCTACTAGACAAACCTAGTCCACGCAGGTGGACTAGCGAAAAATTAAGCTTTTTAACCCACGTTCGCGTAGCGTTCCGAAGGAATAGGTGGGTTTTGTCTGTGTAGCCGCGATTTTTAATCGCCAGGGCTAGTATGAATTTAGACTTTTCAAACACCCTCTAACAACTGACAACTGACAACTGAACAAATGACTATTACAATTACTGGTACTATTGAACGTCGGAATATTGGACTTGGTGCTTGGGCTTTTGTGACAGAAGATGGTGTTACCTACGAAATTCCGAAAAGTTCTGATAAAAACTTACTCAAATCAGGACAAAAAGCCAAAATTACAGGAAAAGTCCGAGAAGATTTGATGACAACGGCAATGATTGGATCTGTTTTAGAAGTTCATGCTTTTGAGGTGATGACGTAATTTTCTGACAGTATGTGGGTTGCTATGTTTCATAAATGTCAAAAGTCGCTGGTTTGTGAAAAGCACAATTATTGGGGCAACAACTTTACTACAATTGCAAGAAAATATAGATAGTGTCAATGTAGTGCTAGAAAAAGAGGTTTTTGCGGAATTGGATGCAATTCATAATCGTTATCCTAATCCAGCACCTTAACGGTTTTTTGTGGAAGTTAAAATTGATAATTAATTAAATTCAGACAGATTATCAATTTTCCTGATGATATTTCCTTAAAGCCGCAATAATTTCCCCATTCGCTGCTGGAAAAGTAAATTTATCCAATTCATCCAAACTTACCCAGCGAATTTCATCACATTCTATGGCTTGAGGAACACCCGCTAAATGTTGAGAATGATGAACTGTCAAAGTCACCCGCAAATGAGTATAAGTGTGATCAATAGTAATCAGATGTTCTCCAACCGCAATTTCTATACCCAACTCTTCCGAAATTTCTCGTTTAATACATTCTTGAATAGTTTCACCAACTTCAATTTTCCCCCCCGGAAATTCCCATAAACCACCCATTGTACCAGTAGGAAGTCGCTTATCAATTAAAATCTGTTTTTGGTCATTCCAAATAACAGCAACACCAATAATTTTATGAGGAATAGAAATACTTTCATTCATATAGGGAATAGGGAATAGGGAATAGGGAACAGGCAACAGGGAACAGGGAACAGGAAATAAATTCTTTCTAATTACCCATTACCCATTACCAATAAATAACAAAAAAAACTCGGTAGACCAATTATATCTCTACCGAGTTGATATTTATTTTAAGAATTTTCCTAAAAAAATATTATTCAACTTCGCTATTATTAGCTTCTGTTCCTTGCATAACCACATCAAAACCCATTCTTTGTTCTGCATTCCGCAAAAAATAACCGCTAATCATCGCAGATGCTAATAAGCGTCCTAAGCTTTCCCGACTAGTAGAAATAGTAACCCCAAACTGTTCAGAAGGGAGATTTCCTAAAAGTCCGATAATATTCCGTTCCATTACCTGCAAAACTTCCGTAGAAGTAGGTTTAGATAATTGGTTAACTGTTTCTGGACTTAATGATTTAACATATTGCCATAATAAATTACTTGTTTCCGACTCACTATTAAAAAATTCTGATACTCGATTGGATTTATTACTCACGCTTGACCTCCTGTACTGCCACTACTAACGACGGTGTTTGTGACTGGAATAACTGATAGTTATTGCTTATTCGATTTAGTTGACTATTGTATATTCATGCCAACTAATCTAACAACTTATTCCTTTCGAGGGAGTCGGTTTAACCGTACCAAAATGGGGGTGTTTTTCACCTATTAGTAAGTATGGGTGGAGTTTTCCCACCCATAAACCAGAAAAAACTGACTAACTAGCAAGATATTCATTCATAGTGGCTTTAGATTTGCGAAGTTTATTTAAGGCTTCACGTTCAATTTGTCGAACTCGTTCCCGGCTAATATTCAGGATTTCACCAATTTTAGCCAAAGTTAAAGATTGTCCATCTGTTAAACCAAAGCGGAGACTAATGACTTCCTTTTGTTGGGGAGTGAGTTCTGACATGATCCGTTCTAAATCATAGGATAGGGAAGTTTGCATCACAAAATCTTCCGGTGTTGCCCCTGTGTCTTCTAGCATTTCTCCCAGTTCAGTGTCATAGTTATCTCCTAAACGTAAGTCTAGAGATAATGGTAGACGAGCTTTTTCTAGATAATCTCGCACCTGTTTGGGTGTTAAATCCAACTCTTGGGATAATTCCGCTACTGTGGGCGCACGTCCTAGACCTTGGGAAAGTTGCCGCTGGGCTTTTTTAATTTTGTTGAGTTTTTCCGTAATATGAATAGGCAAGCGAATAGTCCGGGCTTTTTCAGCAATGGCACGGGTAATAGCTTGACGAATCCACCAATAGGCATAGGTAGAAAATCTATAACCTTTAGTTGGGTCAAATTTTTCTACACCCCGTTGCATACCAATACTGCCCTCTTGAATGAGGTCAAGTAAATCAACATTGCGCTTAATGTACTTTTTGGCAACAGAAACCACTAAACGGAGATTGGCTTCTACCATTTTCCGTTTAGCGATTTCACCAACAGCGATCGCCTGATTTAATTCTGATACTTCTATATCAGCGGCTGTTGCCCATTCTTCTACACTGGGTTCATGACCTAACTGGGTAGCAAGACCTTCCCGGATCTCATGCAAAGCAGTAGATCGTTGCACCTGTTTACCATAAAAAATCTCTTCTTCGTGGGTGAGGAGTGGCACACGGCCAATCTCACGCAGGTAAGTCCGCACGAGGTCGGTGGCTGATTGAGCGGTCTTCATGGCGCTACTCTTGGGTAATGGTGGGTTTGCTGATAGGGTCGTTAACGAAATAATGTTTTGAGATGGTCGCACCCGATCAACTCAGGCGGATCATATTTGGGTAAATTAGGTACTTCACTACCAAACGTTACATCTGTCTCCTTGTTTCCACAAGTATCTATAGTTAGATACACAGTAGCAAGTCAAACATTTTTTGTGTTTTCGGGAATATTAATAATTGTAACATTTATGAGAACAAGTTGACTACCGGGAAACCCGCACTTTGGCAGTAATTTGAGATCACCTAAGACTCTGAAATTACTGAACAACATACATTTACTGGGATAACGATCAATTCTCTAGCGAAGAAATAGCTTCCTCATATTTGTTAAAATATCTCAATGATAACCATAATTATTCTTTTGTAACAATTGCTTAATAATGTCTAAACTATGATTTTTACGATTATTTTGATGAAGATGAGGAAAAAGTCTGAACTATGATTCTTGTGATTCTTTTGATTAAGATGATATATCTGTCGTAAAAAGCATAGATTTCTGCGAAAAACTAGCCAAATAATCATAAAAATCATCAAAATCACAAAAATCATAGTTTAGACAACTAACTCATGGGACAGTATTCTTGGATCACCTTGACATCCAAAGTGGTATTTTGCAGAGAACGGATAGCGGCGGCTGTAGCTCTAGCTCCGGCAATAGTGGTAATAATGGGGATTTTGTAGCCTAAAGCTGTGCGACGAATTAACTTAGAATCGGCATGAGCTTCTTCTCCAGAAGGTGTATTGATGATCAGTTGAATGTTGCCATTTTTAATCGCATCCAGGACATGAGGACGACCTTCATGGAGTTTGAGGACTGATTTCACCTCTAACCCTTGTTCTTGCAGAACTTGGCGTGTGCCTTGGGTAGCCATAATTGTAAAGCCTAACTTAATAAACTCCTTGACTACATCTGCTGCAAGAGGTTTATCTCTGTCACTCATAGAAACAAATACAGTCCCCTGAAGCGGTAATTTTTCCCCAGCACCTAATTCGGCTTTCGCAAAGGCGCGGCCGAAATCGCTATCAATACCCATGACTTCGCCTGTTGAGCGCATTTCTGGACCCAAAATGGTATCTGTACCAGGGAATTTACTAAATGGTAAAACGGCTTCTTTGACGGCAATATGAGAAGGAATGACTTCTTTTGTAAATTTCACTTCTTCTAAGGTTTTACCCGACATAATTAAGGATGCAAGTTTGGCTAATTGTACCCCTGTGGCTTTAGATACAAAGGGAACTGTCCGTGATGCCCTGGGGTTAGCTTCCAAAATATACACTTGGGGAGAATAACCATTTGCACCGACTACGGCAAATTGAATATTCATTAACCCGACTACAGATAGAGCTTGTGCTAGTTGCACTGTCCATAAACGAATTTGGTTGAGGACTGCGGGAGAAAGGGAAATGGAAGGTAAAGCACAAGCTGAGTCACCGGAGTGAATCCCCGCTTGTTCAATGTGTTCCATGATGCCACCAATGACAACATTACCCGTATGATCAGCGATCGCATCTACATCCACTTCAATGGCATTTTCTAAGAACTTATCAATTAAAATCGGGTGTTCTGGTTCTACTTGGACGGCAAAGGTCATGTAGCGTTCTAATTCAGTATCAGAATAAACGATTTCCATCGCCCTTCCGCCTAATACATAACTAGGACGCACTACTACAGGATACCCAATTCGCTTGGCAACAATTAAAGCATCTTCATAACTTCTCGCCATACCATTAGGCGGTTGAGCGATATTTAATTCTTGAAGAATCTTTTCAAACCGTTCCCGATTTTCCGCCATATCTATAGAATCGGGAGATGTTCCCCAAATCTGGGTATTTTGGATTTTGGATTTTGGATTTTGGATTTCCTCATTTTTGGCTGCTTGTTGTTGAAGATACTCTTGCAACGGTACAGCTAATTTTAATGGTGTTTGTCCACCGAATTGGACAATTATCCCCACGGGGTTTTCGGCTTCGATGATATTGAGAACGTCTTCTTTAGTTAAGGGTTCAAAATACAGGCGATCGCTGGTATCGTAATCTGTAGAAACTGTTTCTGGGTTAGAATTCACCATAATTGTTTCATACCCGGCATCATGTAGAGAATATGCAGCATGACAACAACAATAATCAAACTCAATTCCTTGACCAATGCGGTTAGGACCTCCACCTAAAATCATCACCTTGGGTTTATCGCAGGGTAATACTTCCGTTTCTTCTTCGTAGGTGGAATAGTAATATGGAGTTAAAGCTTCAAACTCAGCGGCGCAAGTATCAACAGTTTTGTAAACTGGGATAACTTCTAGCTGTTTACGATATGTGCGAACTTCATCTTCTTTGGTTTTTGTAGCATAAGCTATTTGGCGATCGCTAAAACCATTTCTTTTCACTTCATACATTTGCGCTTTTGTCAACTGCTTCAGAGGAGTGCGTTTGAGAAATTTTTCTATTTCTAGCAGTTCTTGTAATTTATCTAAAAACCAAGGGTCAATTGCCGTTAGTTCATAAATTTCTTCATTAGTCATTCCTAACTGCATAGCATGACGCACAGAAAAGATTCTTTCTGGGTTAGGAGTCCGCAATTGAGCGCGAATTTGTTCCCCACTGGGTAATTTTTCGGCTTTATCACAACCCCAACCAGCGCGACCTGTTTCTAGAGAACGCAAAGCTTTTTGGAAGGATTCATTAAATGTCCGGCCAATAGCCATTGCTTCCCCTACAGACTTCATTTGGGTAGTTAAAATCGCTTCTGAACCAGGGAATTTTTCAAACGCAAACCGGGGAATTTTCGTAACTACATAGTCAATTGTTGGTTCAAAGCAAGCGGGAGTTTTCTTGGTGATATCGTTTTGCAGTTCATCCAAAGTGTAACCCACAGCTAACTTCGCCGCGATTTTGGCAATGGGGAACCCTGTAGCTTTGGAAGATAACGCCGAACTGCGGGATACACGGGGGTTCATTTCAATTACCACCACATCGCCATTTTCAGGATTTACGGCAAACTGGATATTAGAACCGCCGGTTTCTACACCAATTTCCCGGATAATTTTAATTGCCATATCCCGTAACCGTTGATATTCTTTATCGGTGAGGGTTTGGGCGGGGGCAACGGTGATAGAATCTCCTGTATGAATCCCCATAGGGTCGAGATTTTCGATAGAACAGATAATGACGACGTTATCGGCTAAATCCCGCATGACTTCTAATTCATACTCTTTCCAACCCAATAAAGATTGGTCAATGAGAATTTGGGAAACAGGACTAGCGTCAATCCCTACTTGCGCCATTTCTTCAAATTCTTCTTGATTATAGGCGATACCCCCACCAGTCCCCCCCATTGTAAAGGCTGGACGGATAATTAAAGGATATGTCCCAATTTGGTGAGCGATCGCTTTTGATTCGTCTAAAGTTGAAGCTGTACCACTGGGACACACAGCCACCCCAATTTTAGCCATAGCTTCATTAAACAGTTTTCTGTCTTCAGCTTTTTCAATTGCAGGTAATTTTGCACCAATTAACTCAACATTATATTTGTCTAAAACGCCATTTTTCGCTAACGCTACAGCCAAGTTAAGGGCGGTTTGTCCTCCCATTGTTGGCAATAAAGCATCTGGACGTTCTTTGGCAATAACCTTTTCAACTATTTCCGGTGTCAGCGGTTCAATATAGGTGCGGTCTGCTGTTTCCGGGTCAGTCATAATGGTAGCTGGGTTGGAGTTCACCAACACCACCTCATAGCCTTCTTCTCGCAAAGCTTTACAGGCTTGAGTTCCAGAGTAGTCAAATTCACAGGCTTGGCCAATTACAATTGGCCCTGAACCTAACAGGAGAATTTTTTTCAGGTCTTGACGACGGGGCATAGTTTTTACCTTAGATTACAAAAATACAAATCTTGACTATTTTAAGGGTCTTTACCCCCCATCATGTCATTCATTATCAACTTTTCCGGGTTTTGATGACGGTAAGGGGAAGGAATTATGGGAATAGGGATTTTTGTTACTGGTTTTTACATTTTTTCTCACGCAGAGTCGCAGAGAGAATTTAAGTATTTATTCGTTATGGATTATAACAATAAAGCTGCACAGATAATTAATTTATCCCTCTTTATCTGCGTTCGATTATTCTTGAAATAATATTATAAAATATTTATAATTACCTAATTAAAATAACTCAACTAGTTTATGAAAGATTTATTTTTCGATATAGAAAATATGCCATAAAAATAAATGGTTATAAATAGCTAATATAAAAAATGGCAGAAAAGATAATTTACATCTCTCTGCCAAAATTATTAATTTTGTAAAATTCTCAATTACTAAAAATTTATTCAGTCTTGATTTAGTTAAATCGAGATTATCAAAAGTTTAATTTTCAGCCCGTTGAACAAAACCTAATGTTAAACTATCTTTAGCCAAGAAATGAGCTAAGTGATAAGCTCTTTCTTCAGTTTTTAAGAGAATTTTTTCATACAAATAGCGTGTACCTCTATCACCCAAACTCTCAGCCTGTGCGGCTTGACGGCGAATTATACCAATTAATCCTTGTTCGGCAACTAGGTCATTTTCTACCATCTTCCGGGCAGAAAATACCCCATCTGCTTCTGTTTCAAAACAGCATAATTCAGCTAATTTACTAAAACTTGCTGCTGGTATTCCACCCAAACCATTTAAACGTTCACCAATTTCATGGATGTGATCTTGTACTTCTTTGTAGCTGGCGTTAAAGAATTCATGGAGTGAATTAAATTCTGCACCTTCAACTACAAAATGATGTTTTTGGTATTGCAAGTACAATGCCTGAAAACTAGCTAATACGACGTTAAATCCTTCGACAACTGGTGCAGTAACACTGTGATCTAGTAATACAGGATTGTCATAAACCTGACCGAAGTTGTGTAATATAGTTTGCGTATCAGACATGGTTTTCCTCTCTTTTTAACAGTTATTATTTTTAACTGCTTACTTCTTACATCTTAGCATTTTCAAAATCAAAGCCAGGCTACTAAATCTAAAAATCTTTGGCATTATTAGCAATCATAAGTATCAATTTTCTCCTATCTCTATGCTTAAAGATATATATTTGGTATTTATCTTGACTTATAGCCTAAAGTATGTATATCTCTCTGTAAATAAAAAATGAGATTTTTTCTCAAAATTAATGATAATAGTTTGCAATTAGTGTATGCTATATCAAGAAGCTAAACTCCGACTTACTCACAAATTTAGGCTGTGAGTTTCTAGTTTTACTGCAACTTTATGGCATTTTGAGGGCTACTCGCTTGAAATCTTCTAGCTCAGACACAGATAGAAAGCACGTTATTAATATAAGTTGGGCAGATCGTTGGCAGGTTTATCAACGCTTACAAGAATTAGATGTAATTTGTGTTTGTGAATCTAACCAGCCTTTAACCGTAGAAATAAATAACCCCACCGCAGCTATTCAACTTTGGAGTGTAATTCAACAATTCACTGCTTCTCGTCAAGACTTGATTGGGAATCTTGAAAACTGTTGGCGTTGTCGTTACCAAAAATTTTAGTGAGAAAAATAGGTTAAAAAATGAGTATATCTACTAATTCAGCAGTCACAGAATTTTGTTTTGAAGGCAGATTTCTGGATTTTGTGATCAAGGATGGATATAAGCTGAAGGGTTTGTTATTAGGGACTTCTGAGGGTGAATGTTATATAAAATTAGCCAAGCATTTACGGAGTGCTTTTGATTTGCGTTTACCTCAAGGGACTTGGCTGCAAGTTGTGGGAACAAAACAATATAACGCGAAAAAAGATCAGGTAACTCTGGTAGGGGAACGAGTTATGGCTGCAAGTGCGGATATGGGAACAGTTGCAGCGCAAAGTCCAGCTAAGACGAAATTAGCTAAAACGCAAACAATTCTAATTTGTCAAAAATCCGATTGTATGAAGCGTGGTGGTAAAGCTTTGTGTCAAGCTTTGGAGTCGGAGTTAATAAACAGCGGTTTAGAAGATTCAGTCACTATTAGAGGTATTGGCTGTATGAAAAACTGTAAAGCTGGGCCTAATTTAGTGATGCCCGATAAAACTCGTTATAGTAAAATTAAAGCCGAACAAGTTCCAGCTTTGATAGATAAGCATTTTTCTGGAGAAATTCGGGAAAAATCAGCGGATATGGTGGTAAATATTCCCAGCTTTGTGGAAGTTTAGTCAATAAAAGTCAGTAGTCATTAGCAATTTATTGTTAACTAATGACACTTGACTGGTAACAAAATATTTAACTGGCATCAGAAGCGTTAGGTGTTGCTACATCCAATGTATTATTTACCACTAAGTTCATTTGTGATAGTTTTAACATATCTTGAGTCCAGCCAGGGTTAGCAAACTGAGGTAAAATTTCTCGGCTAAAGGCTTCTGCTGCTTTGGATCTATAGCGATTGGGGTTAAATATCAGCCAGAGTGTGCGCTTAACTATAACTCCCTCGATGGGAGTGCGGTGGAGGACACCCATTTGTAATTCTTTAGCGATCGCTGAAGTAGAGACAAAGGCAGCACCCAAGCCCGATTGAACAGCGTTTTTAATAGCTTCTATGGAATTTAGTTCCATTTCAAACTTAAACCGTCTGGTGTCAATATCACAACGAGCTAAAACCTGATCAATGACTTTGCGGATAGTTGATTGAGAGTCAAGAGCAATGAATTGTAGTTTATATAGGTCTTCTTTTTGGATTGTTTCTAATTTGGCAAAAGGATGGGACGTGGGTAAAATGAGTGCCAATTCATCTTCAGCATAGGGAACAGTTTCTAAAGATTCTCCTAATTCCGAAGGAATTTCTCCACCAATAATCGCTAGATCAACCTGGCCATTAGATACACTCCAAGCGGTGCGTCTTGTCGAATGGACGTGTAATTGAACTGCTACTTCTGGATATTTTTGGCGAAATAAGCCGATCATTTTTGGCAATAGATAAGTGCCGGTGGTTTGGGAAGCACCAACAATCAAGGTCCCTCCTTGGAGATTTTGCAGATCTTCAATTGCGCGACAAGTTTCCTGACACAAACTGAGGATTTTGTCCCCATAGTTCAGGAGTAAATGTCCAGCTTCAGTTAATTGAGCGCGACGGCCACCCCTATCAAATAGAGGAACATCCAGTTGCCGTTCCAGGTTTTGAACTTGCAAGCTGACGGCAGGTTGGGAGACGTAAAGGCTATCAGCAGCCCGTTTAAAACTCCCTTCTTGGGCGATCGCTTTGAGAATTCGTAACTGATCTAAAGTAAAAGGAAGGTCAGACATAAGGCAAAACCTGTCAAACTGGGATTCATGAGCAACTTTCAAAATAAATCAAAATGAATAGTTTGGTGACTAAGCATGATTTATGGCATTGTTAAGATTTGAACAACTAACTAAAATACTTACCACAACATCTTGACAAAAATCTTCCTGTGTATAATCTGTTAAACGTCAAGATGTTTACCAATAGTAGCTTCTTTGAATTTGAATTTTGAATTGAGTTGTATTTATGATTCCCAATCCTTGGTTTACCTCCAGTCATTTTGTCATGCTAGGGTTACAATTAGTTTTTGCGATCGCTCACAGCGGAGGAGCGGCGGTGCGTCCTTGGGCAGAAAAATACCTTGGACCAAGGCTTTATCGCATTATCTTTGCCTTAATTAGCCTCCCTTTGGCTGTGGTATTAATTGTTTACTTTTTTAATCACCGTTACGATGGCTGGCAACTTTGGCAGGTACAAGGTATACCAGGGGTGGGAGCATTAGTTTGGGTACTTTCAGCTATATCCTTTTTATTTTTATATCCTGCTACCTTCAATCTACTAGAAATTGCGGCTATTCAAAAGCCCGAAGTTCATCTTTATGAAACAGGGATTATCCGTATTACCCGTCACCCCCAAATGGTAGGACAGGTTATTTGGTGTGTAGCCCATACTATGTGGTTAGGGACTAGCTTCACTCTTGTTACATCAATGGGTTTGGTACTACATCACCTATTTGGAGTATGGCATGGCGATCGCCGTTTAAGTCAACGCTATGGAGAAGCTTTTGAGGTTGTCAAACAGCGGACTTCGATTATCCCCTTTCAAGCGATTATTGATGGCCGTCAATCTTGGAACTGGCAAGAATTTCTCCGCCCTGCTTATTTAGGAGTTGCCATTTTTACTGGTCTGTTATGGTGGTCTCACCCCTTGTTATTAGTGGCAACAAGTAGGATAATATGGTAGTTTAGTGTGATCCCCAAGATCAACAAAAAATATAAATTTAATAAAACTTTGTCCTGATCATTTACTACCAAAACAATGTACGATAAACCTCAACATATATCATTAGACTGTTTAACACTGGGATTGGGAAAAGAATTTATCCGCCAGGCTCAAGCGGGCTTTATGTCCGTAGACAAGAAATAGCCATCTATCTGCGTCGCCACCGGAAATAAATAGCAATGTATAAACTTTACTACTGTGCGCCATCAAAATTTTAAAAGCTTTAAATAGCAGTTGTAGTAGATAGTAATCAGGATTTGAAATGTAGAACAGCCAGCGCGACATTCACGGTGGCTTTTTTGTCAGCAGGAAAACATAAAAATCCTCAATCTAAAATTTATAGCAGGTGACAGGTGACAGAGTTGAAAGTCTGTTTATGTCTAGGTTTTATCATTAGTTAATTTCCTAACCACCTTGGCGGTTGCTATAAAATCTAAAATTTAAAATCCAAAATGGTATAACTTGCCAATTTGCTCCTGCTGACAACTAATTTTGATATAAAAACCTTATAATCCAAGAGGCATCATGGTGTTGTCGGTTAATGAACGGACATTTACTCAAGAAGTTTTAGAATCTCCAGTTCCGGTTTTGGTTAATTTTGAAGCGCCCTGGTGTGGACTATGCCGCATCATTCACCCGCTTTTACTGCAATTTCAGGCTCAATGTGGTGACGAACTGAAACTGGTGGGAGTCAACGCTGATCAAAATTTCAAGTTGTCTAATACCTATAGACTGAAATCATTACCAACTTTACTGCTGATAGAAAAAGGTATAGTTAAACAAAGGCTAGAAGGTTTTCGCAGTAGAGACGATTTACGTCTAGCTTTAGAAGCAATTAAGCTCACTTATACAAGTCACGAAAAAATTGATATAGCAGGAGTCAGGAGTCAGGAGTCAGGAGTCAGAAGGTAAGAGGCAGGGGACAACGGACAACGGACAACTGATAACTGATAACTGACAACTGATAACTGACAACTGACAACTGACCAAATCTAAAACCATACTTAACACCCCACCGAAAGGGTATCAGGTGGGGTATTTTATCCTCAAGGGTATGTGTCACAATTATGAGCAGTTCTGATTATTCAGTTAACTGAAATTTGAAGTGGGAAAATTCAAGCTAACTTGAAGGTATTGGGCTATCAGGAGTAAAGGACGTTAGTCAATAATTCCTCATTCCTAGTCTCTAAATTCCTAAACAGAAAACCTCACCCCATTGAATTTTCATTTTTTCATCTTCCCATTTGTTTGTACAGAATTCTAAAAGTAGGCGTTAGTGATGGAAGTAATCTATCAGTATGCCTGGCTGATTCCAGTATTACCTCTCTTGGGAGCAACACTGGTCGGTCTAGGGCTAATCTCGATAAATCAGGTGACAAACCGCCTGCGACAGTTGAATGCTGTGATCATTATCTCCCTCATGGGAGCATCTATGGCTCTGTCGTTGGCTTTGCTGTGGAGTCAATTTCAAGGCCATGCACCTTATCTTTGGACATTGGAATGGGCATCAGCAGGGAATTTTCACCTGACGATGGGCTACACTATTGACCACCTAACATCTCTAATGCTGGTCATTGTCACAACAGTAGCCGTTTTGGTGATGATTTACACCGATGGCTACATGGCGCATGACCCAGGTTATGTGCGGTTTTACGCCTATCTCAGCTTATTTGGCTCTTCAATGTTAGGTTTGGTGGTCAGCCCCAACCTAGTACAAGTTTACATTTTCTGGGAACTGGTAGGGATGTGTTCCTACCTCCTAGTTGGTTTTTGGTATGACCGCAAAGCCGCAGCGGATGCTTGTCAAAAAGCATTTGTGACAAACCGGGTCGGTGACTTCGGGTTACTATTGGGGATTTTGGGGCTGTTCTGGGCGACAGGCAGCTTTGATTTCATGATCATGGGCGATCGCCTATCCAACCTAGTAGAAACAGGTTCTATTAGCAATTTCCTCGCCATTGTCCTAGCAATTCTCGTCTTTCTGGGACCTGTGGCTAAATCTGCCCAATTCCCCCTCCATGTCTGGCTACCAGATGCTATGGAAGGTCCTACCCCCATTTCCGCCCTCATCCATGCGGCAACAATGGTGGCGGCGGGTGTATTCCTAATTGCCCGGATGTACCCAGTCTTTGAAAATGTTCCAGCAGCAATGAACGTAATTGCTTATACTGGCGCATTTACAGCGTTTTTGGGAGCAACTATCGCCATTACCCAAAACGACATCAAGAAGGGTTTGGCTTATTCCACCATTTCCCAACTTGGTTATATGGTGATGGCCATGGGTGTGGGCGCTTACAGTGCCGGTTTATTCCACCTCATGACCCACGCTTATTTTAAAGCGATGCTATTCTTGGGTTCTGGTTCAGTAATTCATGGCATGGAAGCAGTTGTTGGTCATGACCCTGTATTAGCGCAGGATATGCGGTTAATGGGGGGACTGCGGAAATATATGCCCGTGACAAGTTTCACCTTTTTGATTGGTTGCTTGGCTATTGCGGGGATTCCTCCCTTTGCTGGTTTCTGGTCAAAAGATGAAATTCTCGGCGCGGCTTTTGCTGCTAACCCCTTCCTGTGGTTTATTGGTTGGGTGACAGCGGGGATTACAGCTTTTTATATGTTTAGAATGTATTTCTCAACATTTGAAGGTAAATTCCGGGGTAATGACGAGAAAATCAAGGTAAAACTCAAAAATGCGGCTGCTGCTTTAGCTGAGAAATCAGGAACTTTAGAACTAGCACCTAATTTTGGTCCTGGGGCGATGAAAAAGGGCGAATTGGAAAGTCACTCCCATGACTCCCACGGACACAGCCATGAGCCTCATGAGTCTCCTTGGACGATGAGTTTACCTTTGGTGGTTTTGGCTATTCCTTCGATGTTGATTGGTTTGGTGGGGACTCCCTACGCCAATTATTTTGAGCAGTTTATCTTTTCTCCTAACGAAAATCTCGCAGAAGTTATGGAAAAAGCTGCGAAATTTGACCCCCATGAGTTTTACATCATGGCTGGTAGTTCTGTGGCGGTTTCTGTGATTGGGATTACGTTGGCTGTGCTGATGTATTTAGCTCGGAAAATTGATCCTAGTGCGATCGCTAAAAACATTCAACCGCTATACGATTTATCTTTGAACAAATGGTACTTTGATGATATTTATCATCGTGTGTTTGTTCTCGGTTTGCGTCGTGTGGCTAGACAAGTTATGGAAGTTGATTTCCGCGTTGTTGACGGCGCTGTTAATCTCACGGGTTTCTTTACTCTTGTCAGTGGTGAAGGTTTGAAATACTTGGAAAATGGTCGGGTTCAATTCTATGCCTTGATCGTTTTTGGGGCTGTTTTGGGCTTGGTGATTGTTTTTGGTGTTACCTGATTTTAATGGGGGCGGTTTGTCCGCCCCTGGATTGTTTTTTTAAACGAACCACAGAGGCACAGAGGACACGGAGTTAATGAACCACGAAGGGACGAAGGACACGAAGGAAGAAGGAAGAGAAGTTAAGGGTTGGGCTTGAAAATGGCATTTATCAAAAATAAATAATAAGTTATAATCAAAACAAATTATTATAAAAATGTATGACTACTCAAATTAATGCTCTTTTATTTTGCACAAAGACGTAAAGTAAAAAAGGTATCATAAAATATATATAGGATAAATAGCAGAATAAATCATGAATGCTTACAAGACTTATATTACCATTGAAAACCCTAAGCAGGTAGTTTTATCTGATTTACCTTTTCAGGTTGGACAGCGTGTGGAGATTATTGTTTTAGCTGAAGATAACCCACAGGATACAATTAGTAATAAATTGCGGAATTTATTTGATAAAACTCAGGCTATTCCTGGTGTGGAAGAAATTACAGATGAGGATATAGCAGCAGAAATTCAAGCTTATCGGCGTGGGGAATGAAAGTTATTATTGATACTAATGTTTTAGTTTCTGCTGTTCTCAAGGGGAGAGAACCAAGGGAAGTTATTCAATTTGTTGTGGATAGTCCTAATTGTGAGTGGGTTGTTTCTGAGGAGATTTTAGCAGAGTATCAGGATGTATTAAGTCGGAAGAAGTTTAAGTTGACTGATGAAGTCAGAAAAGAATGGTTAGATGTTATAGATTTGGTGACTACATTAGTTGATGTTCAGGTAACAATAGATTTTGCTAGAGATAGAAAGGATGAAAAGTTTCTAATATCTACATGAATAATTGTCCCATAAACGTAACTCACATTAATTCATGAGATTAAATTTAATCAATTTTGGTGCGTTACGCTTCGCTAACACACCCTACTGTCTGAATCAGGATAACCAGGATTTAAGGATGTACAGGATGAAGAAAAAAAATCATCTTTAAAACCTGAAATATTCCCAGATAAATATTCATAAAAAATCCTGTAAATCCTCTAATCCTGAGCATCCTGATTCAGACAATTAAGCATTTTCAGGATGAAGAAAAAAACTCATATTTAAAATCTGAAATATTCCCAGATAAATATTCATAAAAAATCCTGTAAATCCTGATTCAGACAACTAAGGATTTTCGGGATGAAGATAAACACTAATTTATGTATACTAAGATTGAGAACTTTGTATAAATAACACTCAAAAATTTCTTAGTGTTACAGAATACTATACTATATATACAAATTGTTATCAGAGGAGAATAAGCTTGAACCAAGCGACATTGCACCAGTTGAAGGTGTTCGAGGCTGCTGCCCGGCATGGTAGTTTTACACGCGCTGCGGAAGAGTTGTTTTTGACTCAACCTACCATATCCATGCAAATCAAACAGTTGACGAAATCCGTAGGTTTGCCATTATTTGAGCAAGTAGGAAAGCGTTTATATTTGACACAAGCAGGACGGGAATTATTTACTACTTGTCGGCAAATTTTTGAGACTATGGACAAGTTTCAAATGACTATTGCAGATTTAAAAGGACTAAAACAAGGACAATTAAGACTGGCAGCAATTACCACAGCAAAGTATATTATTCCCCGATTGTTGGGGCCTTTTTGTCAGCTTTACCCTGGGATTGATATTTCTCTCCAAGTCACAAATCATGAACTGATTTTAGATCGGATGATGAGTAATTTGGATGACTTGTATATTATGAGTCAGATTCCCGATCACTTTGATGTCAATTTCCAGCCATTTCTAGAAAATCCTTTGGTAGTTTTTGCACCGGCTAATCATCCCTTAGCGAAGGAAAAAAATATTCCTATCGAACGTTTGGGAGAAGAACCGTTTATTATGCGTGAACCTGGTTCAGGAACTCGCAGCGCTGTCCAAAGTCTGTTTGAGGAACATGGGGTAAAGGTAAAAGTGAAATTGGAGTTGGGGAGTAATGAAGCGATTAAACAAGCGATCGCTGGTGGCTTAGGTATTTCCATCTTATCTCGTCATACTTTGTTAACCGACGCTGCGGAATTTAGCATTTTAGATGTCCAACACTTTCCCATTAAACGGAATTGGTATATTGTGTATCCTGCTGGTAAGCAGTTATCTATTATTGCTCATACCTATTATGAGTATCTTTTAGATGCAGCGAAAAAGATTACCGAGCAAGGTGGTTTAATCTTAGATCATAATTTGGTGGCAACCAATCTTTAGATTAAGCTGGTACAGATACATAATCACTTGGCTATGTATCTAAAAATTACCAATAGCTTGACGTAAATACAGGTAACAATTAAAAATTAATCAACAGAATTATTAAGTATGGGAGTAAACTGGCAGTGGTAAACCCAGAAACACCATTTTGGCAGAAAACGGTAGACAGCCAAATTGTCGCAGTAACAGTCTATAATGACCAAGCCTTGGTGACAAGACGAGCAGTGGTATCCTTAGCAGGAGGAGAACGGGAATTAGTTATTACCCCATTGCCAGTAACTCTAGCAACTGATTCTATCAGGGTGAGTGGTGTGGGGACAGCAGTAGTAAAGTTGCTGGGAGTAAGTAGCGATCGCCTGCAAACTACTGAACCCGTAGGGGAAAAAGTAGCCCAGTTAACCAGACAAATTCAACAAATTGAAACTCAAAAACGGCACTTACAAGCCCAAATAGATGCCTTATCGCTTCAGTCTAATTTTATTGCTGGGTTACGGGAAAAAACTGAAGAACCATTTTCCCAAAGTTTAGCGAGAAAAAATCTCAGCTTGAGTGAAACTCTGGATTTTCTTAACTTTCTGGGTAGTCAATATTGCGAATATGCGATCGCTACTGGGGAATGTAAAGCGCAACTTCCAGAATTAGAGAAGCAATTACAAACACTCCGCGCTGCTTTACAGAAAATTCAGACACATCAATTGAAAGAAAATTTGAATGTGATTGTAGGAGTAGAAGTTAAAGAACCAGGAGAATTTGAGCTAGAAATAGCTTATATGATTTCTCATGCCAGTTGGCAGCCCCTTTATGATCTCCGGGTGAATAGTGCCAGTGATGGACTGCATTTAAGCTATTTGGCAGAAATTACCCAAAGCACAGGAGAAGATTGGTTAGGGGTAGAACTAACCTTATCTACTGCAAAACCAGGACATAGTACATTACCACCACAATTAAAACCCTGGTATATTGATACACCAATGGCACGGATGGAAGATATAGCACAGCGATCAATGCCTTATCCACCAGCAATGGCCTTACCTATGCCTGTGTTTAGGAGTCCATCAAAGCCAGTCAAACCAGAAATTGAAGAAGAAAATGCTAGTGAAACAGTTGGTAATCCTCATCCCCATCAGGGAAGTGTAGTGACATTAAAGTTTGCCGGGGAAGGTAAGATTCCTAGTGATGGGAAACCACACAAAATCACGATTTGTCAACAAGATTACCCTTGTCGTTTTGAGTATGTAGCTATACCTAGCTTAGTCAGTTTTGCCTATTTACAAGTGCATTTCCAAAATAATGTTAATGGGATGACTTTACTACCAGGGACAGCTAATATTTTCCGCAATCATATTTTTGTGGGAACAACTCAGTTAGAAAATATTCTGCCTGGAGAAGAATTTAAACTTAACTTAGGCATTGATGAAGGTTTAAAAATTGAACGGGATTTACTGGAAATTCAGGTAGATAAAAAAATAATTAGTAACCAACGTCGAGTTACTTATGCTTATCGGTTAATAATTACTAACTTGCTGAATCAAGCGGCAAATTTGCAATTAACTGAACAATTACCAGTTAGTCGTAGTGAGCATATTCAGGTTCATCTGATTGGGAATAATCCAGAAATTGAGAAAAGTAAAACAGGCATTTTGTCGTGGGTGTTAACGATATCAGCCCAAGAAAAACAGGAGATATATTATCAGTTTGCTGTTGAACATCCACCAGAATTAACTGTGGTGGGGTTGGATATTTGAAATAGAGACTCGTGAGTCGGCTTTTAATATTTATTCCCCCTAGTTATTTTGCAGATGAATTAATAAAACATCTGCAAAACTCTTTCCAATCATTCAATGTAGGATGTTTAAACTCCCAAAACAAAGCTTTTTGACTCATTGCAGACTCAAAACTACATTTACACTCGACTTGCTTTTTTTCTTGTTTTAAGCAAGTATCATATATAGGACTAATATTTGATTTTTGAAATATACGTAGGGTGGGCAATGCCCACCAGAGGGGGATTTTGGTGGGCATTGCCCACCCTACACTACTTAAAATCTTTCAAATATCATTTATGATTCCTATAGTAGCAATAATGCTCGGTTAAGGAAAACGGGTAATAAGAAAACTACAAAAGTAAGATGTCACTGCTTTCTAGCTTGGTTTCATCTAGAGTTTCCTTAACCCTACGGATTGGTAAATTAGCAATTAAAGCCGTTGTCCGTTGGTTACTTTCGAGGGAAAACTCCAAACCGTCTGTTTCTATTTCAACATAACGACAAACAATGGCCAGGATTTCCTGACGCATTTTTTCTAAGGTTTCGGGGTCTAAATCAGCACGGTCATGGGAGATGACAAATTGCAGACGACGTTTAACGTCATTGCGGCTGTTATCGGGACTACGAACAAAAAGTTTTTCTAAAATTTCAAGAATCATTGCGGGTATGTGTAAGGCACAAGAAACTGGGAAGTGAATTAAACAATCTTTGACCACAACATCTTTCTCAGACGAGAGAAGATGTTTTTATTAGATGAGTCAAGCTCAAGAAATTCGACAGTTTCCCCTTCCAATCTCCGAGCAATGTTCTCAAAAGCTGTGGCAGCTAAAGAGGGTGTGTCTGATAATACTAAGGGTTCGCCACGGTTGGTAGAGACAATCACACGCTCATCATCGGGGATTACTCCTATTATAGGAATGGCGAGAAGTTCCTGAACATCCTGTACAGACATCATATCATTTGCCTGTACCATTGCTGGTCTAATCCGGTTAACTATTAAGTTAATCTTTTTTACACCTTGGGCTTCGAGTAATCCCACTACCCGGTCAGCATCCCGGACTGCGGAAATTTCGGGAGTGGTGACAATCAGGGCTTCTTTCGCTGGTGCAGTAGCGTTTTTAAACCCCATTTCAATCCCCGCAGGACAGTCAATCATTACATACTGGTACTTCTGCGCTAGGGCATTTACCAGTAATTTCATTTGGTCAGGTGTTACCGATTCTTTATTACGATGTTGGGTAGCTGGGAGCAGTACCAAATTAGGTTGTCGCTTATCTTTCACCAAGGCTTGTTCTAAACGACACTCTCTAGCTAGAACTTCCACTGCTGTATAAACAATGCGATTTTCTAGTCCCAGAAGTAAATCTAAATTTCTCAGTCCAAAATCTGCATCAATTAAGGCTACTTGCCTACCTATTTTGGCCAAAGCCATACCCAAATTAGCTGAAACTGTGGTTTTACCCACTCCCCCTTTACCGGAGGTAATGACAATAATGCGAGTCATGATAATGCTGTACGAGACTTCAGGGAACAACAATAAAATATTTTTATTGCTATTGATTGATTCTAATTCAGTAACCTGACAGAATTAATTACATACAGATTCTTGGCTAGGCAAGAATTTTAAATCAAATTTTGTGTAATTAATTGTGTCCGACTACTTAGTTGGCTGCGAGAAAAATCAGCGGCTTTAACAATGCGAATTCCTTCAGGTGTGATATGTGCAACTTCAGGAAAGAAGTTTGTTGGGGATTTTTCTGGCGCTCTAGCGACAGCATCGGCAATTCGCAATTGGGTTGGTTCCATTTGCAAGGCCATGATCAGAGATTCCCGATTCCCACCGGCTCCAGCATGGGCAACTCCCCGCAATCGTCCCCAAATCAGAATATCCCCATCTGCAATTACGATACCACTAGGATTGATATCTCCCAAGATGATTACCGTACCCGGATGACGAATTTCTACCCCTGATCTGACTGTCATTTGCAAATAGAGGGCATCTGCTAATGCGGTGGGAGTAGGTTGAATATCCGACGACAGGGATGTTTGTAGTTGGATTTGTTCTACGGAATAACCAAGGGTGCAAGCAGTAATCGCAGTTTGTCTCCGACTGGTGGCTACGGATTTTAGTTGTATTTGATATGTGTTTAAAGTTTCTGCCAAATCTTGGAGTTGTCTGTTGTCTAACAACCGATCTTTAGCTACCAGATGCAGGGCTGTATTTGGCTTCCGTAAGCGATCGCCTGCATTAAGACGCTGTTTCATTTGTTGCCAAATCTCCCACCAATTAAATTCTGATGGTGGTACTTGAGATTCAGTGGGCAAAATTAATAACAGTCGCTCTCCTTCAGTTTTTAACTGAACTTGAATATTATGATCTGGTAATTCTAAATCAGTTAAATCAGTATTTGGTAACTCAGATAAAATAAAACTAGATTCTCCAGGATGAGCAAGATTAGATTCTAAATTTTCCGCAGTAGAATTACCTTTTAAATAGGCAATAACAGAGTTTAACTCTGTATTGGGGATAATAGGACTAGATTCTACTTTATGATCAGCAGAGTCTATATTTATCTCGCCAGGGTTAGAATTAGTTACCTCTTGATCAACCTGCTCAGAAATTGACTCTAATTTGGGAAATTCAGAGTTTATTTGCTCAAGTTCAGTAGCATCAGCAGCATCTACATTAGTTTGGACAGAATGAGAATTAGTTGTCTCTTGATCAACCTGATCAGAAATTGATTCTGATTTAGGAAATTCAGAATTTATTTCATCAGGTTTAGCAGAATCAGAATTCATGCAGCACTAGCCAAAATACACCAACATTGAGATTTTAATAAAAGTTGGATAATTGGTAATTGGTAAGACTCTTGCCTTTTGCCTCTTGCCTTTTACCTTTCTTTTACCTCTTCCCTATCAATCTTTGATAAACTGTCCCTAACGCATCAGCATTACCGACATTACCGGGAAACAATACCACTGGCAAATTAGGAAACAGGGGATGATCAGATGGTGTGATTACCATCGAACAACCTGCTAAAATTTGACCAAGTAATCGGGCTGAAGTTAAAGCCAGTCCCGTACTTAAAACATCGTTGGAAGTAATACCACCCTTGCTGATTAGGAATCCTAGATCAGATGGTAAACCCTGGACAATATCCATAAGTAAAGCGGAAACTGTGCTGCCAAAATCTAACCTAGTTTTGACATCTTTAAAAGCCAATTCCTGACGGCTAGTATAAACTACTGGAGTTTTACCAGCATTATGTACTACTTTGACATTTTCGAGAATCTCGGTTAGCAGTTTAGCAGATTCGTTTACCCCATTATCCAGTAATCTACCAACATTAACTTCTATTCCTATCGTTCCCTCAACTTGTAACAGTGATTCTAACTGTTGGGTTGTCTTTTTGACATGAGAACCCACAATTATTGCACCGGGTTTACCACCACGCACGTATTCTGCCATATTTTCAGCAGGAATGGGTTGGGGGGGTAAGGCAGCCAAAGCTGTTAAAATACTAGCAGCAGAACGGAATAAAAAGCGTTTTCCCTGACTTGCGGCTGTTAATACATCTACAGCAAAGGTGTTGAGATCCTCCTGATTTTCCCCGTCTACGACACCACACTGATTATTCTCAAGTTGCAATAAGTTTTCTAAACTACCAACACGGATATCTGCAAGTAAAAATCTAGTCACGGTATCTTCTTTGATCCGTCCGTTGGTTTTTTCTTCTACATACTTGGGCAGGTAGCTATAATTGTAACCAAAGACGGAATCACGGGCAAATTCTGTTTCATGCACGGGAGTGGGAACACCATCAATAATGAGATAGTGAATACTGTCGCGGGTAATTCTTCCCCCTTCAAAAAACGCCGGAACAAGAAAATGAGCATCAAAGGGACCGAGTTCTTCGGCAATGACATCAGTTTCTATGGGATAATGTCCCCGTAAAGTAGAGTCAGAGCGACTAACTACCAGAAAATCATCTATTTTTTCGGCTGCTAAGGCAAGTTTGAGGTTATGACAAACTTCTCTAGTTACAGATGCGGCTGCTTCTGGGGTGAGAGAACGAGTATTTGTTAAAATAAAGAAAATGGGAGCATCATCTTTTAGTCCTAAACGCAAGGTTTCCACATCCCAACGCATCAATAGTAAACAACTGTGGACGGTTTGCGAACCGGTGGGATCATCATCAAGGACAATTATTTTGGGTTGGTTATTCATAATTTATTTTTTTACACTTTTGTGAGTTTTCTGAGTTCTGCTTGCACATCTAAGGCAATCTGTAATGATTGATTCAGAAGTTGAGCATATTCACTAGCTTGATTACTAACTTGTAAACGTTGGAGGTTGGCTAAATTATTTACCACTAAATCCTGGTTATTAGCAAGCAGTTTTTTATTATCGCGCAAAATCCGCTCACTTTTGAAAGCGCGGACTAAATCTTCTCTAATTAGTTGCAATGCAGATATTACCTGTTCTCTGTCGCTAATGCTACTTTTGGCGTTACCAGAGTTAGTAAGTTGATCATTAATATCTATAGCTTGAACGACTTGGTGATATTTTTCCACTTCGTCTAACAGGGTTGTGAGTGCGTGGGGACAAGTGAATTTCCGCCAGAGCGATGTCTACGACGGGCTACGCCAACGCCCGACAACCACCGCAATGGGTACAATAATCAGTAAAATGATGCCCAGTTTATTGGAAGATCCCAAAGTGGGTAAAATGATAAAAGCATAAATACCACCAACTATAATCGGTGTGAGAGCTAAAGCTACCAAGGCTTCATTGAGAAAAAAGCCGATCCGTTTTTCTTTATCTGCCATAATTGAGGGAGGAAAAACGTCTTCAGGATCAAATCCAGTTAAGCGTCTCAGTTCCCCTTTGCTGATTTCTAAACCTACTAAATCTGGCTGCACCGCTAGATACTCCTTGAAGAAGGGTGAGTTAAGTACCTATTTTAGTCCGCTTTACCGTGATGATTGCAGCTATATTGAGGAAACCAGTTTTCATCTAGGATTTGTTCTAAAGAAGCAATGGGGGTAAGGGGGAATATATCAAGAGAAAGTTCTGAGCGATCTGATGCTTCTTTTCTGGCATCTTGATAACATTCATCAAATATTTCTAAAATGTAAGGTTTTAAACTAGGACTATCTTTTAGTTCATCTTTTATTTGTGTCCGAAATGTTCTAATTTCTCCTTTCCAATGTCCTTGATTTCTTTCTCTTTCATTATCCCAACATTTTAGCTTGAGTAGATGTTCCAGCAGTTTAGTTAATAAACTTTTAATTGCTCGTTTCTGACTTCTACCCAGAGTTTCTAATTCTTCTAATAAGTTTTCTAAATCAACAGCAGAAAATTGTCCTGTACGAAGTTGATTAATGGTTGTTCTTATCCACAGGTAATAGTCTTGATCGTATAAGGTTTGGGTTGTTGGTTCTGTTGATGTAACCATATACTGGTGAGGATTTTGCTATTTCTTTTATTTTAACTTAATTTAGGAATTACTGTTATTAATTGAGTTGCAGGTTTTACAAACTTGATTTATGCTGAAAATAGGAGGTTATGAAATTAGCTTATATGTCAAATTTACTGGAAAGAATTACAATTAATCCTAAACAATGTGGTGGTCGTCCCTGTATTCGGGGGATGAGAATTAGGGTATCAGATGTATTAGATTTGTTTGCTGCTGGTTTAAGTGCTGAAGAAATTCTAGAAGAAATGCCTGATCTTGAAGCTGATGATCTCAAAGCAGCACTTTTATACGCTTCACGAAAACTCAATCATCCGGTGTTAGTTGCATGATTATCTGGGTTGATGCACACTTATCACCATCTATTGCTACTTGGATTACTCAGACATTCAGTATAACTGCCTTAGCTTTGCGTGATGTGGGACTACGAGATGCTGAAGATGAGGAAATTTTTGAAGCAGCAAAAGCTCAAGGAGTTATCTTTATTACTAAGGATAGTGACTTTATTGATTTAGTTGAACGTCTGGGAACACCGCCGCAAATCATCTGGTTGACCTGTGGTAATACTTCAAATGCTAGACTGAGAGAGATTTTGAGTGCAAATTTACTAGAAGCTTTAAAGATTTTATCTTCAGGTGAGGCATTAGTTGAAATTACTTAAGTCAACGGTACGCATATATTAAGTAATCGGTTAGGAATAAACAGATTTTGGCGTTGCTGAATTGAGGTATGAAAATCAAAAATTTCATTTCTCAACCTCTTATTTTCTTTACGCCTCTGCGTGAGAAAAATTCATACCTTCATTCACCAACGCCTTAATTTTGAGTTGCAAAGACATTATTTACTATTTATTTTATAGCAAATGTTGATAAAATTATAACGAAGATAATAATTAACTCAAAGCTGAGAGCGATCGCCGGGATGTGGTGCGATCGCTAATTTTTTTCCAACCAATAATACTCCCTTCCCAGCGAACAATTAGGCGTGCGCGACTTCATCGCGCACGCCTAATTAATTATTCACTTTTGACTTTCGCAAAGCGGCACTAGCGATCGCCGTTAGGATTTCCAAATATAGCACAGGCATAGTATTCATTCTTTTTTTTGCCTGAACGAGCATACCCAAACCCAACATGGGAGAAAACTTGATTATCTAAGGAGAGGAATGGACGATAATGGGTATCACTACTGCTCCAATCCAATACCCAAGTGCTGCCTGCTGTTTTCAAATTAGGAAATTCTCCCCCACTCAAAGCTTCAGCAGAGCCACCACCTTTCCAACCAAAGTGCTTTAAGCGATCGCCCAGATCCTTCATGTCTTTATAAGTAGCTCCACCAACCACTTCTGCATCATGATCCATCACATCGTATTTGCCCATGAGATTGGCTTGCCATTGGCAAGACTTATTGAGAGTATCGTCATACTCCAAAGGTGGCAGATTTCTCCCCTTTCGGATCTGATTTAGGGTGGTCAGAAATGCCTCTCCTGGATCGTTATCTTCGATTGCACCAATCGTAAAAGTATCAGTGTCATTTGTAACCACAATCTCTTGCAAAAGGCCGCCAGTTTTAGCATTACGGATGCGGAAAGCATGACCAAGATAGGTCTTTCCCTTAAATGCTCTTCCAGGCTCTACCTGATTATTATTAGGTGTTTCTTGGCAATCAGCACTAACCCAATTAACTTTAATCGGGCTATCGCTAGCATTCCGAACCTCAATCTCAATAGGATTACTATCGGTTTGTTTTGTACAAACTTTAGTTTCTGCCCTAGCCAATGACTGATCCAGCAAAACTGTATTGATAGGTACTAATAAATAGGCGATCGCCCCAGTTGCTAGGAGGAATAAATATCGTTTTATCATTACATTTGCACCACATAAAAGGGAAGTTTCTTTCCATTTTGCCCGATAATAGTGGGGGGATCAATGAAAATGATTTAATTTTTATTAAGAGGAATTACGTAGTTGCTCCGCATATAAACAGAACTTACGCAAGGACTTATTGTAATTGATGATTTCTAGCTCAACTCAGCGCAGAGTTGACTAACTGCACTATCAAGTCCGACGGAATGGTAAGCTTTAAAAAGGAGGCGATCGCTCGTTGACTTAAGAGAACTCCACAAAAAAGATGAACTGCTTGCAGCAGCGCTAGTTCCCTTCGGGACGCTCCGCGAACGCTATCCAATTTCACCAAATCAAAACGACTTTTTCTCCCCCTGCTCCCCTCTCCCTGCCCCCTGCCTTATCCTAACGACGAGATATTGTTTTATTTGGAAGTCTCTAAACGAATATTGTGATTGAGCATTTTTTCAATCACAAATACCGGAGAACAGAAAATTATAGCAAAGATAATAATTAACTCAAAGCGTAAAGCGATCGCTTATCCTAGAAAATAGATAAATGCCTTATCTTCCTATTGAGGTCAGTTAACATGGACATCAGTGTAACTTTAAATGAAATCAAAGCCCTGAGTATTGCAGATAGAATTCGGATTGTACAAGATATTTTGGAAAGTATCGCAGCAGAACAGGCTTATCCCGATTTAACAACAGCGCAAAAACGAGAACTTGATCGTCGGATTACTGATTACGAAACAAATCGAGATGATGTCAAGGGAACTCCATAATCATTTAATTTGAGCATAAAAGTTACTCATAACAAAGATAATGATTAAGTCAAAAGATGAACTACACTAACGCCTCTTACCTCTTCAACCCTCCCTGACGTTCACAGTGAAACCCCTTTTGTTCCCACACTGACATATCAATATCAATTAATTTAGTAATATGTGGACACTGAGGATATATAAATTGACTTAAAACTGCCCAGCCCAAACTGCGGATAATATCTAAAATAGTTTTATACCAATATTCATGATTAGCGGGAACGCCTTTTTCCTTCACCACTTCCGATTCTACCCAAATTCTATGACAACCTAAGATAATTTGCGCCATTAACTTAGCTCGGAAAGTATGTGTACTAGAAGTAATTAATTTTACCTTGTGTACTCCCCAACTTTGTAAAATAGGTGTTCCATAGTAAAAATTATCAAAAGTAGAATTAGCGCAATTTTCTAAATTGACTTGTTGTAAATCTGCACCTTCTCGCTGAAAAATTAGCCAAATACAAGGATCTTGAGAACCGCGAGAAATTAAAATGGGGATGTACGGAGACTGTTTTGCTAATTGAGCAACATGAATTTCCCGACGAATACTACCACCCAGCACAAAAAAGCCATCTACTGGCTGTAAAGAAGCAAAAACTAAGGCTATACTGGTAATAACCAGCCAGCTAATTAGGAGTATTCTTAAACCCCACCATAATTTTTGTAACAATCGCCACGATTTATGAAATTTGGCTCGAAAGTGAATTAATAAATTGATGTTAAATTTATGAAACATAAATAACTAATAAAAGTTTAATTATATATTGATAGAAATCACAGCTACTCAGCTAAGAAAGTGCTATCTTAAAGAAGATAATTCAGCATTTACAAATGACTCTAAATCTCAGAGTCTAATACTTGGCTGTGTTGTTCTGTGAAAACCGATCAACTCAAACCATAGTTATTAACCAACAAAGAGAATATACTACTCATCATTGACAAAAGGCCAAAAGATGGATGAAGTATAAAGGTTATTAGGATAAAAAAACTAGAAGACATCAGGAAATTCTGATTGATAAACTGTCAAAAACACAACTATTTCCGCTAATATACATGAACCAATCTGCGAAACCTTACTCACCGCTCCAAGCTGCCATGATTGGTGGAGCGATCGCCACAACTGCTACTATATCTATATTTGGTCAAGCTTTGACACGCTCCGTTCATGCGGCTTTACAAGACAGTCCAAAAGCGTTAGTTGACCAAGTTTGGCAGTTGGTGAATCGTGAATATGTTGATGGTAAATTTAATCAACAAGATTGGCAAGCAATCAGGCAGAGCTTATTAAGTAAAGACTATACTTCTAAAGATGAGGCTTACGTAGCGATCCGCGAAGCTTTGCAAAAGCTAGGTGATCCCTACACCCGGTTTATGAACCCCAAGCAATACGAATCCCTAACTAGCCAAACATCTGGGGAAGTTTCCGGGATTGGTATTCGGATGCAGGTAAACGAAAAAACCAAGCGTCTTACCGTGATAGAAGCTATAGAAAACTCTCCAGCCATCAAAGCCGGGCTAAAATCAGGTGATGAGATATTAGCAATTGACGGTAAATCTACCCTGAAAATGACAGTAGAAGATGCCTCAAAATTAATTCGTGGTCAAGTAGGTACTTCTGTAAGTTTGGATCTAGAACGCCCAAGTAACAAATTTAACATCAAATTAACAAGGGCGACAATAGAAGTTCCCACAGTCCGGTATACCCTCAAACAAGAAGCTGGTCGAAAAGTTGGGTATATTAGATTACAGGAGTTTAGCTCCCACGCCGCCGATCAAATGCGTGTAGCCATTCGCAACTTGAACAACCAAAAAGTTGATTCCTACGTTTTAGACTTGCGAGGTAATCCCGGTGGTTTATTGAATGCGAGTATAGAAATTGCCAGAATGTGGTTAGATGACGGACATATCGTCAAAACTGTAGACCGCAAAGGATCGAGCGCCCAAACAGAGGCTAATCGTACAGCTATCACCAAATTACCTTTAGCAATTTTAGTTGATGGTAATTCCGCTAGTGCTAGTGAAATTCTCACCGGCGCACTTAAAGATAATAAACGGGCTGTGGTTGTTGGTAGTCAAACCTTTGGTAAAGCTTTAGTACAGTCAGTTCATGAACTAGGAGATGGTTCAGGTTTAGCTGTCACTATTGCTCATTATTACACACCCAACGGTACAGACATCAACCATAAAGGGATTGCACCCGATATCAAGCTAGACTTGACACAAACACAGGAACGCCAATTGGCTTCTAATCCGAATTTAATCGGGACAAATAGTGATCCACAATATGCGCGGGCTATTGCTGTTCTTTCTAATGGCAAATTAGCACAAAAAGTGACAAATCAAAATTCTCAGTCTGTTAGTGTCAGCGCTAAAGACTTGAAATTTTAGGATTTGAGTTTAAATTCCATCCTTTGGGGTGGAATTTAATTTTCAGTTATCAGTTATTTTTCTTAACACTGCATCTGAGATGATAAATTCCCAAGCGCTGAATATAACCACTGATAACCTATTTACACCGAAGGTATCAGTGGTTATTCCTATTTATAATGGTGAAGCAGATTTACCAGAATTGCTCAATTGTCTATTTTCCCAAACTTATCCAAAAGACAAAGTAGAGTATTTATTAATAGATAATAATAGCAGCGATCGCACTCTGGCTATTCTCAAAACAACTGCTGAAAATTCACCGATTACTATTCAGCCCTTAAGCGAAAATAATATTCAAAGTTCCTACGCAGCCCGCAACACAGGAATTAAAGCCGCTACTGGTGAAATTATCGCTTTTACCGATGCTGATTGTCGTCCCCAACCCCAATGGTTAAAAACATTAATTCAACCTTTTATAAATCCAGAAGTGGTAATTGTTGCTGGTGAAATTGTAGCATTACCAGGTACAAGTTTATTAGAACAATTCGCAGATAAACAAGAAACCTTATCTCAAAAACACACCCTTACTCATAAATTTTGTCCCTATGGACAAACCGCAAATTTAGCAATTCATCGTCACGTTTTCCATACTTCAGGTTTATTTCGTCCCTACCTGACAACAGGAGGAGATGCGGATATTTGTTGGCGAATTCTCAAAGCTAATTTAGGTAAATTAGAATTTGCAATTGATGCTATTGTTGAGCATCGTCACCGTATCAATATTAAAGAATTAGCTAGTCAATGGCGACGTTATGGGCGTTCTAATCGCTATTTACATGAATTGCATGGGGTTGAATTAATGCGGGAAATAAAAAATAGAGAATACGGTTATATTCTTTTGCGTTGGTTATTGAAAGAATTGCCAAAAACAACTATTAAAAATATTATTGGTAAAGCCAGTTTTATAGATTTATTAAATACTCCCATTGGTTTATTTACTGCTAACGCCCGTTCTGAGGGACAAAGAGATGCAAAGTTACCAGAAAATGCCAAAATAATTGAGTGGTTGTAGAATTTTTTTAGCTATTTGATGATATTGATCTCTTTCGTTAATTAGTGTCATAACAAATGAAGTATCGAAAAAAAGTACACCACCTAAATCAATATTGGGAAGAACTAACCGAGATAAAAAAAGGGGCGTTAAGCTAAAGCCATAACACACCCCACTGAAAATAGATTTTAAATATAACTAAGGATATAAACCCCGATCATTCAAAGCTTGCGCGACTCTACCTACACCCAAAGTATAAGCAGCTAACCGCAGATTTACTCCCCGTGAGTTTGACTCATGAATCACCTTGCGGTAAGCCTGAACCATCAAATGTTCCATTTCCTTGTTGACTCGTTCCTCATCCCAGAACAGGTAAGAAAGACCTTGTACCCATTCTAAATAACTTACCACCACACCCCCAGCATTGGCTAAAATATCCGGTAACACAGTCACACCAAGGGCTTCTAGCACTCGGTTAGCTTCCAAAGTCACAGGACCATTAGCAGCTTCGGCCACAAATTGCGCTTTTACCTGATGGACATTTTCTTCAGTGATTTGGTTTTCCAAAGCAGCGGGAATCAACACATCACAAGGCAAAGTTAGTAAATCTGCATTACTTATAGGTGTACCTTGGGGAAATCCCACCACACTGCGGCGGTTTTCAGCAGCATAAGCTTTTACCGCCGGAATATCAAGACCAGCTTCAGAAAATACACCACCTGCACCGCTGGAAACAGCAATAATTTTCGCTCCCTCTTGGTATAATAATTCAGCAGCAGCCCCGCCCACATTACCGAAACCTTGAATCGCCACCCTCACACCATCAAGGGATTTACCATGATCTGCCAGTGATTCACGGACAATAATCATCACACCCCGTCCGGTCGCCATTTCTCGCCCTAACGAACCACCGATAGACAAAGGCTTACCTGTAACAATCCCAGGCACAGAATGACCAACATTAACAGAATAAGTATCCATCATCCATGCCATTTCCCGCGCCGATGTTCCCATATCTGGGGCAGATATATCTACTGATGGTCCAATGTCTTTAATTAATTCACTAATATAACGGCGGCTAATCCGTTCTAATTCCCCCACACTGAACTTTTTGGGGTCTATGGGAATTCCCCCTTTGCCACCGCCGTAGGGAATACCTAACAATGCACATTTCCAGGTCATCAACATGGCTAGGGCGGAAACTTCCCGTAATGTCACCGCTTCATGGTAGCGAATACCACCTTTATATGGACCTAAAATATCGGAATGTTGTACCCGATGTCCAGCAAAAACCCGCACTTCTCCATTATCCATTTTTATGGGAATGGAAACTGTGACAACTTTCCGGGGATGACTGAGTATTTCTACTATACCTTGATCTAATTTTAATTCTTTAGCAGCCCATTCTAAATAGCTACAAGCTTGATCATAAGGGCAAATATGAGCCGGAGAATGATTTTCCATAAGTGGGAGAGACGTTGTCACCATAATATTTACTCCTGATCACAGTATCTTCGTAAACCGGATTTATATGGTTAGCTTACCCTCTTTTTTAGAAAAGATATCAATTTTGTAGTTTTTGTTACAATTTTATTTTTATTTATATGCTGTTAGACGCTTACCAGGATAAACTGCAAAAATGTCCAAAATTTTTACAGCACTTTCCGGTGTTATGAGGTACATATATAGCGGGCAAGACTTGTACTGAGCTTGTCGATAGCGCAGCGTGGCGTTAGCCATAGTATGCCCGCACTACAAGAGTTTCATAATTCAAATTTGTACCTCATTAGAGCGAAATCTGCTGTATGACTTGGTTGGGATTACGCTGTTCCGTAGGGAATTCCAATTAAAAAAATCCCCAAAGATTTTTATCATTTATGTTTTTTATTCTAGGAAATTTTCAGCTATTAACTAATTACATCATTGGCAATTAATTGACTATTATCAATATCCACTTGAGCATCTGGCAGCCATTTAATAAATAATATTGGTATGAGAGAGCTACAATTAGTAATAATGATTAATAACCACAGTGAATCAAATTGATTTTCTGTAATTCCTAGCCATTTCATCATAATTGATCCTAGTCCGTAGGAAACTGTTCCTCCTAAATTTAATACAGACATTAATAAAGCAAAAAATGTGGCTTCTATACCGGGAGGACAAAGCTTTGTGGCTAATACTAATACAGGCATAAATACAAGTTGCCCAATCACGGTAATAATTAAACTATCACCTAAACTAAACCAATGATCATCTATTCCTAAAAGTCTGTTAGTGTGAGTTACTAATAATAAAGTTGTCATTCCTAAAGCTGTGGATATAAAAATACCCCAAGTAAACATAATTCTAAAAGGAACAGTTTTAAAGTAACGTTGAAAAGCCCAAACCCCAACTAAGGAAGCAAAACTTGTCACTAACCGAACTCGTCCTAAAAATTCCGGTTGAAAGTGGAGTTCATTGGTTGTAAAATAGAAAAATGCTGATTCGGCATTTGGTGTAGCGTGCCAAATAAATATAAATGCTGTTGGTAGCCAAATTTCTTTTTGAGTGATAGCTTGGCGGATTTGTCCTAATTGGTGTTTTAGATTATTACTTTTTTGAGGTTCTTTATGGATAGGCTTTTCAGTAATCAACCAAGCTACAGATGAGATAATTAGAGGAAATAATGCTGTTATTAAAAATACTGTGCGTGTAGTAAAATATTCTAAAAGTAAGCCGCTAAAATAAGCTGTACACAACCCACCAATGGCAGAACTACCCCAACAAAGAGATTGTAAAGAACCGATATTGGCCGATGTTTCAATTCTAGCTCTTTCAACTACTATGGAATCAACTATCACATCACTAATAGCGACGGAGAGGGAAGAAAGCAAGATCATAATTGTAGCTATTGAGCTAGTATGAACTATTGTTCCTAAACTCACCCAAGCTATACATCCTATAATTCCTGATAAAACTATATAAGGCTTTCTATGATAGCCGAATAAGGGTAAACTATCAGAGATAAAACCATATAATGGCTTAATCATCCAAGGTATGGTACTAATTCCCACAATTGCTGACATCTGCACTGGACTTAATAGCAATTCATCTTTAAGAAAAAAGCTAACTGCTAACCGTGATAGTAGCAATATGCCTTGAACAAAATAAATGGTAAGAATTGCTATTAACTCAGCACTAGGTTCATTACCTAAGAGAATTTTCTGGGTTAGTAAATATTTAAGCTTGGGTAATTCAGAGGAGTCATTTAGCATTTTCATGAATATTTCTGAAGTTTTATTTACTTTTATATCATACCTGGATTTTCAAAAGGTTTCAGGCAGGAAGAATTCCTTCTTCTCTTTTCCTTCTTCCTTCAAAATTCCTGACTCCTAACTTCACAGCCGATAATTAGCACTGAAATATAAACCATCATCTTGGGCGTTGATACCTCTATCTTGTAGATTAATGAGAGGAACAGCATAATCTAGTCTCAGATTCAGATTGGGGAGAGGTTGAAATAATATTCCTAGTCCTGTTCCCGCTAAAAACTGCTGGGACTGTAAAAGGTTGGGGTTAGTATCTACATTCCAGATATATCCTAAATCAACAAAGGGGGCAAATTGCAGCATGGCATTACCGGCTGCGTCTTTTTGGACTGTGATTCTGTCTTCTAGGGAAAATTTGATGCCATTGTCACCAGCGCGGGCATTTTGCCGATATCCCCGCACCGATTGGCCACCACCGATTATATATTGCTGGGATGGTAATAAGCCATTGGGAGCTAACTGGAGTTCGGCTTGAGCAATTAATAAGTTATTTTGGTTGAGGCGTTGGACTCGTTGCACTTGTGCTAACCAACTAAAAAAGCGACCATCGGGAATGGGACTAGGGTTAGTTGTGGCATCAAATACACCCGTACCTACACTAAAGAGCGATCGCAATGCCCAAGCCCCTGTTGTATCTCTTCGCACATAATCTTGACCGAATTTAAAGACACGGGTCCGACTATTTCCCTGGGTATCTGGACCAAAACCGAAGGGTGTGGGACCTGCAAAGGTAAAGGTTTGGCCATCTTGATAACTAAAACCCAAGGATAGGGCAAATTCTTCTCGTAGTGATCGCACTAATGGCTGTCTATAACTAATTTCATATAGTTCCGACTCTCCCCGAATATTTAAAGCTTTGAACTTCGGTTCAATAACTTGATTATTATTAATAGAAGTCCGTAGTTGTAAAGTCCCATTCATGGGGTTCAGAGGAACTTTATAGGTAAAATCATAAATATTAGAAACTCCTTGGGTACTGAAATAATAAGAAATTCCTAATTCATCACCCATACCAGTTAAGTTACGATGGGTAGCGCTCAAACCCAATCTTTCTGAACCCACACTAGGGGGAGAATAGTTATCAATGCTGATATTGGCATCAAATGGGTTAGCTTCTGTGACGCGGACAATTAAAATACTTTGACCTAAACTATTTCCCGGCTGTAAACTCGCTTCTACATTAGAAATTAGAGGATCTATGCGAAGGATTTTTAATTGTTCTTCTAATTTAGCTGTGGAGAGAGGTTTACCAGCACCCAAGGCTATTCGTGAGCGCACATAACTAGAGTTTAAACGTTTAGTTCCTTGAACTTCAATTTTTTCCAAACCACCTTCAATTACCTGGATTTTAATTATCCCATTGGTAACTTTTTGGTCTACCAACACAGCCCTAGATGTAATGTACCCCTGATTTAGATACAATTGGGTAATAGCATCAGCAGCTTTTTTTAGTTCCGTAAAAGTAACAGTCCGTCCTTCCAGTGGTTGAATAATCGGGTTTAATGCGGCTGAATTAAATAGGGTACTACCTAAAACTTCAATTTTCTGAACTTGAATAGTTTCTGTGCTGGGAGTTTCGGTAGATTCTGGGGTAGGAGTGGGAGTAGGTTGTAGTGGGGGTTGTGGTTCTGGTGCTAGAGGTGCTGGTGTGGGTAAAGATTGGGGAAATCGGTCTTGGTTGGGATTTCCTTGGGGATTTGGTGCTTGAGCAATACTGGGGTATACACCAGCAACTAAAACCATACTCACAGCCGAAAACCCATAAAACTCGATTTTATTAAACATCTGGGAAAAAACAGGAAGTTTCATAATTAAATTTCTATACACTTATGGATTATCAATTGATACATTTAGCAGTCCTCAATACTTTATCAAGGACTGCCAATTTTGAATAGATTATTTGGGAAATTTTGAATTATTGATCCAGATTTATTTCTCGAATTCTATTCAATCGAGCGATCGCTTTTTGGGGAAGAGTCGTAAACCGAATTAAAAAGTAATTGGGGTTGATTGCAGATGTTCTCACTACTTTCGCATATATATCTGGTTCTTCATCATATAAAGCCGTATCTGTGAGTAATTTTAGTTTAATATTAGTTAATCTATCTAAAGAGTGTTTAGAACGCAGTTGTGCGCCATGTTCAGACAGTCCCACCAACCCACCAGAGAATAATTCTCCATCTACGTGTTTTCCCTGCAAGACAATATATTCAATCAATAATTCTTCATTTAAACTCACCATACTTTCCGCTTCTGTGGGCAAAAATAGCTGATATTCCCCACCAATCCCACCAACTTCATAGAGATTAATGGGGTATTTTATCCCCTTAGCTTCTACTTGTAATTCACTATCAATTCGCAAATCAATATTTGCATCTTTATAACTATGCTCAGAAATAAAAATTTGTCCTCCCACTGTATAAGACTCAATCCTAGCTGCTAAATTAACATGACCACCAATAACAGTATATTCTGCACGTTTTTGAGAGCCAATATTACCAGCAATCACTTCACCTGTATTAATCCCAATTCCCATTTCGAGAATTGGTAAATTCATTTCTTGATTTTTTTTATTAACTTGTTTCATGGCTAATTGCATAGCAATCGCACAAGCAATGGCTCGCTGGGAATCATTTTCCCGACTAATTGGCGCACCAAACATTACCAAAATTCCATCACCCATGAAATCATTAATTGTCCCTTTATAGTCATGAATAATATCATTCATAGATTCTAAATAAAGGTTGAGAATTCTTACCACTTCCTCTGGGGTAAATTCCTCAGAAATAGAGGAAAATCCTCTTAGATCAGAAACTAAAATAGTAACTTTCCTCCTTTCTCCCCCCAGCTTCAAACCAGCAGGGTTTTCCAACAAATTATTAACTACTTCATCTGTTAAATAACGGCCAAAAGTCTTTTGCATCTTGGATGCACTACCAGCAATATATTGATTAATAACTATAGCTGATCCTGCTAATGCTAAAATTGGTGGCACTACAGGAATCCACCAACCTAATAGAAACGCCGAAAAACAACCACTAATTAAAATGCCACCTACTAAGATAATAATAATTGTCAAAATTCCGTGACGATGGCGTAACTGCCAACTTATAGTAGCACCAATAGTTGACCAAACAAATATCCATAGATATTCCCATGATTCAGACCAAGAATTAATTAATGGACGACCATCTAGTGCTGTACTCAAAATTTGACTAATTAAATTTGCGTGAATTACTACACCTGGCATTTTTCGCGGACTGGCAAATTCTTTATTAGTATAAGGAGTGTAAAGTAAGTCTTTTAAACTTCCCGCAGTAGCACCAATTAACACCACTTTTTCCCGCATAAAATCTGGGGGAATTTGATTTTCTAAAACTGCTGTTAAAGAAATATTGGGAAACTTTTCTATATTTCCTCGGTAATTTAAAATAACTTGATAGCTACCATCATTTGTTCTCACATAACTACCATCATTAGCTGCAAATCGGGGAAAAGTACCCTGGCCCAATTGTAAATAATTTGGGTTAATTTTTGCAGCTTTTTCTGTAATTCCCTCTGGTTTTAAATATAACAATGCCAGTTTTAACGCCAAGCTTTCTAAAAAATCACCATTTTCTAAATACAGATAAAGAAATCCTCGCCGGACTTTACCATCATCATCTCTAGGTAAATCATTACCCCCTACTTGTTGCTTATTCTTAAGTATAAATGGCGGTTTAATTGGCGAATCATCCTCTTCATTATTAAAAACTTTTTGGATACCAATCAAGTTAGGAGTAGATGCAAATACCTTCATTAAATCTTCATGGCCAGGATTAACCTGTAAATTACGATAAATATCTAAACCAATAGCTCTAGGTTTTTGCTGCTTAATTTTTTCTAATAATCTCGCCATGACAGCATCAGAAATAGGCCATTGTCCTTGTTTCTCAATGTCTGTTTCATTAATCTTCACAATCACTACTCGGCTATCAACTGGCTCTTGTGGACGGAGCAGAAAAAATTGATCTAAAGCTGTTAATTCAATAAATTGCAATAAGCCTGTCAATCTTAGTAAAGTGACAATGACTGTAGCATTAGAAATAGCAATTAATACTGCCCGCCATTGCCAAATTTTTTCTTTCAGCTTTTCCCTCATACTATCTATTATTCACCGGACAGGAATTAATTAATTTTTTGGATACAAGATCATTTAATTTCACTGATTCTGATTCTAACAATTGTCTCCACTTTGTCTTGACTGATAAGTTCTTTGGATCAGTGCAGCGTTGTTGTACTAAAGCATTTAACCCTTCATACCAAATTCCTGCTTTTCCATAAACATTAGATAGATTACGAGAATTAGCCTTTTTTATATCTTGTAGTAGGGAATCATCTGGTTGTATCCGTTCTACCCAAGCATTCATCCAAGTATCACCACTAGAGTCGTCAGGATCACAAACCAAAGTTACAGACCATTGATAAGTTCGATTAATTTCTAGTTCAGGTGCATTTTTGGGAAGAGTAAAGCTCATAATTCCCGCTTCATTTGGTATAGCTAATTTGCTTTCATATAAATTTTCAGTTTTACCATCAGCAAGAATAGTAAATTTCAGAAATTTACCTGTGGAATTTGGCTGATACCAAAAGAAAGTAGGATGTTTTTCTAGAGTTAGCCCCACTAAATCTGCTGGAGTTAAAGGTATTAGTGATTCTTGCTTATTTATTAAACAAGATATTCCCCGCGTAGCACCGCCATCAGTGGTAGGATTACGTTTATTATCAACTTTTGGCTTAAATTGCTGACTGATTTGCCAAGTTTTGGTATTTGGTAATGACTGAGCCTGTACTAACCCTATTTGGGAAGGTAAGGTTAAAGAAAAAGCTAGGAAAAATAGGGACTTTTGCATCAGTTTCATTGTTAAATATCCTCTTAATTAAGTAGGTGGGCGTTAAAAATTGTCGTTATGACAAGGGAACAGGGAACAGGGAACAGAAAAAACTCATGTTTAAAAACATGAGATAGAAATAATGACACTGTTTTTTTTCGGGCTACGCATCTTTGAAAAACATCTTTTTTTGACTGAAGCTCTGAACTTTTGCAAATGAGTGTTTCTTATCTGTTCCCTGTTCCCTTTTTTTTGTAATACACAGCATTAATAGCAATTTACGCAGTCAAATCTGTTATTGTTGATATTTTTAAATTGGTACTAAAAGTTTGTTCTACTCCGGGGTTACATCAACGTTTATACTCAAAAATGTAAAATTTGATATACGTATTAAAAGCTGACAGAGAGTTTTGGGCAAGGTTCTCATGATAAATTTGTTATCCTAAAAGACGAATTGCTGATTAACCGTGTTCCCATTATGACTTGAAAGTTGCTTATCTATTAATAAAGTATAGTGTAAATAAAAAATTACAAATTTAGTATATATACATAGAAATATATAAATTTACAATGGAGGACAATGGATTAACTTAAAAATTTACGATATTTGTAAAGTAATATTACAAACCTTGGAAAAATATTGAGAAATTTTCACATTGCCAAACATAGCTCTAAGGTAGAAGCTATAGGATAAAATTGAGGCCAGTTTTAAATGAACAAAAATAATATTCAAAACTATCGGTTTGTCTGCACTTTAACTTTTGGTGATATTTACGGTCAAATTATCGTTTGGTTAATTACGATTACCATTAGTTTGGCATCAGCTTTAGCCCTGATGGGTGCAAAAAGACCAGTATACGCTTTAGCTACAGTAGGTCTTGTTGTCCTCTTGTCTCTGCCTTTTTTACTTTTTGCCTTTGTGACGACTTTATTAAATAATATTGAACTCAATGCTGTAGAACCAAAAATACAGACAGAATCAATCCCAAATAATATTCCCCAAGAAAATCCCATCCAAGCAACTAGCTAAAGAGAATTTTACCAATTTACAATTTCCCTATTACCCTGTCCTATAGACAGGGAATTTTTTTGTAATCGGTGGTTGATGATGTTAGAACATGATGTAATTATTGTTGGCGGTGGTTTAGCTGGATGTCGGGCTGCGCTGGAAATTGCCCGTACTGATCCTAGCTTAAAAGTAGCAGTTGTTGCCAAAACTCACCCCATTCGCTCTCATTCTGTAGCTGCTCAAGGTGGTATGGCCGCATCTTTAAAAAATGTGGATGATACCGATTCTTGGGAAGCTCACGCTTTTGATACTGTCAAAGGTTCTGATTATTTGGCAGATCAAGATGCAGTAGCCATCTTAACTCAAGAAGCCCCAGATGTGGTGATTGATTTAGAACATCTGGGGGTATTATTCTCTCGTTTACCTGATGGTCGCATTGCTCAACGGGCTTTTGGTGGCCATTCTCACAACCGCACTTGTTACGCGGCTGATAAAACCGGTCATGCGATTTTACATGAATTGGTCAATAATTTGCGCCGCTATGGTGTAAAAATTTACGAAGAATGGTATGTAATGCGCCTGATTTTAGAGGATGGTCAGGCTAAGGGTGTGGTGATGTTTCATCTTTTGGATGGACATATTGAGGTCTTACGAGCAAAGGCTGTGATGTTTGCCACTGGGGGTTATGGTCGCGTTTATAACACAACTTCCAATGATTATGCTTCTACCGGTGACGGTTTGGCGATGACGGCTTTGGCTGGTTTGCCATTGCAAGATATGGAATTTGTCCAATTTCATCCTACTGGTTTGTATCCTGTGGGCGTGTTGATTTCCGAGGCTGTGCGGGGAGAAGGGGCATATTTAATTAATTCCCAAGGCGATCGCTTTATGGCCAATTACGCCCCCAGCCGCATGGAATTAGCCCCTCGTGATATTACCTCACGGGCGATCACTTATGAAATCCGCGCTGGTCGGGGTGTAAATACCGATGGTAGCCCAGGCGGTCCCTTTGTCTATCTGGATTTGCGCCATCTGGGTAAGGAAAAAATCATGAGTCGTGTTCCCTTTTGCTGGGAAGAGGCACATCGTTTAGTTGGTGTAGACGCTGTAACTCAACCGATGCCTGTGCGTCCCACCAATCATTATTGTATGGGTGGTATTCCTGTCAACACTGATGGACAAGTTCGTAATGGTGCAGATGGTTTTGTGGAAAGCTTTTTTGCTGCTGGGGAAACTGCTTGCGTGTCTGTCCACGGAGCTAATCGCCTCGGTAGTAACTCTTTATTAGAATGTGTAGTTTATGGCAGACGGACAGGGGCAGCGATCGCTAATTATGTCCAGAATCGCCAATTACCGTCCATAGATGCAGCCAGGTATATAAGAGAAGCCCAGGAACAAATTCAAGTCTTACTAGAACAACCAGGACAGTACCGCATTAATCAAATTCGTCAAGCCTTCCAAGATAATATGACTGAACATTGTGGCGTTTTTCGCACCGATGAAGTAATGCGTCAGGGATTGCAGAAAATCGCCGAATTACAACAGCAATATTCGCAAATATATTTAGATGACAAAGGAACTAGCTGGAATACAGAATTAGTTGAAGCTCTAGAACTACAAAGTTTAATGGTAGTAGGAAAAACCATTTTAACTTCCGCCCTCAATCGTCAAGAAAGTCGCGGCGCACACTTTAGAGAAGATTTTTCCGAAAGAGACGATGATAACTTCTTAAAACATACAATGGCTTATTATTCCCCAACAGGAATTGATATTCAATATCGTCCAGTCACCATCACAATGTTTGAACCAAAAGAGCGCAAGTATTAATCCAAATTCTTGCCGTTGTGGTGCAGTCTCTGCTCCCAATAGTCCTGAATGGGCGCACGCCCTGCGCCCCTACCTCCTCACTCCTGCCATATACAGCGGTTTCCGCTCTTATGAGGTACAAAGTTGAATCATGAAACTCTTGTAGTGCGGGCATCTTGCCCGCTAGATATGTACCTCATAACACCGGGAAGTGCTGTAAATAAAAATTTGTAACAACTGAAATATGTTTATTTAAAACGGCGGTTACGCCTCATAGCAACTGCTTTTCGTTTGCGCTTTTCTAATGGGGTTTCAAAGTGGCGACGGGATTTCACATCAGCCAATATACCAGCTTGAGAAACTTGGCGTTTAAACCGACGCAAAGCTGAATCTATGCCTTCATTTTGTCCTAAAAGCACTTGAGTCATTCTTACTCTGTCCTTAATTGATTTATAATTTTCAGGTTGAAAATTTTCATTCTCAAAAAAGATTTTATCAAATACTTGACGAGGAATAAAGTCTTAATCAGCTACTTAGTCTTGGGTCGAAAATTTGGCAGTTCTACAGATGCTAAGGACTTACGTCCCTTGGGTGGTCGTTGTGGATAAATTAATGGTGAAGGTGATTTATTTTCAGATATATTGTCATCCAATAAATCTGGCAAACTATCATTAATCAGTAAGTTTGAGTTTGTAGTAGGTGAAACCTCTAACCAATAATCTTCCATTTCCACAGTATTTATCTGATCATTGAGAGATGTGGAAACGATTGGTAATTTCTGTGTTGGTGATATTGGTAAATCTTTCTTTCCAGAATTTTCACTAGTATGATATGGATCAATTTCTCTCAGCAAATCCTGCTTAATAGTTATTTCTGGTTGTTCATCATCTTCAGAAATAAATCCCAAAGTTTCTAAAACAGATATATCAACTTGTTCAATATTTACCTCAGTTTCTGGCTTCTGGCTCGTTGCTTCAAGTAATGGTGTAGCCAAAAAATTGTTGATTATACCTTCTACTTGCTGGCTTTGAGGTGATATTTCGGGAGTAGCTACATTTACTGATTGATAAACTGCTGTAGGCTGGGAGATTAATGGTTCTGGAGAATGAGGATAATTATGAGCAGTTGGTGCTGTCGGTTGCACCCAGGAATTATGCACAGAATCGCTGAGAGAATCTTCAACTTCAGACCAAGGTCGAATAGGTTGGGCATTGGGAAACAAAGACCGAGCTTTTCTCGAAAATCTTGTTTGTTTGTGGATGACATCATGGGGATGATGAATATGATCCTCTAAATTTTCATGACTAGGAATCGGTGTATCTAGGCATTTTTCTAGAGCCGATTTAAATTGCATAGTCTGCCGTTGTTGACGCATTAGTCTAGTCCGCAACTCACGACAAGTATTTTCCGAGTGTAATAGCTGCTGGGACTCTTGACTGTAATTAGTTTGTAGCAGAGAACATTCCCTTTCTAAATGAGCTAAACGTTGTTGACTAATTTGGAAATGGGATTTATAAGTTTCTACAGATATTTCCTGCTGTTGAACTTTTTGTACAGATGTTTCTAACTGCTGATATAGAGACTGAATTTGCTCTTGAGCAGCGGCAAGTTCTTGAGTTTGCTGGTTAAACATTGACTCGGTAACGCTGGAGCGAGTTTTCTGCCATTGCAAAATTTTTTCTGCCTCAGCTAATTCGGTTTTTAACTGCTCTACTTGAGCATATAAATCATGATTAGCTGTACTTAATTCGGTATTTAACTTCAGTAATTGCTGAAATTCTAAATTGACCTGTGCTTGTTGATCAAGGTCAGGTTCTGCAATCCAGTCCTGTTGCTTGCTGTCTTCCGGTTTTTCCATAACTACGGTTTCATCTTGATCATCTGTAGTTGGCTGATAGCGTAGCGTGACGTTAGCTTAATGAGAGGTAAATTTTTCACGGTCATACTGTCATTATCCACAAATACGTAACCGTTATCACTTATTTGCACAAGTAAAAATTGACAATTGATAATTGATAATTGTTAATTAATAATTGTCAATTGTCAATTAATTAAGGTAGCCATTGGGGATGAAAGCCGACTAGGGGGAGTTGTTCTGGTTTAATATCAATGTTTGTATTATCAGCGATAGGTAGCAAGGGCATTAACCAGAGACTACTACTAGCAATTGGTTCACCATCATCAGTTTTTAAGGTATTTGTGGGTAATTGTGTAGTGTTATTGGCGACAGGGACTACTTGGTCAAATAAGAAGCCTAAACCATCGGGTGCTAAACTGGTTTGGACATTGCGTTGAGCAGCAGGTAAGAGCAGCAATGGTTTTTGCTTGCCTGTTTTTAAGTCAATAACTACTAAATAAGGCTGTTCTAAGTATTGTTCTTTAGAAATAAGTTGGGTAACTAAGCAGTAGAGACTAGGGGAAGCAGGATCAAACTGACAGCTAAGAATAGAGCCTGTAGTCTTTAATAATTGTTTTTGTACGCCTTGGTTGGTGACCAAAAACAAATCTCTTGTATAGTCAGTATTAAATTTGACCATAGCTGCCTGGGAACCGTCTTTAGAAAAAGCTTGGACTAAGCCAAATTGGGGGAGGAAATCCAAAGGTTTATTACTATTCCCTTCCAAAGAAACAATTGCTGTTCCCTCTCCTTGGGAAACCGCTACAGCTTTGCTATCGGGTGTAATCAAAAAATCTCCACCTGGTTGCCCTTGTAACCGTTTTGGGGTGGGTTTTTCTGCGGATTTATCATTGCTGGTTGATAAATACCAGAGCGCAAAGTCACCGGGATTATCCCGTTTACCTCTTTGAATAACAATTATTTGGCCATCGGCGGAAAGGTCAAATTTGAGGTTTTGATATTCTTTGTTATCTAAAATTAGGTCTACTTTACCTGCTGCTTCTGTTTCCTTGCCAACTTGACTAGAAATACCTGTGGTGACTGTATAAAGTTGGGCTGAAAGTAGATCAGAATTTTTGGCAGAACGAGCCGAGAACAGAATTTTTTCACCATTGGAGAATGGTTTATAGTCCATGACAATTAAGTCTTTAGGAGTAAGAACTTTTTTTTGTTCTTGGGTTAAATTATAAAGTACCAACTGTCCTTGGACTTCTGGGTTAGCACCAATATAAAGGATGACGCGATTGCGGGTAGAAAAGCTACCTGTAAAAGGCTGCATCACCCGATTTTTTCCTTCCGCTTGGGAATATTTATCTTTACCTTGTTCTAATTTAACTTGGTAAGTTGTCCCGTAGGGGGCTGGTGTGAGCAGTGTATACACCATTCTTCTTCCCGCCCAACTGATTTTACCAGCTAGAGGTGGATCTATTTTTAAATTTTCCTCAATGCTTTTGGGATCCATGGGCCGACTAAAGCTGAGGGAGAAGGAGAGATCATCTGCCCAGATTTGTTGGTTTTCCCAGGTAAAGGTGCGGACACTGGGTTTAACTGCATCACCTTTCCAGATGATTAACCCAATCAACACACTCAGCAAGAGCATGACGGCGATCGCAATCCGATCTAATGGTTGAATAAGTTTATAGGATTTGTTCATCTAACGATTTTAGATTTTGGATTTTAGATTTTGGATTGATCATCTTTTGTGTATTTACGGGCAATAAGCAAAAGTTACAGTTAGTAATCTACTTCTTACTAATAACTGTAAGGATTTTGCGGTTGAGGAATTTTTTTGAGGGAGTTAGCTTTGATTGTTAGCTGGCGTTTTTCGGCCACGGTTTGTGTTGTCATCTCTCCTTCTACTTCTAACCATGTATCCGGTGGATACTGTTGACGGGAGGAAGCTGATAGTTGAACTGGTAATCCCACAGGATAGGCATCTGCAGCACAACAGGTGAGGATAAACCGGGCTAAAAATATATATTCTGCACTGACGTTAGGTTGATGAATCACAAAACCCTGAACTTTTACTTTTTGTCCTGTGTATGCGTCGGGTTCAGGATAGACATTGAGGGTTCTTACCCAGTCTACAAGCGATCGCTCCTCTGGGCGAACTGTCGCCCGAAAGGCTTGGGGTTGGGCGCGAGTTGCACCGATTAATTCGGTAACACCCCGATCTAGTGCTGTTTGACTGGCAAAGGCGCGGGGTGTAATCATTAATCCTAAAATTGCGGCTGTTAATAGCAGGAAGCTACCCCAGCCAGGGGGAAATAAACTAATATGCGGAGTATTAGATATTTCGGGAAGCCGACGGTGTTTCCATAGTTGTAACCCTTTAAAAACACCCACGATTAACAAACCCGCGCCACCGGAAATGGCTAACCAAAAGTAATCAGGATGAATTAATAAAGACAGTTTGCCCGTCAGCCAGTATTTCAGCATTAAAATACCCCAAGCTGTAATAGCTACCGCATCTAGCCAAGGGATGAGTTTATTTGGGGCTTTGGTTTGGGAATTTAGCATTAAGGTTATTTAGATATCACAGGTGATAGGTGACTGAGGGCTAGTACCGCAAGGCGGAAGTCAAAAGTCAAAAGTCAAAAGTCAAAAGTAATATTTTTGGATTGACCGATTACTACTGGGGGTAGATGAGGAGAAATTACCAATAGCTTCTTTGGTAATCTCCAATTACTATATTTTCACCTGGGGAGGATTTAAACCCCATACCTCACACCCCACATTTGACCGAAAAATTTGAGATTTTGGATTTGAGATTTTGGATTGGGAATTTTTAGTACAAGCCTCACCCCTTCAGGGCGGAATTAATCCCAAATCTATTGACGAGAAGGGCAGAAAATTTACCTTAATTAAAATTAGATCACGTGCAAATTCAGAAATAAGGTGAATAAAAGTGTCAATTGTCCAGCTAAAACAAAGAGATAAATCAGGGCTTTGGGTTTGAAAATTGATAACATCAAGCCAATACCTTTAATATCAATCATTGGTCCAAATACTAAAAATGCTAGTAATGAACCGCTGGTAAAGGTGGAAGCAAAAGACAGGGCAAAGAAGGAATCAACTGTAGAGCATATTGATACGACTCCTGCTAATACTAGCATGGCTAAAATTGAGCTAACAGGTCCTGCCCCCAGACCAAGAATCAATTCACGGGGAGCTAAAACTTGGATAGCGGCTGCAATTGCGCTTCCTAGTACCATCACTCCTCCTAATTCCCGCAGTTCTTGCACAATATTATCTAATAGGGAACGGAGTTTTTCTGGTAAGGGTTTGCTGAAGTTAGGAATTGCGGCAGCTTCACCGTAATTATTATCTATGCGTTTTGATGCTCCCGTAGTTCCCCCCAGAATATACGTTCCTGATTGCAATAAACTGGGGGCATTGGTTTGGGGTTGTAGTTGAGATTGTCTGCCTCTGGGGGTTGTTTTTAGGGCGGCGGGGGGGTTAAATTTGAGGTAACGAGCGATCGCTGGTTGAAGAAAAGGAATCAAGTCTGGTTGGCAACTGAAGATCACACCAATAATCGTAGCAATGGCTAGGGAAAATACCACTCTTAACACTACTATTTCTGGTTGATCTTTAAATGCAGTCCAAGTTGACCAAATGACAATTGGGTTAATTGTTGGTGCTGCTAACAAAAAGCCAATTGCTACTGGTGTGGGTACTCCCTGCATCAATAACCGTCGTGCCACTGGCACATTACCGCATTCACAAACAGGAAAGAAAATACCCATCATGCTGCCAAATAAAGCCCCCAGTAGGGGATTTTTGGGCATTATCTTGACTAACTTACTTTCATCGACAAAGGATAGTAGCACACTGGAGAAAAATACACCCAGTAGTAAAAAAGGCATCGCCTCAACTAGCAGACTGAGAAATATTGTAAAACCATTATTCAGTTGATTCATGGGCGTTGCAGTCAACAGCGATTCTGAGTTTTAGGGTTTTGTTTTGTCATCTTATCCGATAGCGAAATCTAGTATGAGCTATATGGGGATCAACATTTAGATTACTACAAGAGTTAAATTCTCAAATTTCAACGCCATTGTTGTCTGTCGGGAGCAATCACGCTCTTAATTTAGACTCAAGCTTTCAAGAACTACTAATGTACACCTTCGAGATGGAAGTTGGTTGGACTATCCAAGAATTTGCTAAATTTTTTCCATCAAGATCCTTTATTACTAGGAGTGAGATAAAAAGGGGTTAAACCCCTGATTTCAACTTGATGATATTATGGAGTGTTTCTATAAGCACTCATAGGTTCTTTGATAAACCTGATGTAAAGATGCCTAAAAGTAGATTTAATTACACGGGGCATGGCAAAATCTATGGGCATTAACTTTTCGGGTAATTGCCAATCTGTAATTTGTAGTAAATCGGGTGATAAATTCGGAAAGTGAATATCACTTAATTCGGGACATATTCCCAATCTTTGGGAAGCTGCTACAGTGGGAACTTGTGCCGGTGCAACTTGGAGAACTTCCAACATTGCTCTATCTAAAGCAAATACATTAGTCGAAGCTGCTAAAATTTCTAAATTCCGAGGTTCTCCCCCACTTGGTCCATTACCTTCATGACCAATAATCCCATCTAAAATTGTTAAAGTTGGATTAATTGCTCTGGCAGTTTCTACTAACATTTCTCCAAATTTGTTAGCATCTTTGCCAGCTTCCATGTGCCACCAAGCTTTCATTTTCCCAGGAACACAACCAAAGAGATTTTTAACACCCAAAGTTAGGGTTAATTGCATATGAGATTTCACTTTAGGGAGGTTAATAATCACGTCTGCTTCCATGGCTTCTTTAGATAAAAGCAAGTGATTAAAATTGTCATTGACAGTTTGATAACGTTTACCGTGAAATTCCACAAGTGGTAATTTTAGTTCTTCTAAAATTGGTAATAAACCATTAGCTATGGCCACACCTTTGGCACTACCAAAAGCGGGACTATCTCCTAAAAATGGATTTCCACCAACGGCAATTACCATTTCGGCAACGGCACGGACTAATTCTGGACGAGTGGTACATTCTTTCGTCGGACGAGAACCTGTGAGGAGGTTGGGTTTGAGTAAGACCCGGTTTCCTGGTTTCACAAAAGCAGCCATGCCCCCTAAAGGTTCTAGCAGTATTTCCAATGATTCTTTTAAAGCGTCTTGTTCGTAGGATTTAGCCCGAATCAGACTAACAGATGGTTTTTGTGTTGGCATGGGGAATAATTGCGTTATTATATAACAATATAAACGAGATTTATATAGGAATAGGGCAACCAAGAAGAAATTAATGCCAATATCCCTGATCACAGACAAAAGCTAATCCTCTAGAAGGATGACATACAGCACTTTCCGGTGTTATGAGGTACATATCTAGCGGGCAAGATGCCCGCACCACAATAGTTTCATAATTCAACTTTGTACCTCATTAGAGCAGAATCTGCTGTAAAATATGAATTCTGTAGATCTCACCCACCAACAATTATCCCAAGCTATTAATGAACTTCCACTGGCAGCACTACCGGAATTAGCTGATTTTATTGAAGACTTACGTTTTAAACTTAATTTAACTTCTGCGGCTATTAATAATGAACAAAAAGAGAGTAATTTTTTATTAAGTATTTCTGGTATAGGAGAGTCTAGTAAACCCGATTTATCAGACAAAGATACAGAAAATTTAGCACCAGAAATTGAGCCGAATAGAGGGATTAAGGAATTTAATAATGAGGTAAATGAATAATCATGACTGCTATTTTAGATATAAGTTTCTTAATGGCAAGTGTTGATATTAAGGACGAAAATTATGGGTGTATCCTTGATATTATAGTTGATTTAAAGGAAGTATTAGTTTTACCAACAACAGTTTTACCTGAAGTTTGTCATTTGCTTACTTCTCGGTTAGGATATCCTACAACAAAACAGGTTTTAACTGAATTATTTAATAGTAATGTCATTATTGAAGGGATTAATAAAACTGATTTAAAAAGGGTGACGGAGATTTTAAGCCAATATGCTGATAGTGAGTTAGATTTTGTAGATGCAACTATTGTTGCTATTGCGGAAAGGATGAATATTACTAAGATTTTAACTTTAGATAAACATATTTTTAGTATTATTAATCCACAACACTGTACTGCTTTTGAGATATTTCCTTAATACAGCGGTTTCCGCTCTTATGAGGTACAAAGTTGAATCATGAAACTCTTGTAGTGCGGGCATACTATGGCTAACGCCACGCTGCGCTATCGACAAGCTCAGTACAAGTCTTGCCCGCTAGATATCTACCTCATAACACCGGGAAGTGCTGTATAAGAATACAAGTAAGAGAAATAAACAATATAAACGAGTTTTATCTGAGAAATCTTTTTACCCCCAATTCTTACTTTTCAAACATCCTCTAATGAGCAACAATAGCGATCGCGCCCCTTGTTTTTGGCATTGTACAGTGCTTTATCGGCTGAAGCGATAAGTGTATCTGGCTTGATGTCGCAAGTGGGGATGACAGAAGTAATACCTAAACTAAGTGTAACGATATCCTTGACATCAGACTTTGCATGGGGAATAGCCTGATCTTTAATTGCTTGTTGAATACTTTGTGCTACTTTGATCGCTCCTGCTAAGTCAGTATTGGGGAGGAGTACCGCAAATTCTTCTCCTCCGTAACGCGCGGCCAGATCAGCAGGACGATTAACTATCTTTTGCACTGTTTGCGCTATCCTAACTAGGCAATCATCGCCGCCAAGATGACCATAATAGTCGTTGTAAAGTTTGAATTTATCAACGTCAAATAAAATTAGTGACAGGGGCTGTTGTTCTCTTGCAAGGCGTTTCCATTCTGCTTGCAGTCGTCCATCGAAGCAATGACGGTTAGCCACCTGAGTCAAGCCATCTAAATTTACCAATTTTTCTAGTTTCTGATTTGCATCTTCTGCTTTTTCTTTAGCAATTACTAACTCTGCGGTTCTCTCCTGTACCCGTTGTTCCAAAGTTTCCAAAGATGTTTGTAACTCATGTGCCATGTTATTAAAGGACCTTGCCAGTTGACCTATTTCGTCCTTTGAGTTAATTTTGGCGCGGATCTCTAAGTTACCTATTGTAAACTGATAAACTATATTGGTCAGGTAAATTATTGACTTTGTTAGCAGTTGCCCAATAGTAAAAGCGATGATTGTCACTACGGAAGCGATAATTGCAAAGAGAAACATTGCATCATGGATTTGCTTTTTTACAGGTGCTAGGGCAATACTAATGGGCTGTGCGAACAACACAGACCAAGGTTTATATTTTAAACGAGCGATAGCAATCAAATTAACCTGATTACCTGTTCCTGACAAAGATGAAATTAAATATGATTGTTTATTATCCAATGCTTGCTTAAGTTTAAACTCATTAGTTGCCAATTCTTTAACAGGAGAATTAGACAAACGTTCTGCTTTTTGTAATTGAGTTACAATATCCAAAGGCAGAGGTACAATTGATTTAAAAAGCAATTGTGGTGCAGTGCTATGTGCCAGATAAATATTATTTTCATCTAAAAGAATAGCAAAAGATTTTGCCCCAGCCCTTTCAGTTTCTCTAGTTACTAACTGCTGGACAACAGTAGCATTGTATGAAACACGCAATACACCCAATATATCTCCCTTGGCATTACGAACCGGACTGCTAAAAAAGACGGTAACAATGTCAGGAATTGTCGGTGACTGCTTCATGGCAGAAACAAAGGATAACCCATTTTGCAGCGGTTGTTTAAAGTAATCTTCAACTGATTCATCTTTGCCAATGTTCGGTGTATATGTATCCAATACATTTTTCCCATTTAAATCGAGCAAAGCATAAGAGAGAACATTGAGCATATCTTTGCGACTGAGACGGATTAATGTTTCTGTCGCCAATTGCATTTCGGGGCTGTCATCTCGCTGTTTTGGAGTCAGGCTGAGGTAGCGTGCCAAACCTGGTAAAATCGCCTCTACGCGCACGGAATCGAGATTTTCATCAATAAAAGCATCTATTCTATTAGCAGTTTCCTTAGCCGCCGCTGATAGGGCTTGTCGGGCGTTGTCAGTTAGTGCTTTTTCAGTAGTCTGTTTATTGATAAATGTCAATAACAGTAAAGGAATCAAAGCAACAATGAGAAACGACGCGATCAACTTTGTACGGATTCCCATAGTCTTAAATTAGGAGTGAGAGTTCAAAAACGAAGAATTGAACAAACTTTTTAGCTCAGGAATGCGCGTCATGTTTCCAGAGCGAATAAAAAAGTCTGCATATATCTTGGCAGTTTTGTAGATGGAGTTAGGGTTGCTAGATTGAAAGAATTTTTGGTTTTCACCTAAATCAGTGAGGTTTACTCCCTCCAGAGAGATTGTATGGCTAGGAATTTTTAAGACTTTGCTGATGATAGTGTTTCCTTCCTGAACATTTGCTTTCCAGTAGTTTACTGCTTGTAACCATCCTCGCACAAATGCACGAACATCTTCGGGGCGATCGCGGATGATCTCACCACGAAAGACAATCAGATCTAAAATCAAACCAGGGGTTTGTTTGCTGGTAAATAGGATATGTCCCCCTGATTTGATCGCTTCAGAAAGATAGGGTTCCCAAGTGTGTCCAGCTTGAATAGTATTATTTTTCAGACGTTGAGGAATTTCTGAAGCCTCTGATTTAACTAAGTTCACATCATCGCTGGTTAAGTTGGCAGTTTTCAACATTTCAGTCGCAAAAACTTCGCTAAAACCGCCTAGATTTGCACCCAGCTTTTTCCCTTTCAAGTCAGCAACGGTTTTAATTTGTGATTGGGCAACTACTACATCTGCGCCTGTTGATTCATCTATAATGATCACACTTTGTATATCGGAATTTGTGGCACTCAAGATGATAAAACTTCCTAATGACAATGACATACCATCATACTTACCCGCACTGAAATTTGCTCTTTCCAATTGGGGGGATAGTTTATGAATTAGTTCCACATCTACCCCTTGGGCTTTAAAGAATCCTTTTTCTTGAGCAATGATGCCTGAATACTCCCCAACAAAAGATGTAAATTGCACTTTCAAGGGAGGGCGTTTAAATTCGGTCGGTGTCCAAGCATGACAAGCAAATAGTAAACAAGCGCTAATAAAACAAATACTGAGGTATTTGAGGACTTTCAACATAGAATATTTGATATTTCTTCAGAGGATGTTTTAAAAGTGGGAAAGGGGATAAATAGGAATTAATTTTCCTGGGGATAATTGCCTCCAAACCATAATCATTAAACATATTTTTTAGGGTTTAGCATTGCTAAACCCCTACAATTTTATAAAGGCACAATCGCGCTCATTTGTTCTAAATCTAAGACTGTTGCTAATTCTGCTTCTGTCATTAAACCTTTTTCGAGAACTATTTGCCGCAGAGATTTACCTGTTTCTAAAGATTCTTTAGCTACAGCCGCAGCATTCAAATAACCAATGTGGGTATTTAAGGCGGTGACTAATGCTAAACTACCTTCAGCATAGGCTAAACATCTTTCTTTATTAGCAGTAATTCCTTGAATACAGCTTGTAGTTAAAGCCGAAATTGTATTACCTAAAATCTCAATGCTGTGAATTAAATTATAGGCAATGAGGGGCATCATCACATTTAATTCTAATTGTCCCGCTTGGGCAGCAAAAGCGATCGCATTATCATATCCCATAACTTGAAAACATACCATTGATGTCATTTCTGCCATAACGGGGTTATATTTTCCGGGCATAATTGAAGAACCGGGTTGGACTGGAGGAAGTTGAATTTCCTTAAATCCAGTTTTGGGGCCAGAATCCATTAATCGCAAATCGTGGGATATTTTCACCAAATCCTGGGCTAAGTTCCGCAAAGCCCCGGAAACATTCACAAAAGCCCCCATACTTTGCATTGCAGCCATTAAATGGGGTGCAGGTTCTAAAGGAAATTCCAATAATTGCGAAAGGATATCTACAACTCTTTGACGATATTCCGGGTGAGTATTCATACCTGTTCCCGCAGCACTACCACCTAAACCCAATACCATTAAATCCCCTGAAGCAATATAAAGACGGTTTTGGTGTTCTGACAGGATTTGCGCCCAAGCACCGAAATTATCACCTAATCGCACAGGTACAGCGTCTTGCAGGTGGGTTCTCCCCGATTTGACGATATCTTGAAATTCTCTGGCTTTTGCCTCTAAAGCCGAAATTGCCTGTTCTAAAGCTGGTTGTAAAGTTCGAGAAAGTGCCAATAATCCACCAATGCGAATGGCTGTAGGGATGACATCGTTGGTAGACTGTCCGTAGTTTACATGATCGTTGGGGCTAATGAGTTTGTAATTACCTTTTTCTTCACCGATAATTTCTAAAGCGCGATTTGCCAGAACTTCGTTAATATTCATGTGGTGTGATGTTCCTGCACCGGCTTGATAAACATCAACGACAAACTGATCTCGTAATTCACCTGCTAGGATTTCATCAGTGGCTTGAATAATGGCTATGCTGATATCTGCGGGAATACAGTCTAATTCTCCGTTGACAATAGCGGTGGCTTTTTTAATATATAAACAAGCATCTATATAAGTGGGTAAAGGTTTAATGCCGCTAATGGGAAAGTTTTCAATTGCTCTTTGGGTTTGAATACCATAATATACGTTGTTGGCAATTTGGCGATCGCCCATTGAGTCTTTTTCAATGCGAAAATCTGTATTGTCAGTCATGATCATTTATATAGCAGGGAACAGGGAATAGGCAAAAAATTTGTTTTTAACTCAATTTTAGATTGCTATATTTCCCACTTATCATAATACACACACTAGCCAGCAAAAACGCCAATATACTGCTAACTCCAGCGACTAAAGATGTGATTGTTGCTGGAAACACAAATCCAAATAGACTCATAGCTAAGGAAAATCCCCCAAAATACATCCCAATTCCTAAACCTGCCCATCTTTGCGGCATTAATTCTAAAGTAAATGGAATTGCCCCATTGAGAATGAAGCTAAATCCGGCTAATGTCAATAATATAATCAGGAAATGTGCGCCTATATTTAACATCAATATAATTGATAAAATGGTTGTACAAATACCTGCTAACATGGCTTGACGATTACCAATTTTTACAGCCAAAAATCCCGCAGGTAAGGCAGCAAAAGCTAGAGTTAAGCTAATTCCTAACATCATTACTGTGATATCATTTGTATACAGTTGGGTTTTGAGGATTTTACCCATAGCATCCATGAGAAGTCGAGAACCCCAGGCTATACTAAAACCTGTTACTAAAATTAAGCCTAATTTGGCAATTGGTATGTTTGGTATTTCTGTATTTTCTGGATTTGCTGGTGTTTCGGGAGGGTTGAAAAACCGCAATGTAAAGGTTGCACCTAAAAGCACAAAGGAAGCGATAGAAAAAGCAAAAATTGGTCCTAAACCTAAAATAAATGTATTGGCAATTCCGCGAAAAGCCCCAACTATTCCTGCTGCTAAAGTGACAAAACTTGCTGCTAATGGTAATTCTTTGGGAATAGCATATCTTCCTAATAAGGAAATTGCTGGAGAACGAAATACTGTCATTGCTAATGCCCAAGCTATCAAAACTAAGGGTAAAATTCCCTTGATTACTTCCGTTGGGGGAATGAAAGTAACAATACAAGGTATGGCAATAAATAAGCTTGATGCTAAAATTACACCTGCGGAAATAAAGGGAAAGCGACTTCCTAACCAGCGAATAGCATGATCTGAAAGTCCCCCCATGAGTGGTTCTAATACCACACCCAAGGCATTTTCTACGACTAATAAACCAACTGCTAAGGATGCAGGAAATCCAAATTCAGTTAAAAGTTGGGGTAAATATACATTATAAACTAACCAAGTCAGGGTAATTGCCCCTTGCAATCCAGCTAAAACCCAAACTTGCACCCATAAAATACTGGGTTGAGATTTTGAAATATTCATAATTAGATGGGGAAAAATTCTTTAAATTATGATTTTCGCAAGTTATGGTTTAATGATTTTGTAAATAATTCCACTATAAGCTTTTTATATGCAGATTTATAAAGAATTAGTATTAATTTTTAACAATATAGTACAATGATGCTATGGGATTGGCTGTAACTTAACGTACCTGTTTACAAACCGTCACAAGGGTTGTTATTGGCAATACACAATATTTGGTATGCTCACTCATACTAACTTCAGTTTTTAGTTAGGGAATAGGTAATCGGCAGATGGGAAGATCAGTAATGAGTAATATATTCTTTCCCATGACCTCTTCCCCAATCACCAATTATCCATTACCTCTTTCCTAAACTGTTGCATGAATCTAAATCAAGTAAAATCCATCCCAAAATGGACACAATCACCATCTTCACCTATATTTTGTTCAGAAGTATCTATGCAATTGGATCTAGGTACATCAGAAGTACAACTACAACAGCAGGTACATCATTTACAAATTCAATTAGAGTTAGAAAGACAAGAACATACTAAAAACTTACAGCAAATTCAGAAGTTTCAAGCTTTACTACAATATATAACTGAACAAATTCGAGATAGTCTTGATGATCGGAAATTATTAACAATAATTACGCAAGAATTAGTTGATTTATTAGCACTTAATCGTTGTCAAATTGAACTTTATAATCTCTGTCTAACTTCTGCTACAGTTACTTATGAATACAGTTATAGTTTACCCCATTGTCAAGGATTAACTAGAGAAATTGCCGATTTTCCGCAAATTTATCAGTCGCTATTACAAAGACAAATCTGGCAATCTGTGGAAATTATGCCCGGATATCATTCTAGTTTACAGCTTGTAAGTCAATTAGCTTGTCCGATTTTTGATAATCAAGAAGTTTTGGGTAATATTTGGCTAATTAGGGAAACAGAAGCAAGTTTTGGGGAATTAGAAATATATTTTTTACAACAAATAGCTAATAAATGTGCGATCGCAATTCGTCAGTCTCAACTATACGCAAAAACTAAATCCCAAGCTAAGGAAATACAAAAAAAAGAACTTCATAAATACGAATTTATCAAACACCTTGCCCAAGAATTACGCACACCTATTACTAATATTAGTCTGGCTATTCAAACTTTGGAAAGTCTCGTAACACCAGTGGGGATTTTAGATCCAGAGATAGTATCTCAATTATTACAAATTCTCCATAATGAATGTGGAAGAGAAAATAAATTACTTAAGGATATTCTCGCTTTTACCTATCTTAAAAATCATCCTGAACCTCCCACTTTAATTACTATTGATTTTGCCAATTGGTTATCTCCCATTGTTGAATCTTTTCGAGATGTTACCAGTTGTCAGCAACAGCATTTACATCTGGATATCCAAACAGAAATTCCCGCTATATCCACAGATATCACTGAGTTAGAACAAATTATTACTCTGCTACTGAATCAAGCTTGTCAATGCACTCCCCCAGGTAAATCAATCACGGTTACCGCTGGCTTGAATGCAGACACGGTAGAATTAAAAGTGAGTATTTCTGGTGTGGAGATTCCTCACCATGAACTATTACAAGTTTTTCAGCCATTTTATCGCATTCCCAAATATTCCTCTTGGCAAGCACAGAACACTGGTTTAGAGTTGATACTGGTAAAGACAATGGTACAGCATTTAAATGGGTCTATTCATGTATGTAGTGCTAACAGTCAAGTAACGTTTATTATGCAATTTCCCCTGCGGCCAGTTTTTTAAAGTCATTGAAAAAACGAACTATGGACAATAAAACATCCATAATTCGTTTCAGAAGAGAGTCGGTAGTAAGCCGGGTTCTGTTCTCTTGCGAGGGCAGTTATCTATCTGGGATGCTTGTTACCAAACACCTCTAGCGGCTCTTTTTTAAGCGGAACTGGTAAAAGACCAACCGTAGTTCCTTGTGGCCTTGCTCCCAACCGGGGTTTACCGAGCCAACGCCTCTCGACGTTGCTGGTGCGCTCTTACCGCACCTTTGCACCCTTACCAACCAATTCTAAATTGACTGGCGGTATCTTTCTGTGGCACTATCCTCACGATCACTCGCACTGGATGTTATCCAGCAAGTCTGGTCTTTCGGGGGCCCGGACTTTCCTCAAACCAGTCTTCATGACTAATCTGCAACTGCCTACGCCTACTCTCTTCTTGTCCTATTTTACCTTTGATTGCATTCTCTGTAATGATTTTGCAAATTACTTTTTTTTATTCCACGGTAGTGCGTAAGTCCAAGGGAGCTTTTTAATAGTAAAAGGACAATTAATAATTGATACTGGAGGAACATTTATTCCCGGAGCAATACCAACTCTCATTTCGGAAATTCGCAGTACGAGTTGCAATGAAAATTCTAAGTTTTTTTTGCCATCTAGAAAGTCTTTATATAACTTCTTTTGCTTATCATTCTTTTTGATGGCAGCAATATTAATCAAAGGTGAAGCTGGTTTATAAATTCCTGATTCTTGATCTCTTTGAAAAACATCTTCTGCGGTGACATTTTCAGAAATTGTTTTCTGAGGAGAAATAATTGTCGGAACTTGAGGTATGGCTAAATCGCGGGTTAAATCGGGAGATTTGCGAATCACCCGGCGGGATTGTTGGGTATGTTCAACCACAAAAGAACTATTATCCCAGTCAACATATATGGCAATACTTTCTGATTTATTTTCAATGCTCATTGATAATTCTTTTAGATCAGTTTCTATCTTATCTAAACCATAATTACCTGTCTTAAAAGAAATACCCACTGTATCTTGCAGATTCTGTTCTTTTAATTGATTATCAACAGCACCTTTTTGAAAATCAACTTTTACTAAATCGTCTATAGATTCAATCATGCGATTAAATGTGTAATAGACTGTAAGTATATAAATCATCAAAATAATCAGATTTTGGTCGCCACTTTGCATTTTTATAACCCTGGGTTTATACCAATTTTTAAATTGTAACATAGTCTAAACTATGATTTTTTTTATGATTTTTTTGATTTATGTGATGAGATGGCATTTGATTTTTTGTGTCATCATCTAAACTATGATTTTTTTGATTTATGTGATGAGGTGGCATTTGATTTTTTGTGTCATCATCTAAACTATGATTTTTTTGATTTAGAGAACTCCACAGAATGATTGATACTATAATGAGAGAAAAATAACTTCAGTTTGCAGGCAACCTCATGCGTCCAAAATTTATCATTATACTGTTGAGACTGTACTAAATTTCGCTCAAACTCTCACATTTAAGGGTAAAAATCCAGTTGTCAATTTGGTAGACAAGATTTACTCCACAGGAGTTAAACTCACAACTTTAGCGATGGCAGAACTTGAAACACAGATTCACCGCCTCCCCAATCTCAAAACCCATCTCAAAAAATGGTTTGTGGAAATTTTTGCTACATCAGCATAGTTATAGGATCATCTTTTTTATGGAGTTCTCTAACTGTTACAAACAAGAAATTCGAGAACAGGTTGAGAGGGCAGGGGCAGGTAGAGAGTAAAAAATCAATATAGATTTTCCCGTTTCTTCACCGATTGTTTACCTATAAAAGTATCATTTAGGGTTATGTTAGAGATGTTTATTTAAAACTTAACCAAAATTAACACTAATGCTATTACGTCTAGGTGCAATCAAAAATAATCGCCTTATAGCTTCAATATCTGTATTAACACTGGCAATTAGTTTATCTGCCTGTGGAGAAACTAGCTCAACTAATCCAACCACTAGCGAGTCTCCTGGTAAAACTACAAATACCACTAAAACTACCTCTAGCTCTAGTAAACTAGATTTAGGCGGTAATGTTGAGTTAACAGGTGCTGGTGCTTCTTTTCCCGCACCACTTTACCAAACTTGGTTTGCAGAATTAAACAAAAAATATCCCAACTTGAAAGTTAACTATCAGTCAGTTGGTAGTGGTGCTGGCGTTGAGCAGTTTACCAAGGGAACAGTAGACTTTGGTGCTAGTGATGTAGCCATGAAGGATGAAGAAATTCAAAAGATACCCGCAGATAAAGGCGTGCTATTACTACCTGTGACTGCTGGTAGTATTGTCCTGGCTTACAATTTGCCAGATGTTCCTGATCTCAAACTACCACGAGCAGTTTATACTGATATTTTACTAGGTAAAATCAAATCTTGGGATGATCCGGCAATTGCTAAAGCTAATCCTGGTGCTAAATTGCCAAAAGAGGAGATTAAAGTGATTTATCGTGCCGACGGTAGCGGTACTACAGGTGTTTTTACTAAACACCTCAGTGCCATTAGCCCAGAATGGAAAACTAAAGTAGGTGACGGAAAAAGTGTAAAATGGCCTGTAGGAGTCGGAGCTAAAGGCAATGAAGGTGTTACCGCCCAAATTCAACAAACTCCAGGTTCTATTGGTTATGTCGAATATGGCTATGCCAAACAAAGTAACCTCAAGTTTGCGTCTTTAGAAAATAAAGCCAAACAGTTTGTTTCAGCTACTCCAGAATCGGCAGCTAAAACCTTAGCATCAGTCACTTTACCAGACAATCTTCGCGCTTTTATTTCTGATCCTGAAGGTGCGGATTCATACCCAATTGTAACTTACACTTGGATTCTGGCTTATAAAAAATATGCTGATGCTAACAAAGCTAAGGCAGTAGAAGCAACTATCGAGTATGCTTTAACTGATGGACAAAAGATAGCTCCTGAATTAGGGTATGTGCCTTTGCCGGCAAATGTAATTGCTAAAGTCGCAGCAGCGGCTGATCAAATTAGTCCTGATTATAAGATTTCCGTTGGCACTAATCCTAAAACTGGCAAGTAAGTACAAGCTAAATTTTTGGAATCTGGTTCTCTCCCACATTTTTGCTGATTTAAATTTTACAGTCAGTATTCATGGCTACAAATTTTCAAGAAACTCCATTAACAATGAAAAATCGCTCTGAAATAGACAGAAACCTAGATCGGAGCTTTATTTGGTTAACTCGGATTTTTGCCCTAGCGATCGCTGCTACTTTATTATGGATTGCCTTGCAAGTTACTATTGCTGCTTGGCCTGCCATTCAAAAATTCGGGATTAATTTCTTAGTCACCAGCAGTTGGAACCCTGTTAATAATGAATATGGGGTATTACCTGCAATTTATGGAACTCTCATGAGTTCTTTGATTGGACTAATTTTAGCCATCCCTATTGGTGTGGGAACGGCGATTTTATTAAGTGAAGATTTTCTTCCCTCTCCGGTGAAATTGGTACTGGTATTTTTAGTAGAACTGCTGGCTGCTATTCCCAGTGTTATTTATGGAGTTTGGGGAATTTTTGTTTTAATCCCCATACTCACAAATTTAGGTAAATGGCTACATAGTTATCTAGGCTGGATACCATTTTTTAGTTCCTCACCTACAGGACCAGGAATGTTACCTGCGGGAGTGATTTTAGCAATTATGACTTTGCCAATTATCACTGCTATTTCTCGTGATGCCTTGATTTCTGTCCCTTCGAGTTTGCGTCAAGCGGCTCTAGGAATCGGTGCAACCCGTTGGGAAACCATTTTTCAAGTTATTATCCCTGCTGCCTTTTCTGGCATTGTCAGTGCGATAATGTTGGCACTTGGTAGAGCAATGGGTGAGACAATGGCTGTGACAATGTTAATTGGTAATGCCAATAATATTAATATCTCTCTCTTAGCACCATCTAATACGATTTCTTCTCTTCTAGCCAGTCAATTTGCTGAAGCTAATGGGTTACAAATTGCAGCTTTAATGTATGCAGCTTTAATTCTATTTGTATTGACGATGATAGTCAATATTCTAGCGGAGTTCATTGTGGCGCGGGTTCAGAGACTATAGTGTAGTGATAGGTTAAATTATGACTTCTTCTTTTCCGCAAAGAAGCCTGACTCGTTCTCCTTCATCTCCTCGGACATTATTTAATACAGTAATGACTGGATTAGCTTTTATTTGTGGAGCATTGGCACTTATCCCTTTGTTAGCAGTGCTTTCTTATGTAATAATTAGAGGGTTTAGTAGTATAAATCTTGATGTTTTTACGCAGTTGCCACCATCTCCTTTTGGTAAAAATGGCGGTTTTGGTAATGCCATTTTGGGAACACTTTTGATGGTAGGGATTGCGGCGCTGATTAGCATTCCTTTTGGCGTGTTAGCAGCAATTTATTTAACTGAGTTTAGTTCCCAACAAGTTGCTAAATGGATACGTTTTGCTACTAATGTTCTCAGTGGTGTTCCCTCAATTATTGCTGGGGTATTTGCCTATGGGATTGTAGTTTTATCCTTGGTAAAGCTGAATTTAGGCTCTTACTCAGCCCTGGGGGGTGGATTCGCACTGGCAATTTTGATGCTACCTATTATTGTGCGAACTACAGATGAAGCTTTACAGTTAGTATCCCAAGATTTGCGGCAAGCTTCCGTAGGATTAGGTGCAACTAATTTACAAACCGTGACACAGGTGGTATTACCGGCGGCATTACCCGCAATTGTGACTGGTTCTACCTTGGCGATCGCTCGTGCTGCTGGAGAAACAGCACCCTTAATCTTTACGGCTCTTTTCTCTTCTTTTTGGCCAGATAGCATTCTCAAGCCTACAGCTTCTCTGGCGGTTTTAGTTTATAACTTTGCGACTTCTCCCTATCAAAGTTGGCAATCTTTAGCTTGGGCTGCTTCTTTAATACTAGTATTAATGGTTTTAATTACTAGTATTATCTCTCGCTGGGCGACTAAACAAAAGGCTTAGTCAAAGGCGATTAACAAGACTGAAACTCATCCCGAACAACTTCCTTATAAAGTATTTATGGATACTAACACTAGCACGATCAATGGGACTGAATCGGTTTTACGGACAGAAAACCTGAATATTTATTATGGTAATTTCTTGGCTGTACAGAATGTTTGGCTAGATATTCCTAAAAATCAGGTGACGGCTTTTATTGGGCCGTCTGGTTGTGGTAAAAGTACATTACTGCGATGTTATAACCGTCTGAATGATTTAATTGAATCATTTAGAGCCGAAGGTAAGATCTATTTTGGCGATAAAAATCTCTATGCACCTGATATTGACCCTGTAGAGGTGCGAAGACGCATTGGTATGGTGTTTCAAAGACCCAACCCCTTCCCCAAGTCAATTTATGAAAATATTGCTTTTGGTGCGAGGATTAATGGTTTTAGGGGTGATATGAATGAGTTGGTAGAACGGAGTTTGCGAAAAGCGGCTTTATGGGATGAAGTCAAGGATAAATTGCGACAAAGTGGTTTATCTTTATCCGGTGGACAACAGCAGCGTTTATGTATTGCCCGGGCGATCGCTGTCCAACCAGAAGTTATCCTGATGGATGAACCATGTTCTGCTCTTGATCCTATTTCTACTTTGCGGGTTGAAGAATTAATTCACGAACTCAAAGAGCAATATACTATCGTGATAGTTACCCATAATATGCAGCAAGCATCACGGGTATCTGATAAAACGGCATTTTTTAACGTTAGAGCTTCAGAAACAGGTGGACGTAGTGGCTATTTAGTAGAGTACAACTCGACGGAGTTAATTTTTAGCAATCCTCAACAAGAAGATACCAAAGCTTATATTAGCGGTAGATTTGGTTAGTTTTGTTGTTGGTAGAAAGTAAAAAACGTTCAAACAAATGATTAGAAAATAGGTAACGGCCTAGCTATTAGTATTTGAAACCACATTCCGCACCCCTAACTGTTATCTTTGATATAGCGTTTTCTAATCTAGCGAGGTACAAAATTATCTGCGTTTATCTGCGTTCAATTCTTACTTCTTGTACCTCACTTGAATAGTAATTGCTATAGTAAAATCGTAATTTCTGAAAAAATCTTACACTAAATCTATGCGTAATATTCCCACCCAATCTTTAACCATAGGAATAAGTATCATTTTACTTTCCCTGTTCCCTGCCTTTAACGTCCAAGCGCAAAAGGGAGCAAATAAAATTGAACTCAAAGTTTATAGCGAAAACGATCAAAAACAAAGTTGTCCACAGAAAGTTATTGTGACTGAAATTCCCCGTCCTTATCAAGAAGGTAGTTTTGCTACCGACGGTTCTGTGAATTTGAGCGAGTACGCAAATAATATTTCTATCACTGCAAATAATAGCTTTAGCACCACATGGGTAGGAACATTAAAACCGAAATATGTAAAATGTTTTGCGTCCGCTGGAATCACCAAAATTGATGGAGAAAAATATACTGGAAATACTAATTATTTACGGCTGCATTTTGTCAAAGGTAAAGTTTACTTTATGCTTGATTTAGCAGGTGGTTTTGATCCTAATGATTATCCTTTAATAGTTCTCAAACAAGGAATGAAAACAGGTAATCCCGTGTGGACTTGGGGTGGAACTGATTAATAAAAAATTCAGATGATGATAATTATCTAAACTTTACTTAAGAATAGTGATCTGTACATATTTACTAGGTAAATGCTATCATCAGGAATAATATAGGAATCATAAATGATATTTGATAGCTTGCGTGGCGTAGCCATAAAATCTTAAGTAGTGTAGGGTGGGCATTGCCCACCGTAGGAGGTTTTGGTGGGCATTGCCCACCCTACGTACATTTCAAAAATCAAATATTAGTCCTATAAATCCTGATTATGACAATAATAAACATCCTATAAATCCTTAAATCCTATAAATCCTGATTATGACAATAATAAACATCTTGTAAATCCTTAAATCCTGTAAATCCTGATTCTGACAATAATCATGAAACCAACATCCCAAACAGGTGCAGCATTTATCACCACCGGAACGTTAACAGGTGCAGGTATTTCCTCCGCACTGGGAGGTATTGGAATGGCTGGAAGCTTTGGGGGTGTGGGAATAGGTGCTGCTTCTGTCACCGCTGCGGGTGCGGTTGTCGGTGCTGCTGCTTATGGTGCTTTCAAAGGAATCACGGAAGGGGATACAGTCGCTTATGGTGCAATGGGTATAGGTGCTGTAGGTGGTATTGGCTTTTCTAATATTGTTGGTGGAATAGGATTTGTTGCGCCTAAAATTGGTTTAGCATTCGGTATTGGAACAGTACCAATGGCGGGAATTGGTGCGGTTTTAGGACTTGCTGCTTATGGTGTGGCTAAATTATTAGATGATTCTGAATTTAAAGAAACTCCTATGCAGCTTTTTGAACGTATGGAAGCAAAAGTTTTAGAAAATGATTACTATCTTGAAGCATTAAATGATTACTATCTTGAAGCATTATTAGAATTATCTGGTGATGATATAAATGCCAAATTTACAGCTTTAGAAGTTGAGGATGAGTTAAAGAAATTAAAAGCTAAAATAAATGTTGAACCTCCAAAACTTGAACCAAGAATATTAAATATAACTCCTCAAATTACAGGACTTTGGCAATGTGTAATAACTCTGGAAGGACATAAATCAACTGTTAATGCTGTAGCTATTCATCCTGATCATAAAACTTTAGTTAGTGGTAGCAATGACAGAAACGTTAATTTATGGAATTTGCAAACTGGAAAATGTCTTTATACTTTTTCTGGACAAGCTGAAGCTGTGTTATCTGTAGCTATTAGTCCCGACGGAAAACAGGTAATTAGTGGTAGTGTAGATCGGAAAATCAGTAGTTGGGAATTAGAAACAAAAAAATATAACCGCACATTCTCTTATTTAAGTTCTCCCTATAGTCATAATGGTTTTATAAATGCACTTGTTTATAGTCCTAATGGTAATATGATTGTTAGTGGTAGTACGGATAAAACTATTAGAATTTGGGGAAGTTATCCGGGAACAGTTAAACGCACTTTAAATGGACATACGGATGCAGTTTTATCTGTTGTTATTAGTCCTGATTATACAACCATTGTTAGTGGCAGTGCTGATAAAACTATCAGAATTTGGAATTTACAAACTGGTGAAACCCGTTATATTATTAATCAGCATTTAGCAGCAGTCAATACATTAGCAATTACTCCTGATAATCAAACTTTAATTAGTGGCAGTACCGATAGTACAATTAAATTCTGGAATCTCCATACAGGGGAATTACGCTACACTTTGCAGAAACACTCAACGGCTATTTCTGCTATTGCTCTTCACCCCGATGGTAAAATTATTGCTAGTAGTAGTCAAGATGGAATTATCAAACTTTGGAATATCGCAACTGGGGAATTAATAGAAACTATTTCGGGATTTAGTCCCCTAACTTTTAGCGCAGATGGTAAACTATTGATTAGTGGTGGTAAAAGTGGAACTATCAAGATTTGGCGACAAATTCATAACGGTGATAATTTAGCCTTAACTGGGGAATGGTGGCAAATTTTAGGAGTAGAACCGAAAACTCACCCCAAAGATGTCAAACTTGCCTATCTGAGATTAGCCAGATTATATCATCCTGATATTAACAGTTCTATTAGTGCTAAAACTGCCATGCAAGCAGTTAATCAAGCATATCAAAAGTTTCAGCTTATGAACGGCTTGTAAAATATATATCCCTTCATCAGTATTAATCCCCCGAAAAACTTTAACTGTTTATGTTGCATATTCTGAAAAAACGTTATAAATTGTTAAGTTGTAGGGGAATAATTTATTTTGTCATCTCAATAGCCAATTTCTGAACAAGTAGATATACTATATTCAAGTGATTCTACATACAGAATAAGCTGTATTTTTAGGAATTGAAAAAGCTGCTAAACATCATGCAGTTAGTTTTTTATATTGACTGAGTTTTAGTATTTTGACTGGATTGATATTTGCTATTTCAAAGTTATGATAAAAATGGCATAAAGAATAATTAAAGGTGCATCTACTCCCAAAAAATTTACTATCTAAATGGAGTTAGTCTGGCAATGCAACTAAACAAATTAGAGACAAGTAACAATATAGAAAATGAGGCATGGCAAGCATTAGAGAATTCAATTCTCTACTACAAAGGTGAGCCTGTCGGGACTGTAGCGGCTTATGATTCATCCGTAGAAGCACTAAATTATGACCAATGTTTTATTAGAGATTTTGTTTCTTCGGCGTTAATTTTTTTGATTAAAGGCAGAACAGATATTGTCAAAAACTTCCTAGAAGAAACATTAAAGTTACAGCCGAAAGAAAAGGCTTTAGATGCCTATAAACCCGGTAGAGGTTTAATTCCAGCCAGTTTCAAAGTTGTTTCTGCCAATGGGGAAGAATTTTTAGAAGCTGATTTTGGTGAACACGCAATTGCTAGAGTTACACCTGTTGATTCTTGTCTCTGGTGGTTGATTTTATTACGTGCTTATGTAGTCGCTACTAAAGATCCTTCCCTAGCGTATCAACCTGAATTCCAAACAGGAATTAGGTTAATTATGGATATCTGTTTGGCTAATCGTTTTGATATGTATCCGACGCTATTAGTTCCTGACGGCGCGTGTATGATAGATAGACGCATGGGGATTTATGGACATCCTCTAGAAATTCAAGTTCTATTTTTTACAGCTTTACGGGCTGCGCGAGAACTACTAATTTGTAAAGGTAATGAGGATATTGTGGAAGCAATTGATAACCGTTTACCTTTATTGTGTGGTCATATTCGTCAGTATTATTGGATAGATATTAATCGGTTAAATGCAATTTATCGTTTTAAAGGTGAAGAATACGGAAAAACTGCCGTTAATCTTTTCAATATTTATGCAGATTCTTTACCTTATTATGAATTAGATAAATGGCTACCCAAAAAAGGTGGTTATTTTGCGGGAAATGTCGGTCCATCACAGTTTGATACTCGGTTCTTCACTCTGGGAAACTTAATGGCTGTAATTTCTAATTTATCTACAGAAGAACAGTCCCAAGCAATTATGAATCTGATTGAAAAAAGATGGGATGATTTAGTGGGAGATATGCCCATGAAAATCTGTTATCCTGCTTTACAAGGTGAAGAATATCGAGTAGTAACAGGATGTGATCCGAAAAATATTCCTTGGTCTTATCATAATGCTGGTAGCTGGCCTGTTTTAATGTGGATGTTAGCAGCAGCAGCAGTGAAAACCAAAAAACCACAGTTAGCAGAAAAAGCCATTGAAATTGCTGAAGTCAGACTATCTGAAGATGAATGGCCAGAATATTATGATGGTAAAAAAGGGAGATTAATTGGTAAACAAGCGCGGAAATATCAAACTTGGACAATTGCAGGTTATTTATTAGCTAAAGAACTCATAGATAATCCTGATTATTTACCCTTAATCAGTTTTGATAAATTACCCCCAGATGTGGTTTCTAGAGCCTGTGAATTTGAAGTTGGTGGGATAGATCCTTATCTGTCTATGTAGTCCGATATCTGTTAGGAATGAATAATCTTTTTTCAAGCCCCTGTGTAATTATTATATGGGGCTTTTTCTATTTTAGCTTTTGATCATTCTGAGATAAATCTCTTGTAATCCTGTAACCTATAACCTATAACCTGTAACCTTTTCCCTAACCAGCAACCTACCTTACTTAATTTCATGACCAACCCCCGTCAAGTAGCTTTTATCGCTCTTAAAGAAGTTCACAAAGGAGCTTATGCTGATGTTGCTCTAGATCGTGTATTACAAAAGTATAAATTACCCGACAATGACCGTCGGTTAATGACAGAATTAGTCTATGGGAGTGTGAGAAGACAACGCACCTTAGATGCTCTTATTGACCAAATTGCTACCAAGAAAACCCAACAACAACCAAAAGACCTCCGCACCATTTTACATCTCGGTTTTTACCAACTGCGTTATCAAGAAAGAATTCCCGCTTCTGCGGCTGTAAATACCACTGTCGAATTAGCAAAGGAAAATGGTTTTCCTGGTTTAACTGGTTTTGTCAATGGTTTATTACGTCAATATTTGCGACTTGCAGAAAAATCCTCAGAACCGTTACAGTTACCAGAAAATCCCGTAGAAAGATTAGGAGTTTTACACAGTTTTCCGAATTGGATCATTGAAGTTTGGTTAAAAGAATTGGGTTTTGAGGAAACAGAAAAACTGTGTATCTGGATGAATCAAACCCCGACAATTGATTTACGAGTAAATATCCTGCGTAGTTCTTTAGAAGAGGTACAATCAGCTTTTGAATCTGCTGGTGTTTTCGTTAAACCCATTCCCCATTTACCCCAAGCTTTCCGATTAATTGGTAATAATGGTGCAATTCAAAATTTACCTGGTTTCCATGCAGGTTGGTGGACTGTTCAAGATAGTAGCGCCCAATTAGTTGGGCATTTGCTTGGCCCTCAGCCGGGTGATGTGGTGATTGATGTCTGTGCTGCACCAGGGGGAAAAACTACCCATATTGCTGAGTTAATGGGTGATAATGGCAAAATTTGGGCTTGTGATCAAACTGCTTCCCGGTTACGTAAATTAAAAGAAAATGCCCAACGTCTAAATTTACAATCTATCGAAATTTGTACAGGAGATAGCCGTAACTTAGCGCAATTCTATAATACTGCTGACCGTGTATTACTTGATGCTCCTTGTTCCGGTTTGGGAACTATGCACCGTCACGCTGATGCGCGTTGGCGACAAACACCGGCTTCTGTCCAAGAACTTTCCCAACTCCAGAAAGAACTTCTATCACATAATGCGACTTTTGTCAAGACTGGTGGCGTTTTAGTTTATGCAACTTGTACACTGCATCCAGCAGAGAATGAACAGATAATTTCCGAGTTTTTAGCCACAAATTCCCATTGGCAAATAGAGCCGCACTCTTTTAATTTAGTTGATATTTCTTCCCCAGGGTGGTTAAAAGTTTGGCCTCACCAACAGGATATGGATGGTTTTTTTATGGTGCGCTTAAGAAAAACTAAGGATTCCGAGTGAATACCAAGAGTGATTGTAAGATTTAATCAAAGTCCGAATCTACCAGAGGAGGCAGCAATGGTTAATAATTCTCATGTAAGAAACCTAGTAAAAATCCTGATTGGAGCAGCTTGGATTGATGGCAGAATCCAGCCAGAAGAACGGCAATATCTGCGGGAAATAGCTCAAGTTAAAGGTTTAGCTAATGATCCAGAAATTAAACCTTGGTTGTATGAATTAGTACCAGTAAAACCAAATGAATGTTATGAATGGGTCAAGGAGTATTTAGGTGATTACCCAACTCAGGAAGATTACGAGAATTTAATTGAAGCCATCAGTGGCTTAATTTATAGTGATGGTGATGTAGCCATTGAAGAAGCAAGACTCCTTTCCCAACTGGAAGAGTTAAGCAAGTCTAGTGAAGCTCACCCAGCAGCCCACACTATATTGCTTAAGCAAATTCAAAAGCTATACCGTCGTTGGGTTGACGTGCAAAATTAGGTAATGGGTAATGGGTAATGGGTAATGGGTAATGGGTAATGGGTAATGGGTAATGGGTAATGGGTAATGGGTAATGGGTAATGGGTAATGGGTAATAAATTTTTCCCTATCACCAATTACCAATCACCAATCACCAAATTTTATTCCTTTTCAACCTTGGGAATAATGTCGGGACGTTCTTTATTTTCCCAACCGGGGGGACGTTTGGAGTTGTACCAAGCAATTGAGCCAATGGTGACAGCAGCGATAAAACCGACTACATACACCAAAGTAAAAGCCAAAGGAAAGTGATTTCCAGTGTCTTGCGCTGGGATTTGAAGGAATAAATAAGTCATGATAATATTCGTCTAATGTAGGTCACACTTCTTAACAAAGTATAAACTGAGCGCATCACCTACATCTACCCCAGGAAAAATTTTTGCTGTATTAAAAGGCATAACATTAATTTTCTGGTGAAGAATTGGGTTTGAGTCTTTCCCTCCAGGAAGGTTGTGATGATGAAGATCCTCCAGAATTATTCTCTACGGTCGAGGATGACTTTGCCGGACTTGATTCTTTGCTGCTGCTTCGTTGTGAACGAGATGATTTAGGAGTAGACTCGCTATTAGATTCTTCGCTTCTGGTTCGTCTCCGTCTGCGAGGAGAAGCAGATGTACCATTATCTTCCTGGCTATAGCGTCGTCTCCGTCTTGGGGTACTTTCTGAAGAATCTTCCGACTGAGTATAGCTGCGTCTGCGTCTGCGTCTAGTTGATGAATCAGAATTTTTGGTATTATCCTCATCTGATTTTTGATCATTATCATCAACCGATCTATGGACAACTTTTTTGGGTTTGATAGGTTCGGCTTTAATTGTACCTTTGCGATTCTCTAATTTAGGCCGGGTGGGAAACTTTTCTACAGGCATTCCCTCTACTGCTTTTGCCATAAATTGATGCCAGGCATAAGCAGCACTACCACTGTTACCATAGGTAGGGCTGTTATCATCATTCCCTAACCACACACCAGCGACTAATTGGGGAATATAACCAATAAACCATAAGTCACGGGATTCATCGGTAGTTCCTGTTTTTCCTGCTACTGGCCTATCATCTAATTGAGCCGCAGCCCCAGTGCCATCGGTAACAACATTTCTTAACATCCAAGTCATGATGGCACTACTTTCAGCATCTAAAACTTGCTTAGATTCATACTTGGCTGACCAAATTACATCCCCTTCTCGGTTGAGGATGCGACGAATCCCATGTACATCTGTATGATTTCCCTGGGTGGCAAATGTACCATAAGCACTTGTCAATTCTAGTAAGTTGACTTCATTAGAACCAAGAGCTAAAGAATAGTTACGTTTGAGTTCTGATTTAATTCCCATATCATGGGCAAGTTTAATGACTGGCTCAAAGCCTACATCTATTAATACTTTCACCGCAATTGTATTGATAGATTGGGTGAGAGCATCTCTCATATTCAACGAGCCTGAGAATTTGTTATGGGAGTTTTTTGGTTCATAACCATCTATTGATAAAGGTTCGTCTATATAACTATCGTAGGGACTTTTACCAGTAGCGATCGCTGTAGCATAGACAAATCCTTTAAAGGTTGATCCTGGTTGCCGCTGGGCTTGAGTGACGCGATTAAACTGGTTTTTCCTAAAGTCTTTACCACCTACCATGGCTTGAATTTCACCATTGCGAGGATCTATGGCAACTATTGCTGCTTGTTTAAAGTTTTGCCAACGCCCTTCATTTTTTAAGATTTTGGCAACTGCGGCTTCTGCGGCTTTTTGCTGAGTTGGATTTAAGCTTGTTTCTACTACTAAACCACCACTAGCTAAGATATCGGGGGAAACGTGGTTTGGTAATTCCTTTTGAACGTAGGAGGTAAAGTAGGGAAATTCGACTTGTAAGCGTTTAGGTAAACTGCTGTTAACTGTTAATGCTTCCTGAGTAGCGGCTTGTTTTTGTGCTGCTGTAATGACTCCATCTTCTTCCATCCGTTGCAACACCAGATTTCGCCGTTCTGTAGCTGCTTTGGGATTTTTGTCTGGGGCATAAACGTTAGGCGCAGGAGCTAAACCAGCCAAGGTGGCCATTTCTGACAAGGTAAGTTGATCTACGGATTTACTAAAGTATACCCAAGCTGCATCGCCAACACCGTAAGCACCAGATCCTAAATATACAAGATTTAGATAACGTTCGAGAATCTGATCTTTAGTTAATTGCTGCTCTATTTTTTGGGCTAACCGAACTTCTTTAAGTTTCCGCCAAAAAGTTTTTTCTTGTTTAAGGAAGAGAATTCGTGCTACTTGTTGGGTGATGGTACTACCACCTTCTACCACATTTTGCGATCGCAAGTTATTAATAACTGCTCTGGCAATTCCCTGGCTATCAACTCCATTATGTTCATTAAATCTTCGGTCTTCTGAGGCAATAAAAGCTTTCTTTAAATTATCTGGTATTTGTGCTAGTTTCAGTTGATCTCTGGTGGCTTCACCTTGCTGTTGTAATACAGTACCATCAGCAGCTTTAATGGTTAGTGTTTGCTCTCGAACTACGGCTTTAAGTGTAGACTGATCTGGTAAATTTTTATCTATTTCTAAGATTGTGTAGTGGAAAGCAATGATCCCACCACCTAAACCTAAACCTGCCCAAAACCAAAAACGACGATAAAAAGGTCTATCGCTGCTGGCAATTCTGCCCAAGATTCCAGATGATAGGGTTGACATCTGGTTTATTAACTGCTTTGCCTTCACCTGCATTCTCGGTAGTAAGTTTTCATTTGCGGACTCCTCATTTTTTTGATGATTACCAAGTGGCAATAGCAGTTTCTCCTGTTTAGTTTGAGCGCAACAATATATTGGCGTTAATATAGTACACCATATAATACCCTATAAATTATTAACTTAGTCCAGTGCGAGAATATGTTTTCTGTAAAAAAAATTTATTCATAACAATGTGACTTTGACAATTGAATAATGTAATTATTGCATAACATTGCAGAAGATCAAGACTATTAAGAATAGGTATAGATTTACGCAGGTTATTCAGAAACTAAATAGGAGTCCTAAAGAATGCTTAATAATGCTGTTAAAACTGCAATTGCTCTTGGTAGTAATCTGGGTAATTCCCAAGCTATTTTAGAAGGAGCTTTAGAAGCTTTAGACCAAACATCAGGGATAACTATAGAAGCCAAATCTAGTTGGTATCTGACCAAAGCTATCGGGCCAACCCAGCCTGATTACTTAAATGGTTGCGCGATATTATCCGTTGAAGTGTCACCAGAGGCTTTATTAGAACATTTACTAGCCATTGAACAAAAATTTGGGCGTGTGCGTCAGGAGCTTTGGGGTCCACGGACCCTAGATTTAGATTTGTTATTATATGATGACTTAATTTGGCATCAGCCCAATCTGCAAATTCCCCACCCCCGCATGACGGAAAGAGCTTTTGTCTTAGTTCCTCTAGCGGAAATTGCTCCAGATTGGATATATCCCGGATCTCAACAGATAATTAAAGATTTACTTCTAGAGATAGACACTTGTGATGTACATTTGTTGTAGTGGGTGAGAAAATTACGATTTTTACAACCCAAAAAGAACTGATGACAACAAAAAGCCCCGTATAAATTCTGTGTATTTACAGACGGTAGAATTTAACTATGCCATTAGGTAGAGAATTACCACAGTTACTGAAGCAACGCTTGTTTTATAAAGGACGCAAATTTAACTTTGAAGTTAATCGCTTGCGTTTACCCAACAAAGCCGAAGGGGAATGGGAATGTATTCGTCATCCTGGTGGGGCTGTGGCTATACCCATAACCGCAGAAGGTAAACTTGTACTTGTGCGTCAATATCGGTTTGCTGTCCAGGGAAGGTTATTAGAATTTCCTGCGGGTACTGTAGAACCTAATGAAAGTCCTTTAGAGACAGTTAAACGGGAAATTGAAGAGGAAACTGGCTATCATGCTCGTCAGTGGGATAAGCTAGGGGAGTTTTTCCTTGCTCCTGGTTATTCTGATGAAATTATCTATGCTTTTATCGCTAGAGATTTAGAAAAGTTGGCAACACCACCAGTAAAAGACGAAGATGAAGATATCGAAACAGTATTACTCACTCCTGAAGAATTGGAAAAAGCGATTTTAGAAGGAGAACCTGTAGATGCTAAATCTATTGCTAGTTTTTTCCTGTTGCGTTCATTTTTAAAGTAGGGAAAGGGGAAGGGGTGGTAATTGGTAATTGGTAAATTCTTTCATTATGCCCTCTTTGTCTTTCTTCCTAACTCAGTGACTCCTGAATTTTGCTGAAATTATCTGGAATAACTAGTACACAACGGCGGAAATCAACCAACCATTAAAAATTCCTGAAAAGCTTATACAATCTGCTTTTTTAATTTTTAATTTTTAATTTTTAATTCCGCCCTGCGGTACTACCAGCGTAATCACGAATTCGATAATCCATAAATTGAGCTAAAACTTTTTTAGTTGATGCAAACTCTCGTAATTGTCCAACATGATTTTCATTATATTGAAATAGGGCTGTAAAATCTGCAAGCCGAGAGACTTGTTGGACATTGTGAGAGATAAATATAATTGTCAATTCAGAACGCAAACACTCAATTAGTTCTTCAATTTTTGTGGTAGTAATGGGATCAAGTCCAGAGCAAAGTTCATCCATGAGAATAACTTGAGGTTTGACGGCTAACGCGCGAGCAATGCACAAACGTTGTTGTTGTCCACAACCTAGTTCTAAAGCAGATTTATGGAGTTTATTTTTGACTTCTTCCCAAATATCCGCAGCTTTCAGTGCTAACTCTACAATTTCATCTAATTCTGGTTTTGGCCGCCACCCGATTAATTTTACGCCGTAAGCAACATTATCATAAATGCTCATGGGGAAAAGATTGGGTTTAGAATAGATTGTACTAATTTGCCGACGAAGCCGATTGAGATTAATTCGTCGTTCATAAATATTTTGCCCAAAAAATTCGATTTTTCCTTCGGTTTGCACTTCTCCCTCTAAGTCACTCATGCGATTAAGAGACTTTAAAAAAGTAGACTTGCCACAACCACTAGGTCCCATGACAGCAATGATTTTATTTTGGGGAATATCTATTGATATACTGTCAAGAACTTTTTGCTTGTCGTAGTAAAAACTAAAGTTTTTTACACTAATAGCCGGAATTATTTTACTCATATTCATAAAAAAGGAGTCACCGAGTCAGGAGTCAGGAGTCAGAAGTCAGGAGTCAGGAGTCAGGAGTCAGGAGTCAGGAGTCAGGAGTCAGGAGTCAGGAGTCAGGAAGAAGAAAGAAGAAAAAAGAAGGAAGAAGAATACTTGTAAAACTTGATATTTGCTTATAACCTAAATTAGATCCTTTATTGATCTGTAATACTGCGTTTATTTAATGTAAGAAAGGTAAATTCATCATGCTACAGCGTTTTATTTTAATCATTACTACTATTATTGTCTGGCATTTGTGTATTTCTGGCACACTTGCTAAGGAAAAAAAAATTGAAGATTTAGATAAATTTCCTCCCAGTCCCCTAGAAATAACTATACCTGACCCCATATTGCCAAATTTACCAGATAAACGGGAATTAACATTAAAAGAATTGCAAAAATTAAAGATGGATTTAGATGGATTAAATCAAGAGGCACAGATGACACTACAAGGAGGAGATAAGAAGAAAGCCTTTGAAGTTTGGAATCGTGAACTACGATTAAGACGCTATTTAGGTATATTATCTGAAGTAGAAGCGTTATCACGGGTGGGACAAATTGCTGTCAATGAAAATGAACGGGAAGAAGTGCAATATATTAGTCAGCGATTGCAAGTAATTCAAAGCGATATAGTCAAACAAAAAAGCACCGATTTACAATTATGGCAATCCCTTGGTAATGCTTATCAAAAACTTCGTCTTCCTAAATTGGGAATATCGGTTTATGAACAAATTTTAATCTTAGTAAAACAGCGACAAGATTCATCTGGAGAAATAGAAACTTTAAAGACTATTGGGGAATTACATTTAAGTTGGTTTGATTATCCCCAAGCTGCTAATACTTACCAAAAACTGGTAAATTTGGCAATTAATCAGGGTGATAAAACTAATGAATTAGCATATTTGCAACAGTTAGCTTATATCTATACTCAAGGCAAACAACACCAAGCAGCAATAGATATATTGAGCAAATTAGCCCAGATTTACACTCGTGAACAAAATTTAAATCAAATTCCAGCTTTGAAATTAGCGATAGCTGCAAATTATGAATCTTTAGCCAGAGAAAATCCTAATTTTAAACAACAGGCTTTTGATAATTATCAAGAAGCTTATACTACTGCATGGCAATTAGAGCAGTACGCTAGGGCTGGAGAAGCATTAGAGAAATTAATTGCTTTTTATCGTTCACAAAAACAAATAGATGAGGCTTTACAAACTAGTCAAATTCTCATTGAAACAGAAAAGTTAGCCAACAATTTTTACGGCTTAATGTCCGCTTATGATCAAATTGGTAATTTATATTTGGAACGCCGAGAATATGTCCAAGCATTAACAGCATTTCAGCAAGGATTAGAGATAGCCCAACAACTTAAATATCAAGAATCATACTTTATTAAACAAATTGAAACGTTAAAAACCCAGGAGAAAATTTAGAGGATATGAGGATAAATAAAAAAGTCCGCGTGAGCGGACTCTGGACATTGGATAAGGTTAAGTTGTCACCAAGAGAGCCTACAAGATGTTAGACTTATTTATATTTTTACTAACTAATTTGAGAAAATCAAGTGGTTTGATTTAAGAGTTAGGACATAATTCCTCTATTTATGTCTAGAAAAAAATGGATTTATTGATAATAATTGCTACAAATACATATCTCCCCCTGCTTGAAGAAGTAGGGACTCTGAGAAATTGCGGACATAATTAAGATTGTTTTGTCTAGGATTTTCTGATAGCAATCATTTCAATTTTCACTTTTCGAGATGCACCGCGTTTACATTCAGCTTTGGTACCGCATATAGCGGTTATCGCGCTTGATGCAATATAATGGAGGGCGCAGACCCTGCGCCCCTACAGACTTTACGATTTGCTGACTGTATCTCACTTAAGTGTATATCGCTATATAACAAAAACCCCAGAAGTTATTACTTCTGAGGTATAAAGAGTTTTAGGCACGATTGAGGACAATAGCAATCCTGGTATCAGTTGGAGTAGGCAATCTTTTGACTGATAACAAGATGGCTTGGTCAGGATCTCAAACTAAGAACCTAAAAGCCCACAGGTCAACTACTTAAATACTCTAGCAGGGGTATTTCTATCTCAGTAGCCAAGTTGGCGTTTTTTTTAGTCTGATGTAGAAATTTACTCATAATTAAATAACATCTATCTTTTGACGGATGTTAACTAATTCGTAAAGCTTATTTTCAAACTTTTGGGTACAAGCTGACCAATCAAATTCAAGAATTGAAGGACGTGCTTGTGCAGTTAATTGATTTTTGAGGTCAGGATTTTCGAGAATTGTAATTACCTTTTGGGCAAAGTCTTCAGGGTTATTAGGTGCAGCTAGAAAACCATTAACTCCAGAAATAACCTGTTCAGCGGTAGAAGGGGCAACAACAGCCACTACGGGAGTTCCAGAAGCTAAAGCTTCGTTAGTTGTAGTACAGAAATTTTCTGTAACTGAAGGGTTGACAAATATATCTGCTTTTGCAAACCAACCCAAAAGTTCTTTACCATGAGATTCACCCCAAATTGTGACACCATTGGGGAAATTTTCCGCACGACGGCGAATTTCTGCATCTAATGGACCGCTACCCACAATTACTAAATGCACATCAGGAATTTTAGCAGCAATGAGGGGATAAATATCTAAAAGTTGGTTAACATTTTTTTCTGGAGTAATGCGTCCCACAAATAAAATAGTTGGGCGTTTATCATCAGGAATTGGATCATAACAAATATTGCGGGGGTGAAATTTTTCGCAATCAATTCCTTGATAGGGTAAATATTCGCTGCGTTGTGCTTTTAGTTTTTGGTATTTAGTTAATTGTTCGCGGGAAGAAAATAAACTTAAATCGTAAGTTTCACTAAATTGTTTCACTAAAATTGGCAGCAGAGGACGGACTAAATTAAAGAACTTATTTCCGAAATAATATTGGATATAAGCAATAATATCTGTATGGAAAATTGAAATAATAGGGGTGTTAGTTTTTTTAGCATATTCTACTCCCACAGAACGCCCATAACCTTGTAAGAAGCCAGAATATAAACCTCTCATTTGTGGGGCTTCTTCGACAACAATAATATCAGGTTGGAAGTGATTAAGTAATTTTGTATCACTCCAATGACGATGGTTTAATGGTTGGGGTAAGGATTTATAAAATATCAGTGGTTCGGTAGGAAATGAATAGGAAGAAAAATTGATAAAAGTTTCTAATTCTTCTATTCCCGACATGGGACGATTTCCCACTTGTTTGGGGTATTTATCATTAATTTCTGGGTGAACTAGAAAAACTTCATGTCCTTGTTTTAATAGCCAGTGAACTCGTTGATGAACAGCAACAGAAACTCCTGTTAAAAATGGAGCATATAATCCTGTAAATAAGGCGATACGAAGAGGTTTTTTGTTCATGATTTTGAGGGAAATTTTCTACAAAAATAGATTACTGATGCGCTGGTTTATAATAATTATTAGATTGGGATTTTAGATATTGAAGTGAAAATCTAAAATTCTTCCCCATTCTTTAAAGAGAAGCTTTGGGATCAATTGGTTGATCTAACCATTGGTAAGGACGGTATTCAATTAACCGAATATTTTCACGTCCTTTAATGCGATAAGTAATTCCCCGCCAGGTAATACTTGATGTCCACAAAGAAGATAGCATGATTAATCCATAAACCCACTGTGTTAAGGGAATAACTATCAACATTTTGAGCGTGATAAAAGGTGATAGTTTAGGTATTTTTTCACCTTGATTGTGCAAGATTTGATGTATTCCAAATTCCATCAATAGCATCAGTAAGACTAAGCCAATGGTATAGGAAATATAGGTGGAAAATAGTAAAGCCGCAGCGTACCATTGAGCCTCAAATAATAGCTGAAAAATAACGATGATGACTACATTGGGGACAATAATACTAGAATATGCTTCACTGACTATAGCTAACCACCGGGGGTGATAAAGTTTAGAACCAATTATTAAACGTTTTAATGATTCTTGTAAGTTACGTAAACTACTTTCTTCCCGATTTAGCATCAATAAAGAAGGAACAAATTTAATTTGTAACTTCTGTTGTTTGATAAGTTTATGAAGAAGCATATCATCTGTTAATACTTCTCCCCACTTATCTAAAAGTTTGATGCGGTTTAACACTTCTGTTTTGATAGCTAATGTTCCACCCCAAGGAATCTGAAAGAGAAACATTTGCACAACTGTGGAAACATTACCGGAGTAGCGAACTAATGAACCCCAATAATTACCTGTGGGAACATACCAACGGTTTCCTGTTGTTAATCCAACCTGATTATCAATGAGAGGAGTAACTAATTCTCGTAACCAATTAGGATGAGCTACAGTATCAGCATCTATAAAAGCTATAATTGGATAAGCATTATCCAAATCAGAAACAGCTTGTATTAGAGAACTACATTTAAGGCTACAATTATGACGAACTGCTCTTAATGTGCTAATTTGGACGTTAGTTGCACCCAGTTGATTAATTGTTTCAGTGGCAATTTTAAAGGCTGGATCTTCTTTACTATCAATGATTAGCTTTAAATCATATTCTGGGTAATTTTGCTGTAAAAGCGATCTCAAAGAATTAGGTAAAAAAGGATCAGCACCACGTAAACAAAGAATTACAGCCGTTTTTGGTAACTGTTCATCTGGTAATAATTTGGGTTTGTGTGAACGCAAATACCATAAAAATACTAACGTTAAACAACTTTGAATTACCAGCCAACCGAACAAAGACTTAGATAGAAATATCATAAAATCTGGCATTATTTCTATAGTCTTAGACAGAATATAAGTAGGTAATTTGTAATTTCTACTCAATGCTGGTGGGCATTGCCCACCCTACGCAATAAGTAATCGCTAATCCCCAATTCCCAATTTTTAATTAGGGGTCAAGAGAATACTTCAAAAAGATATTAATGGTAGTATTCTTGTCCAGCTTAAAACTAGCATTATTGAACTTAGGTGTTCCAGTGCTGATGGAAACAGTAGGATTTTTAGAAATACCAAAACCCTCTTTGGGAATGCCAAAAAAGTCTTTATTGAGTTTGTGATCACCATTTTGATCATCAACTACAGCTACAGCATAATTACCAGGTTTTAAGCCAGAAAATACCTGCTTTATGGAATTGCCTGTAATTTTAGTACAACCGCTTTTAACTTCACTTTTAGCATTATCGGGAAATCCTTTTTCAGAGTTATAAACTCTCATGCAAATTTCCCCTGTTTTATTACGAATACCATTAACAACAACAGTTAAAGATAAAGATTTGGTTGGTTCAGCTTGGGCTACTTCTGCAAAACTAATAGTTAGTAAAGTAGCAATCAACAGATTCACAATTTTCAACATTAGTCAATACTTCCTTTTTGTGAAAATTTAATTGTGGGGAATTTGATCTATTTCATCAGTTTTTGAATGTCAGTTTTTTGTAACCATTCATTGGTGCGGCGCATTCCTTCTGCTAAATCAATTTTTGCTTGATAATTCAAAATATTTTGCGCCTTTGCAATAGAATAGGCATAAGGACGACTCATAAAATCAACTGATTCTGGAAGAATATCAGCTTTTTTACGGAATAGTTTTTGCCCCTGAAGACGGACTTTTAGAAATAACTTCATTTCCTCTTTAGGTAAAGACATTGGGGCTGGTAAACCTTCTAGTGAAGCGAGATGAATAAAATAATCTTTCCAAGAAGTTTCTTTACCGTCGGTAATGTTGAAAACCTCTCCATAAGCTGATTTTTCTATAGCTAAAAAGATGGCATCAATTAAGTTATCTACATATAGATGATTCATCACACCTTTGCCTTCATTGGCATAGGCAAATAATTTTTGTCGCATCATGTGAATTGGCCGCACAATCCAGGGAAGACTTCCTGGCCCATAAACATCTCCAGCCCGAATGACAATTACTCCAAATTCTGGGGCATTATTCAGTTTTAAAACTTCGATTTCTGCTTCAATTTTTGTTTGACAATAAGCATTATTTTCACCAGAAAGCACACCTAATTCTGTGACTTTCTCCGGGTAATCAAACCCATATACTAAAGCGGTAGAAAGATGGACAAATGTTTTTACTCCTGCTTGTTCAGCAGCTTTGGCGATGTTAACAGTACCGCTAACATTGATTTCTCGGAAATGCTTAATATCCCCAGCTTCTTCGGCAATTTGAGCATTGTGTAAAACCATATCTACTCCCTGACAAGCTTTCGAGCAAATTGCCGGGTCAGTGATATTACCAACGAAAATTTCTACACCTAACTTTTGCGCTGTTTGATCCTTAACTTGGGAACTTTGTATACCTCTAACTTTCATGCCTTGAGCTATAGCTAATTCGGCTGCACGTAAGCCAATAAATTCATCAATTCCAGTAATTAGCAGAGTTTTGTTTTGGAAGTTCATGTTGGGATCTGGATAGGTGTTTTGTGATAGTATGGGGTTAGCCATACAGTTGACAAAGTTATACAATCTGAGTTGAATAATTGCGATAAAATGCAACTATGAACTGTTGTACTCCCTAGAGAATTTTACTGTTGTTAATAACATTAAACTTCTATCTTTGGTTGGTTTTAGTTTAGAGAATATTTGGCAGAATTTGATAAATTGAAATGCAACAAATCTCTAGAAACTATCAGCCGGATCAGCAGAACGGAGTTTATTGATAGCTAATGCTCCAGAGGTAATGCAAATTAAGACTGTAGATATTAAGACAAGTAAGGCATTATTAGTTGTCATCACGATGGGTAATTTAGTTGCTTTCATGGCAAAATCGTATAAACCAATGGAAACAATAAAACCAGGAATATAACCTAACAATGCTAAGATTAATGCTTGTTGAAAAACAACATTTAATAAATATCCATTGGCATAACCAATAGCTTTTAAAGTTGCGTAGGCAATAAATTGAGTAGCAATATTGCTATAAAGAATTTGATAAACAATTACCACACCGACAACAGAAGCCATAATTAGCATCAGATTAAGAATAAAACCAATGGGGGTTCTGACTGACCAATATTGTTTTTCAAAATCAATAAACTCTTGACGAGTGAATATTTTTACATCTTTCGGTAGATTGGCTTTTAAATTGGCTAAAACCTGTTTTATATCAGCACCGTCTTTGAGTTTAATTACCCCCATATCTATTTTTTCAACTGGACGACTATTAGGATTTATTCTTAAGAAAGTTGAGTCACTAACAATTAAATTACCATCAACACCAAAGGAAGGGCCTAAACTAAATAAACCACCAACTCTTACCCGATAACCTTTGACAGCATCAAAGGGAAAGATTTCAATTGGCTGTTCAATATTTCCCTGATTAAATAATTCTGCTATTGGTCCAAATTCTGGACGGGCATCTCTATCAAATAGCATGACATCAGAAATTTTGAGTTTATCTAAATTTTGTTGAACTTCTGGAATATCTAGCACGGATTTTCCAGGGTCAAAACCAATGACATAAATTGAATATTTCTCCCCACTGACGGGATTTTTTAATTTTGCAAATTGCAAATAAATTGAACTAACTGAATCAACACCATCAAACCCTAAAGTTTGGTATAACCGAGTGCGAGAAAAACTTTGAATTGCTGTCAAAGATTTGTATTGAGAACTAACTAAAAATAAATCACCGTGTAATCGTTGATGTAGGGCTGTGGCACTAGAATATAGTGCATCTTGGAAACCAAGTTGAATAAACATTAACAGCACAATAAAGCCAATTCCGGCTACAGCGATGACAAAACGAAGTTTCTGCTGGGCAAGCTGTAGCCACCCTAAAGGAATTTTGATATTCATATTAGTTGTCAGTTTTCAGTGGTCAGTTATTAGTTGTCAGTTGTCAGTTGTCAGTTGTCAGTTGTTGAAAATAATTAATAATTAATAACTAATGACTAATGACTAATAACCAATGACTAAATTTGGATGGCAACATCAACTTGCAAGTTAGTTAAGCGAGATATCTTTTGACTATCAGTGAGATTCTCAATAGATATCTTGACTTCAATTACCCTGCGGTCTGCGTCAGAATTAGGATTAATACTAAAGATGCCTTGTTTATCAACTTGCCAACCAATTTCTCGGACAGTTCCTTGTAATTTACCTGGAAAGGTCGTGCTGGTAATGATAGCTTTTTGACCAATTCTGACATTTTGAATATCGGTTTGATATACTTCTGCTAGAACTTCCATTTTTGATGTATTACCAATTTCAGCAAAGCCAGAAGTACCAATTACTTCGCCATTTCTGGCATGAATTCGCAAAATCGTGCCATCTATAGTAGAAGTAATGTAAGTTAAATCATGGTCAGCTTTAGCCTGTTGAATTGCCGTTTCTGCACTTTTAATTTCACTTTTTGCTAACTCTACATCTACAGGTCTGACTTCTTTAATACTATTAAGTTTGGATTTTCCTTCTTTAACTTGATCTTGAAAAGTATCTTGAGTCCGTTTGAGAGTAGCTTCAGCTTCTTTTAACTGCTGTTGTGTAGTTTTTAGTGCTAAATTTTTACTATCAACAACGGAAGCAGAAACAGCACCATCTTTCAATAATTGCTGATAGCGATTACTCTCTTTTTGAGCATTTTCAACTTCAGCTTTAATGCGGTTAATTGTTGCTGCGCCCGCCGCAATATCTCCTTTTGCTTGGGAATTCAATCGGGTAATTGTGGCTTTTTGAGCATTGATATCTCCAGTTTTTGCCCCAGCTTGTACCTGTGCAAGTTTAGTTCTGGCAATTAACAATTTATCAAATGCTTGTTGGATAGCTGCTTGAGAACGAGCATAGTTTTCGAGATAAGCTAATACTTGTCCTTTTTTAACATTATCTCCTTCCTTTACTAACAGTTTTTCTACTCGCACACCGTTGATAGAATTAGGAGCAGATAAATAGGTAATTTTGTCTTGTGGTTGTAACCTTCCTAGCGCAGTTACAGCAACTTTAATCGGGGTAGGTTGAGTTTTACTAACAGTCGTAACAGCAGGAGATTGAGTTTGAGAATTTACCTTCAACTGATGAAAAATGTAGAAAGCTACTAACCCTGTAGCTAAAGTTAGAGAAGTTGCCAAAATTATTCTCCACTTTAGCGTAGCTAGTTTGAATAATTGGCGTTCTTTATTTACTGCCATATTTTTATGCCAATGGTGTTATGTCGGAAAATACTTGTCATGTTTATAGACTTATCCTTTATTACTTTCATAGAAGGAATATGTCTAATTATTTATGTATGAATTGTTGCCAGCATTCTTAGCTGTTATAAATACCTAAATTAGTGGTGCTTTTACTTCCAATTATCCATGTATAAAGCCGGTCTCCGCTATCAGTTTTATCTTGAATTGGCATTTAATTAAGTAGCCTAAAATACGATAGCTCTAGGGAAAAATAAAGATATTCAATTCCCAAGTAGTGATGATGCTAATAACTTAGGGAGAATGAATAAACTTAACTGCAATTATCCCAAATAACTTTGATATTGTCAACCGAATTTAGTTATTCTAATTAATCTAACTGTTGACTTAATCCTATCCTTAATTACTCATAAATTAATCTAAAAATCTGTACTTTTTTTAGCAAATTCTCCTAAATAAATGCCAATTGTCCATATTTCATCACAATTGATATATCTACAGGTTAATGATCAACATCCAACAAATTAATGTTTGGTTTATAAATAACCAATTGTCTAGAAAAGGTGAGTTATCTTATAAATTCATCAAAAACTAAGACTTGATTATGATAGTTTGCTCAAAAAACACTCAATTATGTGCAAATATTTCCATTGTATATTTATTGATTAGTTACTTATGAGACAATTTAGATAAAATCCCTGAATTATCAAGAAAAGATTGACGTTAAACCCGTAATTACCCAAGATATGTTATTGACAAATACAGTTCTAGATTATACTCAGCCAATTATGTTTTATTTAAAAGGAGATCAATTAACAAATATTTTCCTCCAAAAATTAGCAAAAATGAACTATTCCATTTTCATAAGCTGTGCTAGTCTTTTTATTAATTCAACATTGACAGATGGAAAATAAATTGTTGATTTAATTTCAATAAACAGAAGAAATACTAAAATTCACTCAGTTTTTTACAGCAGAATTGCCTAAAGAAACAAAACCTATGCCTTGATAAACCCGGGTTTTGTATCTCACTAAGTTACAAACTGCTAGACTATTGAAAAGCTGTTTAAGTATTTTTTCACTATTCATAGAATTTGCCACAGAGTGCTGATTATTTTGTAACGATTTTGGCAGCTTTTATCAGTCTAATCATCTAAAATAGGTTATCCTGGACTTTAAAAACTGGCAACTGCTATATCAACAAACAGAACGTTATTCTTCCATAGGTAAAACATTCAATGATTAAGAGATAAAAACGCTTCTGTCTTCATACATATCCTTCAACTTAAGTATGTTCTATTGCCAGTTCGCTTGGTGTTAAGGAAATGTAGGTTACTAACACCCAAACAAAATTATGAAATGTTGGGTTGCGTTCCTTAACCCAACCTACCTAAAGCTTCAAAAATGAATTATCAATTATTAATTGGTAAATATTCTATGGTGCTGATGTAAATTCAAGCATTTAAACTTACCTGCGGTGATTGGGTGAATACAGATTAACTATCTGTTTATAGCCTGCTGCACAATTAACGGTACTCAAAATTAGTCTATGTCCTATGTCTTGCCCCCCTCAAAAGATAGACACAATAAAAAGTTCTTTGACGGAATTAGAAGCCCAAATTAATAGTTTTGAACAGGCTGTGCTGAAGTTTATAGAGGAAGGAAAAATGAATTCAGGAAACTTAGAAAATTCGATAAATTCCATGTCAACTAAGGAAATTAATAGAAAACTGCACACAACTCCCATAGCTATTATTGGCATGGCTTCCTTAATGCCTCAATCGAGAACATTAAGGGATTACTGGCAAAATATTGTTAATAAAATTGACTGTATTACTGATGTTCCTTCTAGCCATTGGAGTGTAGAAGATTACTATGATCCTAATCCGAGAACAGCAGAAGATAAAACCTATTGTAAACGTGGTGGTTTTATTCCTGAAGTTGATTTTAACCCCATGGAATTCGGAATTCCTCCCAGCATTTTAGAAGTTACAGATGTTTCTCAACTATTAAGTTTAGTAGTTGCTAAAGAAACAATGGAAGATGCTGGTTATAGTGACTCCCGTGAATTTAGCCGCGAAAATATCGGCGTGATTTTGGGTGTGGCTATGGGCAAACAATTGGGAATGCCATTAGCTGCCAGATTAGAATATCCAATTTGGGAAAAAGTTCTCAAAAGTAGTGGTTTATCTGACGAAGATACTAAAAAAATCGTTGATAAAATCAAATCTGCTTATGTGAAATGGGATGAAAATGCTTTCCCTGGAATGTTAGCAAATGTGGTTGCTGGCAGAATTGCTAACCGTCTCAACTTTGGCGGTACAAACTGTGTAGTTGATGCTGCCTGTGCTAGTTCCTTTGGGGCATTAAAAATGGCCATTAGTGAATTAGTTGAACATCGTAGTGATATGATGTTAACCGGTGGAGTAGACACCGATAACACAATCATGGCTTACATCTCCTTTAGTAAAACTCCAGCGGTTACTCCTAGCGAGAATGTGAAACCATTTGATGCTAAATCCGATGGCATGATGTTAGGTGAAGGCATCGGCATGATCCTCCTCAAACGCTTAGAAGATGCCCAAAAAGATGGGGATAAAATCTATGCGCTAATCAAGGGAATTGGTACTTCTAGCGATGGTCGCTACAAGAGTATTTATGCCCCTCGAAAAGAAGGACAAGTTAAAGCTTTAGAACGGGCTTATGATGATGCTGGATTTTCTCCTGCAACTGTGGGTTTAATGGAAGCACACGGTACAGGAACAATGGCAGGAGATCCCATAGAATTCAGTTCGTTAAGAGATTTCTTTGGTAAACATGACACCCAAAAACAACATATTGCTTTGGGGAGTGTAAAATCACAAATTGGGCATACAAAAGCCGCTGCTGGTACAGCTAGTTTAATTAAAACTGCCCTAGCATTGCATCATAAAGTATTGCCAGCCACCATCAATATTACCGAACCAAATCCCAAATTAGATATTGAAAATTCCTCCTTTTATCTAAATACTCAAACTAGACCTTGGATAAAGGGAGAAGGTGAAACTCCCCGACGTGCGGGGGTGAGTGCTTTTGGTTTTGGTGGCACAAATTATCACGTTGTTTTGGAAGAATACGAACCAGAACAACAAAGTTCCTATCGTTTACATGGTGCAGCCGGTGAAGTGCTATTATTTGGTGCTACTCATGCTGAATTAATTAGCAAGTTAGAAGCAACTTTAAATAATTTGCAAGCTAACGAGGGAGAAAGATCCTATTCTCAATTATTGTTAGATTGTCAATCTTTAGCTATTCCTAAAACTGCCCTAAGAATTGGGTTTGTATCTGAGAATTTACAAGAAGCTTGTAAGTTACTGCAAGTTAGTCTTGGTTTACTCAAAAGTAAGCCTGATGCAATTTCTTGGGAACATCCTCAAGGTATTTATTACCGTTCTTTGGGAATGGAATTAGCTGGAAAAGTTGTCGCTTTATTCTCTGGACAAGGTTCTCAATACTTGGAAATGGGACGAGAAGCGGTGATGAATTTCCCTAGCTTGCGGCAGTTATATGGCAAGATGGATCATCTGTTCAAGCAAAGCAATTTACAACCAGTTTCTGAAATTGTTTTTCCTCATTCCAGCTTTGATGAAGTTGAGAAAAAAGCGCAAATTGCAGCTTTGCAAAGAACGGAATATGCACAGCCGGCAATTGGGGTTTTTAGTGCTGGGTTGTATGGAATTTTGCAACAAGCTGGGTTTAAAGCAGATTTCACCGCAGGACATAGTTTTGGTGAATTAACCGCTTTGTGGGCTGCTGGAGTATTGAGTGAAGCTGATTATTTGTTCCTAGTGAAAGCTAGAGGACAGGCAATGGCCGCACCCAAAGACCCAGATCATGACGCTGGTAGTATGTTAGCGGTGAAGGAAGATATCAGCAAAATTGAACCGGTGCTGAAGCAGTTTCCAAAAGTAAGTATTGCTAACTTTAATTCTCCCACCCAAATTGTTTTAGCCGGACCAAAGTTAGAAATTCAGAAAGTTCAAGATGCTTGCGAAAAGTTAGGATATAGTGCGGTTTTATTACCTGTGTCTGCGGCTTTTCATACTCCGTTGATTGCATTCGCACAAAAATCTTTTGCCATTGCCACTAAATCGGTAACTTTCAAAAATCCGCAAATTCCGGTTTTTAGTAACGTCACCGGTAAACATTATCCCCACGACGCAGCCGCAATTCAGAAGAACTTAGAAAGCCATTTGGCTAGTTCTGTACTGTTCAAACAACAGATTGAAAATATCTATGCGGCTGGTGGTTATTGTTTCGTAGAATTTGGACCCAAACGGGTTTTAAGTAACTTGGTAAAAGATACATTAGGTGATCGCCCCCATCTTACCATATCTCTGAATCCCAGTGCCTCTAAAAACAGTGATCGCTGTTTGCGAGAAGCCGCCGTTCAGTTGCGAGTTATCGGCATGAATTTGGGCAATCTTGACCCCTATAAACTCCCTGCCATACTTCCCCCGGTTTCCACCAAAAAGACCCTCAGCGTCAAACTAACTGGCATTAACTACATTTCTGATAAAACCAAAAATGCCTTTAAAGAAGCATTAGCGGACGGACATAAAATCAGTAGGGGCGCGGGGCCCGCGCCCAGTATTCCAGAACCCGCGCCCAATGTGGCAGAAATTCAAGAATTCAAGAATCTAGAAATTGAGACTCCTGTAATTGCCAAAATTCCCCCAACCAACGGACATAACGGCAACGGTAACGGACATAAAAAACCACCCGTCATTGAAACCCAGTTACAGCCTCAAATGACTACTGCAATTATTACAAAAGAACCTCAAAAAGAACCCAGCCCAGAATTATTCGCGCCGCAATCCAGAGAGAAGATGCAAACACCAGATAATCTTGTAAATTGCCAACAAATTCTCACTAGTTTAGAAACACTTCTCAGTAAGTTTCAACATAACCAAAGCGAGAATTTAGAAGTTCATAGCACATATCTAAATCATCAGATAGAATACGCGAAAACCTTCTTCCAATTAATGCAGCAGCAAAACACCTTATTTGCTAATGCTAAATCTTCTGCTGAAGCCGCTCAAATTAAGCAAGTGATCATGGAAAGCTTAGAGCGTAGCATGATCCAGTTTCATTCTCAACAAGGTGAAACCCTCCGCATTCATGAACAATATCTGCGGGAACAGATAGAATATACTAAACACTTTTTCCAACTCATTCAAGAAGAATATTCTCAACTCATTTCCGATACCCAAGAAATAAAACCAGTAGCTCCTACTGTCACCATAATTCCCCCTCAGCCATTACCAGTAATTGAGCCAAAAATTCAATTAGCAGCACCTATTCCCCCAATAATTGAAGTTGCAGAACCCGTAATTGCTGCACCAGTAATTGAACCTGAACCAATTATTATTCCCCAGTCCCCAGTTGCATTCATACCAGAATCCGCACCTGTAAATAACAATCTTAATCTTGATGATCTAGCTAACAACCTATTAAGTATCACCAGCGAAAAAACTGGTTATCCTATCGAAATGCTAGAACTTGATATGGACATGGAAGCAGACTTAGGTATTGACTCCATTAAACGGGTAGAAATTCTGGGAGGATTGCAAGAATTATACCCCGACTTACCTAAACCCAACCTCGAAGAACTGGCAGAAAAACGCACCATTGGTCAAGTTGTCGAATATCTGCAAGGACAACAACAGGTAACAGCAAAAATCGCACCTGAACCCGCTATCATTCCTCAAGTTCAAACCCAGGTAATCGAGAAAGTAATACCTGAACCAGTCCCCAGCAACGAATATGCTGACTTAGGACAAACCCTGTTAAACATCACCAGTGAAAAAACAGGTTATCCGGTGGAAATGCTGGAACTAGACATGGACATGGAAGCCGATTTAGGTATTGATTCCATCAAACGGGTAGAAATACTGGGAGCAATGCAGGAAGCCTATCCTGACTTACCCAAACCCAATATAGAAGAATTAGGCGACCTGCGGACAATCGGGCAAATCGTTAACTACCTCCAATCACTGGTGGGAGGTGAAAAAAAAAAGCCGCACATTGATGTTAACTCGGTAACAACCACCACCGTAGGGGCGCAGGGCCTGCGCCCTCTCCTGGATTCTCTTACCCCACCACCAATAGTAGACATCAATCTTCCCCGTCGTCCAGTTAAGCTAAGAACCTTACCCAGACCGGATTTTTTAGAAGCGCAGTTACCAGAAGGACACATTGGTTTAATTACTGATGATGGTTCTTTAACTACCACCAAACTAGCCCACGCACTGATAGAACAAGGTTGGAAAGTAGTAGTTTTGAGTTTCCCCCAATCATTAGTTTCTCAACAATTGCCATTACCTCTAGGTGTTACCCGCGTGACTTTGGCAAACATGAGTGAACAACATCTGCAATTATTATTGCAAAGTGTGACTACTAAACATGGACCGATTGGGGCATTCATTCACTTACATCCTCAATTTACTCCTGAAAAACCTGGGTCTATTTCCTATCCAGAAGCAGAAAAGGCAATTCTTAAACAAGTGTTTTTAATGGCAAAACATCTGAAAGCAACTTTGAATAATGCCGCATCTTTGGAAGGAAGAACAAGTTTCTGTACAGTGGCTCATCTTGACGGTGAATTTGGCTTAGGACATCAAGGTAATTTTAGTGCAATTGGCGCTGGTTTGTTTGGTTTAACAAAGAGTTTACGCTGGGAATGGCCACAGGTATTCTTCCGAGCAATTGACTTAAATCCCACTTTAGATCCTCACGAATCTGCTGAATATATTGTGGCTGAATTGCACGATTCTAATCGTTATATTGGCGAAGTTGGTTATGGTGATCAAGGACGGGTAACGTTGGTGGCTAAAGCCGAATAATTTGTAGGGTGGGCATTGCCCACCATTAGATGATTTTTTTCACGCAGAGGCGCAGAGTCTCAGAGAGTAAGAGTTTGATATTTTGATTTTTACGTGAGGATTTATGACTGCAACTGTTCAAGTTAGCCCATCTTCTGTCTTTGTTGTCAGTGGTGGCGCAAAGGGAATCACTGCTCAATGTACTATTAAATTAGCTCAACAACAACCTTGTAAGTTTATTCTTTTAGGTCGTTCAGAAATCACTACGGAACCGGAATATGTACGTGATTGTTTAGAAGATTCCGCTTTGAAAAAACGCATTATGGAAAATTTGATTTCTCAAGGGGAGAAACCAACACCCATGATGGTACAAAAGATATTTAATCAAATTAATTCTAGTCGAGAAATTAAGAAAACATTAGCAGCGATTACAGCCGCAGGAGGAACGGCTGAATATATTAGTGTTGATGTCACTGATACTGTAAATTTGCAAGCTAAATTACAGGAAGTTTCTGATAAAGTTGGTCAAATTACCGGAATTATTCACGGTGCTGGTAACTTAGCAGATAAGTTAATTGAAAAAAAGACAGAAGATGATTTCGAGAAAGTTTACACAGCTAAAGTTCAGGGTTTAGAAAATCTCCTCAGTTGTGTTAATCCTCAGCAACTACAACATTTAGTATTGTTTTCTTCCGTGACTGGTTTTTATGGTAATATCGGTCAAAGTGATTATGCGATCGCTAACGAAATTCTCAGTAAATCAGCCCACTTAATGAAACAATATAACCCTAATTGTCATGTAGTGGCAATTAACTGGGGTGGCTGGGATAGTGGCATGGTGACACCACAATTAAAAAAGGCATTTGCCGAAAGAGGAATTGATATTATTCCTGTAGAAGTTGGGACACAAATGTTAGTTAATGAACTACATCCAGCCTATCAAAATCATTCACAAGTTGTCATTGGTAGTCCCATGAAACTACCACCTGCTCCTTTAGGTTCAGAACTTCGTAGCTATCGCATTCGCAGACGAATGACATTAGCAGAAAATCCATTTTTGCATGATCATACGATTGCAGGTTCACCAGTTTTACCAGCTACCTGTGCTAAATCATGGATGGTTAATGGCTGTGAAGAAATTTATCCAGGGTATACATATTTTAGTTGCCAAGACTTCAAAGTTTTAAAAGGAATAACCTTTAATTCTACCTTGGCTAAAGAACATATTTTAGAAATCCAAGAAATTGCCAAAGTTGATGGTGATTTTGTCGAATTTCAAACCAAAATATTGAGTAAAACCCCAGAAGGAAAAACTCATTATCACTTTAGTTCTCTGATAAAACTGGTAAAAAATATGCCAGAAGCACCCATTTATGAAGCAATGGATCTCAGAGAAGATAATATTGTCACTGATACAGCCAAAGAATTCTATCAAAATGGTGACTTATCCCTCTTTCATGGACCTGCTTTCCAGCAAATTACCAAAGTTTTAAATATTAGTCCAGAAAAACTCACAGCCGAATGTTGTTGGCAAGAAATCACAGCCAAAGAACAAGGACAATTCCCTGTAAAATGGCACAACCCTTATATAATTGACTTGAGTACCCAAACATTATGGCTATGGTTAAATTATATCCATAAAGAAGTTTGTTTACCAGGACAATTAACATACTGTGAACAATATCTAGCAGTACCATTTAACGTCCCCTTTTATGTTTCCTGTGAAATCATAGCCAAAACCGACACAGGTGCAACAGTCAACTTCATTATCCATGATTGTCAAGGAAAAATCTACTCCAAAATCTTAGGAGCAAAAGCCGTAATTTGGCCAATGAAAATGTTGAATAAAAAGTAAAAACTTAAATCTCAAAACTTTGTTGGGTTTCCTTCCGTCAACCCAACCTACAATTCTCTTTCTTCTTCTTCCCTTCTTCCTATCCCTTCGGGACGCTTCGCGAACGTGTCCTTCGTCCCTTCGTGGTTCATTTCTCTTAATTATCTTCCTGCGTCCATAAATCCGTAAACATTGGGGAATCGCGTAAATCCTAAATAACATAGGGAAAAGAGTAAATAATATCTCCTTCCCTCACCCCCCAATGAGGATTTTAAAAGTGGAAAAAATAGCAATCATCGGGTTATCTTGCCTATTTCCCGATGCTAATAATCCTGAAGAATTTTGGCAGAATCTCACCGAAGAAAAAGATTCAACATCATCTATAACTGTAGCGGATTTGGGAATAGATCCCGCTATATTCTACGATCCAAATAAAGGTAAACCGGAAAAATTCTACTTTCAAAAAGGTGGATTTATCCGCGACTTTAAATTTGATGCCAACGAGTATAACTTACCTCCGGCATTTCTAGAAAGCTTAGATAATACCTTTAAATGGTCATTGTACGCTGCCAAACAAGCCATTGTTCAAAGTGGCTATTGGGGAAATCAAACTGCACTTGCAAAATGTGGCGTAATTTTAGGAACTTTGGGATTACCAACCAAAGCTTCCAATCAATTATTTGCTCCTATTTATCAGCAAACAATTGAACCTGCACTTGGTCAACTATTACAGGAAAAAGACTTTCGTTTAGGAGGTTCATTAACCTCCACAAAAGTCTCTCCATATAATGCTATGGTTTCCGGTTTACCTGCTGCTATAGTTTCTAAGGCATTTTCTTTATCTGCAACTCATTTCTCCATAGATGCTGCTTGTTCATCATCATTTTATGCCATTAAATTAGCATCTCATTATTTGCAATCTGGCAAAGCTGATTTGATGTTAGCTGGTGCAATTAGTTGTTCAGATCCGTTGTTTATCAGAATGTTATTTTCTGGTATTCAAGGATATCCAGATAATGGCATTAGTCGTCCTCTCGATAAGTCATCACGTGGGTTAATTACCTCCGAAGGTATAGGAATGGTAATGCTCAAAAGATACAGTGATGCTGTTAGAGATGGTGACAAAATTCTGGCAACAATTTGCGGCAATGGTTTATCTAATGATGGTAAAGGTAAACATCTTCTTAGTCCTAATCCTCAAGGGCAAACTTTGGCATATCAAAGAGCTTATTCAGAGGCTGAACTTAACCCCCAAACTATTGATTATTTAGAGTGTCATGCAACCGGCACTCTATTGGGAGATACCACCGAATGTAACTCAATTGAAGGCTTTTTTAGTCCATATAAAGCAGCACCATTAGTAGGTTCAACAAAAACCAATGTTGGTCATTTACTAGTTGCTGCGGGCATGGTAGGCATAACCAAGACAATTTTAAGTATGTCTCATGGGGTTATTCCTCCAACTATTCATGTGACTCAACCCATAGGTTCTGAAAACAATGTTGTCTCTCCAAAAAACATTGTCAGAACGCCTACGAAATGGCCGAGTCAAGAAACTAAAAGAGTAGCTTTAAGTGCGTTTGGTTTTGGTGGAACAAACTCTCATATCATTTTAGAACAGGGGAAGTAAGCAAATGAATATTCAGCAAAATAAGACTGCAAAAATGGCAATTGTGGGAATGGATGCCTTTTTTGGTGAATGTCAAGAATTAGATGCATTTGAGAACAGTATCTATGATGGAAAACAGCATTTTGTCGCCTTACCAGAATCAAGATGGCATGGTATTGATCAGCAAGAAACTTTACTGCGAGAGTATGGTTTAGAAGCTGGAAAAGTCCCACAAGGAGCGTATATTTATAATTTTGAAGTTGATACTTTAGCTTACAAAATTCCTCCTAATGAAGTTGAAAAAATCAATGCTCAACAACTTTTATTATTAAGAGTTGCTGACCACGCCCTCAAAGATGCCGGACTTTCACCTAATAGTAATGTAGCGGTAATTATCGCCGCAGATACAGAATTATCTGTACATCAACTCCAACAAAGATGGAATTCATCTTGGCAAATTAAAGATGGTTTGAATGGGGCAGAAATGGCCTTATCACCAGAAAAAATCAATCAACTAGAAGGCATTGTTCAAGATAGTATTCACAATCAAGTTGAACTGAGTGAATATCTGAGTTATGTTACCAATATTATGGCTAGTCGGATTTCCTCTTTATGGAATTTTTCTGGTCCATCTTTTACCATTAGTGCTGTGGAAACAGCCGCTTTTAAAGCCTTAGAATTAGCGCAAATGCTGCTAGATACTAATGAAGTAGAAGCTGTAGTTGTGGGTGCTGTTGACTTAGCCGGAGGTGTAGAAAATGTCTTATTGCGAAGTCAATTTGGGACAATTAATACAGGAGTCAATACTTTAAGTTTTGACGAAAAAGCCAATGGTTGGAATGTGGGAGAAGGTGCAGGTGCAGTTGTTCTTAAACGTCATGATACGGCGTTAGCAAATAACCAACGTATCTATGCAGTAATTGATGGTATTAGCATTGGTCAATCTCCCTCAATGGCTGTAGATAGCCATACCATTACCCAAGTCTGTCAACAGGCTTTTCAACAAGCCGGAATTGAACCCACAAAAGTTAATTATTTGGAAGTCTGCGCTAGTGGTATTCCCGCAGAAGACGAAGCCGAAATTAACGGTATCCTTCAAGCTTATCCTGCCGTTGGAGATGGTTTACACTGCGCTATAGGTAGCGTTAAGGCTAATATTGGTCATACCTTCGTTGCGTCTGGAATTGCCAGTTTAATAAAAACTGCGCTGAGTATTTATCACAGATATATTCCTGGAACTCCCAATTGGTCTGGTGTTAAAACACCGCAAGTATGGGAAGGAAGTCCTTTCTATGTTGCTACGGAATCCAGACCTTGGTTTTTGCAAAAAGAGGTCAAATCTAGAATTTCTGCAATTAATAGTATTGGTTGTGACGGTTCTTTTGCCCATATCATCCTATCAGAAGAAACCCAACAACCAGAACGTACCAGCACATATTTAGAATCCAGACCTTTGCATTTATTACCCATTGCAGCAGATGATCAATCTAGCTTATTAGCAGCGTTGGATCATTTGCAAGCAACAATTGAAAATGCTGATTCTTTAAAAGACCTTGCTAGTCAAACCTTTGTTAAATTTCAACAAAACTCTGAAAGCAAATATACCTTATCTCTGACTGGACGCAACCAAAAAGAATTAATCAAAGAAATTAATTCTGCCAAAAAAGGTGTAACTAATGCCTTTGCAAATGGCAAAGATTGGCAGACTCCCATAGGTAGTTATTTTACACCCAAACCCCTGGGTAAAAATGGAGAAATTGCCTATGTTTATCCCGCTGCTGTTAATACTTATTTAGGAATTGGTCGGAGTCTTTTCCGGTTATTTCCTAAAGTCTTAGATGATGTCATTATCAAAAGTCTTGACGAACGAGCAGCCGATGTTGAAAAATTGGTATTTCCGAGAAGTTTGAGTAAATTGTCAACTCGACAATTGGAAACCTTAGAAAAGAAATTGTTGGATGATTCCTTAGCAATGTTTGAAGCAGAAGTGCTTTTTACCAGATTAATCTCCACAATTATCACCGAAGATTTTCAAATTAAACCTAAATATATTTTCGGATATAGTTTAGGTGAAACTAGCATGATGGTTGCTCAAGGAGTATGGAGCAATTTTTATGAAGTTAGTCATACCTTTAATTCATCAGCTTTATTTGGAGATAGATTATCAGGTCCCAAAAATGCTGTTCGTGAATATTGGGGACTACCAAAAACTGACACAATTCCAGAGAATAAGTTATGGGCTAACTACGTTCTCATGGCTACTCCAGCCCAAGTTAGAGAATGTTTAAAAAATGAAACCCGTGTTTACCTAACACAGATTAATACCCCAGAAGAAGTATTAATTGCCGGAGAACCAGCAGCTTGTGAACGAGTAATTAAAAACCTGGGTTGTAATTCTTTTCCTGCTCCTTTTGATCATGTGATTCATTGTCAAGCAATGCAATCAGAGTCTCAAGAACTGGAAACATTATACACTTTACCAGCGCAAAAAATCCCCGGAATCAAGTTTTACTCCGCTGCTGAATATCAATCAATTGAAATTGAAAGCAACCAAATTGCTCACAATATTGCTACAGGATTATGTCAACAACTCGACTTTCCCCGCTTAGTTAATCGCGTCTATGGTGACGGAGCAAAAATCTTTATTGAAGCCGGTGCTGGTGGTATTTGTTCACGCTGGATAGATAAAAATCTGGGTAATCAAGAACATCTAACCGTATCCCTAAACCGACGTGGTACAGATGACCATAGTTCCCTAATTAAAGCATTAGCAAAACTATTGAGTCACCAAGTAAATTTGAATCTCTCTCCTTTGTATAACCTATCCTCAGAAAACACCCAACAGAAAAAAGCTGCACTGAGGAAAGTTACATTAGGTGGTAATTCCATGACTTCTGCAATTTTGAATGCAGAAAATCGCCAAATTTTTGCTAATAACCAAAAGCAAACAATTCCTACTCATCAAGAGTATAAAATCATCAATTCCCTACAGATATCGGAGAAAATAGCACCCACAGAAATTTACCCCAAACCCCAACCCAAACTACAAAAAAATACCATGAAAACTATCATGGAGAACGGTTTGGAATTGTCAAAGAAACTAAAATTCTTTGAGTCAACAAAAATCATTAAGCAAAACATAAATCAAGAATCTAGTGGAAAAATTAGCATGAATGATTTAAAAATTGCTCAGTATCAAAACCTGAGTAACAACACTGCCAAATTAACTAAAACACACACAAGTTTCTTAGCAGCTAGACAAGATTTTAGTCAACAAATGAGCGAAATCATTCAATTACAACTAGCTTGCGCTCAAAACCTACTAAACGAAGAAAAATAATAGTATTATCGTAGGTTGGAACAGTGTTGGATTATATATCTTGTAATCCAACCTACATAAATGCTAATTGATTAATTCAAAAATATTCTTCTTCGCGCGTTTACTAATTAATGCGAAAAACAGAAAAATATTTCATTTTCACAATACGTTTACCAAGTTCAGCGCTTACAGAAATTTTGCCAAGTTGTCCAAGATGACCAATATATTAGTGTTACTTTATAAGCCTGTACACTTTTAATACTGCCATAAAGGAAGTTCATGCTTTTAGTATCATTAACTTAGCTTTCAAAATTGGCCAAGGTATCGCAAAAAACTGAGCCTATTTTATTGGTCAAGATTTTCTACAAGCTTACAGATTTGGTGTATTTTTATCCGCTTCTCTCCAGTATTAGACCTTTGTAAATTGGCAAAGGTATTGTCTCAATTTCTTTTTTATTTGAGGAATAACTACCGTGACAACAATCGAGACGGTACTAAATAAACATGATAATGGACTTGGTTTTTTCACCTGCAATCATCAACACCAAATTTGGAAAGGTTCATTAGATTGTGTTAGCTTTGAAAAAACTGCCATCAAAGATAAACTATTAACATTAGATCAACCTTGTCATATTATTAAAATAGCAGGGAGAATTGGTGCTACTAATGATGGTTATTTAGCACCTAGTGATAATGTTTCATCTGGACAAGCAGAACTTTTAATTTCACTTCCACCCCTACGTTTACAACAACTTGGCGACCCTAGTTTTCTCGCGGCTTATGGTGTAAAATACGCCTATGTGACCGGAGCAATGGCTGGGGGTATTGCTTCCGAAGAAATGGTAATTGCTCTAGGAAAAGAGAAAATTTTAAGTTCCTTTGGTGCAGGTGGTTTACTTCCAGAAAGGTTAGAAACTGCGATTAATACTATTCAACAAGCCTTACCTAATGGACCCTACGCTTTTAATTTAATTCACAGTCCGAACGAACCAGCTATTGAACGCCGGGCTGTAGATTTATATCTTAAATATGGTGTCAGAACTGTAGAAGCATCAGCATTTTTAGACTTAACTCCTAACATCGTTTATTATCGAGTTGCTGGGTTAAGATTGAATGCAGCTAATCAAATTGATATCAGAAATAAAGTCATTGCTAAAGTTTCTCGTCGGGAAGTAGCAACTAAATTTTTGCAACCAGCACCAGAAAGAATCCTCAAAGAATTACTTCAGCAAGGACTAATTACAGAATTACAAGCTAATTTGGCAAGACAAGTGCCAATGGCTGATGATATTACCGTTGAAGCTGATTCTGGTGGTCATACAGATAATCGTCCTTTAGTATGTTTATTACCTTCAATTATTGCCCTCAGAGATGAAATTCAAGCCCAATATAATTACTCAGTTCCTATTAGAGTGGGAGTGGCTGGAGGCATTGGTACACCAGAATCAGCTTTAGCTGGTTTTATGATGGGTGCTGCTTATATAATGACTGGTTCAATTAATCAATCTTGTGTGGAATCTGGTGCTTGTGAACATACTAAAAAGTTATTAGCACAAGCAGAAATGGCAGATATGATTATGGCTCCCGCAGCCGATATGTTTGAAATGGGAGTGAAATTACAAGTTCTCAAACGGGGGACAATGTTCCCTATGCGAGCGCAAAAATTGTATGAACTATATCGCACTTACGACTCTATTGAACAGATTCCTCAAGCAGAAAAAGATAAGTTAGAAAAACAAATTTTCCGTAAAAGTCTTGCGGAAGTCTGGGAAAGTGCAGCGGCTTATTTATCCCAAAAGAATCCTGAAAAATTGGGTAAAGCAGTTAACAATCCTAAATTGAAAATGGCTGTAATCTTTCGCTGGTATTTAGGATTATCCTCTCGTTGGTCTAGCACTGGTGAAAAAGGTCGGGAAGTTGATTATCAAATTTGGTGCGGTCCAGCTATGGGTGGCTTTAATGACTGGGTACGTGGTTCTTATTTGTCAGAACCTAATCAGCGTCATGTTGTTGATGTTGCTGACCAAATTATGAAAGGGGCAGCATTTTTATATCGTAGTCACAGTTTAAAAATGCAGGGTTTACAAATGCCTGCTTATTACAGTCAATATCAGCCAATTCCTTCTACATTGGAGAAGTAAAAATGAGTTTAAAACAGTCTTATACTGCTGAAAGTATTCAAGCATTTCTAGTTTCTCATCTTGCGGAAGTTGTCGGAGTCGAAACCGCAGAAATTGATGTTGACGAAAATTTAGAAAATTATGGTTTGGATTCTGCTCAAGCCATGATGATCATTAGTAAATTAGAAGAATTACTAGGATTTAAACCCTCTCCTATTTTACTTTGGCATTATCCCAATATTGCTGCCCTTTCTCAGCGATTAGCAGACGAATCAAGTGATGATTCTCAAGTAAAAGATACAGCTTCAGGCACAAATTCTAGTGTTAATCTTGCTCTTCCTTTTCTAGATTTAGGTGCGGAAGCTGTCCTTGACCCCACTATTCAGCCCATAGGTACTGCTGTTTCTGTTACTCACCCTAAAAATATCTTTTTAACCGGGGGAACTGGTTATTTAGGCGCTTTCATTATCAAGGAATTACTAGAAGTATCTGAAGCAACTCTTTATTGCTTAGTCCGTGCTAGTAATGTGGAAGAAGGTAAAAGCAAATTAGAAAATAATTTGCAACAATATGGCATTTGGCAAGATCATTATAGTGGCAGAATTATTCCCATTATTGGTGATTTAGCCCAGCCACATTTAGGTATTAACGCAGAACAATTTGAAAATCTAGCTGCTAATATTGATACTATTTATCATAGTGCAGCTTTGCTGAATTATGTTTATCCTTATTCAGCATTAAAAACAGCCAATGTTTTGGGTACACAGGAAGTTTTGCGTTTAGCTTGTCAAACTAAAGTTAAACCAGTTCATTATGTTTCTAGTGTGGCTGTTTTTGAATCCACTGCCTATGCTGGTAAGTTAGTTAAAGAAGATGATAATTTTCATGACTGGGAAGGTATTTTTCTCGGTTATTCCCAAACTAAATGGGTAGCAGAAAAATTAGTAAAAATTGCTGGTAGTCGAGGATTACCTATCACAATTCACAGACCCCCTTTAATTTCTGGAGATAGCAAAACTGGGATTTGTAATACCCATGACTTTATCAATTTGATGATTAAAGGTTGTCTACAAATGGGGTCTTTCCCTGATGTAGATTATATGCTAGATATGTCTCCTGTTGATTATGTTAGCAAATCTGTTGTTTATCTTTCTCGACAAGAAACATCTGTAGGTAAGGCTTTCCATTTACAACATCCTCAACCTGCTTCCTTAAAATCTTTAGTTGATTGGGTGCGTTCTTTCGGATTTTCATTGAAGATGATTCCCTACGAAGAATGGCAAGCAGAGTTAATTAATAATGTCACATCTCAAGACAATCCTTTATATACTTTGCGGCCATTTTTGCTAGAACGTTGGTCTGATGAACAAATCACCATTCCTGATTTGTATTTACAAGCGAGAAGACCAATTATTAGTTGTCAAGAAACTCTAGAAGCACTCAAAGGCAGTTCTATTGTTTGTCCTCCTATTGATTCTCAATTGTTGATGACTTACACATCTTATTTAGTGCAAACTGGTTTCTTAACTCTTGTCTAATGGTTTTGGCACGGTTTATCCGTGCCTATTTTGTTAATACAAACCCACTTTTTTCAAATGAACGTAAAATGTCGAGAAACTGTTTTAATTACGGGTTCAGCTAGTGGTATTGGTTATGAGTTAGCCCGGATTTTTGCTCATGAGAATTACAATCTTGTCTTGGTAGATAGGATGGGAGAAAAACTTAAAATAATAGCTGCTGAATTTGAAGAAGAGTTTGGAATTTTTGTCAAGCCTATTGTTAAAGATTTATCTATATCCACATCTCCTCAAGAAATTTTTACAGAGTTGCAACAAGCTGGCATCAACGTTGATATTTTAGTCAATAATGCCGGTTTTGGTAATCATGGGTTATTTTATGAAACTAACCTCAATACTGAACTAGAAATGTTGCAGGTAAATTTGGTTTGTTTGACTCATTTAACCAAGTTATTTCTCAGAGAAATGGTTAAAAAACGTCATGGTAAAATTCTCAATGTTTCTTCTGCTGCTGCTTTTCAACCAGGTCCTTTAATGGCGGTTTATTTTGCAACTAAAGCTTATATTTTATCTTTTTCAGAAGCTATTGCTAATGAATTAGAAGGTACAGGTATAACCGTAACTGTTCTTTGTCCAGGTTCAACTACATCCGCATTTCATGAAAGAACCGGAATGGCAGATTCTAAACTGCTGAAGGGTAAAAAGATGATGGATGCGGAAACTGTAGCCCAAATTGGTTATGATGCTTTAATTCAAGGAAAAACAATTGTTATTCCTGGTTTTATGAATAAATTTATGGCAAAATGTGTGAGATTTATTCCTAGAAAAATTGTCACAAAAATTGTGAGAAGTATGCAGGAAGATAAGTAGTTTAGGAGTCAGGAGTCAGAATAAGAAACAAGAAAGAAGATAGGTAATCTTAGAGGATGTTTGAAAAGTTTCCGGCGATTATAAATCGCGACTACACAAACAAAGTCCACCTGCGTGGACTAATGAAAAATCAAGGTTTTTGAACCCACGAAGGTGGGTTTCGTCTGTGTAGCCGCGACTTCTAGTCGCCCTTGCAAGTAATAAATTAGACTTTTCAAACAACCTCTTACAGCAGATTTCGCTCTAATGAGGTACAAACTTGAATTATGAACCTCTTGTAGTGCGGGCATCTTGCCCGCTATATATGTACCTCATAACACCGGAAAGTGCTGTAGACTGGAAAGGGAGTAGAAGAAAAACCTGGTTAATTTTGGAATTTATTAATTTTTAATTTTCTGTTTTTAATTTTAAATTTACTTACCAACTACATCCTCCACAATCTAGAGAACTGCAATCAGCAGCACCACAATCCAGGGAACTACAATCAGCAGCAGCAAAATCAGGAAGGCTACAATCAGCTAAACTGCAATCGGGAACTATATTTAATAATTCAGCACAATTACAACTCAAATCTGCACAATCAATACAGTTAATCCCATCATTATTGAACAATGAGGACTTTTGAGGAGTTTTTATGGGTGCTGTTTTAGTATTTGGTATTTCTGTTTCTTCATTTTCTTCTGGTAATTCCGGGGTTTCAATTTGCGATCGCAAAATTTGATTAGCTTGTTTGCAAGCTTGAAATCTTTGTTGCGACTTGACAAAAGCAGCTTTTAATCCATGTTCAGCAATTTGTCGTTTTACATACCCAGAACAAGATTCTCCTCCATGTAACACCCGGTGGGCGCACCTAAACCCTTTGTGGGGGGAAATGTATCTTTGATATCCCGTAATTGCTGTCACACTGATTTGTCGGGAAAAACTATCAAATACAGAAGTTTGCATAAACTTTTTTCCCCTACTGTTAACTAAAACCTAAATATTTCAAGAGACGGTAGGCAATCAATATTCCCATTATACCCCCAATTACACTGAATAAAATTGAGACAACTGAGAACAAACTTCCACCCCATAAGAGTGGAATATAGCTACCAATGGTAGAACCAACAAAAATTCCTATACTAATCAGTAATTTATTCAAGCTTGTATAACCAGTGATTACAGCTTTAGATTACAGGATTTGAGGGAACTCCAAAAAATAAATTATCTAAATCTTGAGAATTAAATTGTGCCAGTGTGAGGATAAATCCTATTTTCAGGTTTCATTCTCCTAAGTTGGATGCACCTTCAAGGGTTTTCGGCATTATCCTTATCATTAGGATAGAAAATATGCAGTTTTCGTGTCGAAATATTAAGGAATATTGCATTTCTGTCAAAACCTGAAGCCCAAGGGAAAATTCAGCCAAAAGTCCGTGATAGGATACTTTGGGAAAATATTTATAATTGGGAGAAAACCTTTGACACTACGGGTTGCTGTTGTTGGTTCTGGCCCAGCGGGTTCATGCGCTGCTGAAACACTAGCTAAAGCTGGGATTGAAACGTATTTATTTGAACGGAAGTTAGATAACGCCAAACCTTGTGGGGGTGCGATTCCCCTGTGTATGGTGAGTGAATTTGACTTACCTCCAGAAATCATTGACCGTCGGGTGCGGAAGATGAAAATGATTTCTCCTTCTAATCGTGAAGTTGATATCAATCTGATAAATGAAGATGAATATATAGGAATGTGCCGTCGGGAAGTGATGGATGGTTTCTTGCGAGACCGGGCGGCAAAATTAGGGGCAAATTTAATTAATGCCACTGTTCATAAAGTTGATATCCCCTCCGGCAAGTCTGACCCCTATACAATCCATTACGTTGACCATACAGGAGACGGGGCGCAGGGCGTGACTAAAACCCTGAAGGTGGATTTAATCATTGGTGCTGATGGGGCAAACTCCCGCATTGCCAAGGATATGGGCGCAGGGGATTACAATTATGCGATCGCTTTCCAAGAACGCATTCGTCTTCCCCAAGACAAAATGGCCTATTACAACGACCTCGCCGAAATGTACGTTGGCGATGATGTTTCTACCGACTTCTACGCTTGGGTATTCCCCAAATATGATCACGTAGCAGTAGGTACTGGCACAATGCACATTAACAAAGCCAGAATCAAACAATTCCAAGCAGGTATTCGCGCCCGTGCTTCTGAAAAACTAGCCGGCGGTGAAATCATCAAAATAGAGGCCCACCCCATTCCTGAACATCCCCGCCCCCGTCGCGTTGTCGGCCGCATCGCCTTGGTAGGAGATGCCGCAGGTTACGTTACCAAGTCCTCTGGGGAAGGTATTTATTTCGCCGCCAAATCTGGCAGAATGTGCGCTGAAGCCATTGTCGAAGCAGCTAACGGTGGGGCGCGGATTCCCACAGAAGGCGACCTCAAGGTATACCTGAAGCGTTGGGATAGGAAATACGGACTCACCTACAAAGTATTAGACATTCTCCAAAACGTCTTCTATCGTTCCGATGCTACCCGTGAAGCCTTTGTAGAAATGTGTGATGACATGGATGTACAAAAGCTAACTTTTGACAGTTATCTTTATAAAACTGTAGTTCCCGCTAACCCCTTCACTCAATTAAAAATTACTGCCAAAACCCTTGGTAGCTTAATTCGTGGTAACGCCCTTGCACCCTAAGTATGGGAAATGAGAAGCCCGAAATAAATTTCGGGCTTCTTTTTTTTGCTTACAGGTTATTAATAAAACTTAATACATCACATTGCACGTTGCCCTCTTCTTTCTCCTAACTCGGTGACTCCTAACAAAAAACTTTTTCAGTAAGCCTACCTTGTATATTATTTCCTGATGGCATTAATTAGAATTGAAAATCAATAAATCATCAACTCAATTAGCAATAAGTTACACAAATTAAAATTTTTGGGCGTGTTAGCTGTTTTATGTACATCTGAAAATTAGGCTGTCAATGAATGGTGAGACACCTTTGATTAATTTTCTAATATAGTTTAGGATATGGCAGAAATTATAGCGATGTAGATTCAAAGTTTCTCACTGGTTTTTAGACATACTTTGTAAACACTTATCCTAACCATCATCCTTAACCGTTATTGTGCTGATTTTTAAAGAAAATTCCAGTCCGAATAGACATACCTATAGAGCCTTGAATAAGCTACTTTTAACAGGTAAATCTGTGCGGTTGATAGCTTGCATCCTATCCTTACTTATCTGGTGGGAGTGCAAAGCAGTACAAAACCAATTTGTACAACCACAAGCAATATTAGTTTTGGGCGGTTCTACACGCCTCTTAGAAAGAGAAAAGTTTACAGCCAAATTAGCTCATCAATATCCAAATATACCCATTTGGATTTCTGGAGGCAGTCCACCTCAGTATACTAAAAAAATATTTGCTAATGCAGGAATTGATCCCCGGCGTTTAAATTTAGATTATGAAGCAGTAGACACAGTTACTAACTTTACTACCTTAGTAGATGAATTGCAATCTCGTGGGATCAAAAGTGTTTATTTAATTACATCTGACTTTCATATGCCTCGTGCTTCCGTGGTTGGTGAAATTATTTTAGGTAGTCGGGGTATGAATTTCAAACCCATATCAGTCCCTTCAGAAAATTCACCAGAACCTATTCAAAAATCTATCCGAGACGGTGCTAGGGCAATTATTTGGGTAGCTACAGGCTATACTGGTGCTAATAATGTCAAAAATAAACGCTAGATTCGGATTAATTGAGTGGACAACATTTCTGAAATTTCTAATCGAACAGAATTCAGGAGTGATAATTCATTCTGACTCGGTGGCTACTGACTCGGTAACTCCTTCTTCATTTTTAATTTTTAATTGGCTAACAATTCCCAATATCACCACAATTTGATACCCTAGCTTAAACAGTTTTGAGAAAAATTAAAGCGTGGAAATTCAACTTGGACGAGGAAAAGTGGCTCGTCGAGCCTATGGAATTGATGAAATTGCTTTAGTCCCTGGTAACAGAACACTCGATCCGAGTTTAGCTGATACTAAGTGGAAAATTGGCAATATTGAGCGAGAAATCCCCATTATTGCCAGTGCAATGGATGGTGTGGTTGATGTGAAAATGGCTGTACGCTTGTCCCAGTTGGGGGCATTAGGCGTAATTAACTTGGAAGGTATCCAAACTCGCTATGCTGACCCCGAACCGATTTTAGATCGGATTGCCTCTGTCGGCAAAGATGAATTTGTCAGCCTGATGCAAGAATTATATGCCGAACCAATCAAGCCCGAATTAATTGAAAAACGTATTCAGGAAATTAAACAACAAGGCGGTATTGCGGCAGTTAGCGCAACTCCAGCAGGTGCAAGCAAATATGGTGAAGTCGTAACTAAAGCAGGAGCAGATTTATTTTTTATCCAAGCTACCGTAGTTTCTACGAATCATCTATCACCAGAATCCATTATTCCCCTTGATTTAGCGGAATTTTGCCGTTCTATGCCCATCCCTGTGGCCTTGGGAAATTGCGTCACTTATGAAGTCACCTTAGAATTGATGAAAGCTGGTGCAGCCGCAGTATTAGTAGGTATCGGACCTGGTGCTGCTTGTACTTCTCGCGGAGTGCTGGGTGTGGGTGTACCTCAAGCTACAGCGATCGCTGATTGTACAGCCGCTAGAGATGACTATTACCACGAAACCGGGAAATATATCCCTATCATCGCTGACGGCGGTTTAATCACCGGAGGAGATATCTGTAAATGTATCGCCTGCGGTGCTGATGCTGTGATGATTGGTTCTCCATTTGCCAGAGCCGCCGAAGCCCCTGGGCGTGGTTATCACTGGGGTATGGCAACTCCCAGCCCACTATTACCTCGTGGGACTCGCATTCGCGTTGGTACTACTGGAAGTCTCGAACAAATACTCACAGGCCCTGCCGGCTTAGATGATGGTACACATAATCTTTTAGGAGCTTTAAAGACCAGTATGGGAACTTTAGGCGCTAAAAACATCAAAGAAATGCAGCAAGTTGAAGTTGTCATTGCTCCTTCTCTGCTAACCGAAGGCAAAGTTTACCAAAAAGCCCAACAGTTAGGTATGGGTAAATAAGTCATTGGTCATTGGTCATTGGTAAGGTTTTCCGCTGACAACGGACAACGGACAACTGACAACTTTCAGAATCACTGGAAAAATCACATATCTAACCTACAATAGAGATGGCGGAGACAAATGTTTCCGTTCACTCCTCACACCACACTCCGCCCGGACTAATGTTCGGGCGGTTCCTTATGTTGGATATAAGTTTTCTAATTGCTTTGTAAATGTATATCCTTATATCCCTAAGAGGATGTTTTTGCTATGGTAGAATTTTCACCAAGCTCAGAAATATCATAGGCAAGGTTTTTAGGTATGTCAGCAGCAGCACAAGTTACAGATTCTACATTCCAATTAGAAGTCCTCGACAGTAAAGTACCTGTTTTAGTTGACTTTTGGGCTCCCTGGTGTGGTCCATGTCGAATGGTAGGCCCTATTGTAGACGAAATCGCCGAACAGTATGGAGATATCTTAAAAGTTGTCAAAGTCAATACTGATGAAAATCCTCAGATTGCTAGTCAGTACGGTATTCGCAGTATTCCCACCTTAATGATTTTCAAAGATGGACAAAAAGTAGATATGGTTGTCGGTGCTGTACCTAAAACCACTTTATCTAACACTTTGGAAAAGTATCTTTGAAGCTCAATAGGCAACAAAATGCTCTTGAGTTATTCATTTACAAGATAAATTACAGGACAAACATGGTGCGTCCCCTATGTTTTTTTTCACAACAGAAAAAGATAGGGTGAAGTACCATTTTTGTATAAGCAGGTGAACACAATAAAACCAATCTGTGTAAAGAAAAGTCAGAGGGAACAGGAAACAGGAAAAACTCATGTTTAAAAACATGAGATGGAAATAATGACACAGTTTTTTCTCGTGGTACGCATCTTTTAAAAACATCTTTTTTTTGACTGAAGCTCTAAACTGGTGCAAATGAGTGTTTCCTATCTGTTCCCTTTTTTTATAAAATCGCCCAAAACTTCTTCACTCTTGCATGAGTGCCTCTTGCCTTGCCATAACGACAATTTTCAACGCCAACCTATTTACAGCAGTTCTGGCTCTAATGAAATACAATCGAGGGCGGGGAAACACCGCCCCTACGGGTTTGAGGATAAAAAAACTGTACCTCATAACAGAGGCAAGTGCTGTAATAGGGAATTTTGAATTTTAAATTCCGCTCTGCGTACTAACAACTTAGGTTAAAATATAATGCCATTATTAAGGCAGTAACCATGACCTCTGAAGCTTCCTTTTATTCATTAGATTCTCTCCAAGCGGATATTGCTGAATTAATAGATCGATTACCGACACTAAAACATCGGCAATTTATTCAGCAGTCGCTAACTACAATTTTGCGTCTTGCTGATAGTGAAATTGAACGTCTTGATTGGAAAATATTATCTGCTGCTTTAGCTGATATGGAACGTGGTTTTCAGTTATTTTATGATTACCGTCATGTTCGGAAAATTACTATTTTTGGTTCTGCCCGTCTAGCACCAGATACCCCAGCCTACCAAATGGCAGTTGCATTTAGTCGCGCTGTTTCTCAGTTAGGATTTATGGTTATGACAGGTGGTGGCAGTGGTATTATGCAAGCTGGTCAGGAAGGTGCTGGTAGAGAAAATTCCTTTGGTTTAAATATTCAGTTACCTTTTGAGCAACAAGCTAACCCAATTATTGAAGGTGATGCTAAACTAATTAATTTTAAATATTTCTTCACTCGCAAGTTATTTCTTCTCAAAGAAAGTGATGCTGTGGCTTTGTTTCCTGGTGGTTTTGGGACTCAAGATGAAGCTTTTGAATGTATGACATTAAGCCAAACTGGTAAATTTGGTCCAGTTCCTTTAGTATTAATTGATCAACCAGGAGGTGATTATTGGCGTTCTTGGAGTAAATATATTGATGAGCAATTGGTAAAAACAGGGCTTGTTAGTCCTGATGATCCTAGCTTATACACTATTACAGATAATCTAGAAGTTGCTTGTAATGCTATTACTAGTTTTTACCAAGTTTATCACTCTAGTCGTTATGTTGGTGATCAGTTAGTTATCAGGTTGAGAGAAGATTTATCAGATGATCAAGTAGAAGCACTTAATACTAACTTCAGTGATATCCTGGTGACAGGTAAAATTGCTAAAAGTCAAGCATTACCCCAAGAAGAGCAAGATGAAACATCTGATTTACCTCGTTTAGTTTTATATTTCAATCAACGAGATTTAGGGCGTTTATATCAAATGATTGGGGTAATTAATCATCTGGGCATTCCTACTCCAGAAGAAGCAGCACATCCAGAAAGAAAATAGACTAAGTAGGTGAGTGTTAAAAATTGTCGTTGGGATCAGGCAGGGGAGCGTTTTGTGAACGAAAAAGCGGATGAATAAACGGCGTTTTTGCACCCCCCCAAATCGTAGATTTGGTGGTGCAACAATTCAGTTGCAGGTCCCAATCCCCGACTGATTGATTCTGACTCGGTGGCTACTGACTCCTTCTTCAATATCATCATTTAGTTGAAGTTTGTGGTTCTGGCGGAAAAGCCCGATAAAATTATCCAAAATACAGCACTTTCCGGTGTTATGAGGTACATATCCAGCGGGCAAGATGCCCGCACTACAAAAGTTTTATAATTCAAGTTTGTACCTCATTAGAGCGAAATCTGCTGTAAATGCACAACTGCCTATCATATTATTTTACAGGCATACCATGGATATTCTCTGTAAAAATCATGTAGTTAACTCTACTTATAAATGTGTAAAGTACCAGTTATTATGACTCAATACTGATAAATATAATCATGCCTGTATATTAGTAGAAGTTGATTCCAAAAGAGGGAAATTAAAATTCCAAATAGCCAAATGGCATGGCTTACGTCTAAAAAAGTAAAGAAAACTTTTAGTAATTACTAATTAAGCAATAGAGGAATTTAAGTATGCTGGAATTATTAGGATCAGGTTTGTTTTCTCTGTGGTTAGAAATGGCTAAGACGCAGATTCAACCTTTAGAAGCCTTGAGTGTATTGGCTTGGCAAAGTAGCCCTAGCTTTATTCTTGTCCCTGATCCCAGCCCAGCCGCAGCTATCACAGTCCAAGAATATCTCAAAGGTTTAATCACGTCCAAATTAATTGACCAAAATCTCATGTCCTCTCAGGGTATTTGGTTACAGTCGGGACCAATGTTGATGGCTAATCATCAAGGTACTATACCTTTACCCGCTGCTTCTTTAACTAAGGTTGCTACTTCATTAGCGGCTTTTAAAGCCTGGGGACCAAATCACCAATTTGAAACTTTAGTTAGTAGCACCGGGCCTTTAGTAAATGGGGTAGTGCAGGGTGATTTAGTGATTACTGGTAGTGGTGATCCCATGTTTGTGGGGGAGGAAGCGATCGCTCTGGGAAATACTCTGAATAAAATGGGTATTAAACAAGTAAAGGGGAATTTGGTGATTACTGGGGCTTTTGCCATGAATTTCCAACGTCATCCCTTACTCGCCGGTCAATTACTCAAACAAGCACTAAATCACCAAACTTGGTCGCGTTCTCTGAGTTTCCAATACTCTATTATGCCCAAGGGAACACCTAAACCCCAAGTAATTATTGCCGGTAATATCAAAGTAGAAGCTCAACCAAAAGTAGGACAAACTTTATTGGTACGTCATCTTTCCTTACCTTTGCAAAAAATCATCAAGGAAATGAACGTTTTCAGTAATAACGACATTGCAGAAATGTTAGCGGATTCTGTAGGAGGAGCAGATGTAGTTAGCACCGCAGCAGCCCAACTTGCTAGAATCCCAAAGTCAGAAATTCTCCTGATTAATGGTTCTGGTTTAGGTAAAGAAAATCGGATTTCTCCCAGAGCAGTTTGCGCTATGTTCATGGCATTGCAACGGGAAGCTAGTTCCTATCAGTTAACTTTAGCCGATTTGTTTGCCACATCTGGGCTAGATCACAGAGGGACAATACATTCTCGACATATGCCTACTGCAACTGTCATCAAAACTGGTACTCTCAATGATGTTAGTACGTTAGCTGGAGTTTTACCCACAAAAGATCGCGGTTTAGTTTGGTTTACAATCATTAACCGTGGTGTAAATGTATCGGCTTTTCGGACTGAACAAGATAAACTTCTCCAACATTTAGAAAAAGAATTAGAAGTATCTACTGATATTCCTGCTACCCTTGTACCTCATTTAGATAATTCCGTACCCAAATTTGGTGCAGCTAATCGGAATGAAATTTTGTATAAAAGCTAGGAGTCAGGAGTCAGGAGAAAGAAACAAGAAGGAAGAAATTTCTCCCCTGCCCCCTGCCCCCTGCCCCCTGCCCCCTGCCCCCT